>NZ_VCLA01000156.1:53241-53649 GCF_009600885.1 Streptomyces jumonjinensis
ATTTCGCCGCCCCGCATGACGAACCCGCGATTCTCAGTGGCCGGGTGTTCAGGGGGCGGACATCTTCAGAGCCGGGCCTCAATGGTCCGGGGGTCGATGCCCGGGGGCGGGTCCCACTGCACGGTGTCGCAGACGGCCCGGGCGTAGCGGCGGTGACCGGTCCTGCGGAAGTGATACTCGGCCCACGCCTGCACATCACCCGGGGTGAGCTCCCTTGCCGCGTCCGGGGGTTCAGCACCGCACGGCGGGCTGCCGGACACACACGCGATCCGCGCACGGACCCCCACGGACTCCACGCGCATCAGAGTCCATAAGAGGCGACGGAACCGCCTGATCACCCCCATGCCCCACCCATTCGGCCGCTGTTGGCGTTCCGCTCGGCGAGCGCCGCCGAAAGCCGGTCGGCCG
>NZ_VCLA01000156.1:53659-55262 GCF_009600885.1 Streptomyces jumonjinensis
CCCCATTCGAGCGCGGTAGTCGGCGAGCGCCATGTAGAGGCGAGCAAGGGTGGCCCGGTTCGCCCGGGGGAAGGGGCCGCGCGGCGTGTCCCGGGGGAAGGGGCGGAGGACGACCTTGACCGGTCCGTCCGGCGTCTCAACCGTTGCGGGGAGGGTGACCGACCACGTATCCGCGCGGTTCTCCCACCGGACGTACTGACGGGCGACAAGTTCGTGATCCGTGAGGACGCGGTCCCTCTTCGGCAGAACGGGGACTTCCGGGGGTAAGGCGCGGCGCTCCGCGGCGCCTTCCGGCTGTGGGCTGTTGGTCATTCGGCTACCTCCTCGCTCTCACTCCCCCGGGGGGTTTCGCTGTGTGACCAGATGAGCACAACTAGAGCTAGGCGACAGGCAGTTAACGGGGACTCGTTAACAAGTCGAACGCCGTTCGAGTTCTCCAAGAGTGGCGAAAATAGGAGATCAGCGCCATGGACGATGACAGCCCACAATTTTCGTTAACTCCAGTTGAGCAATTCGGTGTTGACGTGAAAGCCCTACGGACGGCACGCCGGATGAGTGTCCGTGGCCTTGGGTCGGCAGTCGGCTGCTCCGGGGCGTACGTGTCCAAGGTGGAGAACGCCAAGCTCGTGCCCAGCGAGCAGTTCGCAGAGGGGTGCGACAGGACGTTTGGGACGGGTACCTTGTTGGCACGACAGCGTCAACAAGCCATTGAGGGAGACCATCCAGCTTGGTTCGAGCCGTACACCCAGCGTGAACGCAAAGCGCGCCAGATCCTCAATTACTCAACCGTGTTTGTGCCGGGGCTGTTCCAGACACCTGAGTACGCCCGTGCCCTCTACCGTGCGAGCGCCCCACGACTTGCGGCGGCTGCCATTGAGTCTCGGCTGTCCGCCCGTATGCGCCGCCACGAAGTGCTTGAACGGGCCAACCCGCCTGAAGTGTGGGTAGTTCTCTACGAAGCGTGCGTACGCACGCTAGTCGGCTCGTGTCGTGTGATGGCTCGACAGCTTGAGCGTTTGACGCTTGAGGCAAGCGCGCCGAACGTCACCGTTCAGTTCATCCCCTTCGATGTAGTACCGGCAATGGGTACTGCGTTTACGTTGCTGGTCTTCGACCAAGGCCCTACCGTGCTGCATGTTGAAGGGCCCCAGGGGGGCCGACCGTTGGAGACACCGAAGATAGTGAAGACGGGGCTAGCCATCTTTGATCGCCTACGGGCTGAGGCGCTGGGGCATGATGCATCTGTGGCCCGCATCCAAGAGATTCACAAGGAGTACGCGCGATGACTTCCGAATTCGACGCAAAGGTCGCTACATGGGTCAAGAGCACCCACAGCGGTCCCGATGGAGGTGAGTGCATCGAGTGGGCCCCCGCGCACGCGACCGCTACCGGCGTCGTCCCCGTCCGGGACAGCAAGCGCCCGACCGGCCCGGTCCTCACGGTGTCGAGCACTGCGTTCGCCGGACTGGTGACCCTCGCCCGCAACGCCGATGTGAGCTGAGACCCCCGCCTCGGAGAACCCCGTTCGGTGACCGGCGGATTCCAGGGATCGGCAGCCGACTGCGGGAGGGGGCCGCGCAGGGGTGGTGCCGGGACGTAAAAC
>NZ_VCLA01000156.1:55272-55589 GCF_009600885.1 Streptomyces jumonjinensis
GATTTTGCGCCCCCGCTTACCGCCAGCGGAGCTGGATCTCGTGTGCGAGCCGCCCCGCCCGGCGTCGGGCCCTTGTCGGGGGCCAGCCCCCGAACCCCCGCTCCTCAATCGCCGGAGGGGCTGGATTTGCGCTCCCCTCGCCTCAAACTCCCCCCCAGACTTCGTCCGGGGGAGGGGCCCCCACGGGGCTGGGTTTGCCGGGGGCGGAGTGTGCGGGGTCCCGGGGTGCGGCGTCCGTCCTCAAACGCCGGACGGGCTGGTTCTACCGGGACTGGCGGGCGGTTGGGGTCTCAGGGGAGGGGGCCGCGCAGGGGTGG
>NZ_VCLA01000156.1:55599-64380 GCF_009600885.1 Streptomyces jumonjinensis
CGCCCAGCCCACACCGAAGCCCCCCGGAGCGGCCCCCGCGCCCCGGAAGACCTCATGGCCGCCACACCACCCGATGCTCCGACCACCGCTCCCAGGTCGACTGCATCGCCTCCCACCCGTCGGGGAACTTCACCGTCACCCCGAGTTGCACCGGCTCGGTCGAGGGGTGCTCGTCCAGCAGTTCGCTCACCCCCGCCCGGCACACCACGACACAGGCGTGCCGGTGGCGCGAGGCCAGCACACAGAGGCGGCCCGTCTCCAGATGGAAGGCGGTGGCGTCGGGGCGGCCGGAGAGGGGGTGGAGGACGACGGTCAGATCGAACTCCCGGCCCTGGAGCCGGTTGGCGGTGTCCACGGTCACTCCGGTCACCCCCAGCTCCACCAGCGCCGCCCGGACCGCCGCCGCCTGGTCGCGGTGGGCGGTGCCGACCGCGACCCGGTCCGCCGTCACCGGGGCCGGGACGGCGTCCGCCGTGCTCGTGGCCACGCCCCCGCGGTCCAGCAGTCGGCGCACCACCGCCGCCACCGCCCGGACCGCCTCCGGGTCCGTGCGCGGGGTGTGGCGGGCGGGCAGCTCCAGCAGGCCCCAGCCCGACTCCGCCGCCTCGTCCAGCACCCGGTCGTAGGCCGAGCCGTCCGCCGCGACGCCGAAGGAGAGCCGCCGGTCGCCGTGGCCGGTCCCGCTGCGGAAGGGGGTGTACGGATAGAACGCGGCCGACACCAGCGGCGCGGCCGACGCCGGGAGCCGCCAGGACACCGGCAGCCGGTGCTGCGGCAGTTCCGGATTGTGCGCCAGCAGGGTGGAGACCGCGCTCGCGGACGGATCGTAGGAGAGCCCCGCCCATTGCTCCGCGCCCACGATCGAGAACGGGTCGAGCTGCCCCGGATCCCCCACGAACAGCGCCCGCTCGAACAGCCCCGCCACCGCGAGCAGCGCATCCGAACGCATCTGGTACGCCTCGTCCACGATGGCGTGCGGCCAGGGCTCGACCCCTTGGACATGGGCCCACTTGGCCGCCGTGGAGATCACGACGTCCAGGCCGGCGAGCTCCCCCGCCTTGGCCGACTTGCGGACATTGGCCAGCGAGTCGAGCGTCTTGTCGTACGGATCGGGGTCATTGCTGTGCAGTCGGCCCACCGGCAGCTCGGGGTCCTGCCCGGCGAGCCGGATCACCAGATCGTCGACTTGCGCGTTGGTCTGGGCGATGACCATCAGACGGCGGCCCTCGGCGGCCAGCTCCCGGGCGGCGCGGACGACGAGGGTGGACTTCCCCGCGCCGGGAGGCGAGTCGACGACCACGCCCCGATGGGCCCCGTGCAGGGTGTCGGCGAGGATGCGCTCGGTGGCTCCCGCCGCCGCAGCCGCCGGGTCGAAGTCGGTCACAGCAGATCCTCCGGGGTCACGGGATCCGGGTCCTCGGCCGCCGTGCCGGGCGGACCGCCGTGGGTCCACGGCGTCTCCTCCGGCTCGGGCAGTCTCGGCCCGCCCCGCTGGTCGTGCTCGAACAGGGTCCAGGCGATCCTGTCCCCCTTCGCGGGGACGGACCCCTCCGCGGGGTCCCTGGACCGGCCCATCCGGTCGAGAAGCCGCAATACGAGCACATCGTCGGCCTCCCGGCGGACGAACTCCGCCGACTGCGGCCTGCCGTCGAGCGAGCGGTAGACCTTGACCCGCTCGCCGAGATGGGGGCTGTCGTCGGTGCGCAGGGTGATCAGCGGCCGGGGCGCGGGCCGCTTCGACTCGGTCCAGGCCATCACCACTTCGGTGACCTCGGCGACGAACGCCTCGCCCGCCAGTCTGCGCCCGGCCATCACCAGCGGATCGTCCAGCGCCTCCTGGGCCTCCAGCTGGGCCTGGGCCCGCTCTCGGAGGGCGAGCTTCCGCGCGGCGGTCACCGCGTCGTCACGGCGGGGCTGGGGCGGCTCACCGGCCAGCACCCGATCGCGGTGGGAGGTGAACGACCAGCGGTCGCTCACCCAGCGGTCCGCGGCACGGCCGCCCTCCGGCAGCTCCCGCAGCAGCTCCAGGCCGCGCCACACCGCGTGCCAGGTGGGCTCCAGCTGGGTGAGCAGCAGTCTGCGGATCTCCCGCTCGGCCAGCGAGAGCTGGCCCAGCCAGCCGTCCGCCTCGGCCCCCTCCTGGGCCGCGCCCAGCGCGGCGCGGACCCGGTCGTAGGACTCGACGGCCGGGGCCAGCAGCCGGTTGTCGAAGGCGGGGTCGGTCGCCGGGCCCGCGGGCGGGCAGAGCAGCTGGCCCGCGGCGTCCCGGGCCAGCTCGGCGCGGAGCGCGGCCTGAGCGCCCGAGCCGCCGCCGGGCGGGTCGATCCAGGCGAGCAGCGCGCCCAGATGCTGGTCCTCCAGCGAGGACTGGCCGCTGGCCCAGTGCCCGCCGAGCAGATCGGTCGCCGCGAGCAGCAGAGCGGAGCCGGGCACCCGGGCCCGCTCGCCGTAGTGGGTGAGCCAGCGGCCCAGCAGCGGGACGCGCGGGGGCGCGGGGTAGGGCGCTTCGGGGTCCTGTTCGGCGGTACGGCGGAACCGCATGGAGCGGCCCAGCAGCCGGACGAAGTCGATGCCCGCGCGCCCCGGCACGATCAGCTGGGGCGCGTCGGCGCAGAGCTCGGCCTCGGCCTTGACGCGTTTGCCGGTCCCCGGGTCCGTCTCGGTCCGCTCGACCAGTTCGACGTCCGCCGCGTGGGCGTCGATGTACGGCAGTACGGCGTCGGCCAGCTCGGCGAGGAAGGCGAAGCGCAGCTCGCGGTCGCGGGGCTGGGCCACGGTCAGCAGCCGGGGCCGCTCGGGGTCGGTGCCGACCAGCGCGCCGAGCGGGGCGCCGGCCTCGCCCGCGGTGGTCAGCGGCACCAGGACGAGGGGCCGCTGGGACAGATGCCGGTGGCGCACGGTCGCCAGCGGACGGGCCCGGCCCGCTTCGACGGCCTCCAGCCGGGCGAGGGCGGCGATCAGCGACATCCGGCGGCCTCCAGGGCCTCGGCGCGCAGCGCGGCGGCCCGGCGCAGGGCCGCGACGGCGGGGTCGGCCGGATCGCCGGCCGTGCCCCGGGCGGCGGCGAGCACCTCGCCGGTCGTGGTCAGTGAGCCCAGCTCGCCGCGGAGGGAGCGGCCGAGCGCGCCGACCGCGTCCTGTGCCCGGGCCCGGTCCCGGCAGTGGAAGGCGAGCTCGCAGGCGGCGAGGCAGTCGGGGGCGTAGGCGGCGGAGACCGATTCCACCGCCGCCGTCAGCTCTTCGGCGGGGCGCTCCGGGTCGAAGACCACGCCTTCGGGCAGGGCCGCCGCGATGTCCTCGATGCGGGTCAGCCGGGCCAGCTGGCGGCGGGTGACGGAGAGCTGTTTCCGGATGTCGACGGCGGACGCGGTGGGCAGGTTGGAGAAGTCCTTGGGGCAGACCAGCAGCACGCTGTGGGCCGCCTCGGCCCCTTCGGTGTGGGCGGCGACCCGCTCCAGCGCCAGGACGTAGACCGCGGCCTGGCGGGCCGCCGCTCCCACCTTGGCGGCGTCGGCGGCGGCGTCGATCATCGGGAAGGATTTGATCTCGACCACGGTCCAGCGGCCGTCGGGGTGGACGACCACCGCGTCGGGCTCCAGATAGGCGGGCGAGCCCGCGACCTCCAGGGCGAGCAGCGGATGGTCGAGCAGGGTCCAGGCGGCTTCGGCGGTGGCCTCCCGCAGCGCCAGCGCGGTGCGCGCGGCACGGCCTTCGGGCCCCGCCGCGGTCAGCTCCGGGACCCGGAACGCGGTCGGGCCCTCGACGCCCATCAGCCGCATCAGCTCCGCGCCGCCGTCGGATTTCACCCTGGCCTCGAAGGCGTTGCCCCGCATGAAGGCGAACTGGGACTGTCCGAACGCGCCGGGCGATCCGATGGCCGTCGCGAGCGCCGCCTTGTCCACTCCCGCGCCGTCCAGCAGGGCACGCCGCTCGCACCCGGGGTTGGCCGCGAGGGCGGCCAGCGCCCTGGCGTCGAGCGGACGCGGGCGGACGGCGGGTCCGCGCAGCTCAGCGAGCCGCTGCCGGAGTGCTCTCGTCGGCGTCCTCGGGGGTGGTGCGCTGTCCAGGGATTCGCTCACCCGGGGAAGTCTGGCATCCGGCACCGACAGTCGGGGCCGCGATCCCGGAAGGGGCCTTGGCGCGGGAGGCGGTCAGACGGGTCCGCACCCGGTCCGCCAGCCGCATCCCGGGCCTGGCGAGCAGCGCGCCCAGCCCCATCACGGCGGCGCCCGCGACCGCGTCGAGGAAGTAGTGGTTGGCGGTCCCCATCACCACGATCACGGTGATCAGGGGGTAGGCGACGCCGAGGGCGCGCAGCAGCGGGGTGCGGCCGTGCCGCCAGAGCAGCACCCCGCACCAGAGCGCCCAGCCGACGTGGAGGCTCGGCATGGCCGCGTACTGGTTGGTCAGCCCGCCGAGTCCTCTCGGCGCGCTCGCCTCGGTGCCCCACCACCCGTACGAGCTGTACTGGGCCATCGTGTCGACGAACCCGTAGGAGGCGTCGAGCAGCCGGGGCGGGCAGGTCGGCATGAGGGTGAAGCCGACCAGGCCGAGGAGGGTGGAGAGCATCAGCCAGGTGCGGGCGGCGCGGTAGCGGGCCGGGCGGCGGTGGAAGAGCCAGATGAGGATGGCGGGGGTGACGAGGTAGTGCAGCGAGGCGTAGAGGAAGTCGGCGGGGACGCCGATCGCCGGGTGCTCGGTGAAGAGCTTGTTGAGCGGTGTCTCGGCGTTCAGGAAGAGTGCCTTCTCGGCCCGGAGTATCGCGAGTCCGTGGTCGACGGCGGTGTTCACATCGCCGCGGGCGAGCAGCCGGCCCGCCGAGTAGGCGACGTAGACCACGGCTATCAGGATCAGCTCGGTCCACCAGCGGGGTCGACGGCCGGGTCCGGAGTGCGGCATCCGAGTACTTCTCCCCCTGTTTTCCTGTTCGGCGGCCTGGTGTTCGGGCCTTTGACGGCCACCGGTCAACCGTACGGTGTGAAGGGGTGGCGCATGCCCGGCGGGTGCCGGCTCAGGGAGGGACGCGGAGATCGCCCGGGAGGTTGCCTCCGGGGCGTTTGAGCGATGATGAACGCCACCATCTGCAATATCACCGAGAGAAGGGCCGTGATATGGCTCCGCGGATCCTGCTCGTCCGGCATGGTCAGACCGAGTGGTCCCTGCTCGGCAGGCATACCGGGCGGACGGACATCCCCCTGCTGGAGGAGGGACGGCGTGGCGCGAAGCTGCTGGGCGAGCGGCTGCGACGGGCCCCGTGGTCCGGGCTGCCGGGCCTGGAGGTGCGCACCAGTCCGTTGCTCCGCGCGTCGGAGACCTGTGAGCTGGCCGGGTTCGGGGACCGGGCGGAGCCGTGGGACGCGCTGATGGAGTGGGATTACGGGGCGTACGAGGGTCTGACGCCGCCGGAGATCCGGGCGGAGGCGGGTCCGGGCTGGGTCATCTGGCGGAACGGGGTACGGGACGGGGAGGCGCTGGCCGAGGTGGCGGCGCGGGCGGACGAGGTCGTCGAGTGGGCGCGGTCGGCCGACCGGGATGTGCTGGTCTTCGCGCACGGGCACATTCTGCGGGTGCTCGCCGCCCGGTGGCTCTCGCTGGATCCGTCGTTCGCGGCGCGGCTGAAGCTGGATCCGGCGTCGCTGTCGGTGCTCGGGTGGGCGTACGGCGCTCCGGCGGTGGACCACTGGAACGACGCGGGGCATCTGGAGGGGTAGGCCCCTCCGGGGGTGCCGGGTCCGGTGGGGCCGGTGGGGCCCCCGCGCTCGCGGCGGCGCGCGGCCGGTCGGGTCCGGTGTCCCGGAGACCGGCGGAACACGGCGGGCTCCCCGGACCCGGGCCGGCCGCGCGCGCCGGGTCTCCCGGGGGCTCCCGGGGTCCTGGGGCCGACCGCACGGCCCCCTTGGTGCGCGCTCCCCGGCTGCCGGGTGCGCCGGGTGCGTGGGGAGCGCGGGGAGCGCCCTCTTGCGGCTGCCTGGACAATGGAGGGCGGTCCGGATCAGCCGGTCCAGCCGTTGCGAGGAGGAAGCAGCACATGGCGGAACCCCAGCAGCCCGCCCGCAGGATGCGGCCCGCGCCCCTGCTCTTCGAGCCCTCGGAGGCCGTCGCCGACCCCGAGCACTTCTTCGACCTGGAGTCCATGGACGACCCCCGCGAGCTGCTGGCCCGGGCCACCGAGCTGACGCTCGCCTTCCGGGCGGCCACCGACCGCGCGGTGGAGTTCCAGGCCATGGCCGCGGCCCAGCTCGCCGATCCCCGGCGGTTCGACCGGCTCACGCCGGGGGACGTGGCCGCGCGGGCGGGGTGGACCGAGGACTACGCCAGAAAGATGATCGAGTTCGGGCAGCGGCTGCTGCGTGACGGAACCGGCCGGTAGCGGCACTTTGGGCAGGGCGTCCCGGGTCCCAGGCGTCCCGGGCCCCAGGCATCCCGGCGTCCGGCATCCAGCGCAGAGCGATCCCGGTCGCCGCGCCGGGCGGTCCGGCACCCCGGCCGCATCCGGCGACCCCCGACCGCCGCATCTGCCCTCCAGCAACCCCGGCCAGCAACCCCGGCCATCACGTCTGGCATATGCCGGGCGGCAAGATACTCCCTCCCCCAGCGCCGTGTCCCGACTTTACCGAACTCTCGGCGACCAGGCTGTTACTCCCGGTAGATCTTGCTTTATGAGCGCATGGCTGCGAGACATCGACAACGACCGCCTGACGGCCGCCTTCGCCCCGTTCGACGACGAGCGCCACGACCCCGCCGTCCGGAGCGCCGCCCCCGGCGCCCAGTGGCTCGCCTCGGCAGGAACGTATCCCCGCTCCACGCTCGCCCTCTGGGAGACCCGGCCCACCGCGCCCGCGGTGCTCCCCTGCGGCTCGGTCTTCGACGTGGTCGGCGTTCCCGCGGTGTTCGGCCGCCATATGCTCGACCGGCTCCGGGAGGAGGGGCCCGGGTCCGGGCCCGTCGCCCTGCACCGGGGCCGGATGCTGATCTTCGCGACCCCGGGTGCCGCGACCCGGCTGCCCGCGCTGCTGGAGTGGGAGGAGTGGGGCGGCTCGGTGCCCCCGCTGCGCTGCCACGGCAACGGGGACGCGGTGACCGTGCCGCCGCCGGCCGGCGGCGAGCGCTCCGCCACGACGGGTTCCCGCTGGCTGATGGCCCCCGACACCCGCCACCCCTGGCTCCCGGGACCCGAGGTGCTCCTGTGGGCCTGTGTACGGGCGGCACGCGCCACCGCCGCCCCCGACGTGCGCGTATCGATTTTTCTCGGCGGCGGACAGGATGCTAAGGTCTACGACGTCAGCAAGCGCCGCTAGCTCAGTTGGTTAGAGCAGCTGACTCTTAATCAGCGGGTCCGGGGTTCGAGTCCCTGGCGGCGCACAGACGGGAAGAGCCCCTCGCGGAAGCGGGGGGCTTTTTCGTACACCCTTTCGTACGGTCCTTCGTGCCACCCTTCCCGTACACCGCGGCCCGCCCGCCTAAGGGGTGGTGATCTTGACGGTCCAGGCGCCCGACGCGGTGCGCTCCACCACCTCCACCCGGGTGCGCTCCGCGCGCAGGGTGAAGGTCTCCCCCACCCCCAGCGGCGCGTCCGCGAGCTGCGGATAGACCGACCGGTCCCAGCACGCCTCGCCGTCCGGATGGGTGTCCACCACCTCGATGGGGCCGCCGCCCGACGCGGTGCCCGCCTGGACCCGGTAGATCAGCACCCCCTCCGTACAGAGCGACTCGTCGTTGCCGCTCGCGCCGCGCGCCTCGATGGCGAGCGCCGTGCCCGGCCCGGTGCGCACCACCGCCAGCCGGGTGCCCAGCCCCCCGCCGGGCGCGGGCGCGGCGATCGGCTCCAGGGTGATCAGCGCGGGCCCGCTCACACAGCGCACGGCCTGCCCGCTCAGCCATCCCAGCTTCCATTTGTGCCAGCCGAAGAGATCGGGGGCCATCCCGAACTGGCTTCCCATCACATCCCAGTCGCCGACATAGGTGTCCCAGTCGCCTTTGCCGTCCGCGGGCCGGTGGTAGAGATCGGGCAGATCGAAGACGTGCCCGGTCTCATGGGCCAGCACATTGCGGTCCGGGGGATGGCGCTCGAAGACGGTGACCACCCTTCTGATCTCCGTGCCGTCGGCCTTCACCGGCCGGTCGAAGTTGACGACCTTGGTCGCGTCGGAGTCCACCCCGGGCGCGTCCGGGTCCGCGACCAGATAGACGATGTCGTACCGGGAGAAGTCGACGGCCGGATCGGCGGCGGCGAAGGCGTCCCGGAGATAGGCGCTCCGCCGCCGGGGGTCCCAGTCGCGGTTTATCCCGTACTCGGTCGACGCCTTCGGCATCCGCACCCAGCCGGGCCGCGGATCCGCGCGCAGCGAGAACTTTCCGTACGAGGCCCGCTCGAAGAAACCGCTGGTGGCGGGGAAGTGATCGGCGGCGAGCAGCTCCGGGGGGTACTTCGGCGCGGCGTCCGGGAAGGACAGAAAGACCATGACCGCGTCGAGGCGGCGCACCGGGCGGGGGTAGGCCCGGTTCCAGCTGTCCAGGCCCAGGGAGTGATGGGCCTGGGTGCGGGGCAGCGCACAGGGCGCGGCGGAGGTGGTGGCCGCGGCGGGGCCCGTGACCAGCGAGGTGGCGGCGATGGCCGTCAGCGAGGTGAGGGCCGCCGCCGCGCTGCGCAGCCGCCCGCGCTCGGCGCCGCCCTCCCCCCGGGACCCCGGGCCCCGGGGCGGGTCGCCTCCGCCGTCCGGGGAGCGATCCTCGCCGGGCGGTCCGCCACGCCCGGCCCCAGGCGGTCCGCCATGCCCGGGC
>NZ_VCLA01000156.1:64390-65003 GCF_009600885.1 Streptomyces jumonjinensis
AATTTGGCCCCCCTCGCCTCAATCTCCACCAGATTCCGCCCGGGGGTCCCTCAAGGGGCTGGGTTGCCGGGGGGCGGAGTGTGCGGGGTCCCGGGGTGCGGGGTCCGTCCTCAATCTCCCCCGGACTCCGGCGGACCCTGCACCCTGGCAACTCAGACGGTGTCCTTGTCGGCGAGGACGTGTTCCCGGGCGGCTGCCCGGTCCGTCGGCTGGGTGTGGGGCACTGTGGCTGTCTCCTTGTGCTTCTGGGGGGGTGTGGGGTGGCCCCGGTCGTTGCGGGGGACTGGACCGACCGGGGCCAAGGGGGCGCTCGGTGCGCCCCCTTCTTCCCCTGCCGGGACGTGACACCGGTCAAGGGGGGTTCATGGGGTGGTCCGTCCGGCTGGGCCTGGATGCGTGACGCCCTGCCGGCCGGACGGATCCTTCTCGCCGCCCCGCATGACGAACCCGCGATTCTCAGTGGCCGGGTGTTCAGGGGGCGGACGCTTCAGAGCCGGCCCTCGATGGTCCGGGGATCGACGCCCGGGGGCGGGTTCCACTGCACGGTGTCGCGGATGGCCCGGGTGTAGCGGCGGTGGCCGGTCCTGCGGAAGTGGTACTCGGCCCACGCGTG
>NZ_VCLA01000156.1:65013-83041 GCF_009600885.1 Streptomyces jumonjinensis
TCGATGTGCGCACGGACCCCCGCGGACTCCACGAGCAGCAGAGCCCATAAGAGATGACGGAACCGCCCGATCATCCCCATGCCCCACCCCCTCCTCGACCGCTGTTCGCGTTCCGCTCGGCGAGCGCCGCCGAAAGCCGGTCGGCCGTGGTCGCGGGGCGAACGTGCTCCCGCAGCACATCCCACTCGCACCCGCCATGGACCGGCCGGAGCATGTACCGCGTCCCGTACTCCTCCATGACCTCCCCCACACGCTTCGTACGGATGTCATACGCGAGAGACCCGACCGCGAGAGCCTCGTTCATGTCGCCCCCATTCGAGCGCGGTAGTCGGCGAGCCCCATGTAGAGGCGAGCAAGGGTGGCTCGGTTCGCCCGGGGGAAGGGGCCGCGCGGCGTGCCAGGAGGCAGTACGACCGTGACCGGTCCGTCCGGTCCCTCAACAGCCCAGGGCACCGACCACGTGGCCGCGCGGTTCTCCCACCGGACGTACTGACGGGCGACAAGCTCGCCGTCCGTGAGGGTGCGCTCCCGTATGGGCAACACATGCTCGCCGGGGGCCGTGACGGTCTGGCTCTCCGCGCCTTCCTGCCGTGAACTGTTGATCATGAGGCTGCCTCCTCGCTCGCTCCCCCGGTGTTTCGATGCGTGTCCAGAGGAGCACAACTTGCCCTAGACTCCCCGCACTTGTTGGTTCCTGCACAAGCACTGGCATCGATCGACTCTTGACTAGAGAGTGAAAAGATGAGGTCAAACGCATGAGCGACGACGAACCCTCAGCGAACTTGCATCCGTTCCAGTCATTCGGGCTTGACGTGAAACAGGTACGTAAGGCCCGCAGGATGACGCAGAAAGGCCTAGGGCGTGCCACGGGCTACTCAGAAGGACATGTCTCCCGCTTCGAGTCGGGCAAGGTGGTCCCCACCGAGAAGTTCGCGGTCGGCGCTGACAGGGTGCTGGGGACGGGTGACCTGTTCGCCCGCCAGCTCCGGCGCATCATGGCTGACCTGGCGGGCAACCATCCGAACTGGTTCGTTCCGTACGTTGAGCTTGAACGCGAGGCATCACGGATCTACGACTACTCGACCACGTTCATCATGGGGATGCTGCAAACACCGGAGTACGCACGGGCCACACTCCGCGCCGGAGTTCCACGCGAGACAGCCGATGTGGTTGAGAGCAGGGTTGTCGCCCGCATAGGGCGTCATGCGGTCATGGAGCGGGAAGCGCCTCCACGGCTGTGGGTGGTGCTCCATGAAGCCTGCCTACGGACGGTAGTTGGTGGCAGGGAGGTCATGTCTCAACAACTCGAACACCTCGCTCGTGAGGCGGTTTCACCGAGCATCACGTTGCAGGTACTGCCCTACAGCGAAGGGGCCCCGGCCTATCACCTGCCGTTCACGCTGCTGGGGTTCGTCGATGCTCCCACCCTGCTCCACGCCGAAGGACCACAGGGCGGACGGCCGTACGACACCGCCCATACGGTAAGCGCCGCCATCGATAGCTACGATCATCTGCGGGCGTCGGCACTATCGCCCCCGAAGTCGATTGCCCGTATCCAGGAAATCGCCAAGGAGTACGCCAATGAGCAACGACGCAGTAACCGTTTGGATCAAGTCGAGCTACAGCGGGCCGGATGGAGGGCAGTGCGTCGAGGTGGCCCCCGCGTACGCCCCGTCCGGCGTCGTGCCCGTCCGGGACAGCAAGCTCAGTGACGGGCCGGTCCTCATGGTGTCTCACAGCGCGTTCACCGGATTGGTGACGCTCGCCCGCACCGCCGATGTGATCTGAGGTCCCCGCCTCGGAGAACCCCGTTCGGTGACCGACCGGACGGGGTTTCCCCTGTCCGGCCCAGAGACGCAAAGGGCCCCCGCACCCGCCGCCCTTCTGGGGTGACGAGCACAGTCCCCCTGGGCGTAGGGCCTACTCCGTCCGGGGGGACCCCCAAGAGGCTGGGTTTGCTGAGGCTGCCCGGCACCGGGGATAGACGGCGGGCGGTTTCGACCTGCATGGGAGGGGGCCGCGCAGGGGTGGTGCCGGGACGTAAAGCGTGATTGTGGCGCGAAGGAGGCCCGTCATTGAACAAGGGCTGGAAACGCGCCCGTAAATCATGAGTCCCGGCACCACCCCGGAGCGGCCCCCGGACCCCAGCACACCGCCGCCCAGCCCACACCGAAGCACCCGCACCAGCCCCGAAGCCCCGCAGGGGAGCTCACCCCGCCGTGGACTCCGACAAGGTCTCTCCGACGTCCACGAACTCCTTCCGCTGCGCCACCAGCCGCCCGTCCCGCACCACCTGGAACGTCACCCGCCAGTTGACGATCCGGGGGAACTCGCCGATGCCGATCATGTCCTTGTACTCCCAGCGCAGCTCGGGGGTGAGGCCCCCGGTCGTCACCCGCACCCCCCGGCTGAACGCCTTGGTGAGCTGGTGCGGAGTGACTTCATCCGTGTCGAGTGACTCGATGACCTTCCGCAGCACGGTGTAGGCGATCCAGGTCGTCTGCGCCCCGGGGTCGGCCGCGTCGATCCGGTTGTCGCCGAAGGCGTGATCGGCGATCACGCGTTTCATCCCGCTCCAGCGGGGATCCCCCGCCGCCGGATACCACCCGGTGATGAACGCCCCCTCGAACACGCCCTTCCGCCCGCCCGTGCGGTCGATGAGCGGCTGGCCCACGCTGCCGAGCACCGAGGAGACCCTGACCGTGAGGTCGTCCTCGGGCAGCCGCCGGAAGGAGTCGAAGAACGTCTCGGTGCGGTCGCCGAGCGCGGCGGTCACACAGCCGGGCCGCGGCTCGCCGCCAGCCTCCCCGGCCCCCGCCTCCTCCGGGACCCCCGCCTTCGCGCGGGCCGCCCCGGCGGCCTCGGTGTAGTCGGTGGCGTCCTCGGCCGCGAGCACATCGGCGGCCCGGTTCCCGCCCTCGGCGAGCCCGGTGTTCAGCAGCGCGGGCAGCTCGTCGCCGGCCAGCGAGTCGGGCCGTACCAGCGCGACCCGCCCGCAGACGTCCGCGAGCTGGACCCCATGACCGGCGAGCAGGGCCGCCTGGCCGCCGTTGACGGGATAGGACAGAAAGCTGGTGAACTCCTCCTCGGAGATGCCGAACCCGCCGATGAAGGGGATTCCGGCGGCCTCCAGGGGAGCCATGAAGGAGCTGCCGTGCTGGCTGTACGAGCCGACGACCGCGTCCACCTTCTCCCTGGCGGCGCGGCGCGCGCAGTCGGCCGCGCCCTGGGAGGTGTTCTCCTCGTTGCAGGTGATCACCCGCAGCTCGTGCCCGTCGATGCCGCCCTCGGAGTTCACCCAGCGGGCGTACGCCTTCGCCATGGCGGGCATCCCGGGCATATTGGTCGCCTGGGTCTTCTCCGGGGCGAAGGTCATCACCGTCACGGGCTCCCTGGACCCGCCGCCCGCGCCGGGCAGGACACCGCAGCCGGCGACCAGCACCGCCCCGGCGGCCACGGCGGCCGTCGCCCAGGACGGACCGGGCCGGGGAGCGCGGGCCCGTGCGGAGCGGGTCCAGGAGGGGCGGGTCCAGGAGGGGCGGGGGGAGAGCGAACGTCGCCTGCCGGTCATGGGCCCTCACATTTCCGCCGCCCGGGTAACGGCGGAGTGTGCGCTCTTCAACGAAGGGTGACCGGAAGGTGAATTGCGGGGGGCCTGCGGGCCGGGCGAGGGCAGACCGTACGATCGACGGCGTGCAGCAGCAAGGACCGGTCCCCCCTTCCCGTCGCGGCCGTCGCTCATCCACCATGGGCGGTATGCCGCTCAATGACATGCCGTGGTGGCGCTGGCGCACACAGGTGCGCTCGGCGCTGCATATGCTCTCCGACCCCGTCTTCCAGCAGGAGACCTGGCTGGCCGGCCTGGAGGGGTACGGCGATGTGACCGACGCCGTCTACCGGCTGGTCGAGGACACCTGGCTGGACAACTGGTCCGCCGAGAAATACGTCGGCACGATCTTCCGGGACCCCGACGAGGCGGCTCTGGTCGACGCCGCCGTCCTGCGGGTGCTGCGGATCATGCACCAGGTGGGCGCGGACGCCCATGTGGCTGCGTATATGGCGCATCATGGCTGGCCGGACGCGGTGCGGGCGTGCCGCGACGCCCATGTGCGGCTGGCGACCGGCGACGGCGAGGACCCGGACGCCCCGCCCCGCTCGCTGGATGTGCTGCGGATCATGACGCGTACGGCTTGACCGTTCTGTGGACGTCTGCCCTCCCGGGCGGCCGGATATGGCACGCTACGGGGATGACCGACCAGTACGTCCTGACGCTCTCCTGCCCGGATAAACAGGGCATCGTGCACGCCGTATCGAGCTATCTCTTCATCACCGGCTGCAATATCGAGGACAGCCAGCAGTTCGGGGACCGGGACACGGGTCTGTTCTTCATGCGGGTCCACTTCTCCGCCGAGTCGCCGGTGACCGTGGAGAAGCTGCGGGCGAGCTTCGCCGCCGTGGGGGACGCCTTCGAGATGGACTGGCAGATCCATCTCGCCGAGGAGCCCATGCGGATCGTCCTCATGGTCAGCAAGTTCGGCCACTGCCTCAACGATCTGCTCTTCCGCGCCAGCATCGGCGCGCTGCCGGTGGAGATCGTCGCGGTGGTCTCCAACCACCGGGACTTCGCCGACCTGGTCGCGTCGTACGGCATCCCCTTCCACCACATTCCGGTCACCAAGGAGAACAAGCCGGAGGCCGAGGCGCGGGTGCTGGAGCTGGTGCGCGCGGAGGACGTGGAGCTGGTGGTGCTCGCCCGCTATATGCAGGTGCTGTCGGACGATTTCTGCAAGCAGCTCAGCGGCCGGATCATCAATATCCACCACTCCTTCCTGCCGAGCTTCAAGGGCGCGAAGCCGTACCACCAGGCGCATGCGCGCGGGGTGAAGCTGATCGGCGCGACCGCGCACTATGTGACGGCCGATCTCGACGAGGGCCCGATCATCGAGCAGGAGGTCGAGCGCGTCGGCCATGGGGTGACCCCGGAGCAACTGGTCGCGGTGGGCCGGGATGTGGAGTGCCAGGCGCTGGCGCGCGCGGTGAAATGGCACGCGGAACACCGCATTCTGCTGAACGGCCGCCGTACGGTCGTGTTCGACTGACCCTCGCGTAAGGTCATCGGTGCGGCGGGGGCGTGCGGGCTCCCGCCGTTCGGCGTTCCGGCGGGGGCTCGACCACCGTTCGGCGTTCCGGCGGCGTTCCGCGTCCGCCTCGGGGCATCACATCCGGCGGCTCAGCCCGGGGGCCTCACATCCGGCTCAGCGACGCGGCGGCGAACAGCACATCCCTGATCGCGTCCCGGTCTCCGTCCTGTCCCGCCGCTGCCTCCTCCGGGGAGACATGGCCCGCCACCAGATGGCAGAACTCCACCCGGTCCAGCGCCACCTGGGCGACGGCGTGATCCGCGGAGCCCAGCGCGGCGGGCGAGTCGAGCGGGATGTACCAGTCGCCGCCGCCCGCGCCCTCGATCTCCAGATGGAGCGAGCGGCCCGGCGAGCCCGCCGCCACCAGATGCCTGGCCGGGCCCGCGAGCCCCGAGCGACGGCGGCCGGCCAGCGCCGCGGGCAGCAGCCGGGCCGCCAGATCGACCATCCGGTGCAGATGGGAGCCGCGGGGCGGGTCGTACGGATAGTTGACCGCCTCGGCGATGTCGTCGGCGTGCATCCAGCACTCGAAGGCCCGGTCGAGTAAAGAGTCCTGGAGCGAGAGGGAGAAATCGCTGTAGGAGACGGAGAGGTCGGCCACCCCGTGGCCCGCGAACGAGACGGTACGGATCAGGGTGTGGCTCTGGTTCCGCCAGGGCGCGTGGACCTCGCTGGCGACGGGGCGGCTCTCGGCGAGCCAGAACTTCTCGGTGCGCTCCGTCGGCGCGTGGGGCGCGTCCCGGCCCAGCGGGTCGTCGAGCCCGAGCGCTCCGGCGACCAGACCGTCGACGGTCAGCAGGTGCCCGATGACCCCGGCGACCGTGGTCGCGCGGTGCACCGGCTCCCCGCCCTCGAACCATCTCAGCTGGACCGGCCTGTTCCACTCCGCTTCGCCTATGTCCCGGAGCAGGGCGTCGAGCCTGGCGGTCTCCGCGTCGTACGGCGAGGCCCACTCCGGCACCGGGATACGCGCGGGCCTGCGGCCCAGACAGTTCTCCAGGACCCGGAACCTCAGCAGCGGATCGAGGTCCAGATCGCGCTCCGTGTGCAGCAGCGCGACGGCGTCCCGCAGCCGCAGGGCCTCGTCCGCGCAGGGCGCGCACTCGCCGAGATGAGCCTCGACGGCGTCGGTCTCCTCGGCGGAGCAGGCGGAGAGCGCCCAGGCGCCGAGAAGGGATCGGAGCACGTCATGGGACGGGGTCTCGGTGCCACCGCCGGGTGTTGCGGACATATCGGCCTCGGGTGGTGCTGTGCCGCGCTGCGGCGGCAGGGGTGCGTGCTGCTGGGTCGGCGGCCGGTCCGGGGCCGGGGGCCGGGGTGGCGGTGGTCTGAGATCGTCCGGGCCGTCCGGGGCCTGGTGCGGGGGTGGTCCGAGATCGTCCGGGGCGGCGCGTGGCACGGGTACGCGCGGCGCGGCCTCCGCCTCGCCGTCTCCCGCGTACGCGTCGTACGCGTCGTACGGGCCGTACGACCCGGGCGGTACATGGGGATGGGGTTCGTCGTCGCGGCTCTCGTCCAGCGGCCCGCTCACAGGGGCCGCCCGTATCCGGCGTATCCGGGCGGTGCGGAACCCTCCAGCGGCCGGGTGTGGGCGGTGGACAGCAGTTGGAGGCCGAGCCGCAGCCGGCGCCGGGCCTCGTCCTCGCTCACCCCGAGGTCCCTCGCCGTCTCCCGGTAGTCCCGGCGCTGGTGGTACGCCAGCTCCAGCGCGGCCCGCAGGGGTGCGGGCATCGAGGTGACGATGTAGTCGGCGCGGGCCGCGACCGCCGCCCGGCGCACCTTCTGCTCCACCTCCTCCGACGAGCCGTCGCCCCGCGCCAGCGCGGCGGCCTCGCTCTGCCGCAGCCGGTGCACGGCCTGGCTGTTGGTGAGCTTGGCGACCCAGGAGCGCAGCGAGCCCTGCCGGGGGTCGTAGGCGTCGGGGTTCTCCCAGATGTAGCCGAACACCTCACGGGTCACCTGGTCCGCCGCCGTGTCGTCGTCGAGCACCCGGTGGGCCAGCATGTGCACAAGCGAAGCGAACCGGTCGTACAGCTCGCCGAGTGCCGCGGCCTCGCCCCGCGCCAGCCGCTGCTGCATTCTGCGGTCCCAGCGCGGCGGTGTGTCCTGTGCCATACGGCCCCCAAGTCTCGCCCTGCGTAGTGCGTTCGTGCCTTTCCGTACGTGCCCCCGGTTTCGAATGTAATGTGCGCGACGACTGACGCACGCCCCTTTGCTTCAAGTGCGCCCCCCGGGGAAGGCCGACATGGTAGAGGGGCTGCGCCCGGGAAGAATCTGCCACAGGCACGGGGTTTTATGCCTGGAGGGTGGGGAAAAAGCGTGAATTGGGGAGGTTCGGTGGTGACGCTCGCAGTGGATGAGGCCCGGCGGGGCGTATGGACCGTGCTGCGCATCAGCGGCGAACTGGATCTGGTGACCTCGCCGGAGGTCCGCCGCCAGGTGCACGCGGCGGTGGCCGCCGGCCGCCGCGATGTGGTGCTCGATCTGTCGGACGTGCTGTTCTGCGACTCCAGCGGTATCGGCGTGCTGATCGCGGCCCGCCGGCTGCTGCACTCGTGCGGCGGCAGACTGCGGCTGGTCCTGCCCGCCTCCGGGGCGGCGGAGGGTTCGCATATGAATCGGGTGTTCGGGGCCCTGGGCGTGCGCCGGCTCTTCGAGGTGTACGAGAACGCGGGCGCCGCGACGGGCGACGGGCCGGAGCGGCTCACGGCGTGACGGGGGCGCGGGAGGGCCGCCCGGGACGGGTCCGGGGCGCGGCTTCCACTTAATTGGCGGGTACTTGCACGCGTCAGCCTTTCGGGGCCGTACGCTCCCCGCATGGACAGCGCAGAGTACGAGCGCAAGATCGCGTCTCGCTTCGCCGCCTTCGACCAGGACGGCAATGGCTATATCGACCGCGAGGACTTCAGCGGGGCGGCGGCGGCGCTGCTCGCGGAGTTCTCCACGACCGCACGCTCCGATAAGGGCCAGGACCTGTACAGCGGGGCGGAGGCGTTCTGGCAGGGCATGGCGGGGATCGCCGATGTGGACGGTGACCAGCGGGTCTCCCGTCAGGAGTTCATCACGGGCGCGGTGAAGCGGCTCCGGGACAACCCGCACCGCTTCGCGGAGATCGCGCGCCCGTTCCTCCATGCGGTGATCCGCATCGCGGACGTGGACGGAGCCGGGGTGACCCCGTCGGCCGTCCAGCGCGTGCTGACGGTCCTGGGCGTCGACCCCGCGAAGGCGTCCCTGGCGGCCCAGGCCCTCGATACGGACGGTGACGGCCGGATCGGCGAGGAGGAGGCGCTGGAGGCGTTCGCTTCGTACTACGTGACCCCCGAGCACCCCTGAGACCACCGGTACGGGCCCGCCTCGCCGCCACGATCGCGCGGGGCGGGCCGTACGCAGCCACCAGGACGGTGCCGTACGCGCCGTACGCGCGGGCACTCCCTAGCCGAAGCGCTCCCGCAGCCGGTACTTCAGGACCTTCCGCAGCGTCTCGTTGCGCGGCAGCTCCGCCACCACCTCCAGCTGCTCCGGGAGCTTGTACGCCGACAGGCCCGCCGCGCGGAGGAAGGCGACCAGGGGTTCCAGGGTCAGGGGCGCCGCCCCGGGCGGCTGTTCCACCACCGCGCAGACGCGTTCGCCCCGTACCGGGTCCGGGAGACCGATCACCGCCGCGTCCGCCACCCCGGGGTGGGTGTGGAGCAGCTCCTCGATCTCCCGCGCCGAGATGTTCTCGCCCTTGCGGATGATGACGTCCTTCAGCCTCCCGGTCAGCACCAGATGGCCCTCCGGCGTCAGCCGGCCCAGGTCCCCGGTGCGCAGAAAACCGTCCTCGTCGAAGACCTCCGCCGACTGCGCCGGGTCCAGATACCCCTGGCACACCGCCTCGCCGCGCAGCCGCACCTCGCCGTCGGTGATCCGGATCTCCATCCCCTCCGGCGGCCGGCCCTCCGTCGTCGCCAGCAGCTCCGGGGCGTCCCCCGGGGAGCCCATGGTGATCATCGGCGCCTCGGTCATCCCGTAGCCATGGGTGAGCTCGCACCCCAGCTCCCGTACGACGTCGTAGTACAGCTCCGGCGGCTTCGGGGCGCCGCCGCCCGCCAGCAGCCGCAGGGTCGGGATCAGCTTCCGGCCCGGGGTCTCGCGCTGTTCGGCCAGGAACATCGTGTAGAAGGCGGTGGAGCCGCCGGCCAGGGTCACCCCGTGCCGGCGGTACTCGGCCAGCGCCCCGGGCAGCGCGAACCGTTCGAAGAGGACCGCGGGGAACCCGTACAGCAGAAGCGTCACCAGATAGTCCGCGCCGCCTATGTGCGCGTACGGGAACGCGATGGAGCCCACGTCGTCCGCCGTCAGCCGCAGCGCGTGCGCCAGACAGGAGCCGCCAGCGATCAGGGAGCGGTCGGTGTGGAGCACGCCCTTGGGGTCGGACGTGGTGCCCGAGGTCCAGTAGATCCAGCGGGCGTCCGTGCCGGACGCGGGCGGCGGCGGCAGCCGGCAGGGATTCCCCGAGGGGAGCGCGTCATACGCCTCGAAGACCCCGCGCGCCCCGACGCGCCGGGCCATCGCCGTATGGTCGAAGCCCCGCCACTCGCCCGGCACCGCGAAGAACTCCGCCTTCGACGCGCGGAGCGCGAAGGCGACCTCCCGGTCCCGGTGGAACGGGATCACCGGTGTCTGCACCGCGCCGATCCGGGCGAGCGCCAGGGAGAGCAGCACGGTCTCGATCCGGGTGGGCAGCTGCCAGGCGACCACGCTCCCGGGGCCCACTCCCCGCTCCAGCAGCCCGGCGGCGACGCGTTCGGCGCGGTCGTGGAGCGCTCCGAAGGTCAGGGCGCGGTCCTCCTGGAGGAGGGCGGGCCGGTCCGGTGTCAGCGCGGCCCTGCGGCGGACCAGTTCCCACAGGGTGCGCGACGCGCCGAGCGCGCGAGCCGTCCCGTACCCGGCTCCGGGGTCGTCCATGGGCCCGCCTTTCAGCTGATGCACCGTCAGTTGCGTGCAGAGCGTAGGGTTCCGGCGCTTGTCGGTCCAGAGGCGGGGGGTTAGCCTCGTCGTCGGGACAGATATCTGACGATGCATCAGATACGGGCCCCAGCCAGACGGGCAGCCCGGAGCGGGCACACGGGCGGTCCCGGTCGGGCGGCCCGGAGCGGGCACACGGCGGAGGGGAACACCATGACCGAACTTCCTCGGATCGTCAGCGTCGACGACCATGTCATCGAACCGGCGCACCTCTTCGAGACCTGGCTGCCGGCGAGATACCGGGACAAGGGGCCCAAGCCGCTCACCGAGGGCATCGGCGAGCTCGCCTACGTCGGCGGCAAGTACCGGATCACCATGGACCCCGGCGGCCCGCCCACCGACTGGTGGATCTACGAGGACCTCGCCTTCCCGTACAAGCGCAACATCGCGGCCGTCGGCTTCGACCGGGACGAGATGACCCTGGAGGGGATCACCCGGGCGGAGATGCGCCGGGGGTGCTGGGACCCCGTCGCCCGGCTCGCGGACATGGACCTCAACCATGTGGAGGCGTCCCTCTGCTTCCCGACCTTCCCCCGGTTCTGCGGCCAGACCTTCGCCGAGGCCCGGGACAAGGAGGTCGCCCTCGCCTGCGTCCTCGCGTACAACGACTGGATGGTGGAGGAGTGGTGCGGCGACAGCGGCGGCCGGCTGATCCCGCTCTGTCTCATCCCGCTCTGGGACATCGGCCTCGCCGTCGCCGAGATCCGCCGGAACGCGGAGCGCGGGGTGCGGGCGGTGACCTTCAGCGAGATCCCGCCGTATCTGGGACTGCCGTCGATCCACTCGGGGTACTGGGACCCGTTCTTCGCCGTCTGCGAGGAGACCGGGACCGTGGTCAACATGCACATCGGGTCGTCCTCCCAGATGCCGGCCGCCTCCCCGGACGCCCCGCCCGCCGTGCAGGCGTCGCTCAGCTTCAACAACGCCATGGCCTCGATGACGGACTTCCTCTTCAGCGGGGTGCTGGTCCGCTTCCCCCGGCTGAAACTCGCCTACAGCGAGGGACAGATGGGGTGGATTCCCTACGCCCTGGAGCGCGCCGACGACGTCTGGCGGGAACACCGGGCCTGGGGCGGCGTCAAGGACCTCGTCCCCGAGCCGCCGTCCACGTACTACTACCGGCAGATCTACTGCTGCTTCTTCCGCGACAAGCACGGCATCGCCTCGCTCGACGCCGTCGGCCGCGACAACGCCACCTTCGAGACCGACTATCCGCATGTCGACTCGACCTTCCCGCACACCAAGGAGGTCGCGCTCGACCATGTGAAGGGGCTGGACGACGAGACCGTTTACAAACTGATGCGGGGCAACGCCATTCGTATGCTCGGCCTCGATCTCGACCGGGACCGGGACCGGGACCGCCAGTGGAGCTGACGTACACCCGCGAGGAGGAGCACTTCCGGGCGCGGCTGCGGGAGTGGCTCGCCCACGCCCTGCCCCGGCTGCCCGCCGAGCCGTCGCCCGGCGACTGGCCGGCCCGGCGGGCGTACGACACCGCCTGGCAGCGGATGCTGTACGACGCCGGATACGCACAGGTGCACTGGGACGCCTCCCCCACCCAGCGGCTGATCTTCCTGGAGGAGACGGAGACCGCCGGAGCGCCCTATGTCGGCGCCAACTTCGTCGGACTGCTCCACGCCGGGCCGACCATCGCCGCTGAGGGGACCGCCGCCCAGCGCGAGCGCTGGCTCCGGCCGATCCTGCGGGGCGACGAGATCTGGTGCCAGGGCTTCAGCGAGCCCGATGCGGGCTCCGATCTCGCGTCGCTGCGGACCCGGGCGGTACGGGACGGGGACTCCTACATCGTCACCGGAGCCAAGGTCTGGACCTCGCACGCGGAGGTCGCCGACTGGTGCGAACTGCTGGTGCGGACCGACCCGGACGCCCCCCGCCACCGCGGCATCACCTGGCTCGCCCTCCCCATGGACGCGCCCGGGGTGACCGTACGGCCGCTGCGGACCCTCGCGGGCTCGGCGGAGTTCGCCGAGGTGTTCCTCGACGGGGTACGGGTGCCGGTGGACCACCGGATCGGCGACGAGAACGACGGCTGGCGGGTCACGATGGTGACCCTCTCCTACGAACGCGGGACCGCCTTCGCCGGAGAGGTCGTCGCCTGCCGCCGGACCCTGCGGGAGCTGGCTGCCGCCGCGCGGGAGAACGGCCGCTGGACCGATTCCGTGCTCCGGCGCAGACTCGGCCGGCTGCACGCGGAGTTCACCGCCCTCTGGCGGCTCATCCAGTGGAACGTCAGCGAGGCGCGGGTGACCGGCGGGGCGCCGGGACCCGGCGGCTCGGTCTTCAAGCTGCGCTACTCGCACGCCCGGCAGGAGCTGTTCGACGCGGCGGCCGAGGTGCTCGGGACCGGCGCCCTGGATCTGGACCGGCCCTGGACCCTGGACCGGCTCTCGTCCCTCTCGTACACCATCGCGGCCGGCACCTCCCAGATCCAGCGGAACATCATCGCCGAGCGGATCCTCGGCCTTCCGAAGGGCGGCTGACGCCATGGACTTCCGGCTGACCGGGGACCAGCGGGCGCTGAAGGACGGGACCCGGGAGCTGCTCGGCCGCCTCTGGCCGGCCGCCGCGCTCCGGGAGGCCGCGCTCCGGGACGCCGTGGACCGCGCGGGGCTGCGGAAGCTCTGGCGCGCTCTCGGGGACGCCGGGTTCTTCGCGCTGCGGGTGCCCGAGGAGTCGGGGGGACTGGGGCTCGGGACGGCGGAGGCCGCCCTCGTCTTCGAGGAGGCGGGGCGGGCGCTGCTGCCGGGACCGCTGGTGGCGACCCATCTCGCGGCCGGCACGGTCCCGGGGGCGGCGAGCGGCGAGCGTGTGGTGACCCGTGTCGACGGCGGCCTGGTGGCCTGGCTGGACGCCGCCGATCAGGTGCTGGGGGGTGCGCCCGCCGGGGCCGTCGCACTGCGGTCCGTCGATCCGCTGACCCCGCTGCACCGGGTGCCGGATCCCCCGTCCGGGGCATCTTCCGGGGCGGTCTCGGGGTCCGGGGCCGGGTCCGCCTCCGGGGTCGGGGCCTCGGAAGGGCCCTCGGTCGGGCCCTCGGCCGGCTACCACCCCGTCGCCGCGCTGCTCACCGCCGCCGAACAGCTCGGCAGCGCCGGACGCACCACCGAGACCGCCGTCCGCTACGCCAAGGAGCGCGAGCAGTTCGGCCGGCCCGTGGGCGCGTTCCAGGCCGTCAAGCATCTCTGCGCCGGGATGCTCGTACGGACGGAGATCGCGCGCAGCGCGGTGTACGCCGCCGCCGTGACCGGGGACGCCGCCGAGATCGCCGGGGCGAAGCTGCTCGCCGACGACGCGGCCGTGCGGAACGCGCGCGACTGCCTCCAGGTCCACGGCGGCATGGGGTTCACCTGGGAGGCGGACGTCCATCTGCATCTGAAACGGGCCTGGGTACGCGCCCTGATGCGGCCCGTCGCGGCGGAGGCGGAGGAGATCCAGGCGGAGACGCTCGGTACCGACGGGTCACGGTGACGCCTTCGAATGGCACCCGATGTCACTGAGCGTCGATATCGGGTTGTGTCCTTGGGGCGGCTGTCACAGCCCCTTCCACCGGCCTGGCTCCGGTACCCTCCGTGAGATGCGAGTCGTATGGAGTTCGCTGGCCAGACGGCCTACGATCCCCTGTTCGACTCCCCGTAGCGGGCGTCGCACAGTATGCACCACGGGTACTCCTTCGCGCTGGAATATGCCCGAAGCGCTTGTTGCAGTGACTGTATGTCAACCATGCTGTCTCGTAAGGGAGTCACTTTCGGTGACGTGGTCGAGGTTGAAGACCCAGTCGAGGCGCGAGGCGATGTGTCCGCCGGTTCGGATGGTGTGAGCGGTGCAGGTGCTCCAGGTTCAGTTGGAGGTCGGACCCGATCCCGCGGAGGTCGGGCGGGCTCGCAGATGGGCCCGTTCCCGGCTCGTCGGGTCCGGGATACAGGGTGATGAGCCGCTGACCGAGACCCTGATTCTGCTGATCTCGGAGCTGGTCACCAACGCCGTCGTGCACACCGGCTGCCCGGCCGTGCTGCGCGTGCTCTTCGGCGCGGGGCGGGTGGAGGCCGGGACCGTCCGGGTGGAGGTCGCCGACAGCTGCGCCCGCCCGCCGGAACAGCGGCACGCCGAGGGCGACGACACCCATGGGCGCGGTCTGGAGCTGGTCGACGGGCTGGCCGACCGGTGGGGCTGGAAGGCGGAGGGCCAGGGGAAGTCCATCTGGTGCGAGGTGGACCGGGGAGTGCCGGAGGCCGCGTACGAACGCGGTGTCGCGCGCCGCCTCGCCTCCGTACGGCCCTGAGTCCGGCGCGACCATTCATCTCTTTATATGTCTATTACCTCTTTGGCTGTATTTCCTGTGCGACCTCTATTTGCCATCGGAGTTTCGCGCTGTCATATCCCTGCCAGATCGCTAGGCACTCGTCCTACCCACACGGGAAGGCAGGAATATGGGCGGATTCAGGTTGTCGATCACCGCGTCGGGCATCGCGCTGACAGCCTCGGCGTTACTCCTCACCACAGGCGGCACGGCCCAGGCGGATTCGGCCTACAACAACATCAACATGCTGAAGCAGGAGAAGTCCCAGTGGTGCTGGGTCGCCTCCGGGCTCACCATCGCGCAGTACCACGGTTACGGCACCACACAGACGGATTTCTGCAATCGCGCCGCCCGCTACAGCGGCGGCCCCAGCTGCAACAACCAGCCCGCCAGGCTTGAGGACATGGCGAACGCCTGGTGGGACCTGGGCATGAGCAGGCCCGGCACGGGCCTCAACAGCGCGGCGTCGTTCAACCAGGTGAGCACCGACGTCAAGGCGTACCGGCCGATCGGCGCCCGCATCGGGTGGACATCCGGCGGCGGCCATATGAACGTCGTCTACGGCTACGACACATCGAACAACACCATCGCCGTCGCCGATCCATGGCCGAACACCGCCACGTACACCTGGTGGAACTACAACGACTACGTGAACAACAGCTCGTTCAAGTGGACCCACTCCCGGATCGGTATCTCCTCGTAGAGGCGGGCGACATGCGACATCAACGAACGGCTGTCAAGCGGGAGACCTCTCGTATCTCCCGGCTCTCCATCGTCCTGGCGCTGAGCGCGTTCGCACTGCTGTCCATCGCCGGCCCGGCCGGCGCCGCCGCCATCCCCGACTATCAGGCCGCCCTCGACGCGGTGAAGTCGCCCGCCGTCCGTGAGGCCGTCTGCCGCTTCCTCAGCGTGCCGGTGCCCGAGGGCGGCTCCCGGACACCGCTGAAGGTCCCCGAGAAGGCCGATCCCTGCGAGGGTCTGCCGACGTTCACGATCAAGGACCCGGTGGCGCTGAACGAGATCACGGCGGGCTTCGTCGCGGGGACGGCCCAACCGATCGCCACCGAGGCGATCAAGCTGAGCTATCTCGTGTCCTCGCTGAACGTCGCCGTCAACGGCCGCAACGTCACCGTCATGCTCGGTGCGACTCAAGGCGGCGGCTGGCATCTGGCAGCCGTGCGCGACGGCGACAGCGACACCACGTACGCCGGCAAGGCCACCCTGGGGACCCTGGTGTTCACCGAGCCGCAGCTGCGCGCCTGGTACCAGCTGAAGCTCACCACCGTCGCACCGCTCAACGATCAGGCCAAGGAGGGTCTCGACGGCAAGTCGTCGGTCTCGCTCAGCGACTACCAGAAGCTGGTCAGGGCCCGCTACGCCGACAAGCTGCCCGGCTCCGACTACGACAGCAAGGGCCTGTCCAGCGGTTACGGCACCGCGCGCGAGAGCGCCGACGCGTCGTCCTCGACCCCGCTGATCGTCGGCGGTGCGAGCGCGGCGCTCGCTCTCGCGGGCGGCGCCTTCGTACTCCGCCGGTTCCGGCTCCGGCGGCGGCGCGACAGCACCGCCTGAACCCGGCTCCTGTCGCCCCGGTTTCCCGCAGCATGCGGGGGCCGGGGCGACGCCGTGTCAGAAGACGGCGACCGGGGCCACCGGGGTCCCCGTCCCGCCGGTGAAGGGCTCGGGCATCGCGCAGAGCAGGAAGGAGTAGCGCTCTTCCTGCGCGCAGACGGCGGACAGCGTCTCCAGATTCCAGTTCTGGCCCTGGATCATCCCCATCTCGACCAGATGGAGGGCGTGTACGGGGAGCCAGAGGCCGTCGATCTCCGGCGGGATGATCTCGAAGGTGAGGGTGTCGTTCGCCACGGCGGCGACATCGCGGGCGTGGAACCACTCGGGGGTGCGCACGGACAGCCCCGGGGACGGAAAGCCGTAGCCGTGCCGGTCGCCCCCGAGATACCGCCCGATCTGGCCCGTCCGCACCAGGACGACATCCCCCGGGGCGACGGCGACCCGGCCGAACTCGGCCGCCTCGTCGAGATCTTCGGGGGTCACCGCGTCATCCGGGGCCAGCCGGTCGAGCCCCTTGGCGCGGGCCACATCGAGCAGTACGCCCCGGGAGACG
Source organism: Streptomyces jumonjinensis (assembly GCF_009600885.1). Classification (GTDB taxonomy): domain Bacteria; phylum Actinomycetota; class Actinomycetes; order Streptomycetales; family Streptomycetaceae; genus Streptomyces; species Streptomyces jumonjinensis. Next base: position 81,602 of record NZ_VCLA01000156.1, read on the forward strand.
AGATACGGGATCGTGCCGATGCCGCTGAAGCGGGCCCCGGCGCGGGCGGTGACGGTGTCGGCGGAGCGGCCGTTGTAGATCCTGCCCGAGTGCGAGACATGGGGCAGCGCGTCCCAGTGGGTCGCCGCCTGGAGGCCCATGGTCACGACATCGTCGCTGACGGCGAGGGCCCCCGGGCCGAACACCTCGTCGTTGATCTGGGTCATCGTGTGCAGGGGGTTCACCCGGCCGGGGATCATGCCGGTCTGGACGCCGTCCTGCTGGAGGGGGAGGGCGAGGGGGACCCGGCGGCCGGTTGCGACGGTGGCCGCGGCGGCGCGCACGACCTCATCGGTGATCAGGTTCAGGGTGCCGAGCTCATCGGCCTCGCCCCAGCGGCCCCAGTTGTTGACGCGTTCCGCGATCGCGTGGAACTCGGGGTGGAGGGGGTGCTGCCCTGTCTGCTGCCCTGTCTGCTGTTGGGGGAGCGGCATGGGATCGGGCCTCCTGGGTCTTGTGCTCGGGCGTCGGACCGGACATAAAATCTAACGGTCCGTCAGAAACTGCGGGAAGGGGCCGGGCGTGGGGAACTTCTTGACCGGCAAGGTCATCGCCGTCACCGGAGCGGGCCGGGGCATCGGCCGCGCGGTCGCCCTCGGCGCGGCGGCCGAGGGCGCGAAGGTCGTCGTCAACGACTACGGGGTCTCGATCGACGGCGGCGCCCCCGAGTCCGGGGTCGCTGGGGCCGTCGCCGAGGAGATCGCGGAGGCCGGGGGCTCGGCGGTCGCCGTCGCGGACGACATCGCGACGATGGCCGGGGGGCAGCGGGTGGTGGATACCGCGCTCGCGGAGTACGGCCGGATCGACGGGGTCGTGTGCGTGGCGGGGATCCTGCGGGAGCGGATGCTCTTCAACATGTCGGAGGAGGAGTGGGACCCCGTCGTCGCCACACATCTGAAGGGGACCTTCACCCTCTTCCGGGCGGCTTCGGCGGTGATGCGGAAACAGCGTTCCGGGACGCTGATCGGGTTCACCAGCGGAAACCACCAGGGGTCGGTGGCGCAGGCCAACTACTCCGCGGCGAAGGGCGGGATCATCTCGCTGGTGCGGAGCGCGGCTCTCGGGATGCACAAGTACGGGGTGACGGCGAACGCGGTCGCCCCGGTGGCACGGACCCGGATGTCGGCGAACGTGCCCATGGAGCTGAAGGAGATCGGGGAGCCCGAGGATGTGGCGGCCCTGGTGGTCTATCTGCTGTCGGACCGGGCCCGGGAGATCACGGGCCAGGTGTACACGATCGCGGGCCCGAAGATCGCGGTATGGGCGCAGCCGAGGGAGCTGAGGGCGGGGTACGCGGAGGGGGCGTGGACGCCGGAGCGGATCGCGGACTTTCTGCCGGGGACGGTGGGGGTCGATCCGATGCCGATGCTGGCCCAGTTGGAGGAGATGGCGAGGGCGGCG
>NZ_VCLA01000156.1:83051-133805 GCF_009600885.1 Streptomyces jumonjinensis
TAGCGCTGTTCAACTGGTACAGATTGCTCGATTGATCGGGAGTCAGATGGTGAACCGCAGGGAACTGGACCCCGAGAGCGGCCCCGGGGCAGCTTTCGGCGCGCGTCTGCGGAGATTGCGGGATGAGCGTGGCTGGACACAGGAGGAGCTAGGGGAACTGCTTGGGTGTACCGGGTCGCACATTTCCGCCGTGGAAATTGGTCGGCGTCCGCCAACTCGACGCTTCGCGACGAGTGTCGATCGGGCGTTTGGCACCGGAGACCGGTTCGAACGTCAGAGCCTCGCCGTGAGGCAAACGGCGCTTCTGGAGGGGTTCCCGGAGTACGTCGCGCAAGAGGCGAGAGCGGCAGAGATCAGGCTCTACGAAGTGGGGGTGATACCGGGATTGCTCCAGACGCCGCAGTACGCATCAACCATCGAAGATCATGAGGTCATGCGCGGGGCCGCTACGCCTGAACAAGCCAGTGAACGAGTAGCACTGGTAGCGAGTCGGCAATCCTCACTCCTCCGAACCCCTCCACCCCTGGTGCTTGTGGTGCTGGACGAAAGCTGTCTCCGTCGCCCCGTGGGCGGACACGCGGTCATGGATGAACAGTTCGATCGTCTCGTTGAGTTCGCAGAACTCCCGAACACGGCGCTACAGGTGGCCCCGTTCACCATGGCGGAACGTCGCCCGTTCACTCTGCCGATCACCGTCCTGACGCTCCCGGACCGCTCGCTGATGTCCTATGCGCAGTCGTCCCACCGGGGACACCTTGAGCGTGACAGTGGATCAGTAGTGCCAATACTCACCACCTACCATCAGCTACAGGTAGGGGCGCTCTCACAGGACGCTTCTGTTTCCATGATCAATCAGATTCGAAAGGGCACTAAGTGACCGTCGACTCGGTGAACCCCCAGTGGTTCACGTCCACATACAGCGGCCAGGGTGGGCAGTGCGTAGAGGTTGCCGCCAACCTCGCAGCCTCGCACGGCGTTGTCCCTGTCCGTGACAGCAAGCGGACTGGCGGACCGGTCCTCATGGTCTCCAGCGACGCGTTCGCCGGACTGGTCGCACTCGCACAGACCAGCGCCGTCTAGCCTAACCTCACGGCCCCGAGCCCCGTCGATTCCAATCCTCCGGAGTCGGCGGGGCTTATGTCACTCGTCGCGGGCAGCGCGGTGCCTTGGCGGTGCGCGGCGGCACCAGGACGGCCCGGTTCCGTCGGGTGCGGGTGCCGGTCTCGGCCCGGGGTGCTGGGAGGTGGCTTCCTGGGGTATATTGATCTTGTGCTCGCGGCCGGGAATCCCGGTTGTGGGACCGGCGTTGGTGGTCCAAGGAAAGACACCCCACTTCCCGTGGGGGGATGCAGGTGCAAGGCCTGCCCAGCGCTCGATCAAGGCCCCGGCCTCCTCAGGGAGGCCGGGGTTCTTTTTGATCCGCTGCGGCCCCCATCGCCAGGCCCGTCAACCTCACCCCAGCAGCGAAGTGATCCGGAACGCCGAAGTGCCGAGCCCGGTCGGGTGGAAGGAACGGGCGGCCGGGCCGTGGTCGCGGCGGATCTCGGTCTCGCGGTAGCGCCGGGTGGTGCGGTGCCACTCCAGATTCCCGGCCAGGTACTGCTTGAGGTCCTCCGAGTACCGCTCCAGGGCCGCCCGGGCCTCCGGGGTCAAGTCGAACTCGTCGAACAGCGTCGGTAGGTCCTCCGCGATCAGGAGCTCGAACTGTCGTACGCGAGCGGTCGTCAGCCGCGCGACGATGTCCCTGGCCCGGAGCCGGTCCACCCCCAGGAAGTTCTCCACGACCAGCACCATATTGTGCATCTCACCGTCGAACTCGATCTCCCGCTGGTAGGAGAAGAGATCGTTGGTGAAGCTGTTGCAGTCCTGTACAGCGGTCTCCAACTCCCGGATCACACCGGTCTGATACACCTCGGACGGGACGGCGTCGGAGCGTGTGAACGCCGCCAGCTGCATGATCAGATCAGTCCCGAAGGTCCTGCGCCGCATCTCGACGTAGTCGATCGGGTCGGGGATCCGGCGCTGGGCCTGGTTGTCCAACTCCCATACCCAGCTGTCGGTCATATCGAGCACCGACGCACGGTAGGCCCGTCGGGCGGACTCCGTCAGCGGACCGGCGGTGCGCCGCCACAGGTCGGCGAGGCCGCGTTCGACCGGACTCATCGGAGTCGGGGTCGGGGTCGGGGTCGGCCCGGCGTCCAGCGGCATGAACTCAGCGAGCCGGCCGTGCCAGATCCTGCCCGCCACCGCGTCGCCGGTGGTCATGAAGGCCCGTACGAAGTAGTCGTCGGAGTAGGTGCCCCACAGGGCCCAGTCCGCGGAGAGCGTGAGCTGCTCGGGACTCGCGTCAGGGTAGAACACCGCGGTGAGGTAGGCGAGATCGTACTCCCGGCAGCGCCGCTCGTCCCACACCTCGCCGCCGTCGACCCCGGGCACCACGTCGAAGCAGCCCATCTCCCGCGACCAGGCCACCGTGGTCTCCCGCGCGAGGTCCACATGCGGGCTGGTCCGGAAGCCGAAGGGCATGTAGAACTCCGGCAGCGGCAGGGCGCCGACGGGTTGGCACGGCTGGTGGGCGTGCTGTCGGAGCCTGCGCGCCGTACCGTGGGCCAGCCCGGCCGGGAGCAGCGCCGCCGAGGTGCCCAGCCCGGTCGGCCCGCCCAGGCGCGGCGCAGACCCGTGGGCGGTGCCCCCGCGCATATACCGGCTGGACCTGAGATGCCACTCATGCCCGCCCGACTGCCAGTCCTGTAGCCCCTTGGCGTAGCCGGTCACGGCCGCCTGCTGGTGCGGGGGCACGGCCTCCTCCGCCAGCAGCGCGGGCACCTCGGTCAGGGCGGTGTTCTCGAACTGCTGGAGCCGCGAGGTCAAGAGGTCGTTGACCAGGTCGGCGGCCTGCTGGGTCGAGCAGTCGAGGAACCGTTCGAAGACGAGCACCGCGTTGGAGTTCTCCCCCTCCTGCTGCACCTCGCGCTGGTACGAGAAGAGGTCGTTGCGCAGGTGCACCGCGTCGGCGAAGGCGTCCGCCAGGACCGTCATCGGCCTGGCCCCGGCCACCTGCTCCGGTACCTCGGCGCCCGTGGCGTACTCGACGAGATTCGCCGACCAGGGGGCCCCGCCCACCCTGCGCCGCATCTGCACATACTCGATGGGGTTGGCGATCCTGCCCCGGTCGATGTTCTCCAGCTCCCACATCGACTCGACCATGAGGTTGTGGGTGCTGGTGCGGAACCGTCGCCGCCACTGTGCCGACATCGCCGGAGCGGTACGCCGCCACACGTCGGCCAGCCCCGCTTCGGCGGGGTTGGCCGGCTCCGGCGCCGCCCCGTCGGCGGTCATGAACAGATTGAGCCGGTCCAGATACGCCTTGGCGCCGCGCAGGTCGCGCGAGTACTTGAACTGCTCCAGGAAGTGGTCGTCGAAGAAGAAGACCCACACATACCAGTCGGTCACCAGGTCCAGGGTGGGACTGTCGCAGTCCGGGTGGGTGTAGGCGCAGAGCAGCGCGTAGTCCATCGCGTCCAGCGCGGCCTTGTCCCAGACCACGCCGCCACCGGGCCTGGGCGTGTCCAGCATGCCCATCCGGAGCGCCCACTGTCCCGAGTGCGCCCGGGCCTCTTCCAGATGCGGGTTCAGGCGAGCCGGATGGGGCACATAGAAGACCGGAAGCTCGAACGGCTGTGTCACGATCCATGACCTCTCGTCGGGAGTCGAGATATGACGGTCATTCACAGCTCAAGCGGTCCAGGAGGGTCCTGGTGCCGTGTCAGCCCGCCCCTTGCTCATTGCGGACCGGTCAACCGCTCGCGGCCCCCGCACAGTGTGGGCGCCGACCTGGGCGCCGCGCCGAGACTCCCCTCCGCATTCACACGTACGAGGTGCGAGCCGTCCTTCCGTCCGACTCGGCTTCCTTCACGGCACCTTCGGCCCGCCGATGAAGCTCCCGTCCTCGTCGTGCACCCAAGGGTTGGCAACACAGCCCTTGAGCCCCTTGATCTGCTGCATCATCGCCGACGCGGGCCGCCCGGGACCGGCGCAGCCCCGGTGGCCGTAGCCGAGCACATGGCCGACCTCGTGGTTGATGATCAGCGCGTGGTAGTCATGGGCCCGGTCCGGGTACTGCTCGCTCAGCTCGACCCAGCGCCGTACGTTGACCACCAGATCGGGCGCGTTGGCGCAGTTGACCTCGCCGCCGGTGTCCAGCCCCCAGGCCCCGCAGAGCCGGTCGGTCGTCCCCGGCGAGACCACGTGCACCACCATGTCGTACGGCGGTGAGCCGACCCGCTGGAAGGACGCCGCGCCCTGCCGGGTCCAGCCGCGCCGGTCGCGGAGGATGCCGTCGATCTCATCGGCCGTCTTCCCGGCGTCCAGGCCGGTGCCGTCCTCCACCTTCACCCCGTAGCGGATGAGCCTGCCTCCGCTGCCCACGCGCCGGCCGGTCCCCTCGGCCCAGGTATAGGTGCCGGGCCCGTTCTCCTGGTACCGGGGGGCCTTCGGCGGCTCGGGGGAGTCCCTCGGCTTCGGCGAGGGCGGCTTGGGATCGTCCGTCACGGTGTCCGCCGGAGTCGACCGCTCCGCCTGGTCCGGCGGAGCGGGAGCCGGAGCGGGAGCCGGGTCTGAGGGGCCGGGGGAGTCAGGCCGTACCGCGTGTGCGGCCCAGGCCACGGTCCCCGCGCAGAGCAGCGCGGTCAGCGCCCGGAACGCCTTCTTCCGGGGGGAGGCGCGCTTACGTCTGCTCATCCGCCGCCGGGATCGCGGAGCGGAGTCCGGACGGGCACGCCGCTGTCCGGCATCGGCGCGATCACGGTCCGGGGCGGTGGCGAGCAGGTCTGGCGACATGGTGGATCTGCCTCTGTGAGGGGGCGAGCGACCGCGGTCCACGCGGGGACTGGGAGCGTCGGGGGGACGCTCACCAGTGGACTCCATGGGCCGTACTGCCGCGGTGAGCAAACCCGCTCACACGGATTTCACCTCGGACCCGGATACTTGTCGCAGGTCATCCGGGTGAGGAGCGGGCGGGAACGCATGAGAGTGCTGCTGGTCGAGGACGAGGAGATGCTCGCCGAGGCGATGGCGGAGGGGCTCCGTCACGAAGGGTTCGCGGTGGACGTGGTCCACGACGGCGCGGCGGCGCTGGAGAACACGGCCGTCCACGCCTATGACGTCATGGTCCTCGACCGTGATCTCCCTCTGGTGCACGGGGACGAGGTCTGCCGGCGCACCGTCGCCTCCGGAGCCGAGGTGAGGGTCCTCATGCTCACGGTCTCCACCACGGTGGCCGAACGGGTCGCGGGGCTCGGGCTCGGCGCCGACGACTATCTGACCAAGCCCTTCGCGTTCGCCGAACTCGTCGCGCGGATACGGGCCCTGGGCCGCCGCTCACGGCCCGCGGTTCCCCCCGTGCTCGAACGGGCCGGCATCCGGCTCGACACCCATCTGCGCCAGATCACCCGCGACGGCCGGTACATCCCCCTGTCCCGCAAGGAGTTCGCGGTGCTGGAGGAGCTGCTGCGGGCCGAGGGCGCCCCGGTGTCGGCCGAAGCGCTGCTGGAGCGCGCCTGGGACCAGAACGTCGACCCGTTCACCACGGTCGTCCGGGTCACCATGCGCTCCCTGCGGCGCAAGCTCGGGGACGAGCCGGTCATCGAGACCCTCACCGGCGTCGGCTACCGCATCCGGTGATCCTGCGCGCGCTCGGCGGCAGCCTCAGGGTCCGGCTCACCGTCGTCTTCGGTCTGATGTTCTTCGTGGCCGGGGCGGCGATCTTCGGCGGCGCCCTGATCCTGGTGGGCAACAGCATGGAGTACACCCTCAATCTGCCGTTCACCGCCGTCCAACCGGTCCCTGTGCCCCCGTCCCCGGACGAGCCGCTGCCCACGGACAGGACGTCCCCCACCGCGCAGCCCTCTCCCGGGCGGACGGTGCTGCCCGACGGGAAGCGGCCCGCGCCGCCGGAGAGCTCGGAGCCGACCATCCGGCCGTCGGAGGAGCGGTGGGGGTACGCGACCTCGGAGCCGGTGCTGATCGATCCGGCGTCCCGCGCGACCGTGCTCGACTCCATGCAGAAGAACCTCATGGCCAAGGGCGGACTCGCCGTCCTCGGCGTGGGGATCGTCGCCACCACCTCGGGCTGGCTGGTCGCGGGCAGACTGCTGCGTCCGCTCAACCGCATCACCTCGACGGCCGAGCGCATCGCGGGCCGCACCCTGCACCGGCGTATCGACCTCGATGAACCGCCGGGCGAGGTGAAGCGTCTCGCCGACTCCTTCGACAGCATGCTCGACCGTCTCGACGAGGCGTTCGCCGGGCAGGACCGGTTCATCGCCAATGCCGCGCATGAGCTCAAGACGCCGCTGGCCGTGGGGCGGACCCTGGTCGAGGTCGCCGTGGCCCGGCCGGGTGCGCCCGCGGAGGTGCAGCGGCTGGGGGAGAACCTCCTCGCCGTCAACGAACGCCATGAGCGGCTGATCGACTCGCTGCTGACGCTGGCGCGCGCCGAGAGCACGGTCACCGGGGGGCTGCCCGTCGATCTCGCCGCGATAGCCGGGGCCGTGGTCGGCCAGGCGGGCCCGGCGGCCACGGCGCGGGGGATCACGATCACGGTCGAGGCGGGGGCCGCGCCCGCTGTGGGCGACCCCGTACTCCTCGAACAGCTCGTCCGCAATCTGGTCGACAACGCCGTCAAGTACAACCGTCCCGAAGGCTGGATCCGGGTGACGACCGGCACCGGCCGCGCGGGTGTCCGCATCACCGTCGCCAACACCGGCGCGGTCATCGGGACGCATGAGATCCCCGTGCTCTTCGAGCCGTTCCGCCGGCTGACCGACCGGGTCGGCTCCGCCCGGGGCAGCGGGCTCGGTCTGTCCATCGTGCGGGCGGTGGCGCGGACGCACAACGGCGACGCCACGGCGGTTCCGCTGCCGGACGGCGGCCTGGAGGTGACCGCGACCCTGCCCCCGGCCGACGGCACGGCCACCGGGCCTCGCGCCTCCGGCCGCCGCCGTCCGGCGGGGTGACGACGGACCGGGTGACGACGGACCGCGTGACGACGGACCGCGTGACGACGGACCGGCCCCCGGGACCGTGGACACGCGCCGGGCCGTGGACGCGCCTTGGGCGGCAGTACGGCAGCCGGCCCCGGAACCGAGCACCGGCCCCGGCTGCCGGGAGGCCCTGCCCGGCCACGGCTCGCGCCCGCCCCGGTCACTCCCGCCACCAGCGGCGCAGCACCTCCTCGGCGGGCTTGCCGTGCGGGGTGTAGGCCAGCCGTCGTTCGGTCTCGCCGCTGTCCGGCCAGTCGTCCCACATCCACCAGCACACCCCGGCCCACCACGCCCGGCCGTCGAACGCGGTCAGCAGGGCCTGATAGGCGGCGGACTGCTCCGCGGCCCCGGTGCGCTCGCTGACGGTCCAGGAGTACGGCGCGGACGCGGTGCCGCGCTGGCTGACATATCCCGCCTCGGTGAACAGGATCCTTCTGTTCTGCCGGGCGGCGAACGCGGCGAGTTCCGCGACGATCGGCCGCCAGCCCTTCGCGAGCCGCGCGGGGTCGGCCGTGGCGGACTCGGCGAGCGGCCAGTAGGCGTCCACGCCGATCAGATCGAGCGCGCCCCAGAACCGGACGCGGGCGTATTCGTCATAATTGGCGGCATAAGTCAGCGGGCCGTCGTAGACCTCGCGCACCGCGGTGATCACCTTCGTCCACCGCCGGCGGTCGCCCGAGGTGCCGGCCAGCTCGGTGCCCACGGCGAACTGCTCCACGTTCAGCTCCCGCGCCAGCCGCCCGTAGTGGGTGATGAAGCGCTCGTACGCGGTGAACCAGGCGTCCCGGTCGGCGGGCCGGATCTCCGCCCGATCACCGCCGTCCACCAGATCCACATGCGGTTTGAGCATCACCTTCAGCCCCATGGAGCGGGCCAGTGCGACGATCCTGCGCACACTGTTGTCGCTCGCCGTCTCCTCGCTGGTGCGCGGCAGGGAGCGGACGGTCCCGTTCTGGTACCAGGTGGGGGTGAAGACCACCCACCGCGCGCCGGTGTCGGCGATCTGCCGCAGATACTCCCGGGCCTCGGGCCGGTCGTAGTCGTCGACTCCCCAGGCGGGCAGGGTGACCCCCTGTATCCGCTCGTCCGGCGCGGGCGGGCCGTCCCCGCCCGCGCCGCATCCGGTCAGTACGGCCAGTACGGCCATGGCCGCCGCCACGGTGGCCGCCCGCCTCAGCGCTCTCATCGGGACCGGGCCTTTCCCGGGCCGGAGCGGGCCCGGATGACGCGAGCCGTTCCCGGCCCGCGCGAGGCGGACCGGGAACGGCGGGCGGTGCGAGTTGGAGCAGGGGTGGAGCAGAGGTGGAGCAGAGGTGGATCAAAGGTGGAACAGGCCGTGGAGCAGAGGTGGAACAGGCCGTGGAGCAGGCCGTGGAGCAGGCCGGATCAGAGCAGGCTCTCCGGGCTGACGAAGGTGTAGCCGAGGGCCACGATGCCCTCCACGACCTTCTTCAGCGGCGCCACATCGTGGTACGGGTGGTAGTAGAAGCTGGCGAAGCCGTCCCGTACGGCGAGGTTGGCCTTGGCGTTGTTGATCAGGTCGGCCTCAAGCCGGGGCGGGTTGTTGTTGTGGCCCACCGGCTCGTAGCTGCCCATGTTCTCCGGCAGCACCTTGGTGCCGTAGACGTCCGTCACCGGGTACGGGAAGAACTGGCCGAGGTAGCGGCTGGAGTCGACCGGGGTGCCGGTCAGCGTCCCGGCGAAGTACAGCGAACGCTCCAGCCGGGCCTCGAAGTTGCGCGCGAACACCTTGTAGTCGGTGGCCGAAGCGGCGTAGTGCGGGGTGGTCCACAGCCGGGGCTTCGGCAGCCCGACCCGCGCGAACTCGGCCAGCGCGGCGGTGACCCTGCCCTGGGCCCAGGCGTCGGAGTCCTCGGTCACCGGACCGTCGTAGATCACCGCGCCGTTCGGCGTCTCCTCGTGAGCGCGGAAGAACTCGAAGTCGTCGGCCGACAGACCGTTGTACGGGTTGTTCACATTCGAGTACTGATGGGTGTAGCCGTGATCCATCAGCACCGCGCCGTTGGCCAGCATGTACTTGATGGTGCTCACCAGACCGGGCCGCTGGGAGAGCCGCACGGTACGCGGCACACCGTTGCTCTGCACGCCCTTGGGGTCGTTGTAGACCGGGATGACGTTGATGCCGTAGGGGATGTTCTGCGACTTCAGATAGTCGGCGATCGCCCGGAGCCGGGTGGCGTCGGACAGCGGTGTGATGTCCTCCAGGCGCACCATGGCCCGGTGCTGCTCCGCCGTCTGCGGGGCGAGCGCGTCGAACAGCAGATCATGGAAGGCGATGATCCGGTCCGACTCCGAGACGAAGGTGAAGGGGATCTCGCCGAGGTAGGTCAGATTGCCGGAGCGCAGCCCCCACGGGAAGGTCGCGGCCCCGCCGCCGGTGGTGTCCACCGCCGTGGCGATCTCGGTGACCGGCGCGGCGCCCGGGTTGGTGCTGATCTTGGGACGGAGCACGCCGGCGTCCTGGCCGAAGGGCATTTTGCGGGTGAGCGTCTGGCCCTTGTAATTGACCTTGGTGACCTGGCCGATTCCGCTGCCGTTGTCGTAGTAGGACGACGTCGGATCCCAGCCGTACCGGAACTCGAACTCCTGGATGCTGATGGAGTTCGCCATGTTCCAGATATTGCCGCCCATCCAGATCACCGGACGCTCGGATAACAAGGTGTCCAGGTAGAAGTCCTGGGGCACGGCGTCCGGAAGCGTGTCGCTGTAGTAGGTGGAGCCGATGTAGACGGTGGCGTCGTAGGTCTCCATCAGGGCGGGGGTGTACTCCTGGACCGGCTTGGCGGTCACGGTGCCGAAGCGTCCGCCGAGGTTCGCCACCCCCATCGCGTACAACTCGCCGAGGTGGCCGAACGGGCCCGCGTTGTCGTACAGGACCAGCGTCTTGGCCTGGCCCGGCAGCGGTGCGCGCGGCGCCCGCCTCGGCATCGGCCCGGCGGCCTCGGAGCGCCGGATCTGCTTCGATGTCCGCTTTTCGCTGGAGCTCTTTCCGGCCGATTCGGCGCGGCGTTCGGCGTCGGCCGACCGCTGCGCGGCGGCCCAGCCCTTGAGATCCTTGGCGTCCAGACCGGTGGCGAGGTCCTGCGAGGCCATCCGGTCGACGTCCCCCCGGCCGCCCCGGGCCGCCGCGGCCGTCGGAGTCAGCAGGCTGCTCGCCATCAGAGTGGCGATGGCGAGAGCGATCAGAGCCAGCCAGGCCGGCCGCGATCTTCTCCAGCTTCTCCAGGGTTCGCGCATACTCTTTTTACCCCCTCGATTCTGGTCCCGCATTGCGTGGAACAAGACTCTGAGAAGGCGACGGATCATGGCCGATTCGTAGCGCAAGAGGCCATGCCCGGGCCACCACAGATTTCCACAAGCGGATTGTGGAGCTCAACGACCCGGGATTCTTCTGACGATTCCGGTCGGCTGTCAATGGGGCATGGGGGCAGAAAAATCAAGCCTTGAAATTTCAACAGAATACCCCCTCCGGGTGGATCCGTCTGGTACTTTCCGTAGGCGCGCAGAGGCCGGTCCGTTGGGGACGCGCCAGCCGCTCCTGCGCAGAGTTGAAGGTGGGGGGACGATGTACGGTAGGTCTGCTCTGGGATCAACGCTGCCCTTGGTGGGCTTGGCGGTGGCACCGGACGAGATACCCGGGATCGAGGTGGCCAGAGTTCTACAGGCGACCGCCGGCGCGGGGTTTCTGCTGTACTGCCTGGTCGCTCTCGGACTGCTGGCGGCGCGTCTGCGATTACGAGCACGAACCTCCGTGACCGGTGTCGGCCCCACAGGGTGGCAGGACCGGGCCGCGGCGGACCGGTCGTGACCGATGTACCGCTGATATGGGCAAGTGTCGGCCTCATCGCGATGGCCGGAACATATAATTTTGGCCTCTTTCTGCTCTCCCGCCGTAAGGTGCCGCACCGCCCCGACACCGGCGACCAGCGCTTCTATGTCTTTATGCTCGCCTGCCTCAATGAGGAAATGGTGCTCGGCGAGAGCCTCGCCCGGATCACCGCGCTGCCGGCCGGGAACTGCGTCGCCCTGGTCATCGACGACGCGTCCGAGGACCGCACGGCCGAGATCGCGCGATCGGCGGACCCCCAGCGGGTCTGGCTCCACCAGCGCCATCTGCCCGACGCCCGGCGGGGCAAAGGCGCGGCGCTCAACGACGGCGTCCGGCTGCTACGCGCGTCGAGTCTGCTCGGCGACCGCGATCCACACGATGTCATCGTCTGCGTGGTGGACGCCGACGGCAGGCTGGACCGCCATGTGATCGACGCCGTCGACCCGTTCTTCAACGACCCGTGGACCGGCGCCGCCCAGATCGGTGTCCGGATGTACAACCGCCGGGAGGGGCTGCTCGCCCGGCTCCAGGACATGGAGTTCGTCGTCTACGGCGATATCTTCCAGAGCGCCCGACGATTCATCGGCAGCGTCGGCATGGGCGGCAACGGCCAGTTCATGAGGCTGTCGGCGCTCGACTCGCTGGGCGAGAACCCCTGGAGCGACAGCCTCACCGAGGATCTGGACCTGGGCGTCCGGCTGATCGCGCGCGGCTGGACCAATCAGTACTGCACCACGGCCGCCGTCTCCCAGCAGGCCGTGCTCGATCTGCGGCGGCTGGTCCGCCAGCGCTCCCGCTGGTTCCAGGGACATCTCCAGTCGGCCCATCTGGCCCCGCTGATACTGCGTGAGGTCCCCGGCCGCCGGGCGGCGATGGACCTCATCTACCACCTCTCCAGCCCGGTGCTGATCCTGCTCACCTCGGTACTGCCGCTCTCCTTCCTGGTCGCCGTGCTCGGCGCGATCATCGGAACGATCCGGACCGGTCATCCCATGGTCTCCACGATGTGGTTCATCGGCCCCTATGTGCTGTCGTTCACCTCCGCCTGGATCTACGGATTCGTCTACCACCGGCGCGAGCGGTCGATCAGCGCACTCCACGCGGTGCGCCTCGGCCACGCCTTCGTCCTCTACGGCTATATCTGGTTCGCGGCCGGGTGGTGGGGGCTGTGGCGGGCGATCACCGGCAAACGGACCTGGCTGAAGACCGACCGCAGCTGACCCCGTACGACACGACTCCCCGCGCCGGTGCACCCCACGCTCGTTCCGCACCGCCCTGTTCCGCTCCGTAACGCGCTCCTTCCGCTCATCTCGCCAAGGGAGACCCATGTCCTTATCAGGCAGACCGCACTCCCCGTCCACGGACGGCGGCGTCCGCACCATGGTCGTGCTCGGCACCCGCCCGGAGGCCATCAAACTGGCCCCGGTGGTACGGGCGATGACCGCATCCCCGCTGTTCCGGCCGATGGTGGTGACCACCGGCCAGCACCGGGAGATGCTTCAGCAGATGCTCGGCCTGCTCGGCGTCGGGGTGAAGACCGATCTGGCGGTGATGCGGGAGCGGCAGCGGCTCTCGGAGCTCACCGCCCGTCTGGTGGAACGGCTGGGCGAGGTGATCCGCGCCGAACAGCCCGATCTGGTGGTGGTCCAGGGCGACACCACCACAGCTTTCTGCGGCGCGCTCGCCGCGTTCTACGAGCGCACACCCGTCGCCCATGTCGAAGCGGGCCTGCGTACCGGCGTACCGGACAACCCCTTCCCCGAAGAGCTCAACCGCCGGCTGATCGGCCGGGTGGCGCGCTGGCACTTCGCCCCCACCGCGCGGTCCGCCGGCCATCTGCACGCCGAGGGAGTGCCGGCCGGTCAGGTGATCACCACGGGCAACACCGTGGTCGACAATCTGCTCTGGGTACGGGAGCAGGGCGGCGGGCTCAGCGCCTTCCGCACCGGCCTGCGGAAGGTGCTGCTGACCCTGCACCGCCGGGAGAACCAGGGCGACCGGATGCGTGCGATGGGCGCGGCGCTGCGCCGGCTGGCGGACCGGGGAGATGTGGAGATCGCGCTGCCGCTGCACCGCAGCCCGGCGGTGCGCGAGGCCCTGCTCCCGGAGCTGGCGGGCCACCCCGGGGTGACGGTGGTGGACCCGCTCGGCTATCTGGACTTCGTGGCCACCCTGGCCGACTGCGATCTGGTGCTGACCGATTCCGGCGGGCTCCAGGAGGAGGCCCCGAGCCTGGGGAAGCCCGCGCTGGTGCTGCGGACCACCACCGAGCGCCCGGAGGCGGTGGAGGCGGGGGTGGCCCGGCTGGTGGGCACCGACCCCGAGCTGATCCTGGCCGCCGCCCAGCGGCTGCTGGACGATCCGGCCGAGTACCGGAGGATGGCGGCGCCGGGGAACCCGTTCGGCGACGGCCGGGCCGCCGACCGTATCGTGGCGCGGCTCAACGGGGACTTCGGCGGCGCCCCCGGCCCGGGGATCGCGCCCTTCGGCGCCGGGGCCGGTGCCCAGGGCGCTCCGGGGGACGGCGCGCGCCCGCCGGGTGATCCGGCCGCCTCCTCCGTACCAGGGCACGGCGATCCGGCCGGCTCGTATGATCCGGTGGTATGAGGCCCACGCGATGGCGTCACCGTCTGCGGATCGGAGGGCTCGTCCTGGCCCTCGCCCTGACGGCGGCCGTCGGCATGGCGGTGGTGGACCGGTGGGACGGGGAACGGCGGACGCCGTCGGTCGAGTCCTGGCGGGACGGATCGGTCCACGGCCCCTGGCGGTCGGTGTTCCACGGCTATGGAACCAACACCGGCGGAGCGGACGAGCTGACGCTCACCCCGCACGCCGCGAGCGAGCGCAAACGCACCCATGCCTGTCTGGTGATCTCCACCGAGCGCTATGAACGGCTGGACTACCGGGCCCGGATGCGCACCGCCGAGCAGCTCAGGGCGGCGAGCCCCAATCCGTGGGAAGTGGCCTGGCTGGTGTGGGCGTACACCGACCCCGAGCACTTCTACTATCTGGCGCTCAAGCCCAACGGCTGGGAGCTCGGCAAACGGGATCCCGAATACCGGGGCGGACAGCGGTTCCTGGCCACCGGTCTGCCCCGCTTCCCGGTCGGCGACTGGTCGCAGGTCCGGGTGCGGCAGCGCGGCGCCCGGATGACGGTGTCGGTGGACGGACGCACGGTGGTCGCCTTCACCGACCGGGAACGCCCCTATACGGCGGGGAGCGTGGGGGCCTACACCGAGGACGCGCGCGCGGAGTTCCGGGAGATCGCCGTCGCCCCGGAGCGGTGAGCCGCGCTCGCCCCAGCCGCCCTCCCCGGTGCCGCACCGGGGAGCGGGCGACCGCGTGCGGCCCGGCGCCCGCCGTCTCGTATGCTCCCGGCCATGAGCGGCGGGGAGAGCGGCAGACGGGTCATCGACGGGCGGTTCGCGCTGGAGACGCGCCTCGGCGGCGGCGGCATGGGCACGGTGTGGCGGGCACGCGATCTGGTCCTGGACCGGGCCGTGGCGCTCAAGGAGGTGAGGCCGCCCGATCCCGGGCTCGCCGAGTACGACCCGGAGTCCGCGCTGCTGCTGCGGCCGGACGGCCGCCCCGTCCTCACCGACTTCGGCATAGCCGCCATCCGGGAGTCGACCGCGCTGACCGCGACCGGGTCCATGATCGGCACGCCGGACTATATGGCCCCCGAGCGGATCACCGGGGGCGACGGAGGTCCGAGCGCCGATCTGTGGTCGCTGGCGATGATGCTGTACGTCGCGGTCGAGGGCCGTCATCCACTGCGCAGGGGTACGACGCTGGCCACCCTCGCCGCCGTCCTCTACGACCCGCTGCCGCCGCCGGTCCGGGCGGGAGCGCTGGCCGGGGTGCTGGGCGCCGTGCTGGTCAGGGACCCGGCGGCGCGGCCGGACGCGGAGACCGTGGACCGCATGCTGGCCGCGGCTGTACGGGGCGACGCGGACCCCTCCGTACGGCCGGGGACGACGTCCTACCGGCTGTCGCCCCCGGCGGCCCCGCCTGCCGGGCCGTACCCCGGCGAGCGGACGGTCCCGCCCGCCGGGCCGTCCGCTGCTCAGGACGCCGCTCCCCGGCCGGCCGCCGCCGGGCCCGCTCCGGCGGATGAGCGCCGGGGCCGGCGCTCCCGCCGTGCCGCGATCGGCTCCTCGATCCTCGGCATGGTGCTGACGGGGGTGCTGGTGTGGACGCTGCCGCTGGGCGACGCGGACGGCGACGGCTCCCCGTCCGCGTCATCGGGCGGGGCCGACGCCGGCTCGCGCACGCCCAGTGCCCGGCCGTCCGGGACATCGTCCGTCACACCCTCCGGCACACCGTCCGCTTCGCGGCCGGGGCAGGACGCACCGAAGGAGACGGGGGATGGGAAGGGGAAAGCGAAGGCCGCGGATCTGCTGACACCGGGCGGCATCCGCGTGGCCCTCAAGAAGCTCAAGGCCGAGATGGGCACCGACCAGGTGGGCTATCTGGTCGTGTATCCGGGGTATCTGTTGGCGCGGGGCATGGTGGACGGCAGCGACAAGCGGTACGACACCTACACCTACTACGTCGGCCAGGGCGTCTCCCGGAGCTCGAACAGCGGCTCCCTGAAGGGCGGCGACCTGCCGGTGAGTCTCGACGCGTTCGACTGGGACGCGCTCCCCGCGCTGCTGAAGCGGGCGGAGAACGATCTGAACGTCGAGAAGCCGACCTTGCGCTATCTGTCGATCCGGCAGCCGAACGAGCTCTTCAACACGTCCGCGGCGATGGCCGTCTATCTGTCCGACGCCTACAGCAGCGGATATCTGGAGGCCGACGCAGACGGCCGGGTGACCCGGGTGACGCCCGCCGGGTCCTGAACGCCGGCGGGACCGGCCGGGCCCGGCTGACGCGGATCGCCCGGCCGCTCGGCGGGGTGTCCAGCGAAGGGGCCTGCCGCTCGGCGTAACCGGTGAACGCCCCGCCGAGCGGCCCGCCGTCCGTCAGTCGCGCCTGCCCGTCGTCCGCGCGAGCACCCCGCCGGCGGCCGTCTCCCGCTTCCGGGGCTCGTAACCCGCCTTCTTCGGGAGGTCGGCCGAACCGTCCGGCCCGATCTTCGGCAGACTCCGCTGCGGCGTGTAGAGGAGCGCCTTCTCCTTGTCGATGACACCGTCCTCGGAGACGCCGTACAGCGCGTTGTAGATCTTGCGCACGGCGGGCGCCGAGGCGCCGGAGCCCGTACCGCCCTGGGAGATCGTCAGGACGATCGAGTAGTCCTTGGTGTACGTGGCGAACCACGAGGTGGTCTGCTTGCCGTAGACCTCGGCGGTGCTCGTCTTGGCGTGCATCGGTATCTCGTCCTGCGGCCAGCCGCCGAACCGCCATTCGGCCGTGCCACGGGTGGCGACCCCCGCGAGGGCGCCGTCTATCGCGTCGCGGGTCTCCTTCGTCATGGGCAGCCTGCGCTGCGCCTTGGGCTTGATCTCCTTCACGCTTCTGCCGTCGGCGCTGACGATCGCCTTGCCGACGGAGGGCTGGTAGAGGGTGCCGCCGTTGGCGATGGCCGCGTAGATCGAGGCCATCTGGATGGGGGTGGCGAGGGTGTCGCCCTGCCCGATGGAGTAGTTGACGGAGTCACCGGCCCGTATCTGGTTGCCCTGGCGGCAGTTCTCGTAGGCGATCTGCTCGACGTAACTGCCGTCCTTCTTCCCCTGCTCGCACCAGGCGTCTTTGTTGGCCTCCCAGTACTTCTGCTTCCACTCGTGGTCGGGGACGCGTCCGCTGACCTCGTTGGGCAGATCGATGCCGGTCACCTTGCCGAGGCCGAACTGGTGGGCGGTCTTGTAGAACCAGTCGTCGGCGCCCTTCTTCGGCATGAGACCGCCGTCCTCGCGCCACTCCTTGTGCGCCAGCCGGTAGTACACGGTGTCGCAGGAGACCTCCAGCGCCCGGCCGAGGCTGATGGGGCCGTACCCCCTGGACTCGAAGTTCCCGAAACTCCGGCCGCCGATCGAGTACGAGCTGGAGCAGTCGTAGCGGCCGTCGAACGGGTAACCCGCGTTGACCGCGGCCGTGGTCGGAACGACCTTGAATATGGAGCCCGGAGCCGCCTGGCCCTGGATCGCGCGGTTCAGCAGCGGGAGATTGGAGCCCTTGCCCGTGAGCTTCCCGTAGTCCTCGGCGGAGATGCCGCCGACCCAGGCGTTCGGGTCGTACGTCGGATTGGACGCCATGGCGACGACCCGGCCCGTCCTGGCCTCCATCACCACGACCGCGCCGGAGTCCGCCTTGTAGTTCTCCCTGGTGTTGCGGTCCCACTCCTTGCGGGCTTCCTTCAGGGCCTCGTTCAGCTCGTACTCGGCGATGCGCTGGACGCGGGCGTCGATGGTGGTGACCAGGTTCGAGCCGGGCTGAGCCGGGTCGCTCTCGGCCTCGCCGATGACCCGGCCGAGATTGTCCACCTCGTAACGGGTCACACCCGCCCTGCCGCGCAGCTCGTCGTCGTACTCGCGCTCAAGACCGCTGCGACCCACCTGGTCGGAGCGGAGATAGGGCGAGTCGGTGTGCTGGGCCCGCCGGATCTCCTGATCGGAGACGGGCGAGAGATAGCCCAGCACCTGCGCGGTGTTGGCCCCGCCCGGGCCGGGATAGCGGCGCACGGCCACCGGCTCGGCGGAGATGCCGGGGAACTCCTCGGCGCGCTCGCGGATCTGGAGCGCCTGCCGGGCGGTGTCCTGGTCGGTGATGGGGATCGGCTGATACGGCGAACCGTTCCAGCACGGCTGCGGCGTCTTCGCGTCGCAGAGCCGGACCTTCTCCCTGACCCGCTCGGGCTTCATGCCCAGAACGCCGGCGAGCTTGGTGAGGACCGCCGCGCCGTCGTCGTCCATCGTCAGCAGCTCGGTACGGGAGGCGGAGACGACGAGCCGGGTCTCGTTGTCGGCGATCGGGACACCGCGTGCGTCGAGGATGGAGCCGCGTAACGCGGGCTGGACGACCCGCTGGACGTTATTGGCGGACGCCTGCTGGGAGTAGACGTCGCCCTTGCGGATCTGGAGATACCACAGTCTGCCGCCGAGGGTGAGAAGGAGCGAGAAGACGAGTATCTGAATGACGACGAGCCGTATCCGGACCCGTGGGGTCCGGCCCGTCTCCGGAATGTTGGTCACGCGCGATCCCTCTGCTGTGCCGTCGGCGGGCGCCCTGCCGGGGCCCGCTCGCTTGGTGCGGCGCTGCGCCCGATCTCTCGCGGCTGTCGCGAAGTGCGCTGAACCGGCGGCGCGTTGGCGGCTTCGGGAGCTCTCCGGCTGGGTCGGGCAGTCCTGCCACCACAGAGCCTAGGCGACCGGCCGCGCTCGACGCAGCCCGGGATCACGTCACCTTCGGCCGGGTACGGCCCGTCCGGGCGGAGACGCCGGCCAGGACGACGGGCGTTGCGGAGGCGCCGGCCAGGACGGCGGGCGTTGCGGAGGCGCCGGCCAGGACGGCGGGCGTTCCTATGCGCCTCGCCCACCGCCTATGCACATCTCGGCCCGAACCGTGACCAGAGTGCCGTCGGCGGGTTCAACTGGTCCCGATTTTCCGAGTCCAGTCGAGTGTACGGCGGAATGACGGAGGCTGTTCGATGACCACACCCCTGGCCGACTATGCCGAGTTCGCGGGCAAACGCGTCGCGATCGTCGAGCACATGCAGAACCACCCCTTCGTGCTGGGTCTGCACCAGGCGCGAGCGCACGGTCTTGAGGTCTGGCTGCTCACCGGCGACCGGTCCTGGTACACCCACGGCCACGACTGGGACTCCCACCCGCTCGCGGCGGCCGTCGACCGGGTGATCGACGTGGACACCACCGACCTGGAGGCGGTGCTGGCGGCGGTCACCGGCGACGACGGACGGCCCCAGGTGGACGGTCTGACGTCGTTCTCCGACTACCACACGGTGATCGCCGCGCAGGCGGCCCAGCGGCTCGGACTGCCCGGCCCCGACCCCGCCTCCGTGGAGACCGCGAACGTCAAGGACCGGCTGCGCGTCGCCCTCGGCGATGTGCCGTACAACATCCCCCACGCGCTGGTGAGCAGCCGGGAGCAGCTTGAGGAAGCCGTCCGCAAGCTGGGCTTCCCGATGATCGCCAAGCCCCCCGCCGAGGCCATCAGCTACGGAGTCCGGCGCGTCGACGACATGGCTCAGCTCGTCGAGGCGTGGGAGGAGCTGTCCGGGATGCGCCACAGCCTGCGCGGCCAGCCCCGCTCCGGTGATGTGCTGCTGGAGACCTATGTCGAGGGCGTCGAGGTCAGCGTCGAGACGATGACGGTCGACGGTTACACCCATGTCTTCGGCGTCACCTCCAAGGACCTGTTCGGGGACCCCGCGTACATCGAGTGCGGGCACACCTTCCCGGTGCCGCTGTCCGACGACGAGCGCGACGCGCTGTACTCCGTCGTCCGTGACACCCTCGCGGCGATCGGCTACCGGCACGGCCCGTGCCACACCGAGGTACGGCGCACCGAGACCGGCTGGCGCGTCATCGAGGCCAATCCGCGGACCCCGTCGAGCTGTATGACCATGCTGGTCACGGACGTCACCGGACGCAGCCCGATCCTGGACGCCTGGCTGCTCACGATCGGCGCGGTCCCGCGGATCGAGCCCGTCGTCCACAACGGCGGCGCGGCCGTGCGCATGATCTACCCGGAGCGGCGCGGCACCCTCAAGCGCGTCGACGGCGTCGAGGCGGCTGCCGCGGTCCCCGGCGTCCAGGTGCTGCTGCATGTGGAGAAGGGCGACAAGCTGCTCCAGCGCATGGACAACTCCTCCTGCGTCGGCTTCACCTACTGCACCGGACCGGACCGGCTGGAGGCCCAGGCCCTCGCCGACAAGGCCGCCGGATACCTCGACTTCGTGGTCGAAGAGGACGAAGAGGACGCGGAGCAGTGAGCGCCGACACGGCCGGGCCCGGGGAGCACGGCGGGGCGGATGTGACGCGGGTGGCCGACGCCGCCGGGCTGCCCGGGGCGGGCTGGTCGGATCTGGTCGGCCCCGAGGACTTCTTCCAGACCCCCCGCTGGCTGGCGGTACAGGAGCGCAACTCCGGCACCACGATGGACTTCCTGGTCCGCCGCCGGGCCGGGGCGCCCGTCGCGGCCCTGGTGACCGCCTGGGCGGACGATTCGGTGCCCTGGCTGCTCGCCCGGCCCGACGCGATGCTCGCCCGGGGGCTCGCCGACGAGACGCCCGAGCCCCAGGCGGCGGCCCGCCTCGCCGACGTGGCCGGGGGCGACCCCGCGTCGCTGCTGCCGTCCCTGGTGTGCGGCGGTCGCCACCTGGGCCGCACCCGCCCGCTGGCCGCGCCCGACGCGCTGCCGTCGGATGTCGAGGCGCTGGTGGCCGAGGCCGAGCGGCTCGCCGCGGAACGCGGCGCGGCCTCCGTGTGCTTCCCGCACGTCGACGAGCGCGACACCGGGCTCGTGGACCTGCTGAACAGCCGCGGCTACCGGTCGCACCCCTCGGCGCACTACGCCTGGCTGGCGATCCCGCCCGGCGGCTGGGACGAGTTCATCGCCGGGATGAGCAAGCACCGCCGCCGCCGGGTCAAGCTGGAGCGCCGGGCGCTGGCCGAGGCGAAGGTGGACGTGCGGATCGAGCCGCTCACCCAGGACCTGGTGCCCCGGCTGGGCGAGCTCGACTGCAATCTGCTGCGCAAGTACGGCAATCCGGCGAGCCCCGAGCACTCGGCGGGGCTGCTGAGCTGGATCGCCGAGGTCATGGGCGACGACGTCATGGTCTCCGTCGCCCGCAAGGACGGGGAGATCATCGGCTTCGGCATGGTGCTGCGCTCCCGGGCCCGGGGCCGCGAGGAGTGGTTCGGCCACCGCGCCGGATTCGACTACGACGCCCAGGGCAAGCTGCCGCTCTACTACGACGTCCTGTACTACCGGGTGCTGGAGGCCGCGGCCCAGGAGGGCGTGTCCGTCCTGCACGCCGGCATCGGCAGCGTCGAGGCGAAGCTCGCCCGCGGCTGCCAGGCCAGCCAGGAGCACTCCTTCCTGCTCCGTCTGCCCCGAACCGACACGGATTCCGAGAGGACCGCACGATGACCACGGAACGGCGACGACTCGCCCCGGCGAGTGCCCACGCCGGCTGGGACGCCGCCGTGGGGTCGATGGTGAACCCCTCGGAACGGCGCGGCGGCACCCTGCGGCTGGCCTCCTCGGCCGATGTGGACTCGCTCGACCCCGCGCGCACCTACTACGTATGGGTATGGCTGCTCCAGCGGATGCTCAACCGCACCCTGATGGCCTACCCCACCGACCCGGGGCCCGCCGGGCTCGTGCCCGTACCGGACCTGGCCGAGGGCCCCGGGCAGGTCAGCGACGGCGGCCGGACCTGGAGCTACCGGCTCCGCCCCGGTCTGCGCTTCGACGACGGCACCCCGATCACCTCGGCCGATGTGCGCCACGCCGTGCAGCGGGTGTTCGCCCAGGACGTGCTGCCCGGCGGCCCCACCTACCTCATACCGCTGCTGGACGACCCCGCCCGGCCCTACCCCGGCCCGTACCGGACCGAGGAACCGCTGCGGTCCGTGCGCACGCCCGACGACCGCACGATCGTCTTCCATCTCAACCGGCCGTTCTCCGACTTCGACCATCTGATGGCCCAGCCCTGCGCCGCGCCGGTGCCACAGCACGCCGACACCGGCGCGGAGTACGGCGCCGCCCCCCGCTCCAGCGGCCCGTACCGCGTCGCCGAGCACCGGCCGGGAGCCTTCCTCCACCTGGAGCGCAACCCGCACTGGGACCCGGCCACGGACCCGATCCGGCCCGCGCTGCCCGACCGGGTGGAGCTGACCATCGGCATGGACGTCGACGAACTCGACGACCGGCTGATCGACGGGGAGTTCGACATCAACCTGGAGGGCCGGGGCCTCCAGCACGCGGCCCAGAATCTGGTCACCGCGGACGATGTGCTGCGCTCGCACACGGACAACCCCCGTACGAGCTTTCTGCACTTCGTCGCGATCCAGCCGCACATCCCGCCGTTCGACGATGTGCGGGTGCGCCGGGCGGTGCACTACGCGGCGGACAAGATCCTGCTCCAGGAGGCGCGCGGCGGCCCCGTCACCGGCGGCGACCTGACCACGGCGCTCTTCCCGCCCACGCTGCCCGCACACCAGGACCTGGACCTGTACCCCACGGGCCAGGACCTCCGCGGCGATCTGGACGCGGCCCGCGCCGAGCTGAAGGCGGCCGGACTCCCGGACGGCTTCGAGGCGGTGATCGGCACCCAGCGCGGCAAGTTCCGGATGGTCGCCGACGCGGTCGCCGAATCGGTGGCCAGGGTCGGCATCCGGCTGACCGTGAAGGAACTCGACGTAGCCACGTACTTCAGCCTCGGAGCCGGGCACCCCGAGACCGTCCGCGAGCACGGGCTCGGCCTGATCGTCACCGACTGGGGCGCCGACTTCCCCACCGAGTACGGCTTCCTCTCCCCGCTCGTGGACGGCCGTCAGATCAAGCGCAACGGCGGCAACTGGAACCTCCCCGAACTCGACGATCCGATGGTCAACGATCTGATCGACGAGACCCTCCACACCACCGACCCCGCCGAGCGCGCCCGCCTGTGGCAGGCCGTGGAGCGGCGGGTGATGGAGCACGCCGTGCTGCTGCCCCTCGTCCACGACAAGACCCTGCACTTCCGCAACCCATGGGTCACCAATGTCTACGTCCACCCGGCGTTCGGCCTGTACGACATCCAGGCGATGGGCCTCGACTCGGTCGCCGGCGCCGGTGCTGGTTGATAAAGACGCCCACCGTTTCAGCCCGACCCGTTCCAGAGCGACCCGACCCGTTCCAGATGAAAGACCCTGAGGGACCCCTATGAGCGACACCCCGAGCGACCTGGAGTTCGTCCCGCTCGCCGCGGACGACGACGAGACCGTCGGCCAGTGGCTCAGCCTGCTGGCCGACGCGGCGGAGAGCGGACCGCGCGCCGCGCCTCCGTGCACCGCCGACATGACCGGCTCGCTGCGCTTCGCCCCGCCCGCCACCGCCCTGGACGACTGGGTCGTGCGCAGCGGCGGCCGGGTGGTCGGCGCGCTGCGGCTCGCCCTGCCCGACGGTGCTCCGTCGGCCCGGGTGGACCAGCTGCTCGTCCACCCCGGGCTGCACCGCCGGGGCATCGGCCGGGCGCTCCACGATCACGCGCTGCGCCGGGCCCGTGAGCACGGCCGGTCCACGCTCTCCGCGACCGTCGTCGAAAGCCTCCCCGGCGGCCCGCCGCAGGATCCGGGTCCCGCCGCGTTCGCCGCCGCGATGGGCGCGGCCCGCTCGGACATCCCGGCGGGCGTGCACCAGTGGCTCGACCTGGACCGGCACGACCCGCTGGCCGGCGGCGTCCCCGCCACACCCGCCGGCTACTCCCTCGTCACCTGGGGCACCGTCACCCCGGACGAGTACGCCGTGCAGGTGTCGGAGCTCGAACTGTCGCTGGGCGACGCACCCGTGGACCGGGCCGCGCAGGAGGTCAGAACCAGCTACGCGCGACAGTTCGAGACCATGCGCCAAGGCCGGGGGCGGCGGGCCTACCACACCGGGGTCGTCCACGACGGGAGCGGCCGTCTCGCCGGCTACACCAGCGTGTCCAAGACCACCGGCAACCCCGCCTACGCGCTCCAGGGGATGACCGTGGTCCACCGCGAGCACCGCGGCCACCGCCTGGGCATGCTTCTCAAACTGGCCAACCTGGAGTACGTCCTGCGGCATGAGCCCGCCGTACGGCTGCTGGACACGGCGAACGCCGAGGACAACCAGCCGATGATCGCCGTGAACGCCGCGATGGGCTTCGAGCCCTATGACCGCTGGGTGTTCTGGACCCGTTCAGTGGACTTGCCGGGGTCGGGCTTGTCGGGCTGATCCGGCTCGGCCCGGGTCCCCACGAGGACGCCCGCGACGACCGCCAGGCCGGCCCCGGCCGACCAGGCGGTCAACTCCTCGTCCAGCGCCAGCCAGGCCGCCGCCACGGCGACGACCGGCACCAGCATGGAGAACGGCGCCACGGTCCCCGCCTCGTACCGCTTCAGCAGGGTCGACCAGATCCCCGCGCCGACCACCGAGCCCGCGAGCGCGGTGTACAGCAGCGCTGTCAGACCGGGCAGACCGTCGACGCTGAAGGACTCGCCGAGCGCGCGCCAACCGGTGGTGGGGCCCTCCAGCACAGCGGAGAGCGCCAGCAGCGGAATCGGCGGCAGGACGGTCATCCAGAGCGCGAAACGCAGCGGATTGTCGGGGCGGGCCTGGCGCCCGGCGATATTGCCGAGCGCCCAGCCGAACGCCGCGAGCAGGGTCAGCACCAGCGGCAGCAGGGCGGCGTCCCGGGCGCGTTCCACCGCGATCGCGGTCATGCCGAGCACGGCGATGCCGATGCCGGCCAGCTGCCGCCGGGAGATCCGTTCCCCCAGCAGCAGACCGAGCAGCATGGTGAAGGGCGCCGCCGCCTGCACCACCACCGACGCCTGCCCGGAGGGCATGCCCGTGTCGATGGCGATGAAGAGCAGCCCGAACTGCATGACCCCGAAGCCCATGCCGTAGACCACCAGCCAGCGCAGCGGGGCCTTGGGCCGGGGCACGAACAGCAGCACGGGCAGGGCCACGACGAGAAAGCGCATCGCCGAGAGGAAGACCGGCGGATAGTGGTCGAGGCCGATGCGCACGGCGAGGAAGTTCAGGCCCCACAACACCGCGACGAGAGCGGCGAGGAGCCGGTCCCTCCCAGTCATCATGGGGTGCTGACCCCGTCCGCCTGTCTGGCGCGCGCGCCGACGGCCGCGCCGGACTCCAGCAGGCCGGACTCGATGACACGGGCGCCGACTCCGCGCAGATACAGGCCGTCGCCGATGGGCTTCTGCTCATCGGCCATCTGCCGCAGCACCAGGACATACGTTTCGCCGGCCCGGTTCTGGAGCAGCCAGCAGAACATCATCACGCCGGGGGACGAGCCGGCCTTGAAGTACACCCTGCCCCAGATGGCGGGGTCGGCGACGATGCCCGGATAGGCGGTCAGGATCCGCTCGACGGCGCCGGTGGTATCCCGCTCACTGTCCTCCATGAGCCCCGCCAGGACATGGAGCACGTCGTAGGCGTTCATCATCCAGTCGATGCCCAGCTGGTGCACCGTCTCGCCCAGGTCGGAGCCGCGCACGGTCATCGGCCCGGTGATCCCGCGCAGCATCTCGCGCCGCCCGGCCTCGTCCCGCCGCGTCCACTCGGCACGCCTCTCCCGCGCGCCCCAGCCGAGTTCGAAGAACTCCTGGCTGCTCAGGAACGGACGCATCAGGGCCGGGTCATGGTGCCCGGAGGCCGCCACGGCGCGCTCCACGGCGTCCCGGCCCAGCCGGTCCACGAAGATGTCGGCGGCCGTGTTGTCGCTCAGCACGATCATCTTGTGCGCCGTCTCGCGCACCGAGACCCGGGTCCCGTCGGGGAGGTCCTGCATATCGCCCGTGGGCAGACTGCGCAGCTCCGGTGTGACGGTGACCTCGTCGTCCCAGCTGATCTTCCCGCTCTCCAGCGCCTCGATGAGCGCGCGCATCACATAGAGCTTGTTCGCCGACCCGGTGGCCATCGGCCGGTCGGCGTCCGTCTCATGCAGGACGACGGGCCCCGAGGGGGTGAGCCGGGCGGCGAGCACGGAGTGCTCGATGCCGGGTATGCGCAGCGCCTCCTCCAGCTCGTCCCAGGTCCGCGTCTGCGGGATCGCCATTTCGGGCCGGAGGGTGAGGATGCGGATCACCCCGTTGGAGTCGAGCGTCAGCGACAGGGTGTGGCGTTCGCCCGCAGGCCCCGTCAGCGTGACCCAGCTCTTGTGGGCGACCGCCTGGTAGTCCTCGACGGTGTAGGGGCCCTGCGCCCGCCACTCGCGAAGAGTGGGGGAGAACTTGCCCGCGACTCCGGCCCCGAAGGTGGGCATGAAGCGTGCGGCCATTTCCTCGTCAGAGGCGATGTCGGGCGCCGTGAGTAAATTCACCGCCCACCGGGCCGCCTCGCCCATCGGGGAGCCGTCGGCGGCGAGCGCGGCCTGGGCGGCGCTGGGGACGGAACCGGCAGCTTCGATCATCATCGCTCCTTGTCGGCCGCTGTGCGGGGAGCGGCGTCGTGGTGACGCACGCTCTCAGCCCTCGGTGACCGTGATGGCTTCGCAGGGGCAGAGCTCGGCGCAGAGCCGGGCCGGTGCGTGCAGTTCGGGCGGGGGGGTGGCGTCGAGCAGGACCACGGTCCCCGTGTCGGGGTCCTGGTCGAAGACCTCGGGCGCCGTGGCCGCGCAGCGCCCCATCGCGCAGCAGGCGGCCGGGTCGATCGAGATGGTGAGCCGGGGTATGTCGCTCACCGGGTCACCAGGTGACCGGGAGGGAGCCGAGGCCGTAACTGGACACCTCGTGGCGGAATTCCAGCTCCTCGAAGGGAATGGCCAGCCGGGCGCCGGGCATCCAGCGCAGCACGGCGGCGTAGATCTCCTCCAGTTCGACCCGGGCGAGCCACTGCCCCAGGCACTGGTGCATCCCATGGCCGAAGGCGAAGTGGCGGCGGGCGTCGCGGTGCGGGTCCAGCCGGTCCGGATCGGGGAAGATCTGCTCATCGCGGTTGGCCGCCGACAGCGACAGCACCACGCCCTCGCCGGCGCGGATGACGACGTCGTCGAGCTCTACGTCCTCGGTGGCGGCGCGGGCCAGGCCGTTCTGCACGATGGAGTGGAAGCGCAGCAGTTCCTCGACCATCTTGGGCATCAGGCCCGGGTCCTCGGCCAGCGCCTCGGTCAGCCCCGGGTCGGTGATCAGGCTGAGCAGACCGAGGCCCGCCTGGCTGGTGGTCGTGCCATGGCCCGCCACCAGCAGCAGCCGGCACATCGGCACCATCTCGTCGATGCTCAGCTTGCCCGGCCGCACCTGGTCGAGGACCAGACGGCTGATCAGATCGTCGCCGGGGTCGGCCAGCCGCTCCTCGACGAGCTCGCGCAGATAGCCGTCCAGCTCGTCGCGGGCGGCGGCGACCTGGTCGGGGGTGTATCCGCGGTCGACGAGGATGGCGCTGCGGCTCTCGATGAACTCGCGGCGGTCGTCACCGGCCCCGAACAGCAGGGTGATCACCCGTGACGGCACCGGGATGGCCAGCCCGGCGACCAGGTCGACGGGCCGTTCCCCGGTCACCAGCTTCGCGAGCATCTCGTCCAGCAGCTCCCGCACGGCCGGGCGCAGCGCCTCGGCGCGGCGGGCCAGGAAGTCGCGGGTGAGCATCGAGCGCAGCCGGGAGTGTTCCGGGTCGTCCATGCGGATGAACGACGCCGACGCGGGCTTGGCGCGCACCAGTTGAGAGATGCGGGTCAGCATCGGAAAGCCGGGCGCGCTGGTCACCGCGGTGAAGCGGCGGTCTCCCAGTACGGCCTTGACGCCGGCGTGCGACGTCACCAGCCACACCTGACTGCCGTCCCAGAGGGTCACCCGGCTCGCGGCCTTCCCGGCCCGCAATTCGGCCAGCGGGGGCGGGGGATCCACGGGTGAGACGCGAGGCATCGGGTATACCGGTGCCGACTCCTCCGCCAGAGGCGCTGTCTCGTTCATCCTCCACCACCCGTCCCTGCGCTCGCCATGTCGTCCTGCGGCCAATCTGCCGCAGGCCCCTGGGGCCGGACGTGATCACCGGCGCGGCGTGCATAACCCGGCGGAGAACGTCATAACCGGGGCCGCCGAAAGAAATTCACTGGACAATGCCGCGCTGATAGCGTCTGGCGGGACCGAGCGGCACTCCCGTTCCGCGGAGCTCTTCATTCCACCGGCATTCAGCAGCTCCCCGGAAATCCGTACACCCCAGCTGCCGCACACGCAACAGCCGTACACGCAGCCGCCGTACACGCAACAGCCGCACCCGAAAACCGCCGCACCACGTGGGAGAAACGATGCCATCCGCACTGCAGGGGAAAGTCGCGCTCATCACGGGCGCGAGCTCGGGAATCGGCGAGGCCACGGCCCGGGCCCTGGCGGCCGAGGGCGCCGCGGTGGCGATAGCCGCGCGCCGCGTCGACCGGCTGCGCGCGCTCGGCGAGGAACTGACCGCCGCCGGGACGAAGGTCCACGTCCTCGAACTCGACGTCGCCGACCAGCAGGCCGTGGACGAGGCCGTGCGCTCCACCGTGGAGGCGCTGGGCGGGATCGACATCCTGGTGAACAACGCCGGCGTCATGCTGCTCGGGCCCGTCGAGGACGCCGACACCTCCGACTGGCACCGCATGATCGAGACCAACCTCCTGGGGCTGATGTACATGACCCGGGCGGCGCTGCCGCATCTGCTGCGCAGCCGGGGCACGGTGGTCCAGATGTCCTCGATCGCCGGACGGGTGGTCGTCCGCAACGCCGCCGTCTACCAGGCCACCAAGTTCGGGGTGAACGCCTTCAGCGAGACGCTCCGCCAGGAGGTCACCGAGCGAGGTGTGCGCGTGGTCGTCATCGAGCCGGGCACGACCGATACCGAGCTGCGCGGCCACATCACCCACGCTCCGACGAAGGCGGCCTACGAGGAGCGGATCAGCAAGATGCGCAAGCTCCAGAGCGAGGACATCGCCGAGGCGGTCCGCTACGCGGTGACCGCGCCGCCGCACGCGACCGTCCACGAGATCTTCATCCGGCCGACCGACCAGGTCTGAGCCCCATCGGGCCGACCGGCCAGGCCCGAGCTCCATCGGGCCGGCCGACCAGGTCTGAGCCCCATCCGGCCGGCCGACCAGGCCCGAGCCCGCAGCGCCCGGAGACCGGGCCGCTCCCCACCGTGCACCCGACCGACCGGGCGGCACACGGACGGGGAACGGCCCGGTCTCTCCGCGTTCTCTCGGCATCCCCCGCGACGGGGAGATTCCGAAGAGGGGCCCTGCCTAGGATCGATTCCCTCACCAATTCCAAAGCCAATGCGGACAATTCAGCGGTACAGTCCTTGACGGAAAAGGGAACCGATATTGTCTCTCGGGCCAGAACCGACGTCCGCTGCCGTCAGCCGGCATGATCTCTCGCTCCTGGACGCGGTGGGACAGTGCGGGGATCTCGTGGAAGTGGCACGCCGCGCCGGAACCCGCCACGGCACCGTGGAGCGCCGGCTGGACCGGCTGGACCGGGCCGTCGGGCTTCCGCTGACGCTGCGCAGCCGCCACACCGCCCGGCTCACCGCCGCGGGCACCCGCATGCTGATCGCCGGGCGCCGCTTCTTCCATCAGATAGACCTCGCCGCGCGGACGCATATCTTCGGCCACGGCTCCGAAGCCGTCGAGGCTCCCGAGGTGCTGTCCATCGCGTCCACCGAACCGCTGCTGGAAGAGGTGGTGGAGGACGCCGCGGCCTCGCTGGGTCTGCTGCTGTCGATCCGACACGAGTCACCTCACCAGGTCGCGGCCCAGCTGGCCGGCTACCACGTCGACGCGGCGTACACCTGGAGCCTGGACTCGCCGCGCCACTCGCTCGAACGCGCGACGCGCACCTACGACGTGCTCGACGATCCGCTCTGGGTCATCCTGCCGCGGGACCATCCGCTGGCGGGCCGGGACAAGGTCTCGCTCGTCGATCTGCGGGAGGAGGCATGGGTGTCCGAGACCGGGCCCAGCTCCGAGATCCTGGTGGCCCGGGTCTTCCAGGCCGCCGGCCTCCCGGCGCCCGCCCGGCTCCAGGTCACCGGCGCCTCGGTCGCCCGGGGCATTCTGCGCCGGGGGGACGCCATAGGGCTCGGCTCGCCCACCCACCCGGCCGTGCTGGAGCCGTCCCTGGTCCGGCGCTCCCTCGTGGAGCGACCGCGCCGGACCACGAGTCTGCTCGTCGACCCGACGATCGTGCCCCGGGCGCTGGCCGGCCGGCTCGCCGCGCTGATCGCCGACAGCCATCTGCGGCGCTTTGTCGAGCACCACCGGGATCTGCTGGACGAGCGCTGGTGGGCGCAGTGGTACGCGGAGCAGACCGGCCATCTCGCCCGCTGCGCGGGGAGCGTCCCGGAGGCGGACGCCCCGCCGGGGCCGGCCGAGGTCCGGAAGCTGGACGTCGAGGATCTCCATCTGCTCCAGGCCGTGGCCCGGCACGGCAGCATCAACCGGGCGGCGACGGTGCTCTCCATCAGCCAGTCGGCGCTGACCCGCCGTATCCACCGGCTGGAGCAGGCCCTCGGCGCGCGGCTGCTGCTGCGCAGCCCGCGGGGCACCAGCCTGACCGGCCCGACCCGTCAGTTCCTGGTCCAGCTGACCCGGTACGAAGCGGAGTTCCGCGACGCGGCCATTGCCGGCCGCACCGGCGACCGGCAGCTGCCGCACAGTCACTGGCCCGCGCGGCACAGCGCCCCGGTCGCCGCCCAGCTGTCGGGCTGAGGCGGGCGTCCGGGGGGCGGGGCAGGGGTCCGGGGGCCGGGGTCCGGCCCGGCGGGTCGCTCACAGCAGCGGCCCCGCCGGGACGGACCCCGCGCTCACTCGGCCCCGAGCGCCACGTAGTCGTACATCCCGAACGAGCCGGTGACATAGACATTGCGGGCGTCCGGGTGGCGGTAGAGCAGGGAGCGCGGGTACAGATACGGCACGATCACCGCGTGGTCCATCGTCAGCTGGTCGATCCGGTGCCAGATCTCCGCCCGCCGCGCCGGGTCGCCGCACTGGGCTCCCTCGTCGAGCAGCGCGTTGATCTCCGGGTCGTCGAGCTCGCCCATGTTCTGGTTGCCGCGCTCCTTGATCGCCCGGCCGTCGACGATCTGCTGCAGAAAGCCGTAGCCGTCGGGGAAGTCGGCGCCCCAGCCGAACATGATGATCCCGATGCCGTGCTCGCGCAGATACTCCGGGCAGCCGCCGTAGCGGTCGAAGTAGTCGCCCGAGGGGAAGTCCAGCACCTCGGCCTCGATGCCGACCCGGGCCAGCCCGGCCGCCAGCGCCTCGGCGGCCCGGTACTCCTTGAGCCGGTCCTTACGGGCGGCGATCTTCGTCCGGAAGCCGTCCGGCATCCCGGCCGCCTTCAGCTCCGCGCGGGCGGCGTCCAGGTCGCCGGAGCCGTCCGGGCCCACCGGGTAGCGGTCGAAGGGCTGGTGGCCGTCGAGCGTCGGCGGCAGGATGGTGGTGGCGATGTCCCCGCCCACCGGACCGCCGTACGCCTCCTGCATCGCGGCCTTGTCCGTGGCGAACTGCACGGCACGCCGGCAGTGGACGTTGTCGAACGGCGCGATCCGGCTCGACAGGCAGTAGATCCAGGTGAAGCCGGTCAGCGGGTTGTCGGCGTTGGCGCGCAGCGCCGGGTCCGCGAGGATGCGCTCCTGCGCCGCGGGCTGCACCCCGAATCCGGCCAGGTCGACATGGGCCTCGCCGCTCAGCAGCATGCGGTCCACGTCGTGCGGGTCCTTGCCGAGGTGGACCTCGATGCGCTGGGCGCGCCGCACGCGCACCGGGTCGGTGGCCGGGTCCCAGTGCGGATTGGGCTCCAGCACGGCCAGTTCGCCGCGGGTGTAGGAGGCCACCCGGTACGGTCCGGTCGCCACCGGCTTCAGCCGGTAGCCGGCCCCCGTGTCCAGCCGGCGCGGCACCGGGGTGGTGCTCGGCATCGTCGCCAGCAGATCGAGGCCGGCGAACGGCTCCTTCAGCCGGAAGATCAGCGTGCGCTCGTCGGGGGTCTCCAGCGTCACCGGGCCGTCGACGTCCGGCTCCCGCCACGGGCCGCCGTACTCCGTGCCCAGCAGATGCCGGAAGTAGGTCGGCCCGGCGCCCAGCACATCGGTGCCGTAGTTGCTGCGGGCGATCGCGTACTTGACGTCGCCCGAGGTGACGGGGGAGCCGTCCTCGTAGCGGAGCCCCTCGCGCAGCCGGTACGTCCACACCCGGCCGCCCTCGGACGATTCCCCGAGCGACTCGGCCAGGTCGGGCACGAGCCGCTGGCCGGCCTTGCCGGGGGCGGTGTCGAAGGTGACGAGGGTCCGGCCGATGAGCCGGAGGAAATTCCAGGTGTAGGCGTAATAGGTGTTGCCGGGGTCCAGCGAGTCGAAGTCGTCCGTGCGGGTGAGCCGGAGCGTGCCGCCGGTGGCGTCGGTCGGCTGGACCACACCCCGTACAGCGGCGTCGAAGCCCTCGTCCGCGTTTGTCGACCGAGTGGTCACCATGTCCCTCCAGCTCTTGTGGCGATGCACGTCCGTTCCATCGTGCGGGCATCGCGCACCGGGCGGGGGCCGCGGCGGGCCGCGCGCATAGCCGGGGGCCGGTCGGTATAGCCGGGGACGGCGGCGCGGGCGCCCGCGCCGCCGCCCCCGGGGAAGCGATCTCAGGTGGTGTACTCCGAGTTGAGGCGCACATAGCCCTCGGTGAGATCGCAGCCGTACACCGTGAACGCCCCGTCCGCGACGGCGAGATCGATGCCGATGATCACCTCGTCGCCCTGGAGGTGCTCGGCGACGGCGGCCCGCAGCGCGTCGTCGTCGTGGCCGCCCTCGGCGCGCGGCGGGTAGACCTCGACGTCCCCGAAGCGGATGGCGACCCGGTCCTGGTCGATGTCGGTGTCGGCGGAGCACTTGCCGATCGCCATGGCGACCCGGCCCCAGTTGGGGTCGCAGCCGTGCACCGCGGTCTTCACCAGCGGGGAGTTGACGACGGCCTTGCCGACCCGCTTGGCCTGGGCGTCGTCACGGGCGCCGGTGACCTGGACCTCGATCAGCTTGGCGGCCCCCTCGCCGTCGCTCGCGATGTCCTTCACCAGGGCCAGCGCGGCGGTGTAGAGCGCCTCCTCGAACTCCGCGGGGTCGACCTCCCCGGCCAGCCCATTGGCGAACAGCACCGCCGTGTCGCTGGTGGAGGTGTCGGTGTCGATGCTCACCGCGTTGAAGGTCCGGTCCATCACGCGCCGGAAGAGGCGGTCCTGCTCGGCCGGGTCGAGCCGGGCGTCGGTGGCGAAGAACGTCAGCAGCGTCGCCATGTCGGGCTCCAGCATGCCGACCCCCTTGGCGATGCCCACCAGGGTCGCCCCGCCGACGCTCACCCGGACCTCCTTGGGCCGGGTGTCGGTCGTCATGATGGCGCGGGCCGCGCGGTCGAAGCCGCCCTCGGGGAAGGGCCATTCGAGCGTCTTGAGGTGCTCCCGGATGCTGTCCATCGGGTACTGGCGGCCGATCACCCCGGTGGAGGCGATGAGGAGTTCGTCCTCCGGTACGCCGAGGGTGCGCGCGACGGACTCACGGATCTCGCGCGCGTTGGCCTCGCCCTCCCGGCCGGTCGCGACGTTCGCGTTGCGGGCCACCACCACCACTCCGCGCGCCCGGCCGTCCGACGCCGCCTCCCGGCTCAGCACCACGCTCGGCCCGGAGAACACGGAGCGGGTGAAGACCGCGCTCACGGCGGCCGGCACGGTGGAGGCGAGCACGGTGAAGTCGTCCCGGCCGTCGTCGGCCAGCCCCACCGGCGCCGTGTGCACGACGAATCCCTGGGGTGTCTGGGGGGTCTGGGGTGCGGTGTCGGGCATGTCAGCGTCTCCTGTCACGGAATGGCGTGGCGACGGCCGGGCCCATCGCCCGACTGCATTATGTCCAATGGTTCAGCATATTCATGCATGACAGTCCGCAGCTGCCCCCTCACCGGGCTCGGTGAGGGGGCAGCGTGTGGGGGGCGGACCGGTCAGCTGGTCAGCGGCGCGGCGTGAAGGCGATGACATCGCCCGCGCGCTCGCCGCCGGACAGCTGGCCGTTGCGGTCGGTGCGGATGTAGACGCGGTGCAGCCAGCGGTCCTGGCCGTCCCAGCGCGGGGTGAACGGCGTACGGGCGTGCGTGGTACGGAAGTTGTCGATGATCAGCAGGTCGCCGGGGGTGAGCTTCACCGACTCCGTGACATCGTCCAGGGCCTGGGACAGAGCGGCCACGGCCTCCTTGTCCTCCGGCTCCTCGGGCGCGAGAAGCTCGCGGTCGTACCCCAGGTACGGGTCGTTCACATTCCCGTACAACGGCTTGACCTCGGCGATCGCGCCCGGGTCCTCCTCACCGCCGCGGAACGCCACATCGACGCAGCAGGGCAGCTTGCGGTCGAACAGCCGCGTCCGCACCTCCTCGCTGAGCAGCGGCAGCGCCCTGCGGACCGACCCGACGAGGGTCTCGGCGCGGCGCTCGTGGTCCGCCCGGGAGCAGGCCAGCATGACGTAGTTCGGCTGGAGGACGTGGTACGCCATCTCCGTGTGGAACTCCAGCAGGGTCTCGGAGGTCTCCGAGGACAGGTAGTGCGCGCCGGGCGACGGATAGACGTCGTGGTAGACCGTGCCGGAGCGCAGTTCCTGGTATCCCGTGTGCAGTCCGAGCCGCCGGCCGGCCAGCGCGAGCATCGCCTCCATCGCCGTCCGCCGGCGGTCCACCGGGGCCGGGGTGGAGGAGGGCGTGGGAGGCAGCTCGTCCTCGACGACCGGCAGCCCGCGCAGGAGCAGATACCCCGCCTCGCTGCCCTCGGCGTTGAACGAGTCCAGGGCGGCGGCCAGGCCCTCCGGCAGCCGCTCGGACAGCTCCTTCGCCTGCTGGAGGAATCCGTACAGATCCGCACGCGGCACCTCGGGGAGCTCGGCGACGAGGGCCAGCAGCTGTTCGCGGTACGGAGTGCAGTCGACTATTTCAGAAGCCATGACGCGATCTCTCCTTCACATCAGGGTGTGTGGTGGGCGCGGGCGTACTGGTAGAGCAGCTCCGCACCGATCTCCGTGGCCAGAATCGAGGTGATCCCGCCGTGGTCGTAGAGGGGGGACACCTCCATCACGTCGAAGCCCACCGGCTTGAGGTCCCCCACGCAGCGCAGCAGGGCGAGGACCTCGCGCGAGCTGAGCCCTCCCGGGGCGGGGGTGCCCGTACCGGGAGCGAAGGCGGGATCGACCACATCGACGTCGACCGAGACGTACACCGGCCGGCGGCCCACCCGCTCGCGGATCAGATCGGCGGTTCCGCCCACCCCCAGCTCCCCGAACTCGTCCGCGGTCACCACGCGTACACCGTGGCCGCGGGCGTAGTCGAGCGAGTCCGGCTTCGGGTTGTGGCCGCGGATGCCGATCTGGACCATCGCGGACGGATCGATGAGCTTCTCGTCGATCCCGTGCCGGAACGGGGTGCCGTGGTGGTAACGGCCGCCGTAGAAGGACGGATTGGTGTCGGAGTGCGCGTCCAGATGGACCACGGCGACCGGGCCGTGCTGCTCGGCCACCGCGCGCAGGGCCGCGATGGTCAGCGAGTGGTCGCCGCCGAGCATCAGAAAGGCGGCGTTGCCCTTCAGCAGCGTCGACAGATGCCGCTGCGCCGTCTCGACCGCGATGTTCATGTCGAACGGGGTGAGATCCATGTCCCCGCCGTCGATGCAGTTGATCAGATCGAAGGTGCCGGGGCCGCGGTCGATGCCGACGCCGTGGATGAGACCCGACTCGGCGCGGATGGCCTGCGGGCCGAACCGCGCGCCGGGGCGGTAGCTGGTGCCTCCGTCGTACGGGGCGCCGATGACCACCACGTCGTAGCCGCGGGGATCCCGGTCGTGCGGCAGGCGCATGAACGTGGGGATCTGCGCATAACGGGGTGACACGTGTGAATTGATGCGCTCCACGGTTTCAGCTCCCTTCCTGGGAGTCGGCGGCGGTCGGGGACGGGGCCGGACGGGTGGGCGGGGTCATGCCGCCCCCCGCGCGAACCGCTCGGCGGCGGACCGCACGACCTCGGCGGTGCTCACCTCCGAGGGATGACGGCCGCCTCCGACGGTGAGGTCGAAGAGCTCCCGCACCACCAGCCGCTTGACCTCCTTGACCGCCGGCTCCGCGACACCGTGCTCGATGAGCAGCCGGGAGAACGACGAGGTGGTGCCCGAGCCCTCGTGGACGCCGAGCTTGGGCCGGGTGATGGTCTCCTCGGGCAGCGCGTCGGCCAGTGCGGCGCGCAGCACCCACTTGTCCCGTCCGTGCCGCCGCTTGAGCCCGGCCTCCAGGGAGACGAGCAGATCGAGCACGTCCCGGTCCCAGTAGGGGTGGGTGCTCCAGTGGCCGCTCAGCGCGGACAGCACCGGGGACATCTCGTTCAGACCGTCGAAGGTCGCCATGTCGTACACCACGGCGGTGTCCAGATTGGGCAGCCGGTCCTCGCGGTGCATGCCCGCGAGGGGGATGTCCGCGCCGTATCCGGTGAGGATCCGGCGGCCGGAGCCGTCGAGCGCGCGGTAGAGCGCCACGAGCGGGAGCAGATACTCGATGATGTCCGGGTCCACCGACTCGGACGCCCACACGGCGTACGGGAGCTGCGCCAGCAGGTCGGCGCTGGGGATGGTGATCTCCCGGTGCCGGGTGCCCAGATGGTCGACGACCGCCCGGGCCTGGGCGAACTCATCGGAGGTGTCGGTGCCCATGGACACCGTGTCCAGCGACCCGGCCGCGCGGTGCGCGCAGGCCGCGACCCCGGAGGAGTCGATGCCGCCGGAGAGCACCACCAGGGGGGTGTCGCCGGGTGCGACGCGTGCCGCGACGGCCTGGTCGAGAGCCGCGCGGACGGCCGCGGTGGCCTCGTCCTCCGGCATGATCCGCCGTCCCAGCTGCGGGGTCCAGGTGCGGTGGATCGTGGCCGTGCCGGAGTCGAGGTCGATCTCCGTCACGGAGCCCGCCGGCGCCTGGTAGACGCCGGTCAGGCCCGGGACGCGCCGGGCGTCCGCGAGCGGGAAGCCGCGCGGATCGCGCTGCGCGGCCAGTGTCTTGGCCTCGGTGGACGCGCTGACCTCGCCCGGGGCCACCCGGGTGTACAGCGGTACCGAGCCGGCGTGGTCGGTGGCCAGCAGGACCCGCCGCCCGGTGCTGACCATCGCGGCGAAGCGCCCGTTGATCAGCCGGAAGGCGTGCAGACCGTAGCGGTGGAGCAGCTGGAGGAGCAGCTGCGCGTCGCCGTCCGGCTCGCTGCCCGGGGGCAGTACGGAGTGGAGGGCGGCGCGGTTGTAGAACTCGCCGGCGAGGAGCACGGCGGTGTCCGTGTCCCGGGCCTGCGCCGCGTCGGGCGCGATCCCGGGGGCGTGCACCAGTGTCGCGATGAGGGACTGGTCGGGCAGGGCTGTGTCGACGCGGGTGTGACTGCCCCGGGTCGCGAAGACCGCATCGGGGACCCGGCCCCCGCCCGGACGGGCGGAGGCCAGGAAACCGAAGGCGGCCGGGAGGGCCGGTTCAGTCATGTCAGATGCTCAGGGCGCCGAAGCCGCCCGGCTGGAAGTCGTACTCGATCGGGACCTCGATCAGGAAGGGACGGCCCAGCTCGGCGCCCTTGCGGAGCGCGGCCAGCAGCTCCTGCCGGTCGTTCGCCTTGGTCGCCTCGATGCCGTTGGCCTGGGCGAGGGCGACGAAGTCGACACCGGTGAACTTCACGGCCGGGTCGTGGCTGCGGTGGTGACCGAGGTTCTGGTAGAGCTCGATCAGACCGTTGGTGTCGTTGTTGACGACCACCGTCACGATCGGCAGGTTCAGCCGGGCGATCGTCTCCAGGTCGGCGCTGTTGGAGTGGAAGCCTCCGTCACCGGCGATCAGGAAGGTGGGCTGGTCCGGACGGGCCATCTGGGCGCCGATCGCGGCCGGGATGCCATAGCCGAAGCTGGAGCAGCCGGCCGAGGTGAGGAAGCCGAACGGCTGGTCGGCGCGGGCGAACAGAACGCCGTAGTGCCGGAAGAAGCCGATGTCGGAGACGATCGTGCCCTCGCCCGCCTCGGCGGTCTCCGCCATGACCGTGTTCATCGAGTCGATGACCTGGTGCACGCGCATGCCGTCCTCGTAGGAGGTCGGGTCCGCGAGGAACTCCGCGATGCGCTCGCGCAGCGGGGTGATGTCGTGCCGGTTCTTGGCCGCGAGGGAGGCCGTCGCCGCGTCGAAGTGCTCGACGAACGCGAGCACGTCGGTGACGACGTCGACGTCGGGCCGGTACACGCGCGGGACCGGGTTGGCCGTCGGCGAGACGCGGACCGTCTGCTTCTTCTCCCCCTTCTGCCACATGGACGGCCGCAGGTCCTCGGCGTAGTCGTAGCCGACGGTGAGGACCAGGTCCACGGGGGCGAACAGGGTGTCCAGGGCGGGGAAGCCGAGGATGCCGTCCATGTAGCCGGTGACGGCGCCGTAGTTGAGCTCGTGGCCGTGCGGCAGGACGCCCTTGGCGATGTACGTCGTGATGACGGGCACGTTCAGCCGCTCCGCCAGGGCGCGGATGGCGGGCACCGCTCCGGAGCGGATCGCCGCGGCGCCGACCACGAGAACGGGGTGCTCGGCCTCGGCGAAGAGCGCGGCGGCCCGGTCGGCCTCCGTCTGCCAGCCGTCCGCGTACGCGCCGATCGGCTTGGCCGGGGTGTTGGCCGGCGGGTTCGGCACCGAGGTGTCGATGCCCTCGGAGGAGCCGAGCAGGTCGACGGGGAGGGAGATGAAGGACGGCCCCACCGGCTCGGTCATGGCCGCGGTCACCGCGGAGTCCACGAGGTCGGTGACCTCGTGCGGACGCTGAAGCTCCACCGCGTACTTGGACATCGGGGCGATGATCGCCACGGAGTCCAGGCACTGGTGGGTGTCGTTGGGGAAGATGTCGTGCGACTCGGACTGGGCGGCCAGGGCGATCAGCGGCGACCGGTCGAGCATGGACGTGGCGATGCCGGTGGAGAGGTTGGTCATGCCGGGGC
Organism: Streptomyces jumonjinensis; assembly: GCF_009600885.1. Classification (GTDB taxonomy): domain Bacteria; phylum Actinomycetota; class Actinomycetes; order Streptomycetales; family Streptomycetaceae; genus Streptomyces; species Streptomyces jumonjinensis. The sequence goes on from NZ_VCLA01000156.1 coordinate 121,565, forward strand.
CCAGGGTGGCCCAGCACGCCTGGGGGCGGCCGGTGATGCGAGCGAGGACGTCGGCGGCTACACCGGCGGTGAATTCGTGCCGGGTGAGGACGAAGTCGATGCCCTCGACCTCGTCGAAGAGGATCGACGCGGCCTCACGGCCGACTACCCCGAACACCTTGCTCACACCATGATCACGCAGCCGTGACAGCAGCGCGTGCGCGGCGGTAGGCTCGTTGCTGGGGCCGGTCGATACACGGGACATTTGGTGGTCTCCAGACTCCGTCGGCGGTTGACGGTTCTCGGCAACCCTGACCAGGCCCACTCTTGGCCTTCTCTCCTCCATCTATCGGAGACGTCGTGGAGAGTGTGTGAAGAGATCACGAAGAGCCGCGACACTTTGGCAAGTGCGAGCCAAAGGCCGGGCAAACCAGTGGCAAACTGCAGCGGCCGGACGGCTCGATCTCCGTAGGATTTTCTGAATCGATCGCTGAATCGATGGGATTGAGTCAAGTCGGCTCGGAAAGATGCCCGTTCGAGGGCTGTATTCCGCCAGTGGTCTAATCCAATCGCCCGGTGCAGGGCGACTGATTCGAGCCGACCTCTCCCCATATGTTCCGGCCGGGTGCGCCCAGGACGGCCCCCTGGCCGCGGCGTCGTCCGGCCATCGCCCGTGTTCGCGGACGGTTTGTTTCAGTTGCCGGCTGTCCTGAACACCGTGTGCCCGGAGTGGCGATAGATCAAGATCGCATAGCCTGGGCCTCATGACGCATTCCGACAACTATGGCGATCACTCGCCGTACCGCAGGCGTCGATCCCGTGGTCGGACGATCGCTCTGACGATCACCGCGCTGGCCGTGACGGCGGGGATCGGCTACTGGGGTTACTCCAGCCTGGTTGCCGACGAGAGTTCCGAGGACCCTGAACTGAAGGCCGCTACAGAGGAGTTGGAGAAATTCCTCGGCGCCTGGGAGGCGGGCGACGCCCAGCGGGCGAGCCGGCTGACGGACACCCCGGACAACGCCGAGTCGCTGATCAAATCCGTCATGACGAACCTCAAGCCGTCGAAGACCGAGATCAGCGCAGGTGCCGGTGAGAAGAACACCGAAGGGGAAGTAGAGGTTCCGTTTACCGTCAAGATGACCCTTCCGGGGGCGGGTGGCTACTCATGGGACTCGGAGGCGAAGGTCACCGAGGCCGACGGTAAGTGGAAGGTCGGCTTCAACACCGAGATGATCCACCCGAAGATGGTTCCGGGGCAGACCCTCGCCCTCAAGTCGCGGGACCGGGCCCCCATCCTCGACACCAACGGCGACGAGCTCCAGTCCGCCTCCCTCGTCGGCGTGGTCGACCCCAAGACCGGCAAGGGTGCGTCAGGTCTTCAGGCGCGCTATGACAAGCAGCTCACGGGCGGCTCGGGCCAGGCGAAGTCGGTCGTGGTCGTGGACCGCGAATCCGGCCAGGTGGTGAAGGAGCTCACCGGTGACGGGGCGAGCCAGGGCAAGCCGGTGCGGACGATCATCGACCCGGAGATCCAGGCCGCCGCGGCCGACGCCCTGGCCGGAGTGAAGAAGAACGCGGCGATCGTCGCCCTGGACCCCACCAACGGTCATATCCTCGCCGCCGCGAACGTGCCGTCCGGCATGAACCGCGCGCTGGAGGGCCGCTACCCGCCCGGCTCCACCTTCAAGGTGGTGACGACCGCCGCGCTGCTGAAGCAGGGGATGAGCCCCGAGGACAGTGCGGAGTGTCCGAAGTTCGCCCATGTCAACGGGCAGCGCTTCGAGAACCAGGACCAGTTCACGCTGCCGAAGGGGTCGACCTTCCGGGACAGCTTCGCCCACTCCTGCAACACCTTCTTCGTCAACTCCCGGGGCAAGCTCTCCGAGTCGACCCTGCGCGACACCGCGACGGCGTTCGGCATCGGCGGCTCCTGGGACGTGGGCACCACCACGTACGACGGCAGCGTTCCGCTCACCAAGACCGAGAACGACAAGGCCGCGTCCACCATCGGACAGGCCAAGGTGGAGGCGTCCCCCCTGGTGATGGCCTCGATAGCGGCGACCGTCAAGGAAGGCGTCTTCAAGCAGCCCGTGCTGGTGCCCGACGCCGTGAAGAAGCGTCACGAGGCGACCTCGCAGCTGGACGCGGGCGTCGTCGACTCGCTGCGGAGCATGATGCGCGCGACCGTCACCGACGGCGCGGGCGACGCCCTCCTCGGCATCCCCGGCGAGCCGCACGCGAAGACGGGCACGGCCGAGTTCGGCACCGAGACCCCTCCGCGCACCCACGCCTGGATGATCGGCTACCAGGGCGACCGGAACCTCGCCTGGTCGGTCCTGCTGGAGGACGGCGGCTCGGGCGGCGCCGACGCGGGCCCCATCGCGGCGAAGTTTCTCAAGAACGTCATCGGATGACCATTCGGTAATTCCGTATTCCTGAATCCGAACGACCTCCCGCCAGGGCTCCCGTCGCGAAGAAGCGACAGATCCGACTATTGGTTCAAGACGGCAGGAGGGAAGAGTCTCCGAACGCGGCGTGATCGACACAGCGGGCGCACATCACCTCTCCGCAGGATGTGAAAAGCGCCACAACACCTTCACGGTTTCGATTCCCGGCGAGATCTGAACGGCACTACGACGCCCTTACGGCGGCGGTCTCTCGACTCAAAGCGACCGCCGCCGCTTTGGCGACCCTTTCCGCGGGGATAAGCCGGATGTGCATTCTGTATCAGAACAATCACGCGGGGTGTAGCCCTACCGTTTTGGAACGACAAGCGGAAGCATGGTGAGCACTGCGAAATACGCCGATGCCATGTCCACCCCTCACTCGGGCGAGGGCGTGGTTCCTTCACAAGGGGGATCCGCCATGAACACCTGGAATGACGTGACGATCCGGCTTCTCGGTTCGGTGACTCTCGTGAAAGATTCTGTTTCGATCCCCATCCGGGGGCAGCGGCAACGGCGATTTCTCGCTTCCCTGGCGCTGCGCCCCGGACAGGTCATCTCCAAGGAAGCGATCATCGAGGACTCATGGGACGGTGAGCCACCCCGAACCGTCGCCGGACAGTTGCAGACCTCGGCCTGGATGCTCCGCACCGCTCTGGAGGACGCGGGACTCGGCCGGGACGCCCTCGGCTCGCACGACCGCGGCTATGAGCTGCGGGTGCGGACGGACTCCATCGACCTGTTCGTCTTCCGGGAAGCGGTCCGCAGCGTCCGGGAGCTGCACGCCCGGGGCCGGCACCGGGAGGCCTCCGAGCGGCTCGACGCCGCACTGGCCCTGTGGAAGGGACCGGTCTTCGCCGACGTGACCTCCAGCCGGCTGCGGCTGAAGGGGGAGACCCTGGAGGAGGAGCGGACGGCGGCGGTGGAGCTGCGCGCCCTGATCGACGTCGGCCTCGGACACTACGGCGACGCGATCACCCAGCTGTCGGAGCTGGTCGGCCGTGACCCCTTCCGGGAGGACCTGTACGTCAGCCTCATGAAGGCCTATTACGCGGAGGGCCGCCAGGCCGACGCGATCCAGGTCTTCCACCGGGCGAAGCACATCCTGCGGGAGGAGATCGGGATCAGCCCGGGGGAGCGGATGACCCGGGTGATGCAGGCCATCCTCCGTCAGGACGAACAGGTCCTGCGGGTCGGCGCTCCGGCGTGACATGAGGACGACTCCCGAGGCGACGGCGTCAGCTCCGCTCTGAAACTTCAGTTGAAGAAACGTTCATCTTGTTTTTTTCCGAAGTTCTCGGGGCTCCCGGAGTTCTCGGGGTTCTCGATGAGACCGCTCCAAGAGTCGATCAAGAGGCTCGCGGAGTGGAATGGTTCCCGGCCGGAGCGCGCTCCCCTGCGCTCCGGCCGTTTTCTTTCGCCGGCTGACGCCGGCTCTCTTTTCGGCGGCTGACGCTGGCTTGAAATCGCCCCCTCGACTGTCACCTGTCGTAACGTCCCCCTCGCTCTGAGCAGTCACAGAAAGCGTGGGTGGAACATTGACCGGGCGGCGGACGGTACTCAAGGGAGCCCTGGCGGCATCGGGTGCGGCGGCGGTCGCGGCCGGAGTCGTCGGCACGGGGGCGGCGGCCCGGCAGCGCGATCCGTACCCCACCCCGGTGGAACTGCGCTGGCTGGGCGTCTCCGGCTGGGAGATCGTCATCGACGGCGGGCGCAGCATCCTCTTCGACCCCTATCTGAGCCGTATGCCCTGCAAGGGCCGGTCGGGGGCGCTCGATCCGCGGCTCCCGCTGCGGCCCGACCGGGCCGCCGTCGAGCGCGTGGCGGCGCGTCATCTCCGGGGCGCCCCCGAGCTGATTCTGGTCAGCCACGGCCACTTCGACCATCTGGCGGACGTGCCGCAGCTGCTGGCCCGCCCGGCCTGGCGGCGGGCCCGGATCCGCACCCTCTGCGATGAGACGGTCCGTCATCTGCTCACGGCCATGGGGACGCCGCAGGCGCGCGCCGACGATGTCATCCAGGTCAAGGGCGGCGAGTATCTGCAGTTCGACGGGTACACGGTGGAAGTGTTCCGCAGTCTGCACAGCCAGCTGGCCGACCACGGCTACTTCGCCCCGGGCCGGCGGGTGGCGCGTCCGCGGCGGCCGGCCGTGCTCGGCGACCTCGTCGAGGGCGACACCCTCTCCTACCAGGTCTCCGTCGACGGCGGGCCGACGATCCTGCTCATGGGCGCGGGCAATTTCGTCGAGCGCGAGCTGACCGGCATCCGGCCGGACGTCGCACTGGTCCCGATGAGCTCGCACTCGGCGGTCCACCGGTACGTCGAGCGGTTCCTGGGAGCCCTCGGGCACCCTCCGCTGCTGATCCCCAGCCACCACGACGACATGGTCACCCCCCTCACCGGCACGCCCCGTCTGCTCGCGGCCTCGGTCCGGCCCGCGGCGGCCGTGGAACTGTCGAAGGCTGCCGCGCCCGGCTCGCACGTCCTCACCCTCCGGCATCTGGAGCTTCTGAGCCTCACGGCCGCGCTCCGCTGATCCCTTGTCGCTGAGCCTTACCGCCGTGCTCCGCTGACTCCCTGCCTCTGAGCTTCACCGCCGCGCTGCGCCGATCCCTCTGCCGCCGGGCGTCGCCGGGGCGCGGCAGCTCCCACCGCAGTTCCCGCAGCAGCTCCTACAGCAGCTCCTTGAGCGCGTCCGCCAGCCGGTCGATCTCGTCCTCGGTGTTGTAGAAGTTCGCCGAGACCCGGAGCAGCGGGCCCTCCGGCCGCTCGGCCGCCGCCGCCTCGATCCGGAAGCGCTCCCAGAGCCCTTGGCGCAGTTCGTCCGCTCGCGCGCCCCGGGGCAGCCGGAACGTCACCATCGCGCCGGACAGGGCTTCCGGTTCGGGTGTGACGGGCGCCAGGCCCAGCCCGCCGGCGAGGCGCAGGCGCGCGTGGTCCGTCAGCTCGCGTCGGCGGGCGCGGATCGCGTCGTGCCCGAGCCCCGCCTGGAAGTCGATCGCCTCCGGAACCGCGAGCCAGGGGCAGATGTCCCGTGTCCCCTCGCATTCGAGCCTGCGCAGCCGCGGGGTGCTGCCGAACCGGTCGCGCCCGTCCGGCGGCCCGCTCCCCGGCGGGGGCTGATAGGCCCAGCTCACCTGCGGCGGCTCCAGCCGCTCCAACTGCCCTGGGCCGAGGTGCAGAAACCCGACGCCGGTGGGGGCGAGAAGCCACTTGTGGCCGCTTCCCGCGTAGAAGTCGCATGGCATGCCGGCCAGGTCCAGATCGAGGAACCCCGGCGCGTGGGCGCCGTCGACCACGGTGGTGATCCCGCGCCGGCGGGCCTGTTCGCACAGCTCCGCGGCGGGCAGGACGAGTCCGGTCGCCGACACGACATGGCTGAAGGACAGCAGCCGGGTCCGCGGGCTCATCGCGGCGACGGCGGCGTCGACGATCTCGCCGGGGTCCGAGGGCAGCGCCGGCAGCCGGAACGTCCTCACCTCCAGGCCCTGTCGCCGCGCCATCCGCTCCCAGCACCAGCGCATCGGCGTGTACTCGTCGTCGCTGAGCAGGATCTCGCCCGGCGCGGCCAGGTTCAGCGAGGACGCCACCATATTGACGGCCCCGGTCACATTGGCGGTGAGGGCCAGGCGGTGCGGTGCGCCGCCCAGAAAGCCGGCGAGGCGTTCCCGTGCCCTCCACAGCAGCGGGGGCACCTCGCGGAGCAGAAAGTCCATCGGCTCGCCGGCGAGATGGGTGCGGAGGGCGGTCACACGGTCGAAGACGCCGCGCGGCAGCGGTCCGCCGGAGCCGGTGTTGAGGTTGACGACGGCGGGGTCGAGCAGCATCCGGCCGCGGGCGTCATCCCAGTCGGCAACGGCCATGTCGTGTATCTCCCGTGAATTCAGAAAAAACAAGCGGCCTGCGGCATTAGGTCGACGTGTGAGGCACAGTAGCAGTCGTCGCGCGATCTGGAACAGGCCCTTTCCCGGCGTTGTCGAAAAACAGTGGAGAGCTCTTCGAGAGAGCTCGAAGAGCCCCTCAAGAGCAGTATGGGTCAGCATTAGGAGCTCTAATTAGACCAGTTCACCGCCATGGTTAGCCGGAGCCCCAGAGTTCTGACAATTCATCCTGCTTTACAGGAGTTTTCATAAATGGGTGAAAAAGAAGGTCATTCCGACTGTAGCCTTTCCGGAGCGGGAAGCCTGAACGCTCGGGACGTACATCGTGCGCTTGAGCCCCACGTGCTCGTGGACGGCTACGACATTGTTCTCGACATTCCCGCCAGTTCAGGTACATGGCTTGTCGACGCGGTCACGAAGAACCGTTATCTCGACCTTTTTTCATTCTTTGCCTCGGCCCCGCTCGGCATTAACCCTCCCTGCATCGCCGAAGACCCGGATTTCATGCGGGAGCTTGCCGCGGCGGCCGTGAACAAGCCGTCCAACCCGGATATCTACACGGTTCCCTATGTCCGGTTCGTCAAGACCTTCGCCCGGGTGCTCGGCGACCCGGGGCTGCCGCATCTGTTCTTTGTGGACGGCGGGGCGCTGGCCGTGGAGAACGCGCTCAAGGCCGCCTTCGACTGGCGGGCGCAGAAGCTGGGCCTCGACGACGACGCCGTCGACAAGCTCCAGGTGCTGCACCTTGAGCGGTCGTTCCACGGCCGCAGCGGCTACACCATGTCGCTGACCAACACCGAGCCGTCGAAGACCGCCCGCTACCCCAGGTTCGACTGGCCGCGGATCCCGTCCCCCGCCCTGCGGTACCCGCTGGAGGAGCACGCCGCCGCCAACGAGGAGGCCGAGCGGCGGGCGCTGGAGGCCGCCGAGGCGGCGTTCCGGGACGCGGACGGCATAATCGCCTGCTTTATCGCCGAGCCGATCCAGGGCGAAGGCGGCGACAACCACCTCAGTGCGGGCTTCCTCCAGGCGATGCAGCGGCTCTGCCATGAGCACGACGCCCTGTTCGTGCTCGACGAGGTCCAGAGCGGCTGCGGGATCACCGGCACCGCATGGGCCTACCAGCAGCTGGGCCTGACGCCCGACCTGGTGGCGTTCGGCAAGAAGACCCAGGTCTGCGGAGTGATGGGCGGCGGCCGGATCGACGAGGTCCCGGACCATGTCTTCGCCGTCTCGTCCCGGATCAGCTCGACCTGGGGAGGCAACCTCGCCGATATGGTCCGCGCCACCCGGATACTTGAGACGATCGAGGACACCCAGCTCTTCGACACCGTCGTCCAGCGCGGCAAATACTTCCGCGACGGTCTCGAAGTCCTCGCCGCCCGGCATCCCGCTGTCGTGACCAATGCCCGCGGCCGAGGTCTGATGTGCGCCGTCGACTTCCCGGACGCCCAGCTCCGTGACGACGTTCTGCGCAGGATGTACCGGGACCGTCATGTGATCGCCCTGCCGTGCGGCGAACGCAGCCTCAGATTCCGCCCGCCGCTGACGATCAGCGAGAGCGAGATCGACCTGGCGCTTGAGGCGCTGGCACGCGGAGTCGAGCCGCTCACCGCCTGACGTACGGCGTGTAGTAACCACCCATAGAGATCAGAACGACACCTGGCGCGTCGCCTGGGGCCCCCATGGACCCCAGGCGGCATCCTCGCGCCGTCTCGACGGCACGTTCGCATAAATCCCGCATGACGGAGAGCCCACGAATGATGTCAGCACGGTACCCGAAGACCGCCGCGGACTGGACTGCCCGCATTGAAGGAGCGTCAAGCGAGCGCTGCGATCTGGAGATGCTGCTCAAAGACGAGTGGCGCAACAAGATCGCGGTGCGCGACGACGATCCTGGTATTCGTGTGACGAGATACCAGGACATAGTCATCGATGGGCAGGACTACACCACGCTCAGGGACTCCCGGCGCGGTGACGACGGTCTGTCGGTCGGTGCGTTCGCGCTCGCCGCGCTGCACAGCGTCATGCGCGCGTACGGCCACGGGAACCAGACGGTCGCGGCGTTCGTCGACGCCACCGGAACGGACGACCTGGGACAGGCACGCGTTCTCCCGGTCGTCGTCGACCACGCCGAGCAGGCCCGGCTCACCTGCGCCGCCGCGGTGCGGGAGCTTGAGGAGGCGCTGCGCCGGAAGGAGTCGTACGCGCGTCCGGACGAGCTGCTCCAGCGCGGCCTCTTCGACGCCCTGCTCGTGGTCGCCGACCATGAAGTGGCCCTGGACGGGCTGCCGTCGACCCCGCTCGCCATGATCGTCCGGGAGAGCGAGGCCGACGGGTGCCTGCGGTGGACGATGGCCTACGCGGGGGAGCTGTTCGAGGACAGCACCGTCGCCGGTGTGCTCGACGTCGTACGCGAGGTGCTCGGCCAGTTCCTCACCCGCCCCGCCCACCTCGTCGCGGGCATCGAGCTGGCGTCGGAGGAGCAGCGGGAGCAGCTGCACAAGTGGAACGCCACCGACGGCGACTTCCCGGAGGGGAAGCGGCTCAACGATCTGTTCGAGGAGGCCGCCCGGCGGTCCCCGGACCGCGAGGCCGTCGTCTTCGGCGACACCAGGCTGACCTACCGTGAGGTCGACGAGCGGTCCAACCAGGTCGCGAACTGGCTGCTCGGCCCCGGGATGGGGGTGCGGCCCCAGGAGCTGATCGGGCTGTATCTCGACAAGAGCGACCTGGGCGTCGTCGCCACCCTCGGGATCTGGAAGTCCGGCTCGGCCTATGTGCCGATCGATCCGGCCTACCCGGCGGACCGGATACGGTTCGCCGTCCGCGACACCGGCCTCGCCGGCATCGTCACCAACCGCCGCCACGCCGCACGGCTGAGGGAGACGCTCGGCCCGGACCACGCCGATGTGCGCGTCATCGAGATCGAGAGCGTGCTCGCCGAGCAGGAGGCCGCCGAGGGCTCGACGCGTGAGAAGCCGCGGCTCTCCCTGGGCAGTCGGGACCTCGCCTATCTCACCTACACCTCCGGAACCACCGGTGTGCCGAAGGGCGTTCCCAAGTACCACGACAGCGTCGTGAACAGCATCACGGACCTGTCCGAGCGGTACGACATGCGGCGGCCCGGTGAGGAGCGGGTCGCGCTCTTCGCCTCGTACGTCTTCGAACCGCATCTGCGGCAGACGCTGATAGCGCTCATCAACTCGCAGACGCTGGTGATCGTCCCCGATGAGATCAGGCTGGACCCCGACCGCTTCCCCGAGTACATCGAGCGCCATGGCGTCACCTATCTCAACGCCACGGGATCGGTGTTGCAACACTTCGACCTGCGCCGATGTACGAGCCTCAAGAGGCTGCTGCTGGTCGGCGAGGAGCTGACGGCGGCCGGGCTCCGGCAGCTCCGGGAGAAGTTCTCCGGGCACATCGTCAATGAGTACGCCTTCACGGAGGCGGCCTTCGTCACCGCGGTGAAGGAGTTCCCGCCGGGCGCGACGGAGCGCAAGGACCGCAGCATCGGCCGGCCGGTGCGGAACGTGAAGTGGTACGTACTGAGCCAGGACCTCAAGCAGCTGCCCGTCGGCGCCATCGGCGAGCTCTACATCGGCGGCTGCGGCGTCGCCCCGGGCTATCTCAACCGGGACGATCTGACCGCGGAGCGGTTCACCCCGAACCCGTTCCAGTCGGAGCAGGACCGGGCGCGCGGCATGAACGCCCGTGTCTACCGGACCGGGGACCTGGCGCGGATGCTGCCGTCCGGCGAGGTCGAGTTCATGGGGCGCAGCGACTTCCAGCTGAAGCTGAACGGCGTCCGGGTGGAGCCGGGCGAGATCGAGGCGCAGGCGACCGAGTACCCGGGGGTGCGCAAGTGCACCGTCGTGGCCCGCGAAGGGGCCGGCGGCACCGGTGACCGCCATCTGATCGGGTACTACGTCACCGAGCCCGCGGCGGAGGTCTCCGAGGACGAACTGCTCGCCTTCCTGGAGCAGCGGCTCATCCGGATCATGGTCCCCGCCCGGATGGTCCGTCTCGACGCCATCCCGGTCAACATCAACGGCAAAGTCGACTGGCGCGCGCTGCCCGAGGTGGACACCGCCCGTCCGGGCGGTCCGTCCGGGCCCGCCGCCGACGCCCGCCCGGCGGGTGCGGCCGGCGGCGTCCTCGACGAGCTCCGGGAGATCTGGAGCTCGGTCCTCGGAGTGCCGGCGGCCCGGATCGGCGCCGGCGACGACTTCTTCCGGCTCGGCGGCCAGAGCATCTCCTGCATCCTGCTCATCGCCCGGGTGCGGCAGCGGCTCGGCGTCTTCGTCAGCGTCCAGGACGTGTTCACCCTGCGTACGCTGGGCGAGCTGGCGCTCCACCTGGAACAGCAGCGGCAAGGGACGGAGCCCGTGCCGGCGGAGGCCGCCGAGCCGCTCCCGGCCGAAGGCGAGTCCGTCCGGCTGCTCGCGAACGGCCTCCAGCAGGGCCTGCTCTACCACGCCCTCAAGCGCCGGAACGGCGACGACGCGTACGTCATGCAGTCGGTGCACCGCTACCACTGCGAGATCCGCCCCGATCTGATGAAGGAGGCGTGGCAGCACGCCCGGCGGAAGTACCCCGCGCTGCGGCTGCGTTTCGAGTGGGCGGAGCAGGCGCTCCAGATCATCGACAACGACGACAAGCCGTTCGACTGGCGGTTCGTCGATCTGAGCGGCACGGCGGACGCCGCCGAGCAGGACGCCCGTATCAAGGACCTCCAGGAGCGGGACCGGACCGAGCCCTACGATCCGGCCGCGGGCCGGCTGTTCCGGGTGTATCTCATCAAGCAGCGCGAGGACCTGTTCTCGCTGATCTTCAGCTGCCACCACATCATCCTGGACGGGTGGAGCCTGCCGGTCCTCCACGACGATGTGCACCGCACCTACCTCCGGCTGCGCCAGGGCGGCGCGATCGAGCCGGCTGTGGACAGCGCGTACGTCACGTCGCAGCGGGACTGGGAGGCGCACCGGAGTGACGACGTCGAGTACTGGACGCGGCAGGTCGAGCGGATCGACGAGCGCGGCGACTTCGGCGGGCTGGTCAAGGAGGACATCCGGTACCAGGTCGCGCTCAGCGAGTACGACCATGTGCGGGAGCACCGGACGCGGAAGCTGAGCCTCGGCGCGGAGCGGACCGCCGCGCTCAAGGCGGTGTGCGCCGCCCACCGGGTCACCCTGCACTCGGTGCTGCAGTTCGTGTGGCACAAGGTGCTGTACGCCGTCGGCGGCGGGAACACCACCGTGGTGGGGACGATCGTCTCCGGGCGCAACCCCCATATCGACGGCATCGAGAACTCGGTGGGCCTGTTCATCAACACGCTCCCGCTGATCGTCGACCACGACGACCAGGCGGCGAAGAGCGTCGGCGCGGCCATCGGCGAGATCCAGACCGCCGTCAACACGATGAACAGCAAGAGCACCGTCGAGCTGGGCCGGCTGGAGACCGGCGGCATGAAGCGCCGGCTCTTCGACACGCTGCTCGTGCTGGAGAACTACCCGCGGCTCCTGTCGGAGGACGAGGAGCGGGAGCACGACGAGTTCCTCGCCTTCGAGAAGGCATACGACGCCGACAAGGTCGACTACCCGCTGGCCGTCGTGGCGCGCGAGGAGGACGACGAGCTGACCGTCACCCTCTGGTACGCGGGCGAGCTCTTCGAGGACGGCACGATCGACACGCTGCTCGACGTGACCCGTACGCTCTTCGACCAGGTGGCCGACGACATCACACGGCCCGTCGACCGCCTTGAGCTCGTCTCACCGGCGATGATCGAGCGCTACGACGCCTGGAACCGCACGGCGGCCCCCTTCCCGGCCGACAAGACCCTGCACCGGGTGTTCGAGGAGCAGGCGGCGGCCTGGCCGGAGGAGATCGCGGTGGTGTACCGCGACACCCGGCTGACCTACCGCGAGCTC
>NZ_VCLA01000156.1:133815-235367 GCF_009600885.1 Streptomyces jumonjinensis
CGCCAACCAGCTCGCCCACTATCTCCGCTCCGTCGTGCAGCTGAAGCCGAACGACCTGGTCGGCCTGGTGCTGGACAAGAGCGAGCTGATGATCACCGCGATTCTGGCGGTGTGGAAGACCGGGGCGGCCTATGTGCCGATCGACCCGGGCTACCCCGACGACCGCATCGCGTTCATGCTGGAGGACACCTCGGCACGGCTGGTGGTGACGGGCCAGGCCCACAGCGAGCGGCTGCGCGGGCTGCCCGGCGCGGACGTGCTGCCGGTGATGGACATCGAGCTGCTGCCGATGGGCTACCGGTCGACCGAGAACCCGGTCACGGCGGTCACCAGCACCGACCTGGCGTACGCGATCTACACCTCGGGCACCACCGGCAGGCCGAAGGCGGTGCTCGTCGAGCACCGGGGAGTGGTCAACCTCCAGGCATCCCTGGCGAAGCTGTTCACGCTCGACAGGAGCGAGGGCGAAGAGGCCCTGCTGTCGTTCTCCAACTACGTCTTCGACCACTTCGTCGAGCAGATGACCGACGCCCTGCTCAACGGGCAGAAGCTGGTCGTCCTCGACGACACGATGCGCACGGACGCCGAGCGTCTGTACCGGTACATCAACGACGAGAAGGTCACCTACCTCTCCGGAACGCCGTCGGTCCTCTCGCTGTACGACTACTCGACGACGACGTCCCTGACCCGGATCGACGCCATCGGCGAGGACTTCACCGAGCCGGTGTTCAACAAGATCCGCGGAATGTTCCAGGGCACCATCATCAACGGGTACGGCCCCACCGAGATCTCGATCACCAGCCACAAGCGGCCGTACACGGTCGGCGAGCGCCGTTCGACCAAGAGCATCGGCCACCCGGTCGACAACTACACGGCCTACGTGCTCAACAAGTCGATGCAGCGCGTCCCGGTCGGCGGGATGGGCGAGCTCTACATCGGCGGCGTCGGCGTCACCCGCGGCTACCTCAACCGGGACGATCTGACCACGGACCGATTCGTGGACAACCCGTTCCAGACCCCCGAGGAGAAGGCATCGGGGCGGAACGCCCGCGTCTACAAGACGGGCGACCTGGTCCGCTGGCTTCCCAATGGCGAGCTGGAGTGTCTGGGCCGTACCGACCTCCAGGTCAAGATCCGCGGCCAGCGCGTCGAACTCGGCGAGGTCGAGGCGGCCCTGTCCTCCTATCCCGGAGTGACCCGCTCCCTGGTGATCGCCCGCGAGCACCAGGACGCCGGGCTCACCACGCAGAAGTACCTGGTCGGCTTCTACGTCGGCGACGGCGAGCTCGACGAGCAGGACCTGAAGCAGTGGATGCGCCGGAAGCTGCCCGAGGCCGTCGTCCCCTCCCGCGTCCTGCGGATCACCGACATCCCCGTGACCCCCAGCGGAAAACTCGACGTCAAGCGGCTCCCGGAGACGGACTTCGCGCCGGGCGACAGCGCCGAGTACATCGCGCCGTCCAACGACGTCGAAGCCAAGCTGTGCGGCATCTGGTCCACCGTGCTCGGCGTCCCCCCGGAGCGCGTCGGCGTACAGGACGACTTCTTCGCACTCGGCGGCGACAGCCTCCGCGCGATGGTGCTCGCCCAGGCCATCACCACCGGCTTCGGCCGCGGCCTCGGCGTCGCCACCGTGCTCCAGCACACGACCCTCGGGGCCCAGGCGAAGCACATCCGGGAATCGGCCGCACAGGCCGACGACGAGCACATCGAGCCGGCCGCCGGATACGCCGCCACCGGCGCCGAGCACCCCCCGGTGTCGCTCGCCCAGGAACGCCTGCTCTTCATCGACGAATTCGAGGGCGGAACCGCCGCCTACAACATCCCCTTCGTCCTCCGGATCGCCACCGGCGACGGCGTGGACCAGGACTCGATCACCCACGCCCTGCGGGCGCTGGTGCGGCGCCACCCCGCGCTGCGCACCCTGCTCACCACCGACGACGACGGCGTCCGGCGGCAGCGCATCCTGCCCGGGGACGACGCCTCGGCCGCGTTCGGCGTCCCCGTGCACACGGCCGGCGGCGTCGCCGAGCTGGACGAGAAGCTCGTCGAGCACTCCGGATATGTGTTCCGTCTCCACGAGGAGCTCCCCGTCCAGGCGGACCTGTTCGAGCTCGCCACGGGGCCCGGCAGCCTGTATCTGAGCATCGTGCTCCACCACAGCTGCTTCGACGGCTGGTCCTGGAGCGGCTTCCGCGAGGAGCTGGCCGCCCTGCTCCACGGGGTGCCCGAGACCGAGCTCGGCACGGTCCACGGAACCTACGCGGACTTCGCCGTATGGCAGCGCCAGTATCTGAGCGGCCGGCGGCTGTCGGCGCTCACCGACTACTGGACCGACGCGCTGGCCGGGTTCGAGACGGTCAGACTGCCGCTGGACCGCCCGCGCCCGCCCCGGTTCGACTACCGCGGCCGGGAGATCGAATTCGACCTCGACGAGCGGACCATGGACGCCCTGAAGGCCCTGGCCCAGTCGGAGCGGGTGAGCCTCTACAGCGTGCTGCTCGGCGCGTGGAACCTCATGCTCCACCAGTACACCGGCCAGCGCGACTTCGTGGTGGGAACCCCCTCCGCCAACCGGGGGCGCCCGGAGTTCGACCGTACGGTCGGATTCTTCGCGAACCTGCTCGCGCTGCGCACCCGCATCGACGCGGAGGCGACGCTGACGGAGTACGTCCGCTCGGTCGGCGCGGACGTCGTGGCGGCACAGGTCCACGGCGAGCTGCCGTTCGAACAGCTCGTCAAGGAGCTCCAGCCGGAGAAGGACCCGAGCCGCCACCCCGTCCTCCAGATCAACTTCACCCTCCAGAACGTCACGGACCGCGCCCACGGCACAGCCCCGTCGGAGCAGCGGCCGGCGCTGATCGACTACAAGCCGGACGGCGGCGGCTGGACGGCCACCAAGTTCGATCTGTCGGCCACCATCACCGACACCCCGGACGGGCTGACGGGCAATCTGACCTACGCCGCGTCCCTCTTCGACGACGAGAGCGCCGAAGGGTTCATCGCCACGTTCCAGCACATCCTCGGGGAGTTCGCCCGGCTCGCCCCCGCCGGGGGCCGGGCCAGGCTCGCGGACGTCACCGGCCTGACCGAAGCGGAACGGGCGGCGCTGCTGGCCGGCGCCGGGACCGCGGCCCCCACCGCCCCGTCCCGGACGCTGCCCGCGGTGTTCGAGGAGCAGGCGGCGGCCTGGCCGGACGAGATCGCGGTGGTGTACCGCGACACCCGGCTGACCTACCGCGAGCTCAACGAGCGGGCCAACCGGCTGGCGCACCATCTCCGCTCCGTCGTGCAGCTGAAGCCCGGCGACCTGGTCGGCCTGGTGCTGGACAAGAGCGAGCTGATGATCATCGCGATTCTGGCGGTGTGGAAGGCCGGGGCGGCGTATCTGCCGATCGACCCGGGCTACCCCGACGACCGGGTCGCCTTCATGCTGGAGGACACCCGGGCGCGGCTGGCGGTGACCGACCGGGCCCACGGCGCATGGCTGCGCGGGCTGCCCGGCGCGGCGGAGCTCCCGGTGGTGGACATCGACACGGCGCCGCTGGACCACGGGCCGGCCCAGAACCCGGTCACCGCGGCCACGAGCACCGATCTCGCCTACGCGATCTACACCTCGGGCACCACCGGCAAGCCCAAGGCGGTGCTCGTCCCGCACCGTGCGGTCGACAGCTTCCGGGAGCAGCTGGCCGGACGCTACTTCGCAGCGCCCGACGCCGGACGCCAGGGCGTCCTGTTCCTGGCCAACTACGTCTTCGACTTCTCCGTGGAGCAGCTGGCGCTGTCGGTCCTGGGCGGCCACACCCTCATCGTCCCGCCGCCCTCGCTCGTCCACGACGACGGTTTCTACGACTACGCCAACCGCGCGGGACTGACCTATGTGAGCGGTACGCCGACCCAGATCCAGCAGTTCGACCTCGCGCGGCTGACGGGACTGAGCACGGTGCTCGTCGCCGGAGAGGCGTTCCACGAGCACCACTTCGAGAAGATCCGGAGCGAGTACACCGGACCGATCGTCAACGCCTACGGCACCACGGAGACCGCCGTCTACAACACGGGCCGGCGTTTCGAGCCCGGCGAGCCGTACCGGAACACCATCGGAGCGGCCCTCGGCAACACCCGGCTCTATGTGCTCGGCGACTCGATGAACCTGGTCCCCCCGGGAGCGGTCGGCGAACTCTACGTCGCCGGCGAATGCGTCACCGACGGATATCTCAACAGGCCGGAGCTCACGGACGAGCGCTTCCTGCCGAACCCGTTCCGGACCGAGGCCGAGCACCGCGACGGCCGCTGCGCGGTCCTCTACCGGACCGGCGACCTGGTCCAGCGGAACCGGAACAGCGATATCCAGTACGTGGGACGCAACGACGCACAGGTCAAGGTCAACGGCCTCCGCATCGAACCCGGCGAAGTGGAAGCGGTCCTCGCCGACTGCCCGGGGGTACGGGAGTGCGCCGTCGTCGCCGCGGCGGACGAGCGCACGCCCGACAGCAGGCTGCTCGTCGGCTACTACGTGGCGGACGCCGGCGCGACCGTCGACGAGGACGGGATCTTCGCCGCCCTGCGGGCGAAGCTGATGCCCAGCATGGTCCCCTCGCTGCTGGTCCGGCTCGACCGGCCGCTGCCGATGACCGTCAACGGAAAACTCGACGCCAAGGCCCTGCCGAAGGCGGCCCTCTCCGCGAAGCGGGAGACCTACACCGCCCCGCGCAACCGCACCGAGGCCCGGCTCTGCCAGCTGTGGAGCGCCCGGCTGCCGGGCGGCACGGTGGGCATCGACGACGACTTCTTCCGGTCCGGCGGCGACAGCATCAGCGCCCTGCATCTGGCGAGCCAGGTGCAGCGGGAGGTCAAGCGGAAGGTCAGCGTCAAGGACGTCTTCGACTTCCCCACCGTCCGGCTGCTGGCCGACAACGTACTGGCCGCCCCGGCCGCCCCCGCCGGGGCCGAGGGCGACGGAACCGAGGCCCCCGAGCAGGGCCGGCTGAGCGGCGACTGCCCGCTGCTCCCCGTCCAGGAGTGGTTCTTCGCCAAGCCGCTCGCGGACCGCGGCTGGTGGAACCAGAACTTCGCCGTCAGGACCCCGCAGCTCGATGTGACGAGGCTGCGTCAGGCCCTGGCGGAGCTGATCGACCACCATGACGCGTTCCGGCTGCGCTACACCACCGGGTCCGGCGACGACGGCCACCGGATCACCCAGACCTACGACGAGGGCCGCCAGGACGTCGTCCTGCGCGAACTCAACGTCAGCGGTCTGCGGGAGGAGGACATCAGCCGGCGGCTCGCCGACTGGCAGAGCGGCTTCGACCTGGAGCGCGGCCCGGTCCACTGCGTGGCGTATCTCCACGGCTTCGAGGACGGGACCGCCCGGGTCTGGTTTGCCCTGCACCATCTGATCGTCGACACCGTCAGCTGGCACATCCTCGCCCAGGATCTGGAGATCCTGTACCACGGCGGGCAGCTGGAGGAGAAGACGAGCAGCTACCGCCAGTGGGCCCAGGCGCTGAGCCGCTATGTCCCCAGCGAGGACGAGCGGCGGCTCTGGGCGGAGACCGCCCAGAGCATGGCGTCGACGGCGCCGGCCGCGCTGTCGCCGGCTTCGAGCGGCGCGGCGACGCACCGCGAGGAGTTCGCCCTGAACCCGTCGGACACCCAGACCCTGCTCACCGAGAGCCACCGGGCGTACGACACCACCATGAACGACCTGCTGCTGACGGCGACCGGATACGCGCTGCGGTCGATCACCGGGCTGGCGACGAACCATGTCACGGTCGAAGGCCATGGCCGGGAGCTCTTCGACGGGGCCCCCGACGTCCGGGACACGGTCGGATGGTTCACGACGATGCATCCGCGGGCCGTCGAGGCGGACCCCGACGATCTCGGGCGCAGCATTCTCGGGACGCGGGAGGCCGCCCGCCGGGTACCGCACCACGGTGTCGGATACGGCGCCCTCTTCGGCCGGTACGGCGGCGAGCGCGCGCCGCTGCCGCTGGTCAGCTTCAACTATCTCGGGCGGATCTCCGACGAGGGGGAGGGGACGCCGGACCTCCCGGTGGGCTGGCAGCTCGACTCGGCGATGTCGGGCAGCGACATCTCGGACCGCAACCGGGGAGCCGACCAGTTCAGCGTCGATGTGACGATGAGGTGCACCGGCGGCCGGCTCGTCACCGTGGTCGACAGCCGGCTGGACCGGGCCGTCACCCAGCGGTTCACGAGCGAGCTGAAGGTGTGGCTGGAGCGGCTGACGGCCCATACGTCGGCCGTGGCGAGCAGCGGGAGCGAGCGGGAGCAGGCGGGGCCGGCGGAGGCGCCCGCGGGCGTCTTCGATCCGTACATCCTCGTCAACGAGGAGAGCGCGGAGCGCACCCTCTTCGTCTTCCCGCCCGGCGAGGGCGGCGCCGAGAGCTATCTGAGCAATATCGCGCAGCGGCTGCCCGGCTACCGGCTCGTGCTGTTCAACAATGTGCATCTGCACTCCCCGATGGAGTCGTTCGAGGAGCTGGCCCGGTTCTATCTGGGGCACATCCGCAGCCTTCAGCCCGCCGGCCCGTACAGCTTCCTCGGCTGGAGCTTCGGCGGAGTCCTCTCGCTGGAGGTGTCGCTTCAGCTGGCGCGCGCGGGCGAGAAGATCGACAACCTGTTCCTCATCGACCCCTACTTCGACGCGCGGAATTCATCGGCCCGGATCGGGCTTCCCGGCGTCGAGGACATCCTCGATCCGATCAACTACCACTACACGCCGGACCAGGAGGATCTGGAGCGGCTCAGGGCTGGACTCGGCCGGCTGATGATGTTCAAGGCGGGCGAGCCGAACGAGATCGTCCGCGACGAGCAGCAGGCCCGGCTGTTCGAGTTCTATCTGCGGTCGCCCTACAACGGCCTGGACTCGCTCCTGCCGGCCGAGTCGATCGAGATCCACCAGCTGAGTGGTGAGACCCACCATTCATGGGTACGGAACGAGCGCCTGGTCACCGGCATATGCGAACGCGTCTCCGCGTCGCTGTCGGAAACCCGGTGAAGTGAACAGACGGATGGCGGAGCCGGCGTCGGCCGGCTCCGCCCGCGTCCAGCAGATAGCGGTCGCGCGCTCGTACGGCGCGACCGCCCGGGAGGGCGTGCCGCGCGCCCTGCCCAGTCACCAGCGCCAGGTGCGGAGTACACGGAGGTTTGCATGCCCATTCTGATGCCGTCGGCGGAAGTTCCGACCATCGACATCTCGCCGCTGTCCGGAGACGACGCGAAGGCGAAGCAGCGGGTCGCGCAGGAGATCAACAAGGCTGCCCGCGGGTCCGGCTTCTTCTACGCGTCGAACCACGGTGTGGACGTACAGCTGCTCCAGGACGTGGTGAACGAGTTCCACCGGAACATGAGCGACCAGGAGAAGCACGACCTGGCGATCAACGCGTACAACAAGGACAACCCGCATGTGCGCAACGGCTACTACAAGGCGATCAAGGGGAAGAAGGCCGTCGAGTCCTTCTGCTACCTGAACCCGTCGTTCTCCGACGACCACCCGATGATCAAATCCGAGACCCCGATGCACGAGGTGAACCTCTGGCCGGACGAGGAGAAGCACCCGCGGTTCCGGCCCTTCTGCGAGGACTACTACCGGCAGCTGCTCCGGCTTTCCACGGTGATCATGCGGGGGTACGCGCTGGCGCTGGGCCGGCGCGAGGACTTCTTCGACGAGGCGCTCGCCGAGGCCGACACGCTGTCCTCCGTGTCGCTGATCCGCTACCCCTATCTGGAGGAGTATCCGCCGGTCAAGACGGGCGCGGACGGTACCAAGCTGAGCTTCGAGGACCATCTGGACGTCTCGATGATCACCGTGCTGTACCAGACCGAGGTGCAGAACCTCCAGGTCGAGACGGTCGACGGCTGGCAGGACATACCGAGGTCCGACGAGGACTTCCTGGTGAACTGCGGTACGTACATGGGCCACATCACCCACGACTACTTCCCGGCCCCGAACCACCGGGTGAAGTTCATCAACGCGGAGCGGCTGTCGCTGCCGTTCTTCCTCAACGCCGGGCACAACAGCGTCATCGAGCCGTTCGTGCCGGAAGGCGCGGCCGGGACGGTGAAGAACCCGACGACGTCGTACGGGGAGTACCTTCAGCACGGCCTCCGTGCGCTGATCGTCAAGAACGGCCAGACCTGAGCCGTCGAAGGGCCCGCTGAGGGCCGGTGAGACCGATGATGTGGTGGACGGAGTCTCCGTCCACCACATCAGTCGTTTCCGGGGCGCCGCGGAGGTCCCGGCGAGAAGCGGAGAGCGGGACGCGCACGCCTGCCGCTGGGCATGCCGAGGGCAGCGGGCATGCCGAAGGCGGCGGCCCACCAGCTCGGCCGCCGCCCTGTCGCGCCTAGGTCGTGTCTAGGAGACCGTGACTAGGAACCCTCGACGCGCTGGTACCAGGTGTCGCCCACGACCATGTCCCGGATTCCCCGCGATTCGCAGTAGAACGCGAGATCGGACGTACGGTTGATGAAACCGTCCCCGTTGAAATTCAGCGACGTGTTGCACAGCACGCCGTATCCGCGCTTGGCGGCGAACGCCGTCAGCAGCCGGTGCAGCCGGGGGTTGCCCGAGTCCCGTACGGTCTGGACGCGGGCCGAGCCGTCGACGTGCGTCACGGCGTGCAGACCGCTGTTCTCCCGTACATGACGGAAGTACAGCATGTGCGGATCCTCGAAGTCCTGGTGGAAGACGGCTCCGAGGTCCTCGACCCGGGCGACGGGCGCGATGGGCCGGTAGTCCTCGCGCTGCTTGATGGTGTTGAGCCGGTCGCGGGTGTCCAGGGCGAACGGATCGGCCAGCAGCGACCGGTTGCCCAGGGCGCGCGGCCCGATCTCCCAGCGGCCCTGCACCCAGGCGACGACCCGGCCGGCGGCCAGGGCCGTGGCCAGGGCGTCGTCGTCGAGCGGCATGGAGCGCCAGCGGGCGGCGTCGGGCTGGGCGTCGGTGACGAAGTCGAGTCCGCTGTACACGTTCCAGTCGATGTGGGGATCGCCCGTGAACGTCGAGAGCGCGTCGATGGCGGTGCCCAGCGCCGAACCGGAGTCGTTGGTACAGGGAGCGACGAAGACCGAGGAGAAGTGACCGAGGTCGGCCCACTGGCTGTTCCAGTCGCAGTTCAGCCCGCAGCCGCCGGAGATGTACAGCGGGCTGCCCTCGGGGGTGTGCTCGCGCGCGGCCTGGGCGAACGTCTCGAAGAGGCGCTCGGTCAGCAGCGCGGCGGCGTTCTTGCACTCGATCGACTCGACGCCCGCGTTGAACAGGACCGAGTCCCGGTACTCGGCCTTGGGCGCCGGGTACATGGAGTCCTGCTTCAGTATCCGCTCGACGACATCCCTGATGTCGGGGCTCGCGTCCGCCGAGTTGCCGAACGCCGCCAGGGCCATCAGCTTGCCGGCGTCGTTCAGGCGCGGCTTCGCCCCGGTCTCGGCGAAGGTCGGGTCGGCGAGCCCGAAGAGGAAGGCGTAGCGCGCACCGGGCTCCGAGAGAACCGGGACCTTGCGGATGATCCGGTTCTGGGAGTCGACGAGATAGAAGGCGCCGACGTCGCCCTCCCAGACGAGGACCGTCCGCACGGGTGCGGCGTCCCTCGGAGCCATTCCGAGCGCCATGTAGATATGCGACCGCTCATGCGTCGAGCTGAAGAACTTGACCTCTTTGCCGAAGAAGCGGGAGGTGGTGACGGTGGGCTCCTGGATGCCCTCGTACCCCGCACCGGTGTACGAGATGCCCCGGGGGCGCAGGTCGCTCCAGCCGCCGAGCGCCACCACGTCCGGAATGGCGTCCAGCCGCTCGGCGATATCGAGGATGGTCGTCGGCAGCAAGGGCGTGTACCGGGGGCGTGAGTCCTTCTCCGACTCAAGCGAGTAGAGCAGCTGACGATTGTCGATCGCGGCGACGGCGCCGTCGTGACCCGGCTTCAATGCAACGACGAGCATTCCTATCCTTCCAACGCACTGGACCATCGTCGATGGTCAGGTGTGATCTGATTCCCTGGCCTGGCTGAGGCGGCGGCAGCGCCTTCGTGCGGGAGGGCTCTCGACGACCGCGCTCCTGGGGTGAGTGACCGCGACGGCGGGCGAACGGCCGTCCAGCGGCATGAGCCGGACCAGGACCTCGCGGACCCGTTCCGGCTCATGTAGCTCGCGTGTCCCCCGCCTCGGTCACAGCGTCATCAACACTGTGTCCCTCGCGGCGGTGCCTACGACTCGGTGGTCGCGTGCATCGTGACGTAGTTGGTCCCGATCCACTCCCCGAACGTCGCGGTCTCGGCGTCGAGGCTGACGTCGAGGCCGTACGACCGGGCCTTGGGGACCGAGAACGAGAAGTCGGTCGAGGGGCGGAGGAAGAAGACGCTGGACGTCCGGCCGCTGCCCTCCCGCATGCTGGCGTCCGGGGACCTGACGTGGTGGTTGGGCGCGGGGACCGCGCCCTGGGTGGCCAGCGGGGCGATCGCGCCGCACAGCACGACCACGGCGTCCTGCACGACCGGCAGATCCACCATCTTGCCGCCGATCTCGGCCTGGAGGCTCACGAACCCGTTGGCGCACGGGGTCTGGTGGATGAAGGTGATGATGGAGAGGTCGTAGTGCGGGGCCATCCGCCGTGGCTCCTGCTCGGCGGAGCGGTGCTCCGGGACCTCGGGGAAGTACCGCAGCCGCAGCACGGGGTCGCAGTCCAGCAGCTTGTCCATGTCCCCGGCGTCATAGGTGCCGGCCGAGTTCAGGACCATCCGCGCGGTTTCCTGCGCGGCGGCGTAGAGGCTGTCGAAGTACTCCGTCCACACGGTCTCGAACCGCTGCGAGGGGAAGAGATTGTCCGAGATCCCCATGGAGAAGGACATCGAGTAGTCCGTGTAGGTGCCGGTGTTGGTCACCTGGGCCGTGCTCTCGGCCTCCAGCGCGGAGTAGCCGCGGCGCATGGTCGCTATCTTCGTGGTCACGGCCTGCTTCTCCTCAGGAGTGCCGTGAGCGAAGAAGTCCATCGCCGTGTCCGTGGCCAGCTGGTGCTCTTTCTCGCCCGCACCGTAACCGGTGAGGTAGAAGACGCCCATCTCCGTCACGCACTTGCGGAACTTCTCCTGGTCGACGCCTTTCCGCAAATCGGCGAGACTGAAGATTGGTACCGTCGTGTCTGCCATGTTCACCTGCTCCTTCTCAGCATTTCTGGCACCCCCGACAGCCGTTCGGCCTCGCCCTCGGTTTATACGGGTGGATACCGGTGCATCCGGGCACGTTATATGCCGCCCGGCCGTGGACTCGGTCCGCGGCCGGGCGGCGATTATTTATGGAAGAGTAGTGCGCGCATTTCCAGGGAAGTTCGCAGATGTCCCGTGGTCGGTCCTTTTTCGTCGAAAAAGGCCGTGTGCGGACAGAGGCCGGCTACATCGGCGAGGCCGGGCCGCTCCGTGTCTTCGCCGAAAAGCGCCAGGTCACGACTTGCGCTGTCGTAACACTTGAAGAACATCACTTCATCGGGCGAGAGCGATCCCCAGTAGTACCAGCGGTGGCCGGGGTTGTACCGGACAGAGTAGTTCTCACGGTCCTTGAGCCACGCGGGGAAGTCCAGCCGGGTCGCCACCAGATCGGCGGAGAGATTCACCGACCGGTAGTCGCAGACGGCGAGCGGAAAATTCCGAACGGGCTCGATCAGCGGTCGCCAGATGTTGATGATCTGAAACCTGCGGAATCGGCGTCCTGGCTCCCCGTACTCCGCGGCGCGGGCCAGGGCGCTCTTCGGGCTCTGGTCGACATGCACACGCAAATGCGGTGATTGGGAGGACGGATCGCCCGGAATTCCTGCGTCCTCGCGCCGCACGGTAGCGTCGAAGAACTCTATCGTGTCGGCGCCGGTGAGGGATTTCAAGAGCTCTTCCGTCTCACGCTGATAGCGTTCGATCGACGGTGCGGAGCGCTCCACGAGGTCTCGGTGATCCACCCGAGTAGGGGCCGTGATCTTTTCGAAACCCATGGTGTCGAGTTTCGGCAGGATCGTGCTGCCGCGCACATCGGTGATGGTTGTCTCGGTGGCGACCTTACGGAAATTGAAGAGCACCTCGGGCGGCTGGGATACGGCGTCGATGCACCAATCGTCGTCTCCGCTCGTCGGTGTGAGCGGTGCGCTGTAGTACAAGAGACTCGATATGGCTGACATGACCACCCATTCCGCTGAACCTTGAAGCTCTCTTTGCTGCCCGAACGCGATTGCGTGCGGGCTGGCAGGGATTCCCGGTCCGCCCTGTGCCGCGGCCTGCATACGCGTATGCCTACGCGTATGCCTGGGCGTACGCGTGCGCCTACGCTTACGGCTTCGGCGTCGACCGGCGGAAGACGCCGCGGTCCAACTGGGAGCCGGCGTTGCTGTACATCATGTCCATGGTCAGCACATCGCTGAATGCCGCGAGATACTCGGTCAGCAGCTTGGGGGTGTACCGGTACCAGTACGGAATCATGTCCTCGATAATAAAATAGTCACCCTGTTCGAGCAGATGGTCGACCGCCCATTTCATGATGTTGAACGTGTTGACGTGTGCGTCGTCGATGACGATCAGCGGGTGAAGCGCTTCGCGGAGGGGCTCGAAGGTCTTCAGGTCGGAGCAGTCGGCCTCGTAGAGGGTGATGTTCGACATCTCGGATTCGGGGATCTGACATCGGGAGAGATCCCGGTCGATTCCGATGACCTGGCAGTCGAATCCCATGAGCTTGGCCATGTCGCGGAACCAGACCAGCGAGCCGCCGTTGAATACGCCCAATTCAACGATCGTGGCGGGGCGCAATTCACACAGCATATCGTGGTACGCTGCCTGCGCATCCGGGTCCTTGAGCATCTTCAAGCCGCGCCACTGATAGCGGGCGAAATCCGAGTACCCAAGATCGCGCGGCGCTTCGGCCCACTTGTCGAGAGGCCAGTCGCGCGGCCTGTCCGTGAGAACGGGCGGGTGGTAAGCCGGGTCTTCTCCTAGGCCCCGGAATGTGTTCAAATCTATGAAGTCTTCACGAGAGTAGTCGTTCATAGCGCTCTCCCTTGGGTTTTAGATGGGCTATTGCTGATCTTGCGGTGTCGGCACGGGGAGCTCGATCTCCCTGATACCGCGGTGACCGGCTGTCGGCGACCGCCGGGTAGCGCGGGCGGAGCAAGCGGGGCGCTCGGCGCGCAGACGCGGGGCATGACGCGGCTCTCCGGTGTCGAGCGGCAGTGCCTGTATCGCGAAATTATGGTCCAGCCAATTTCGATTCGCCCGTCGAACCGGTCCCGTCCGGCGATCTGGACAGTACGTTGTCGGCAAATAGATGGGCTGTCAAGACCCGATGATCACGATAGTTTTTTGGTGATCGGGAGTGCGCATGAGAGCAATTTCTGGCGTGCCATGACGGTGAACTGGTTATTTTGGACTCTCAATGCTGGCCCACACTGCTCTTGAGATCCTCTTCGAGCTCTCTCGGAGTACTCTTCATGGTTTTCTGTCAACGCAGGGAAAGGGCCTGTTCGAGATCGCGTGACGGCTGCTACTGTGCTTCACGTCGATCGAATGCCGGCGGGCCTTGTTTATCTGAATTCAGCGGGAGATACACGATATGGCCGTTGCCGACCGGGATGGCGCCTGCGGCCGAGTGCCGCTCGGCCTCACTGTCGTCAACCTTGACTCCGACTCCGGCGGATCGCCGCCGCGCAGGGCCTTCGAGCACATCACCGCCCACCGCACCCGCCTCGCCGCCGAGCCGGCGGAGCGTGACCGTGACCGGGGCCGTCGGCCCCGAGGCGTCCGTACCGCGCGTCCGCGCCGGATGAGATCCCGCCGACCGGCCACGATCATTCAGCGCTTGCGCTGAAGGGGCCGACGGGAAACCGGCGCCCCGATGCGGGACCGGGAACCGGTCCGCCGATGCGTCTATTGCTTTCCACTGTGTTGTTGACCACCGGTTATGAGAGGAGCAGTGAGTGTCGATGGACACGACGGTGCCGACGTTCAGCCTGGCCGAGCTTCAGGAGGGGCTCCACCAGGAGGAGTTCCGCAGCTGCCTGGCGGAGACAGGTCTCTTCTATCTGACGGACAGCGGCCTGTCGGACGCCGATCAGAAATCCGCCAAGGACGTCGCCATTGACTTCTTCGAGCATGGCACCGAGGAGGAGAAGCGGGCCGCCACCTCCACGATTCCCACCATTCGCCGGGGGTTCACGGGGTTGGAGTCGGAGAGCACCGCACAGATCACCAACGCCGGAACCTACTCCGACTACTCGATGTGCTACTCGATGGGGCTGGCGGACAACGTCTTCCCCCCGGGGGACTTCGAGCGGGTCTGGACGCACTATTTCGGCCGTATGTATGACGTCACCCAGGAAGTGGCGCGGCAGGTCCTGAAGACGACCGGAACCGAACCGGTGGGCGGCGTCGAGTCCTTCGTCGACTGCGAACCCCTGCTGAGGTTCCGGTACTTCCCCGAGGTCCCCGAGGACCGCAGCGCCGAGGAGCAGCCCCTGCGGATGGCGCCGCACTACGACCTGTCGATGGTGACGGTGATCCAGCAGACGCCGTGCCCGAACGGGTTCGTCAGCCTCCAGGCCGAGATCGGCGGCGCGTTCGTGGACCTGCCGGCCAAGCCGGACGCGGTCCTCGTCTTCTGCGGAGCCATCGCGACCCTGGTGACCGGCGGCCAGGTGAAGGCCCCGAGGCACCATGTCGCGGCGCCGAACCGGGACCAGATCGCCGGCAGCGGCCGTACGTCCAGCGTCTTCTTCCTCCGCCCCGACTCGGACTTCAGCTTCTCGGTCTCCCTGGCCAGAGAGTGCGGATTCGATATCAGCCTGGACGGGGAGACCGCCACGTTCAAGGACTGGATCGAGGGCAACTATGTGAACATTCGCAGGACGTCCGAGGCATAGAGAGAGCAGCCGCAATGCTTGCAGCAGCAGTCAGCAGTACCGATGGCATACGCACCAGGGCGAAGACCGCTCTGACGCGCTGCGGAGTCGACCTCGCCGTGTTCAAGGGCGACGCCATCACCGCCCGTACACCGATCACCGGCGGGGATCTCTTCGCCCTCCGTGCCGACGGGCCGGAAGCCGTCGACCGGGCCGTCGAGGCCGCGCAGGCGGCGTTCCACGACTGGCGTACCACCCCGGCTCCCCTGCGGGGCGCGCTGATCAAGCGATTCGGCGAACTGCTGGGCGAGCACCAGCAGTATCTCGCCGATCTGGTCACCGTCGAGGCCGGGAAGATCCGCTCCGAGGCACTGGGCGAAGTGCAGGAGATGATCGACATCTGCGACTTCGCGGTGGGCCTCTCCCGGCAGCTCTACGGCCGCACCATGCCCTCCGAGCGCCCCGGCCACCGGCTGATGGAGACCTGGCACCCCCTGGGGGTGGTGGGGGTGATCTCCGCCTTCAACTTCCCGGTCGCCGTGTGGGCATGGAACACCGCGGTGGCCCTGGTCTGCGGTGACGCCGTGGTCTGGAAGCCGTCGGAGCTCACCCCGCTGACCGCGCTCGCCTGCACCGCGCTGCTCGACCGCGCCATCGCCGAGACCGGCGTGCCGGCCGGCGTCCATCAGCTCGTGCTCGGTGCGGCGGAGGCCGGCGCACGGCTCGTGGACTCCCCGCGGGTGCCGCTGATCAGCGCGACCGGCTCGACCCGCATGGGCCGCGAGGTGGCCCCCCGGGTGGCCGCCCGGTTCGGCCGGAGCATCCTGGAGCTCGGCGGGAACAACGCCGCCGTGGTGACCCCGTCGGCGGACCTCGATCTCACCGTCAACGCCGCCGTGTTCGCGGCGGCGGGCACGGCGGGCCAGCGGTGCACCACGCTCCGCCGGCTGATCGTGCACGAGTCCATCGCGGACACCGTCGTCGAGCGGCTCGTCCGCGCCTACGGTCAGCTCCCGATCGGCGACCCGTTCCAGGACTCCACCCTGGTCGGCCCGCTGGTGAACGAGGCCGCCCACACCCGGATGCGCGAGTCCCTCGACCGCGCGGTCGCGGAAGGCGGCACCCTGTGCGCCGGCGGCGAACGGCAGCTCGCCGAGGCGGCGCCGGACGGCTACTACGTCCAGCCCGCCATCGTACGGATGCCCGCGCAGACCGCCGTGGTGCGTGAGGAGACCTTCGCGCCGATTCTGTACGTCCTCACCTACCGCGACCTCGACGAGGCGATCCGGCTGCACAACGACGTACCGCAGGGGCTGTCGTCCGGGATCTTCACGGCCGACCAGAGCGAGGCGGAGCGGTTCCTGGCGGCCGACGGCGCGGACTGCGGCATCGTCAACGTCAACATCGGAACCTCGGGCGCGGAGATCGGCGGCGCGTTCGGAGGAGAGAAGGAGACCGGCGGCGGACGCGAGTCCGGTTCGGACTCCTGGCGGGCCTATATGCGCCGCGCGACCAACACGGTCAACTACTCCGGGCAGGTCACGCTGGCGCAGGGCGTGAACTTCTCCCAGTAGAGCGGCTGCCGGACCGCACGGGGCTCCCGCCCCCCCGGCCGCATGGCCTGTTCCGGGGCGGCCCCGTACACCCCCGGCTTGATGGGTGCCGCCCGTGGCCGGGGGCTCGACCGAGCCCCCGGCCACGGCCCCGCGCCAGGGCACCCGAGCCCCGCGGGACCGGGGGAGCGGAGCAGCCCTCCTCCCGGGGCCCGGGACAAGGGCTTGTCATCGCACGGAGTGCGCCCATGCCCACGCCCATGCCCATGCCCACACCCACACCCACACCCATGCCCGCGCTCGCCGGAGCGCGGTGATCGATACGTATACGTAACGGGGGGAAAGTCAGCCATGCAGGGGAGATCTGCCGCCGTGACGGCGCTCGCGTTGGCATGTGCGGCGCATTTCCTGGTGGTGTTCGACGTCTCGGTGATGACCGTCGCGCTGCCCTCGATCCAGTCGGATCTCGGGTTCGCCCCGGAGAGCCTGCAATGGGTGGTGAGCGGCTACACCCTGGCCTTCGCGGGCCTGCTGCTGCTGGGCGGGCGGCTCGCCGACCTCTATGGTCACCGGCGGGTCTTCGTGAGCGGCCTCGCGGTGTTCACCGTCGCCAGCCTCATCGGCGGGCTCGCCGTCACCCCGGCGATGCTGATCGCGGCCCGCGCGGCGCAGGGGATCGGCGCGGCCGTGCTCGCCCCGCTGTCCCTGACCCTGCTGACCACCACGTTCCCCGAAGGCCCGCGGCGCACCCGGGCGCTGACGATATGGACCGCGGTGGGCCTGGCCGGCGGGGCGTCGGGCAATATGCTCGGGGGAGTGCTGACCGAGTATCTGTCCTGGCGCTCGGTCCTGCTGATCAATGTGCCGATCGGGGTTCCCGCGATGCTGCTGGCCGTCCGGGTGATCGCCCGGCGGACCGGCCCCCAGCGACGGGTCCGCCTCGATCTGCCCGGGGCGGTGCTGGCCACGGCCGCGCTGACCCTGCTCACCCTCGGCGTCGCCCAGGCCCACACCCACGCCTGGTCCGACCCCCGTACGGCGCTGCCCCTCCTCGGCGGGCTCGCCGCCCTCGCCGCGTTCGCGGTCGTCGAGACGAGGTACGCCCCGACACCGCTGATACCCCCGCGCCTGTTCGGACTCCCCGGGATCGGCTGGGGCAATCTGGCGATGCTGCTGGCGGGGGCGAGCCAGGTCCCGGTCTGGTACTTCCTGACCCTGACCATGCAGGACGTGCTGCACTACAGCGCCGCGCAGACGGGCCTCGGCTTTCTGCCGCACGCGGTGGTGATGCTGGTGGTCGGGCTGCGTCTCATCCCCTGGCTGATGCAGCGGGTGCAGGCCAGGACCCTGATAGCCGCCGGGGCGCTCATCGCCGCGTCGGGATTCTGGTGGCAGAGCGCCATCACCCCGGACAGCGGCTATCTCACCGGCATCTTCGGCCCGGCCGTGGCGATCTCGCTGGGGGGCGGACTGCTCAGCACCCCGCTGATCACCACCGTCACCGCGGGCGTCGACTCCGCCGACGCGGGCGCGGCCTCCGGGCTCATGAACACCACCCGGCAGTTCGGCGGCGCGTTCGGCCTCGCCGTGGTGCTCACCCTCACCACGACCGCCTCCGGCACGCCCGCCGCACTGGCGGAGAGTTACGGAAACGCGTTTCAGGCCATCGCCGTGATCCTGCTCGCCCTCGCCGCGCTCACGCCGGTGCTGCCCGTTCTGCGCGAGCGCCAGCACGCCGCCCAGCGCTGACGAACGGCCTGCCCATGGGCGCCGGCGGGGGAGGGGACACCGGTCATCGGAGTGCGGGCCGGTGCTCGCGATGGTGTGGCGGGCCGCCCGCCGAGCCACGCGGAGAGGCGCCCAACTCTCGGCCGGGTCAGCCCGATCGCCTTCGAACAGTGATCGGTTAAGCTGGCCGCCGCCGGACAGTCGACGGTGTCAACGCTTCGGGAGCACGCCCGTATGCCGGACCGACGCCCTCGGCAGGAGTTCGGCAGACGACCCACTCGAACGACATCACCACCCAGCCGGCGTGCGTCCCTCGCACATTCACCCACGAGCAGTTCTGGGCATATCGGATCGCCAGAGATCCCGGATTGTCCGGCGATAAGCACCAGCCCCCGGCATCAGGACACGCGCCGTAGCCAGTCCGGGCAGGAAGCAGTGTTGCGGCGTATGAAGGAGACATCAATGGCGGGCCGATGCCCCGACACACCCGATCAGAACAACTCGCCGAAAGAGACCTCCGGCAAGGGACGTGACACGAGCCGTGAGGCGGCCCCCGTGACGCGCGCCGAACCGTCCGGGGAGAAGGCGTCGTCGGGCGCTGCGGGGGAAGAGCCGGCGCGCACGGCGGCCGACCGCGCGACCACGCCCGAGACCGCGGCGGCGTCCGGATTAATCGCCATCGAGTCCCCGGCGGCGCTGGACGCCTCCGAGGCGTCGCGGGACAGCGATGACGAGGTGAGCACTCCCGCCGGGGAGACCGCGGACGGGGCCGAGCCGGTTGGCCCGGCCGACGCGGACGTCGATGCGGCAGCGGGAGGGAACGCCGGAGTGTCCGGGGCCGTGGACGAGAGCGCGGACGCGGGAGCAGGAGACGGAGACGGAGCCGGAGCCGGAGCGGGAGACGGAACCGGAACCGATGTACGCGGGTCCGCCCCCGCTCCTCGGTCCGAGGCGGCCTCGGAGGGGCGCACCTCCGGGGCAGAGGACACCGATGCGGAGGTCTCCGACACGGGACTTCCCGACGCGGGAGTCCCTGACGCGGGAGTCCCTGACGCGGAGGACGCCGATACGGAGGTCGCCGAGACGGCCGAGACCTCTGTGACAGTCCAGCTCCGTGTGCCCGCGAAGACAGCCGGGACAGCCGGGACGACTGTGCCGGGCAAGACGCCTGTGTCAGCGGAGCGGAACGAGCGCGGAGCCGGTCGCGAGCCTTCTTCCGGCGATACGGAGTCCTCGGACGTCACTCAGGTGTTCGCGGCACCGGTCGTCCGGGACAAGACCGTCGCACCCGGCGGACCCTCCGCCGGCCGGGAAGCGGGGGACGCCAAGGGCGCTTCCGGCGATGCTGAGGCCGGCGATGCCAAGGACGCCTCCGCGGACGGATCGAGCGGCGACGCCAAGGGCGCCACCGCCGATTCCGCTACCGCCGAATCCGCCACCGCCGAATCCGCCACCGCCGAATCCGCGACAGGCGACGCCGAGGACGCTCCCGCCGGGCCAACCGCGGATACGCGAAAGCGCTCCGGCTCCGTGGACGCCGACACGGAACTCGTGGCGGTGAACTTCGCCGGCACGCCTCCGGCCGAGCCGGTGGCGCGTAAGCGCCCCGTGCCCGCCGCCGTGTCCACGGCGAAGGCCAAGGCCGGCTCCCCGGCCGTCGCCCCTGCCCCGGGAGCCCCCTCCGGGCGTTCCTCCGTACAGAGCGATTTCGGCCAAAGCAATTCGGGTCAGAGCGGCTCCGGCCCGCGGCCCGCCGCCCAGAGCGTCATGCCGCCGCCCCCGCTCGACCTGCTCGCGCAGCTGACCAACACTCCCGCGCCGCCCCCATCCCCGACCCGTACCCTGGTGCGCAGGCTCAAGATCTGGACCCCGCTCGTGGCACTGCTCGGACTCGTCCTCCTGGCCGCACAGATACTCCGCCCGCTCCCCGAGCCGGTTCTCGCCTTCGACAAGGCCCCGTCCTCCTACACCTTCGGAGGCGGTGAGCTCTCCATCCCCTGGCCCGGTGAGGGGCAGGCCGCCGTCACGGTCGCGGGCTCGGGCGCGGTCGAGACGTTCGGAAAGCAGAAGCCCGTCCCGACGGCGAGCATCGCCAAGATCATGACGGCCTATGTGATACTCCGCGACCACCCTCTCAAGAAGAACGAGAAGGGCCCCCTGATCACGGTCGACGCCCAGACGGTGGAGGACGGCAAGGCCCCGGACGAGTCGCGTATCGAAGGGCTCAGGGTCGGCCAGACGTTCAACCAGCACGACATGCTGAAGATGCTGATGATCCCGTCGGGCAACAACATCGGCCGGCTGCTGGCCCGCTGGGACTCCAAGTCCCAGCGCCAGGAGCCTTTCATCAAGAAGATGAACGACGCGGCCAAGGACCTCGGGATGAAGGACACCGTCTACACCGACCCGAGCGGTCTGGAGAAGGAGACCGTCAGCACCGCCGTCGATCAGCTCAAACTGGCCGAGGCGGTCATGAAGTTCGGCGCCTTCCGTGAGGTCGTGGCCCTGCCCAACGCCGATATCCCCGGTTTCGGGCGTATCTACAACAACAACGACCCACTGATCATGGCCGGGCTGAGCATCAGGGGCATCAAGACCGGCTCCAACACACCGGCCGGAGGCACGCTGTCCTGGGCGGCCTACAAGACCGTGGACGGCAAGGACCAGCTGATCCTCGGCACGATGATGGATCAGCACGCCCCTCCTCCGGACCCCAACGGCGCCAACAGCCTCGTTCTGGTCCAGGAGAGAAGCAAGAAGGTCATCGCGGAGGTGCGGGAGGCGCTCACCTCCGCCACCGCGATCAAGAAGGGCCAGGTTCTCGGCCATGTCGATGACGGCTTCGGCGTCCGGACACCGGTCGTGGCGACCAAGAGCGTCAAGGCGGTGGGTCTCGTCGGCCAGAAGCTGAAGCTCACCGTGCGCGGTGACGGAGAGACCATCTCCCCGACCGCGAAGGCCGGCACCGTGGTCGGCGAGTTGACCCTGGGCACCGGAGCGGCGAAGCGGAAGGTGCCGGTGGCTCTCGACGCCGACCTCGTGGAGCCGTCCTTCCGTACGAAACTGACCCGGCTCGGATGAGCCGTACGGAGCGGTCCGGTGCCCACTTCCCTGGGTGCCGGACCGCTCCGTGCTGATCAGGCGGCACACACGTGCGGGGCGGGTGGCGGAGCACCTCACCGCGAGCCCTTCAGCTGAGCCCTTCAGCCGAGCCTTTGAGCGGAGCACTTCACCGGAGCCCTTCAGCCGAGCCGCTCAGGTGAGAGCGGAGACGATCCGCGCGGTGGCTTCGGCGATCAGGGTCTCCTTGGGCGGGGTGTCCTGTCCGGGGCGGTCGGACATGATGGCCACCACGAGCGGGGCCTGTCCGGGCGGCCAGACGACGGCGATGTCATTGGCCCTGCCGTAGCGGCTGGTTCCGGTCTTGTCCGCCACCGTCCAGGCCCGGGGGACTCCGGCCCGGATGCGCTTGTCGCCGGTCGTATTGCGTTCGAGCCAGTCCTTCAGCAGGGCGCGCTTGTCAGCGCTGAGCGCGTCGTCGAGCACGAGTCTGCGGTAGTCGCCCCCGATCGCCCGGGGCGTGGTGGTGTCGCGCGGGTCCCGTGGGGGGACGCGGTTCAGCTCGGGCTCGTAATGGTCCATCCGGCTGACGGTGTCGCCGAGCCCGCGCAGATAGGCGGTCAACCGCGCCGGACCGCCGATGTCGCGCATCAGCAGATTGCCGGCCGTGCCGTCGCTGTGGCGGATGGCGGCGTCACAGAGCTGTCCGATCGTCATTCCGGTCCCGATATGGTCCCTGGTGATCGGCGAGATGGAGTTGACGTCGGCCTGGGTGAAGGTGACGCGCTCGCTCAGACGGCTGAGCGGGTTCCGGTGCAGGACCGCCGCCACGGCGAGCGTCTTGAAGGTGGAGCAGAACGCGAAGCGTTCGTCCGCGCGGTAGGCCACCGTGGCGCCGGTGCCGGTCGCCAGGGCGTACACGCCCAGACGGGCGCCGTGTTTCCGTTCGAGAGCCGCCAGCTGCGAACTGTCCAGGACGCGGGAGGGGCGGCGACTCGGCGCCGGGGAGCCGGTGGAAAGGCGATCCGGCGCCGGGGCCGCCCCGGAGGCTGAGCGATCACCCGTGGCGCACCCCGCCAGCGGCAGGAGCGCTGCTGCTGCCAGCAGAGCACGGCGGGACGGACCGGACTGCTCGAACGACATGCGGGAGTACCTGCTTTCACTCGCCCGGGGCCCTGCGCGATCACGGTCTCAGGGCGAGACACACTACTGGCGTCCCCCCGGACCACCGGGGATCGCCGCGCTCCCGCCGGGTGCGCGGGCCCTGGGAACCGGAGTCGAGGGGCCGTGGGGAGGGTTCTCGCACAGGGGGATGAAGGGGTACCCGGCGAAGTCCCGGGTGGACGCGGTCCGGTGAGCCACGAGGCCCCCGGGGCGGGTGAGGTCGTGGGATGCTCACCATGATCGTGGATTTCCGCGATACCCGTCGCGCGTTCCACAGGGGAGTCTCGACATGCCGCGGGAGCCTCTCGGGCGGGCCCCGGGGAACCCAACCCGGCCCCGTACCGCGCGACCGGCGGTGGGTCCACCACGGAGACAAGGGAGACTTCTATGTCCGCACAGAACCGGGTACGAGCGCTCGCGGGCGCGGGAACCGTCGCCGCCCTGCTGGCCCTCGGCCTCACCACGGCGCCCTCCGCCCCGGCGGCCCAGGCGGAACCCGTCCGGGCGGTACCGGCCGGAGCGGTCCCCGCCCCGGCCGCCGGCACCTCGGCCGCCGGCGCCGAGGCCCAGGCGGTGCGGGCCCCCGCCGGCTCCCCCGTCGCGATCAACGGGCAGCTCAAGGTCTGCGGCACCAAGCTCTGCAACCAGTTCGGCAAGCCCATCCAGCTCCGCGGGATGTCCACGCACGGCATCGGCTGGTTCCCCCGCTGCTACACCGACGGCTCGCTCGACGCGCTGGCCACCGACTGGAAGGCCGATGTCCTGCGCGTCTCCATGTACGTCGACGCGGCCGACAAGGGCTACCTGGAGGACCCGGTGAAGTACACCAACCAGGTCCACAGCCTCATCGAGAAGGCTTCGGCGCGCGGTATGTATGTGATCGTGGACTGGCACATGCTGGGGAGCGACACGGTGGACCTGGGGGACGGCGACCCCTGGACCTATGTCGCGCACGCCAAGCGGTTCTTCAAGGACATCGCCGAGCGCCACAAGGACAAGAACAACCTGCTGTACGAGATCGCCAATGAGCCCAACGGCAAGAACCACGTGGGCCAGCGGGTGGACTGGTGGACGATCAAGACCTATGCCGAGGACATCATCCCGTACATCCGCCAGTACGACGCCGATACCCCGGTGCTCGTCGGCACCCCCGACTGGGCTTCCTTCGGCCTCTCCGGCGGCAGCGATGAGAACGAGGTCGTGAACAACCCGCTCCGCATCGCGAACATCATGTACACCTTCCACTTCTACGCCGCGTCGCACCGTGAGTGGTACTTCGACGGTCTCACCCGTGTCGCGGACAAGCTGCCCGTCTTCGTCTCCGAGTTCGGCACCCAGAACTACCTCGGCGAGGGCGCCAACGACTTCGCCATGACCCAGCGCTATCTCGATCTGATGGCCAGCAAGAAGATCAGCTGGGTGAACTGGAACTTCTCGGACGACCACCGCAGCGGAGCCGTCTTCAAAGAGGGCACCTGCAACGCGGGCGGCCCCTGGACCGGCACCGCCCCGCTGAAGGAGGCGGGCGCCTGGATCCGCGGCAAGATCCGCACCGCGGACAACTTCCCCACCAGCTGACCGGCGCCCCTCCCCGGCCACGCGCCCGCCCGGGTCCGCTTTTTCACGAAAGCTCCTGCTAACAAAAAAGTGAGTACCTAACAAAATAGTAGGTACTTGATGGAATATGCGTGAAGCTCCAGCATGGAACGTGCGCCGCGCCGAGGACATCTGCTGACCGGCGCGGACGCACTTATTCGGGATTCCTCTGACGCTCAACTCAATGAGCCGACTGTGTACTGGAGCGAAACATGGCTGGGGACAACCGCACACCCGTGACGGTCATCGGGCTGGGTTCGATGGGGCGGGCGCTGGCCGAGGCGTTCATCGACGCGGGGCATCCGACGACGGTGTGGAACCGCACGCCGGGCAAGGCCGCCCCGCTGGTGGCCAGGGGAGCGGTCCACGCGGAGGCCGTGGAGACGGCGGTCGCGGCGAGCCCGCTGGTCATCACCTGTCTGACGACCTTCGAGGACACCCGCCGGGCTCTGGAACCGGCGGCCGTCGCGCTGAACGGGCGTGCCCTCACCACCTTGAACAGCGGTTCCCCGGCCGGCGCGCGTGAGACGGACGCCTGGGCCGCCGGCCACGGCGCCCGGTTCCTCGCCGGGGCGGTCAAGAACGTGCCGTCGGCCGTGGGAGCGGCGGACACGCTGCTGTACTACAGCGGCGACAAGACCGTCTTCGACGAGTACGAGACCACCCTGCGGGTGCTGGGCGGCGACACCGTCCACCTGGGCGGCGAAGCCGATCTCGCCGCCCTGTACGAGATGTCCGTGGGCGCCATCCTGCTGCCCGCGCTCGTCGGCTTCTTCCAGGGGGCCGCCGCCGTCCAGGCGCGCGGGCTGGAGGCGGGCACCATGGTGCGGTTCGCCGGGAAGTGGCTGGACATGATCAAGTCTCTGCTGCCGGTCTACGCCAAGGAGATCGACAGCGGCGACTACACGGACGCGGCCTCCTCCGTGAATCTCTTCCTTGAGGGAGCGGCCTACGATGAGGAACTGGCCAGGGAGACGAACGTCGACGCAGCTTGGCTCGCTCCCCTGCACGACCTGGTGAAGCGGGCGGCCGACGCGGGCCACGGCGACCACAGCATCTCGGCCCTGACCGAGGTGCTCAGGAAGCCGGCACAGGCGGTGTAGCCCAGCGGGCGTCCCGAAGGACGAGCCGCGACGACGCCCTCCCCGGACGACGGAGTCGGCCTCCAGGACCACGACTGAGTTCTGGAGGCCGACGTCACGGCAGGTCCGAATCCGACCAGCGGATCGTCCGGGGCCAGGGCCATGCTCTCGACCGGTGGTCATCGGTTCGCTCTGCGACTGGTTCTGCGCTTTCTACGCAGCGCGCCGCTGAAACGCGCGTGCCGCGCTGCGGCGCTTCGGGGCGAACGCGTCGATCGCGCCGGCGCCCTCGTTGCCGGGGCCTGCTTCCCATCCGCGGATCTTGCGGGCGACGCCCTTCAGGCGGGGGTGGCCGGGCTTGACGGCGATCTCGAAGTGGGACTCCTTGGGCGTCGTGAAGTCGCCGCCCCAGGCGACGACGCCGTCCAGCTCGGCGAGGATGTCCCGCACCACGATCAGCTCGTGGGGGTACAGGTTCCCCTTCGAGCCGGCCGGGTAGGCCAGGGGGCGGATCGCGATCGCGGTGCCGGACAGGTGGTTCGACTCGTAGTCCGCCTTGACCTTGCGGTTGTCGGTCCAGCCGCGGACATCCCCGGAACGCAGCGAGTCGATCTCGTAGTTGAAACGTCTCGCCACGTGCAGAAGGACCGTCGCGGCATCGCCGTCGGCGAGCCGGACCGTGGAGTCGCTGCCCTCGATGCGGAACGATGTGGCCGTCCGAAGGACCTGCCAGCCGTTCCTCGACCGGCCCGCGGACCACGCGGGGTCGGCCGCCGGGGCCGCGGCGGCTTCGCCGACGGTGGTGAGAGCGAGGGCGCCGACCACGCCGGCGGAGGCGCCGACGAAGCGGCGCCGGGACAGGTCGGTCTTGATCATGAACGAAGTTCCTTTCGTTTCACGGCCAGTGCGCGGGACACGCCGAGCCAGCCGAGCACGACGATGCAGAGCACCGCGATGACGAAGCAGGCTACGACGGTCGGGTTGACCCATGAAGGGACGAGGTCGTAAGACGCGTTGCACTTGTTGTGCAGAGGAAACATGCGCCGAGGCTCATCGGTGTGGGCCGCGCGGTAGTCCGAGTCGTACGGCTGATAATGAGTGAGCTCACACGCCTCTCTGGTGTCGAGCCCTCCGGCGGAGACTCCGAACACCCACGCGGCCGCGCCGGTGAAGAGGGTGACGGACAGGAGTCGAAGCCACCACATCGGACGGGTCCAGAAGCGTTCACACAGCCCCTTGAAGAGCTGGACGACATTCCAGAGATTCCAGGCGAACCACACGGTCAGTAAGAAGAGTACGGCGAAGAACAGTGCTGTTTCCTTCATGCCTTGTTTCTACTACTGGTGCCGCTGTGCGCGCGCACGGGCCTCTCGGAGGAAACGTTGGTGGTTGGCGCGGTACGTGGCGGCCATGCGGCTCTCCAAGCCGCGCCGGGCGTTGATGGCGTCGACGAAGCCCTGGCAGAAGCCGTTGACCTTGTCCGTTCCGCCGGGGTAGAGCTTGTAGTCGTTCGGGAGAACGGCGCCGCTCAGAGTGATGAGACCGGCTTGGGCCATCATGATCTTCGTATTGGTGCCGCACAGGGCGTAGTTCGCGGAGTTCTTGCAGGCGGTCGAGTTGCCCCAGCGCTGGATGAAGTAGTTGTTGAAACGGCGCAGGCCGCCGCCGGTGGCGGCGTAGTGCTCCGTCACCGCCTGGACGATGGTCTTATTGCCCCGGACGGCGCGCGCGATGTGGTATCCGTCAGCGTCCTCGATGAAGTCGGTGAAGCTGAAGGAGGAGGTGACGCCGGGAACCGCGAGCTTGGCGTGGCCGAAGTCGAGCGGGTTGGGGTACTCCGTCTCGGAGTTGCGCCAGTCGGTCCAGAACGTCATGAGGTCGCCGGCCCAGCCGCCGACGTCGCCGCCGTTCGCCTCGCCGAGGCTGCCGGGGTGGTCGATGAGAAGGTGAGCATTGGCCGTGGCCATCAGGTGCTCGGCGCCCAGCGAGTACCCGGTGAACGGGTCCTTGAAGAACTTCTCCACCTTCATGCCCTTGGAATTGGCGAAGTCCCTGAAACCGGTGTCGAATTCGCCGATCAGCAGGTTCCACCTGTAGTCGCCGTAGTCCTTGTGGCGGATGTACTCCATGACGAGCTCGCTGCGCCTGGTCCCGGTGGCCCCGTACTCGCCGGCGAGCTGGTACAGCCTGGTGACGTAGGTGATGAAGCTGTCCGCCGGGCCGGCCGGATCGTTGACGGAGGAGACGCTGGTGTCGATGTTGGAGATGACGTTGCGGTCCAGGTCGAAGGTGTCGGCCCCGTTGGTGACCTTGAATTCCTTGATCTGGTTGAACGCCCAGTTCTCCGGCAGGGGGAAGCCGAGGTTTCCGGAGAAGCCCCAGGACATGCCGGAGACGAAGGAGGCGCGGGCGGACGTCTTCGCCGTGACGTTGATGCAGACGTTGCGGGACCCGTAGACGCCGTGGTTGTACTTCTTGTCCTTGCTGGCGAGGCCGGCCTGGACGCCGTGGAAGTACTTGACGATGCCGTTGGGGCTGCCGTCGATCTCCTCCTGGGTGGCGTCGTAGTCGACGGCGAAGTAGATCGTGGTTCCGCGGTTGAAGCCGTAGCCGGTGGCCAGCTGGTGGGCGTTGAGAGCGTGCTGGTAGCCCTGGGTGTAGCTGAAGTCGCTGAGCTGGCGGGCGTTGTCCTGGTAGATCGGGAAGACCCTCAGGCCGGCGTCGAAGATGGTCTGCAGCTCACCCGGCTTGATCTCCTTGTCGAGGGTGGAGCCGGGCGGGTCGTATATATAGCGGCCGACGACCCGGTATTTGTTGTCGAACAGCCACTTGGCGCGGGAAGCGGTGATCTCGAACCGGGTGTCGCTGCCGGTCGCGTCACGGTCGGGGTCGCCCATGGAGACCAGGAGCTGAGCCCAGGTCTGATAGTCGCCCCTGCCGGACTCCGTCAGCTTGCTGAAGGCCTGGAATTTCGTCACCCAGGTTTGGATGGCGCTGTTCCAGGAGTCGGTGACGTTGGTACGCGAGGGATCAGAGCGGGGGATCGGCTCGTTGAACACGCAGGCCGAGGAGAAGAGCAGCATGAAGATGCCGGATGAGCCGGGGCCGACGGTGTTGGCCTTCAGGCCCGCCTGGGTCGCCGGGCCGAAGTTGCCGGTCGGGGTCAGGTTCAGCTCGTACTGGATGGCGTACATCAGCGACTTCTGGACGTCGCGGGAGTAGATACCGTCGCAGGGGCCGATGTTGAACTCGCTGCGGCTCCAGTAGCGGCCGTTGAGCCACTGCTGAATGGAGCGGATCTTCTCGCTTCCGCCCATCACGACGACGTAGGCGTCCATGTTGAGGATGGCCCTGGCGATCTTGGCGTTGATGACGCCGGCGCCGCCGATGCCCATGTCGCCGCGGATCTTCTCGACGGCTGCGCGGGTGACGCCGGTGAACCACCCTTCGCTGCCGGGCTCCACGGCCCAGTAGCCTTTGCACCACAGGCCGAACTCAAGAATGGAGACGATGTTGCGGTTCTGCTCCCAGCCGAACCCGATGTCGCCGAGGGCTGCGAACTTCGCGTAGGTGGTGGCGCCGAAGGAGGCGACGAGGGGGGTGATGCCCAGTTCGTGCTGGAGGCCCATGATCAGGGAGTTCATGGTGGACCAGCCGGTGTTGCCGGTCTCGGGGCAGCGTACGTAGCCGGGGACGTTACCGTACGTTAAGTTCACCCATTTCTGGGCTCTGAGAACCTGCTCATCCGCCACGGATGGCACCTTCCGCTTGTATGAGATGGCACGGCGCCGGAGACGGGTCGACCCGGCGCTGTGACGGGTATCGTACTAAGCGGAACTCTCTCTTCCTACTATCACATAAGATAATTGACGATGCGTCAGGTGATATGGAGTCGGTCACTCCTCTTGGGTAGCCCGTGCAGCCGGTCCCGCCCGCCGCTCGGCGGTGTCGTCGCTCAGGGCCGGTCCCGCCGCTTCAGCGCCACGTATGGACTGACGCAGACCATGGCCATCAGGGATCGACCCGCCGTACGGGGTGGTCGTTCGTCCGCGGACCGCCGAAGGCTCGCGGGCTCGTCACCCGTGCGGAGATGTGGAGGGCGATCGGGCTCGCCCGCCACGCGCCGGACGAGGTGACCCTCCCGGACCTTCTCTCTGCGAGCGTCCTGCCCGTCGCTGTTCTTCCGGCGGGCATCGTCTGCCCGCTCATGTCGGGTCGAGATCTGCTGACCTCTGCTCCGGAAGGGTGATCCGCCTCGTGCAGGCTCCACCCTCATCAAACGCATAACGGGCGAAACCTCCGCAATCCAGCGAGGAACATAAAATATAATCACCCATGAATTGCGTGAATCGGACACTCTCTGGGTGAGGGGCCCGGCGGGTTCTGCGTACGTTCGAGTGGTCTACGGGAAGCGGGGCCCCCTGGGAGATGACGGCACGGCGGGCGCGTCGTTACCTTGACCGCCGTATCCCACATCTACGCGAATGGTGATAAGTGCGAAGAATTTGGATGGGAGCCGGAGCGGCACTCACGCTCGCCGCCGGCGCGGTCGTCTGGGCCGTCATGACGCATTCGAACCCGCCATCGAGCGACGCCGCGTTCGACAACGTGAACAACAACAGACTCAAGACCGACGCCTTGTTGGAGTCCGGTCTGCTACAGGCCCGCTACCAGGACATCCCCAACGCGAAGGCCACCTTCAAACGCGTCCTGACCCTGGACCCGAAGAACAAACTCGCCTGGTACAACCTTGGCGTCCTCGCCCAGAACGAGGGCCACCGGGCGGACGCCCACAAGGCATACGACGCGGCCCTGAAGACCGACCCGTCGTATACCTCGGCGCTCTTCAACAAGGCGCTGCTGCTGAAGACGGACGACCCCGACGGGGCACTCAAGCTCCTGCGGCGGGCCGTCGCCGCCGACCCGAAGGCGGCCACCGCCTACTTCCACATCGGCGAGACGCTGGCCCGGAAGGGCCGGGACGAGCAGGCGCGGGACGCCTACCGCCAGGCCGTCGAGCTCAACTCCTCCCTGCGCTCCCAAGTGCCGGAGTCCTACCGGGAGTCGGTCGCCTCCGGCCGCTCGTCCAACGAGAGCACCGAAGCCGACGAGAGCACCGAAGACGCCGCGAACTCCGAAGCCGACGAGAGCACCGAAGACGCTGTGAACTCCGAGACCCCAGACAGGTAGCCGCAGATGACGTCGACCACGACACCCAAGTTCTCCATCTTCACCCCCAGCCACCGGCCGCGATTCCTGGACGAGTGCCTGGCGACGCTTCAGGCCCAGTCCTGCCGGGACTGGGAGTGGATCGTCCTCCTCAACAACGGCGCCCGGTGGCGGCCCGAGCAACCCGACGAGCGGGTCCGCGTGGAGATCGCCGACGAGATCCGGGGCGTCGGCGCGACCAAGCGCAGGGCCTGCGAACTCGCCTGCGGCGAGATCCTGGTGGAACTCGACCACGACGACCTGCTGGCCACCGACTGTCTGGCCGAGCTGGGGAAGGCGTTCGACGACAACCCGGACGCCGTCTTCGTCTACAGCAACACCGCCCAGATCACCGAGGACGGCGGGCGGGACGACACCCGGTTCAACGAGACGCACGGCTGGCAGTACGAGGAGGTACTCGTCGACGGCCGGCAGCTGCTGGCCGCCAGGACCATGGCGCCGACGCCGCACAACGTCTCGTACATCTGGTACGCGCCCAACCATGTGCGCGCGTTCCGCAGGGACGCCTACACGAAGGTCGGCGGCTACGATGCCACCCGCTCGGTCCTGGACGACCAGGACCTGATGTGCCGACTGTTCCAGGTGGGCGACTTCCACCACATCGAGCGCTGCCTCTACCTCCAGCGCATGCACGCGGCGAACACCCAGCGCGACGCGGAGGTCAACGCGCACATCCAGCGGGAGACGGTCGCCCTCTACGACAAGTACGTCGAGGCCAACGCCCTGGCCTGGAGCCGGCGTCACGGGCTGCTCGCGCTGGACCTCGGCGCGGCCCACCGGAAGCCTCCGGGCTACCTGGGCGTGGACCAGTACCCGGGGGACGGCGTGGACATCGTGGCGACGCTCCCCGACCGGCTGGACCTGCCGGACGGCTCGGTCGGCCTGATCCGCGCGGTGGACTTCCTGGAGCACGTACCCGCGAAGGTGCCGCTGATCAACGAGCTGTACCGGCTGCTGGCGCCCGGCGGAATGCTGCTGACCACGACACCCAGCTCGGACGGGCGCGGGGCCCACCAGGACCCCACGCACGTCGCGTTCTACAACGAGAACTCCTTCTGGTACTACACAGATGACCAGTACCGGGCGTTCGTCCCCGAGATCGAGGCGCGCTTCCAGAGCTCCCGTCTGGTGACGTACTTCCCGACGGAGTGGCACTCCTCGAACAACATCTCCTACGTGGTGGCGAACCTCATCGCCATGAAGGAGGGCGCGACACGCTGCGGCGGACCGTTGCTGGTCTGAGACAGTGCCCCGGCCCCCGGCTCGTGCCCGGGCCCTCACCCTGCCACGAGGGTGAGGGCCGCGGCACGAGCGGCGGCGGCCGGTTCCGCGAACCGGGGGGTCTCCAGGGCCGCCGCCAGCTGGTCCCGCCAGCTCGGCTGGCAGGAGACCCCGGCGCGCGCCCATCCGGCATGTCCCAGCACCCCGTACGCCGGCCGGACAGCGGGTCTCGGGAACGCGGCCGAGCCGACGGGGCGGAGGCGCTCGGGGTCGAGCCCGCTCAGCCGGTACACCTCCCGGGCCAGCCCGTACCAGGTCGTGCGCCCCGCCGCCGTGCCGTGGTAGACGCCCGCCGGGGCCCGTCCGGCCAGCGCGGCACGGCCGAGCACGGCCAGTTGCCGGGCGAGCACCGCCGACCAGGTGGGCTGGCCGTACTGGTCCGCGACCACGTCCACGGTCGCTCTCCTGGAAGCGAGTTCGAGCATCGTGGCCACGAAGTTGTGCCCGTGCGTGCCGTAGAGCCAGGCGGTGCGCACGGTGTAGCCGGTGCGCGGGAGCAGTTCGGCCACCATCCGCTCCCCGAGCAGTTTGCCCCGGCCGTACGCGTTGAGCGGCCCGGTCGGCGCGTCCTCGGCATACGGCCGGCCGGCGTCGCCGGGGAGGACGTAGTCGGTGGAGACGTGCAGCAGGACCGCCCCCGTCTCGGCGCAGGCGTGTGCGAGATGCCGTACGCCCGTGCCGTTGACGGCGGTCGCCGCGGCCTCGTCCGCCTCGGCGCCGTCCACATCCGTCCAGGCGGCGCAGTTGACGACCACGTGGTGTGCGGCGACGGCGGCGCGTACGGCCTCCGGGTCGGTGATGTCGAGCTCGCCGCGGGTCCGCCCCGTCACCTCGGCGCCCGGGGCGGCGGTGAGTTCCGCCAGTACGTCCCGGCCGAGTATCCCGCCCGCGCCGGTCACCAGCCACGCCGTGCTCGCGGTCGTTTCCGTCATGCTCGCTCCGCCCCGGCCTTGAGCGGCTCCCACCAGCGGCGGTTCTCCCGGTACCAGTCGACCGTGTCCGCGAGGCCCTCCGCGAACGGGACTTCCGGCGCATAACCGAGCTGTTCGCGGATCTTGCTGTCGTCCAGTGAGTAGCGCAGGTCGTGGCCCTTGCGGTCGGCC
The DNA here is from genome assembly GCF_009600885.1 of Streptomyces jumonjinensis. Taxonomy (GTDB): domain Bacteria; phylum Actinomycetota; class Actinomycetes; order Streptomycetales; family Streptomycetaceae; genus Streptomyces; species Streptomyces jumonjinensis. Next base: position 166,490 of record NZ_VCLA01000156.1, read on the forward strand.
ACCTGGGTGACCTGGTCCCAGCGGGCGCCGACGGCGTCGAGGAGCAGTCCGGTGAGCTCACGGTTGCTGACCTCGGTCCCGCCGCCGATGTGGTAGACCTCCCCGGGCTTGCCGCCGCGCAGGGCGAGTTCGATGCCGCGGCAGTGGTCGGAGACATGCAGCCAGTCGCGGATGTGGCGACCGTCGCCGTAGAGGGGGACGGTCCTCCCGTCGATCAGGTGGGTGATGAAGAGCGGGATGACCTTCTCGGGGAACTGGTGGGGCCCGTAGTTGTTGGTGCACCGGGTGATCACGACGTCCAGACCGTGGGTGCGGTGGTAGGCGAGGGCGAGGAGATCGGCCGCGCTCTTGGTGGCGGAGTACGGGGAGTTGGGCGCGAGCCGCCACTCCTCGGTCCATGAGCCCTCGCTGATCGAGCCGTACACCTCGTCCGTCGACACCTGCACGAACCGGCCCACGCGGTGGCGCAGCGCCGCGTCCAACAGGACCTGGGTGCCGACGACATTGGTGCGGACGAATGGCCCGGCTCCCTCGATCGACCGGTCCACATGCGACTCGGCCGCGAAGTGCGCGACGGCGTCCTGACCCGCCATCACCTGGTCGACCACATCGGGATCGCAGACGTCGCCGCGGACGAAACGGTACCCGGGACGGTTCGCGACGGACGCGAGGTTCTCCTCGACCCCGGAGTAGGTGAGTGCGTCGAGGACCGTGACATGTGCCGCCGGATCGGATCGCAGCCAGCCGCGGACGAATTCCGAACCGATGAACCCGGCCCCGCCGGTCACGAGGAGACGCATGGTTCTCCCTGAGCTCCGGACCGCAGCCGTCGCCGGTGAGCGACGCACTCCTCGTAGGTGGGCAACAGGCCCCGCAGCCCGGCTTCCGCCAGCGTGGGCGCCGCGGCGTCCTTGTCGGAGAGTTCCGGGGTGAGATCGTCGGGCCATGGGATCGCCAACTCCGGATCGAGTGGGTGAATCCCGAACTCCCGCTGCGGCGCATACCCCTCGGAACAGAGGTAGACCACGATGGAGCCTTCCTCCAGCGCCATGAAAGCGTGGCCGAGGCCCTCCGAGAGGTACACGGCCCGGTGCTCCCGGTCATCGAGGCGCACCGCCTCCCATGTGCCGAAGGTCGGGGAGCCGGTGCGGATGTCCACCACCACGTCGAGCACCGCCCCACTGACGCATGTCACATACTTGGCCTGCCCCGGCGGGACCGCGGCGTAGTGGATTCCCCTCAGGGTGCCGCGCCCGGACCTGGAGCAGTTCGCCTGTTCAAGGCGGAGCGGGTGACCGGTCAGCGCACGGAACCGGTCGGCCTGGTACCACTCGTGGAAGCGTCCCCTCCGATCCGTGAACACCCGTGGTCCGTCCACCCAGGCGCCTTCGATACCCAGCGGTCTCACCTGTAGCGTTCCTTCCGTCTCCGCAGGCTTTCCGTAGGCTTTCCGTCAGAGGGTCGCCACGGGCTGTGCCTGCGATCCGCCACCCCGCGGTGATACGACGGCGCACTGGCCGTCTTGGTCCAACAGGTCCCGCAGGTACTGCCCGTACCCACTCGTGAGGAGCGGACGGGCCAGGGTGCGGAGCTGGTCGTCATCGATCAAGCCGACCCGCCAGGCCGCTTCCTCCACACAGCCGATCTTGAGGCCCTGGCGCTCCTCGACGACCCGGACGAACTCCGACGCCTGGACCATGGACGCGAAGGTCCCCGTGTCCAGCCAGGCGGTGCCCCGGTCGAGCCGGGTGACGCGGAGTTCGCCGGCCTCCAGATAGGCGCGGTTGAGGTCGGTGATCTCCAACTCGCCACGTGCGCTGGGCCGCAGCCCGCGGGCGATCTCCACGACGCGGTTGTCGTAGAAGTACAGTCCGGGCACGGCGTACCGGGACCTCGGGCGGGCGGGCTTCTCCTCGATGGACAACGCCCTTCCGTGGTCGTCGAACTCGACCACGCCGTAAGCCGAAGGGTTCGCGACCTGGTACGCGAAGACATGGCCGCCGCGCGTCCGGCCCTCCTGCGCCAGCCGGCCGCTCAGCCCCGAGCCATGGAAGATGTTGTCACCGAGGATCAGCGCGACGGATTCGTCCCCGATGAAATCGGAACCCAGCAGAAACGCCTGGGCGATTCCTTCCGGACGCTCCTGCGTCACGTAGTCGATGCACAGACCGAGCTGACCGCCGTCGCCGAGCAGTGAGCGGAACTGCTCCTGGTGTTCGGGGGTCGTGATGACGAGCACTTCACTCACCCCCGCCAGTACCAGCGTGGAGAGCGGATAGTAGACCATCGGCTTGTCGAACACCGGCAGAAGCTGTTTGGAAACGGAGCGGGTCAGCGGCCAGAGCCGCGACCCGGTACCGCCGGCCAGCAGAATTCCACGCATTGGCAGTCAGGGGCGCGATGCCGGTGCAGGCCCGCTTCCCCATCCCCCTTTCGATCCGTACGTGCGCTTTCCCGCATACGGCTTACCGGTGATCTTCTTGAGATGGTTGCGCTGCCTTCGGGCAGCGGATTTTGCCACGCGGGCAGCACAGGCCGCGCCCTTCTGCGGGCCCTTCCCTCCCTCGGGGCGTCATGAGGAGGCGTTACGGCCTCCATATTCCGACACGCAACGGAGTTTGCAGCCGCTCGATCCTCTGCAACACCGCCACTTCACCGCTTTGCGTCTCTATTCGGGTGATGTTTTCCATCTGTCGCGAGCCGTGTACGCACCTGGCCCCGGTGTTTGCCAAAAATGACCCGATTCATCATTCCCTATGAACGTCGCACAAATGCTCCGTTAAGGTCAACGGTTGCCCTCATCGGTAGCTGTGCGGGGCCCTCTGGCTGCCTCTCACCTGGTGGCTACGGCCCGTCTCCGCCATTTCTTCGCGAAAGGAATTCTGGTGAACCGTAAAACTATCGGCCGCAACCGGGTGAGAGCTGTCACCATGGTTTCGGCAGGTACCTTGGCCGCCGTGCTCAACGTCGCGCCGAGCGCGGTGGCCATCGCCGATGCCGTCGAGCGCTCGGGCAGTCAGCACAGCCTGGGCCTGCCAGGGCCGAACGGCGCCATGACGGCGAGTGGACAGAGCCGCGACCTCGACCGGCAGAGCGAGCTCGGCCCCGAGGGGGGCGGGGGCAAGGGTCCGCAGGGACCGCGGGGTCCTCAGGGTCCGCAGGGCGCGCAGGGTGCTCAGGGGGCCACCGGCGCACAGGGTGCTACCGGTGCGCAGGGTGCGAACGGCGCGCAGGGACCTCAGGGCACGCAGGGCTCGCGGGGGCCCCAGGGAACGCAAGGCACCAACGGCACCAACGGCACCAACGGCACCAATGGCGCTCAGGGTCCCCAGGGCGCGCAGGGTGCCAACGGCACGAACGGTACGAACGGCGCGCAGGGTGCCAATGGCACGCAGGGGCCTCAGGGCTCGCAGGGTGCGAACGGTACCAACGGCACCAACGGTGCTCAGGGGCCCCAGGGCGCGCAGGGCACCAACGGCACGAACGGCACCAACGGTGCGCAGGGTGCCACCGGACCCCAGGGATCCCAGGGTGCCAATGGCACGCAGGGGCCTCAGGGAACGCAAGGTGCGAACGGCACCAACGGAACCAACGGCACGCAGGGTCCCCAGGGCTCGCAAGGTGCCAATGGGACGAACGGCACCAACGGTGCGCAGGGTGCCACCGGACCCCAGGGATCCCAGGGTGCCAATGGCACGCAGGGGCCTCAGGGAACGCAAGGCACCAACGGCACCAACGGTGCGCAGGGTCCCCAGGGCACGCAGGGTGCCAATGGAACGAACGGCACCAACGGCGCGCAGGGCGCGCAGGGCGCCACCGGACCCCAGGGACCTCAGGGCACCAACGGAACCAACGGCACGCAGGGTCCCCAGGGCACCCAAGGCACGCAAGGCGCCACCGGCGCGCAGGGTCCGCAGGGCCCGGCGACGCTGAGCACCTATGTCATCAGGGGCCCCCAGGCCACCCCGGTGCTCATCGGCGTGGGCGTGACGTCGACGGCCAACTGCCTCGCCGGCGACGTAGCCACCGGCGGCGGCTTTGACACCTTCGGGCTTCTCAGCGCGATCAACATCATCGAGAACGCGCCGATTCCCAAGGCTGCCGGCACTCAGGCCCCGGCGGCTACCGGATGGCAGACCCAGGCCTCCGTCACGGTGCTCGGCGGCGGGTTCCAGTCCTATGTGGTCTGCGTGGACCAGTAGTCCGAGACGGCGCGCGCCGGTCTGAGGTACCGGCTCGTCGTCGGCGACGTAGACGTAGACGTAGACGTGTACGGACTTGCCAACCGGTGCGGTGGAGCTGCCTCCGGCGGCTCCACCGCACCAGCGGCGGGGACCGTGGCCCCGGGCAGGAGGCATCCCGAGGTGTCGCCGTTCAGAGCCAGTCCCGCCGCTTGAACACCACGTACAGACTGACGCAGACCACGGCCATCAGGGCGACCGCGAAGGGGTACCCGCCCACCCAGTGCAGCTCCGGCATATGGTCGAAGTTCATCCCGTACACCGTCCCGACCAGCGTCGGAGCGAAGAGGATCGCCGCCCACGACGAGATCTTCTTGATCTCCTCGTTCTGCTCGAAGCCCGCCTCGGCCAGCGCCCGCATCTCCGCGTTCTGCTGCTGTGTCACCAGCGTCGCGTTCACCGTCAGGATGTCCGCGAGCGCCTGGCGGAAGCCGTCGACCCGCTCGCTGATGTGGGTGACATGGTCGGCGACATCGCGCAGATAGCGCTGGAGCTCCTCATGGGTCCCGTACTTCGCGAAGCCCGCCATCAGCCCGTGCAACATCCCCACCAGCGGACGGGTCGCCCGCTGGAACTCGACCATCTCGCGGGCCAGTTCGTAGATACGGCGGGAGACCGCGGGATCGTTGCCGAAGACCTCGGTCTCGATCTCGTCGATGTCGATCTGCACACCCGCGACCACCGGGGCGTACCCGTCGACCACCGTGTCCAGGATCGCGTACAGCACCGCCTCCGGGCCCAGCGCGAGCAGTTCCGGGGTCCCCTCCATACGGCGGCGGACCGCCGACAGATCAGGGGCCGCACCATGGCGGACCGTGATCAGAAAGTCCTTGCCGACGAAGACGTGCAGCTCGCCGAAGTCGACCTCCTCCTGGGCGTCGAGATAGCGCGCCGCCCGCAGCACCACGAAGAGGGTGTCCCCATAGCGCTCCAGCTTCGGGCGCTGATGCGCCTCCAGGGCGTCCTCGACCGCCAGCTCATGGAGATCGAACTCCGCCGCCAGCGAGAGCAGCTCCGCCTCCGTCGGGCGGTGCAGTCCGATCCAGGCCATTCCATCCGGATACTCGTGCAGCCGGCGGTAGGTCTCGGCGAGCGAATCCGGCGCCGAGACCCGGAGCCCGTCGCGGTAGAGCACCGCTTCCACCACGCTGCCCCGGTCCTCGCGCCCGGACGGCGGCACGGGCGGTACGGGAGCATCCGCCGCGGCGGGGGGCCGGTAACGCCTGGGGTACAGGGACATCGGGCTGCTCGCCTCCATCCGTGACAGAGCGACACTCGCCTCCATCCGCGACAGAGCGACAACGGTGCGCCCGGGCAGGATATCCGGGGCACCCGGCTCCGGCACGGTCTGCGCCCGGATATTGCGGACAGGAACTGTCCGCAAGCCTCCGTATCGTGGCTCCCATGGCCACCACGACCACACCGCCGCTGCTCGGCGTCCGCGCCCTCAACCGCGCCACCCTCGCCCGCCAGCGGCTGCTGCGCCGCGCCCCCCGGACCGAGCTGTCCGTCGCGGGGGCCGTCGAGCAGCTGGTGGGCCTCCAGGCCCAGAACGTCAAACCCCCGTACTACGCCCTCGCCGCCCGGCTGGAGTCCTTCGACCCCGGGGAGCTCTCCGCGCTGATGGCCTCCCGCGCGGTGGCACGCCTGGTCACCCTGCGCTCCACCCTTCACACCCACACCGCCGAGGACTGCCTCACCCTGCGCCCCCTGCTCCAGAGCGGCGGACCGGACCGCGAGCTGAGGAACTTCCGCGCCGGACTCGCCGGGGTCGATCTCGACCTCCTCCGTACCCTCGCCCGTGAACTGGTCGAGGAGGAGCCGAGGACCATGGCGCAGCTCCGCGAGGCGCTGCTGAGCCACTGGCCGGACGCCGACCCCTTCGCGCGCTCCGTCGCCGCGCGCTGTGTACTGCCCCTGGTGCAGACCACCCCGCGCGGCCTCTGGGGCCGGAGCGGGCAGGTCACCCTCACCACCGCCGAACGCTGGTTCGGACGGACAGCGGAGCGGGAAGCCACCGCGAGCGAGCTCGTACTGCGCTATCTGGCGGCCTTCGGGCCCGCCTCCGTCAAGGACATGCAGACCTGGTCCGGGCTGACCCGGATGGGGCCCGTCTTCGAACGGCTGCGGTCACAGCTCGCCGTCTTCCGGAACGAGAAGGGCGTGGAGCTCTTCGACCTCCCCGACGCGCCCCGGCCCGACGAGGACACGCCCGCGCCTCCCCGCTTTCTGCCCGAATTCGACAATCTGCTGCTCTCGCACGCCGACCGTGGCCGGGTGGTGGCCCGCGACGAGCACAAGGCGCTCACCTGGCGCGGCAACCAGTCCTATCCGACTCTTCTCCTCGACGGATTCCTCGCCGGGATCTGGCAGCTCACCGAGAGCGGGGGGACCGTGACCCTCACCGTGCGGACCTTCGCCCCGCCCGCCCCCGCGCAGCGCGACGCGATCGCCGCCGAGGGGGAGCGGCTGCTCACCGCCATGTCCCCGGCCGCCTCGTACGACATCCGGTTCGGTACGGTCCCGGGCTGACGACGGCGTGCGTGCCGTACGGCCCCGGGCTGACGATGGCTTCCGGTTCGGCGCGGCCCCGGGCTGACCCGCCCGGCGCTCCGTCACAGGCCCACATCGCGGGCGCGGTGGTCGTCGAACGTCTCCCGGCGCACCAGCAGCCGCGACCGTCCCCCGCGGACCGCCGCCACCGCCGGTCCGCCGGTCAGGGCGCGGCCCGACACCGGCGACATCCGGTACGCGCCCGACACGGGCGCCGCCAGCACATCACCGGGCCGCAGGTCCTCCGGCAGCTCCACCGGCCCGGCGAGCACCTCGCCCGCCTCGCTGTCCCCGGCCACCACCGTCGTCGCCCGCGTCGGCCCCTCCGGCGAACGGCCCACCAGCCGTACGGCGTGCCGCGCGCCGCACCGGTCGGCCCCCGGGGCGTCGCCCGTCCCGCCGTCCACGGACGCGAAGACCCGGCCGTCCATGCGCCGGACCGCCAGCACCCGATGGAGGACGACCCCGGCCCCGGCCAGCACCGAACGGCCGGGCTCCACGGTCAGCCGGGGCAGCGGATAGTCGAACTCCGCGCAGCAGCGGATGAGCTCGTCGTGGATACGGCGGCCGTACGCGGCCGGCGCCGGCACCGGCTGTCCGGGCGGGCACGCCACGGCGAAGCCGCCGCCCAGATCGATCTCCGGCAGCGTGATCCCGTACCGGTCCCGGATTCTCGCCATGAACGCGATCATCCGCCGGACACTCCGCGCATACGGCTCGGGGGAGGTGATCTGCGAGCCGGGATGGCTGTGCAGACCGATCAGTTCGAGACAGGGCTGCCCCAGGATGCGCGCCACCGCCTCCTCGGCGTCCCCGTCCGCGACGGAGAGGCCGAACCGCTGCGCCCCGGCGACCGCGTGGATCCTTCCGGGGCCGCCCGCGTCCGGCCGCACCCGCACCATCACCTGCTGGGGCTCCGGGCCCGGAACCCGGGCCGCCAGAGAGGCGATCTCACACCCCGAGCCGATGACGATCCGGCCCACGCCGAGCCGTAGCGCGGTCCGCAGATCATGCGGCGACCTCGCATGGCCGTGCAGCACGATCCGGTCGGCCGGAAAGCCGCGTGTCGCGGCGAGTTCCCGCTCGCCCGCAGAGCCGACCGCGAGGCCGAGGCCCTCCTGCTCCATCCAGTCCACGACGGCCCGGCACAGAAACGCCTTGGCCGCGTACACCACCTCGGCGTCGGGCAGCGCGCGCCGCCAGGCCCGGGCGCGGGAGCGCACCTCGTCCTCGTCGAGGACGTACAGAGGGGTGCCGTACCGCTCGGCGAGCCCGGCGAGCGGCACCCCGCCCACCGCGACGTCCCCGCCCGGGGCGGGCACGGCCGACGCGGGCCACGCCGAAGGCGCGGTGAAGCCGGGGTCCGGCACCGTGGTCACTGATACCGCCGTCATCCGTACACCTCTGTTCTGTCGGCTGTTCTGTCCGCGGATTCCGATGAACCGGATAGGCCGAGCGGGCCCTGTGCGAGCGGGGAGGCGGATCAGCCGGGGAAGGCGCGGGCCGCCGTCCCCAGGGAAGCGTCCATGGCGTCCGGGTCCCCGCCGCCGCGCACACAGATCCGGAGCGGGGCCCGCACCGCGCGGACCACGGGGGAGGGGGCGGCGAACCGGGGGTCCACGGTCAGCGTGGTCACCCCGAGCGGCTCGGCGAGCGCGCGCAGCGCGGGCTCCGCCAGCCGGATCCACCGCTGCCGCTCGCCGAGGGTCTCGGTCAGCCGCTCCGGGCAGGTGAACGCGACGGCGGTGCGCACACCGAGCGGTGTGCGCAGGAAGCGCAGATGAAACCCACCGGCGGAGCCGAGCCTGACCGGCACGAACAGCGGCCCCGCCGGGCGGGGTTCGTCGGGGTCGGCGGTGTCCGTTTCCTCATGGTCGCGCATGTCCATGGTGTCCTCCACAGGGATGGCTGCCGCCGGTCGTGTCCGGAGACCCTTCGACGCTATGCCCGCGCCGGGGCCGTACGGCGGTTCCATGACGCGTCGCTGATCGTCCGGGCCCGGTATTTGACGCCCTCTTGGCGACCTGGCCACGGGGTTCGTGTCTCCGGTGCGGCGTCTCGCGGTCGCTGCGCCGCCGCCGGGCTCGCCCGCCCGAGGCCGCGTCTCGCGGCCCAGGCCCTACGGCAGCAGCCCCGCCCGCCGCGCCGCCACCACCGCCTCCAGGCGGGTGTGCGCCCCCAGCTTGCGCATCGCCGCCCGCAGATACCCCTTCACCGTCTCCGGGCGGAGCCCCAGCCGCTCCGCCGCCGCCGCGTTCGTCGAGCCCGCCGCCACACACGCCAGCACATCCACCTCACGGGGCGCCAGCGTCACCGAACCGGCCGCCACCGCTCGCGCGTTCCCGCCCCCGCTCCCCTCCCCGCCGCCCGTACGGGCCTCCGCGCGCGCCGCCGCCAACCGGGCGCAGACCGCGATCAGCTGCTCCCTCAGCAGCGGATCCGCCACCCGGGGCGCCAGCGCCCGCAGCACGCCGTGCACCTCGCGGACCTCTTCCCAAGCCCCCGGCCCGGCCGGCTCGCACGCCACCGTCAGCAGCCCCTGCACCTCCTCCCGCACCAGCAGCGCCTGCTCCACATCACGGGCCGCCGCCACCGCCGCGTCGAAGGCGCGGTCCCCCAGCGGAAGCGGTCGCCGCAGCGCCCCGTACAGCACCCCCCGCACCTTGCGGCGCACCACGACCGGCACCGCCAGCACCGATCGCAGCCCCTCCGCCAGAACCGCCGCGTCGTACTCATGGCTGATGTGCCGGGCCTCGCGGTAGTCGGTCACCGCGCACGGCCGGGACAGCGCCATGGACTTTCCGCCGAGCCCGTTGCCCATACAGATCGCGAGACCGTGCAGCGCGTACGTCTGCGCTCCGCTGATCTGCGCGATCCGCAGCCGCTGGGGGTCGTGCAGCAGTCCTCCGAAGGCGATGGGAAGCCCGGTCGCACGGCGCAGCCGCAGCAGCGCCCCCCGCATCTCCACCGCATCGGCAGCCTCGGACATCTCTCCACTCCCTCCACTCTCCCGCTGCCGCGCCGCAGTGGGTGGTCACCCCCCGATCGGGGGTGGTGAGACGTACGTCACTGATTACACGATGCTACTGAGTGGTGTGGCAATGAGGAGGGCACATGGCGGCAAGCAGCGTCACCGAGGAGTTCCGGGCAGCCCGGGACTTCCTGCTGCGGCACCGAGAGGACTACCGGAGCGCGTACGACGGCTTCGTCTGGCCCCGGCCCGGGGAGTTCAACTGGGCGCTCGACTGGTTCGACGCCATCGCGGACCGGAACGACCGCACCGCGCTGCACATCGTGGAGGAGGACGGCACCGGAATCCGGCTCTCCTTCGCCGAGCTGTCCGCGCGCTCGAACCGGGTGGCGAACTGGCTGCGCGCTCAGGGCGTACGCGCCGGTGACCGCGTCGTCGTCATGCTCGGCAACCAGCACGAGCTGTGGGAGACCGCCCTCGCCGCGATGAAGCTGCGGGCCGTGGTGATCCCCGCGACCCCGCTGCTCGGCCCCCTCGATCTGCACGACCGGGTGGAGCGCGGCCGGGCGGCGCATGTCGTCGTACGCGCCGAGGACCGGGCCAAGTTCGACGCGGTGCCCGGGGAGTACACCCGTATCGCGGTCGGCGGAGGAGCGTCGGACGGTTGGATTCCGTATGAGGAGGCGCAGAGCGCCGACGCCGAATTCCGACCGGACGGGATCACCCGATCCGATGACCCCCTGATGCTCTACTTCACCTCCGGGACCACGGATCGCCCCAAACTCGTGGAGCACACCCACGCCTCCTACCCCATCGGTCATCTCGCGACCATGTACTGGATCGGCCTTCAGCCCGGCGATGTGCATCTCAACATCTCCTCACCGGGCTGGGCCAAACACGCCTGGTCCAATCTCTTCGCCCCGTGGAACGCGGAGGCGACCGTCTTCATCCACAACTACCGCCGCTTCGACGCGGCCCGGCTGATGACGGAGATGGACCGGGCGGGCGTCACCAGCTTCTGCGCCCCGCCCACGGTCTGGCGGATGCTCATCCAGGCCGACCTCGGCCAGCTGCGGATCCCGCCGCGCGAGGCGGCAGCCGCGGGCGAACCCCTCAACCCCGAGGTCATCGAGACCGTACGCCGCGAGTGGGGCGTCACCGTCCGGGACGGCTTCGGACAGACGGAGACCGCCGTCCAGGTCTCCAACAGCCCCGGTCAGCTGCTGAAAGCGGGCTCGATGGGCCGCCCCAGCCCCGGCTACCGGGTGGAGCTGCTCGATCCGGTCACCGGCGAACCCGGCGCGGACGAGGGCGAGATCTCCCTCGATCTGTCCGCCCGTCCGGTAGGGCTGATGACCGGCTACCACGGCGACTCCGAGCGCACCGCCGAGGTCATGACGGGCGGCTACTACCGCACCGGGGACATCGGCTCCCGTGACGCCGACGGATACATCACCTACATCGGCCGCTCCGACGACGTGTTCAAGGCGTCCGACTACAAGATCTCGCCGTTCGAGCTGGAGAGCGCGCTGCTCCAGCACGAAGCGGTGGCCGAGGCGGCGGTGGTGCCCGCGCCCGACGAGCTGAGACTCGCCGTGCCCAAGGCGTACATCGTCCTCGCGGACGGCTGGGAGCCCGGACCGGAGACCGCCCGCATCCTCTTCGCGCACGCGCGCTCCGTCCTCGCCCCGTACAAACGCGTTCGGCGCATCGAATTCGCCGAACTCCCCAAGACCGTCTCCGGCAAGATCCGCCGGATCGAGCTGCGCGAACGCACGGCCAAGGGCTCGACCGCCGAGTACGACGAGGGGAATCTGCGATGACGGACGAGGTGGATCCGCGATGAGCGACGAGGTGGATCTGCGATTGAGGGACCAGGGAGACCTGCGATGAGCCGCGAGGAGGATCCGCGATGAGCACGGTGCGCACCGGGGCGTCCCGCCCGGCACACAAGGGGGGCCACCGGCCCGATCAGCCCCACGGAGGCCCCGCGGCGAACCCGGACCGCCGCACACCGCTCTCGTACGACCACGGCATCGCCGCCACCCCGCTCCTGGGCGACACCATCGGCCAGAACCTCGACCGGGCCGTCGCCGCGCACCCGGACCGCGAGGCGCTCGTCGTCCTGGCCGGACCCCGCTGGACCTACGCCGAGTTCGGCGCGGCCGTCGACCGGCTCGCGCGCGGATTCCTGGGCATCGGCGTCGCCCGGGGCGACCGGGTCGGGATCTGGGCCGTCAACTGCGCCGAGTGGGTGCTGGTGCAGTACGCCACCGCCCGCATCGGCGCGATCATGGTGAACGTCAACCCCGCCTACCGCGCGCATGAACTGGAGTATGTGCTCAACCAGTCCGGGGTCTCGGTGCTCTGCGCCTCACAGCGCCACAAGGACAGCGACTACCGCGCCCTGGTGGAGCGGGTACGCCCCCGCTGTCCCCGGCTGCGCTCCGTCCACTACATCGGGGACGGCTCCTGGGACGAGCTGCTGGCCGCCGCCGCTCCGGTCACCGCCGGCGAACTGGCCGCCCGGGAGGCCGAGCTGTCCTGCGACGACCCGGTCAACATCCAGTACACCTCAGGCACCACCGGTTTCCCCAAGGGCGCCACCCTCACCCACCACAACATCCTCAACAACGGCTACTTCGTGGGGGAGACGCTCGGCTACACCGAACGGGACCGCATATGCATACCCGTGCCCTTCTACCACTGCTTCGGCATGGTCATGGGCAATCTCGCGGCCACCTCGCACGGTGCGTGCATGGTGGTCCCCGCGCCGTCCTTCGACCCGGCCGCCACCCTCCGCGCGGTCGCCGAGGAGCGATGCACCTCGCTGTACGGGGTGCCGACGATGTTCATCGCCGAACTGAGTCTGCCCGACTTCGCGTCGTACGACCTCACCTCGCTGCGCACCGGCATCATGGCGGGCTCGCCGTGCCCGGTGGAGGTGATGAAACGGGTCGTCGCCGAGATGCACATGGCGGAGGTGTCGATCTGCTACGGCATGACGGAGACCTCCCCGGTCTCCACCCAGACCCGGCGCTCCGACGATCTGGAGCGCCGCACCGGGACGGTCGGCCGGGTGCTGCCGCATGTCGAGGTCAAGGTGACCGACCCGGTCACCGGGGTGACCCTGCCGCGCGGGCGGGCCGGTGAGCTGTGCACCCGCGGCTACAGCGTGATGGCCGGATACTGGGGCGAGCCGGAGAAGACCGCCGAGGCGGTCGACACCGGTCGCTGGATGCACACCGGCGACCTCGCGGTGATGCGCGAGGACGGCTGTGTGCAGATCGTGGGGCGGATGAAGGACATGATCATCCGAGGGGGCGAGAACGTCTACCCACGGGAGATCGAGGAGTTTCTCCACGCCCATCCCAAGGTCGCCGATGTGCAGGTCGTCGGGGTCCCGGACGACCGGTACGGGGAGGAGATCCTCGCCTGCGTCGTCCCCGGCGACCCCGCCGATCCGCCGACCCTGGACGATATCGCCGCCTTCTGCCGCGAACGGCTCGCGCACTACAAGATCCCGCGTCGGCTGGAGATCCTGGAGACCTTTCCGATGACGGTCAGCGGGAAGGTGCGGAAGGTGGAGCTGAGGGAGCGGTACAGCCCCGGGGGCGGCTGACCCCTTCGGTACGCGGGGACGCCCGGTTCCGTTCGGGCCTGGTCCCGTTCGGGCCTGGTCCCGTCCGGGTCCGGGCCCTCCGCCCCGGGCCCTCCGCCCGCTCCGCCGGGGCTCAGAGCTCGCGGCGCATGCACACCCGGGGCCAGCGGTCCAGGCCCAGCTGCCGCTCATGACTCCTGATCTCGCGCAGTCCATCGGTGAGCTCGCTCTCGTCGAGCGTCCGAAAGCCCAGCCGCGCGTAGTACGGGGCGTTCCACGGCACCTCGGCGAAGGTCGTCAGCGTGAGCGCGGGCAGGCCGCCGGCCGCCGCGCGGGCGGCGAGATGGCCGATCAGACCGCTGCCCAGCCGCTGATGAGCGGCGGCCGGGTGGACGGAGACCTGTTCGATATGGGCCGCGCCGTCGATCTCGTCGTGGAGCAGATACGCGAGCGGGAGATCGTCGTCGTCCACGGAGACCCAGGCGTGCCCGCCGGCCCGGTAGCGCTCCAGCAGATCGAGGGCCGGTGGCTCGTCATCGGCGATCTCCGCCATGTCCAGGGCGCGGAAGAGCTCCCCGGCGGCTGTCTCGATGTCCTGGAGCTGGGGCAGTTCGGCGGCGATGGCCGGTCGGATGGGCATGAGGGCAGTATCGCCTCGCGCCCTTCCCGGGCGGAGACCGGGTCTGTCTGCCGGAGGGCCGGTTTCGCCGCCGGTCCGTCTCATGCGCCGGTGCGGCCCGGTTCCGCCGCCGGTCCGTCTCGCGCGCCCCCGTGGAACGGGTCGCTCTCACGCGCCCGTGGAGACCAGTTCCGCCGCTGGTCCGTTCACCGGCTGAGGGCTTCCGGTGAGGTCCATCGCGAAGAGCGGGACCCCCAGATCGTCCGCGCGGGACCGGGCGTCGTCGGCGTACCCCGCGAGCGAGAAGAAGACGGTCGACGCCGATGACGCCAGCCCGTTCAGCCAGAGACACTCGACATCGCGCAGGGTCGCGGGCCGGGTCGAGGGATCGACCTGGGCGATCAGCCCGGGGCCGCGCAGATCGACGGCGGCGGATGCGTTCCCCGAGTGCCGGAGGTCTTCGGGCCGGGCGCCTGGGGGAGGGGACACCTGCTGGACGACATCGGGGAAGCCCAGCCACCGCAGATAGAGCTCGGCCACCGCCACGGCGTCGCGCACCGTCCTTATGGCGACCGGCCGGAACGAGGGACGTGGGGCGCCCGCCGTGCGCGGCAGCGGAATATGCGACGGCGGGGGCTGGAGCGGCGGCCCTGCCGGCGGACTGTCCGGCGAGGTCCCCGTCCACTCGGCCGGCGGGATTCCGGTCGTCCAGTCGGTCGGCGCGATCCCCGTCCAGCCGGAGGGCGGGAGAGCGGCCGGGGCGTCCGCCGGGTCCGCGGGTTCCACACCCCAGGAACCACCCGTGCCGCGGAAGCCTTCATGGTTCGGCCCGTCCGGCCCGTGTCGGGCGTCCGCCGGACGGACCGGCAGCCGTAGCAGCGTCCCGCACGGGCAGCCCAGCTCCGGCTGCGGCCAGTGGTCCCGGCGTCCGCACTCCAGGCAGCGCACCCGCACCCAGTCCTCGTCCCAGGTACGGCTGACGACCCGCTCCGGTTCCACGCCGTGCAGCAGCGGCGGGGAGAGCGGGGCCCCACAAGGGCAGGGGTAGACCGGCGACACGAAGAGATGGTCGCGCAGACAGGACGGACACCGCACCGGCACGCCATCGGTCATGGCCCGCCCACCCCCAAGTCGCCAGGTACCACGCCGTCCATCGTCCACCAACGCCGCCGGCGGAGCGAGCGAGTTCGGCTCACTGCTCCTCCCCGTCTCACCGGGCCGCGCGCGCCATGGCCGGGAGCCAGTCGAAGGCCCCCGGGCCCGTATGGTCGCCCGCCGTGTACTCCAGGCCGACCCGGCCCGTGTAACCGGCCTGCGTCAGCTCGTCCAGCAGCCGCTCCAGCGGAACCGTTCCGGTGCCGGGGGCGCCACGGCCCGGGGCGTCGGCGATCTGGACATGACCGGTTCTGCTCGCGTACGCCCTGATGTCGGCGCTGAGGTCCGCCCCGTTCATCGACAGATGGTAGAGATCGAGCAGAAAAGCGGCGTTGCCGAGGCCGGTGGCCGTGTTCACCCGGTCGACGACCTCGACCGCCGCCTCGGCGCTCAGCAGCGGATAGCGCGGGGACTCCACCTTGTTGAGGGCCTCGATCAGCAGGGTCGCCCCGACGCGGTCGGCCGCGCGGGCGGCGAGCGCCAGATTCTCCAGGGCGAGCGCGTCCTGTGTCCGGGGGTCGACCCCGTCGACCCGGTTGCCGTAGAGCGCGTTGAGCGCGGTGCAGCCCACCGAGGCGGCGAAGTCCGCGACCACCTCGACATTGGCGCGGAACCGGTCGGACTCCGCGCCCGGCAGCGACAGCGCTCCCCGGTCCGGGCCCGGGAGCCGTCCGGAGTAGAAGTTGAGCCCCACCAGCCGGGTGCCCGCGCTGTCGAGCGCCGTTCTGAGGGCGTCGAGTCCGGCCCGCTCCGGGGTCGGGGCGTCGATCCAGGGCCACCACATCTCGACCTCGGTGAAACCTGCCGCCGCGGCGGCGGCCGGGCGGTCGAGCAGCGGGAGTTCGGTGAAGAGGATCGATATGTTCACATCGAAGCGCTGGTCGGCATACCCCATGAGGGCCTTTCGCCCCTTCCGTACAGCGGACATTCCATTCTGCCCAACGGGAGACTGAGGGCGGCCGAGGGGCCCTGTCAAGGGGACGTCCCTATTCCGCTCCTGCCGCGTTAGGTTGTGCCCGTGCGATTGAGAGTGGAGTTCACGACCGAGCCCTTCGACCTCGACGAGGCCCCGGCCCATGCGGTGGTCGCCCGCGAGGTGATAGAGGGGGCCGGGCTGGACGCCGTGGACGTCGGGCCGTTCGGCAATACGGCGGAGGGCGGCGCGGACGCCGTCATCGCCGCCGTCGGCGCACTGCTGCGCCGTGGTCTGGAGGCCGGTGCGACCAGAGTCTCCCTCCAGGTCAACGTGGTGGACGGGGAGGCGCGATGACCCGCTCGCCCGGGGGCTCCCCGGACGAGCATCCCCTGGCCCTCGCGGTACGGCCGCTGGCCGACGCGCTGGGGGCCGAGATCATCGCCCCCGGGCAGGCGGGACCCGACGACGTGGTGCTCGCCTGGGAGGGCGAGAACGTCATCGCCGTACGGCTCCCGCAGCTCTCCGAATCGCTGGATCGCATACTCGCCGCGCTGGAGCGCAGCCATGGCATGCCCCTGTCCGAACTGGACCGCAAGACCAAACAATCGGTCGTACGGAATCTGGAGGCGCGGGGAGCCTTCTCCGTACGGCATGGGGTGGAGACGGTCGCGAGTGCGCTCGGAGTCAGCCGCTTCACCGTCTACAACTATCTGAACAGGGAGAACGCGGCCCGAGGCGGCTGATCCGGTGCGCACCGGCGGGCCGGGGGTGCGCCCGGCGGGCCGCGGGGCCGCTGGACCCCGGCGCCGCCCGGGCGGCGGGATTCCCTCCCGCCGACTTTCAACAAAGTGTTGACGTTGGGTTGTCGGGGGCGTTAGCTATGCGCATCCCGTTCGACTTCCCGTTCGACGTCTCGTTCGACGCACAGCGAAACAGCCACGGAGGCTCCTGTGAGTCCGAGTTCACCGTGCCCTTCGGGAGAGTTCTCCGGGGGAGAGACCCCCGGGACCTTCGCGAGCCTCTCCCGCTTCAACTCCTCGGCGGAGGCCGACGCCCTCGCCGCACTCCGCGAGGTGTGCGCCAGCTCGGCCTGGGCCGGACGGCTGCTCGCCGGACGCCCCTACGCCGACACCCCGTCCCTCCTCGCCGCGAGCGACACCGCCACGGCGGAGCTGACGGCGGACGATCTCGCCGAGGCGATGTCCGCCCATCCGCCGATCGGCCGTCCCGCGCCGCCGGGCGCCGCCTCCGCCCGCGAACAGAGCGGGATGACCGAGGCGTCCGACGCCCTCAGAGCCGAGATGCACCGGCTGAATCTCGCGTATCAGCGCCGCTTCGGCCATGTCTTCCTCATCTGCGCCACCGGTTTGACCGGTGAACAGATGCGTGACGCGGTACGGGAACGGATCGGCAACCCGCCCGCACGGGAACGGGAGATCGTCCGCACCCAGCTGGGCGGAATCAACCGGATCCGGCTCACCCGGCTCGTAGCGGACGCATGAAGCCCACGAGTCCCGAGGAAGAGAGCCCTTGAGCACGGAAACCACCGCAACCACCGCGTCGGTCTCCACCCATGTCCTCGACACCAGCATCGGACGGCCCGCCGAGGGCGTCCCCGTCACCCTCTCTGCCCGTAGCGGTCCAGAGGCCGAATGGGTCGTGCTCGGCGCGTCGTCGACCGGCCCGGACGGGCGCTGCGCGGACCTCCCGGAACCGCCGGAGGGCACCGCCCAGGTACGTCTCGTCTTCCGGACCGAGGCGTACGTCGCACCGGACCCGCGACCGGCCACCGAGGCCCGACCGGCCGCCCCCCGCGAAAGCGGCGGCGGCGGCGCGTTCTTCCCGGAGGTGGCGGTCGCCTTCGCCGTGGCAGCGGGCGAGCACTATCACGTGCCGCTGCTGCTCAACCCGTTCGGCTACTCCGTATACCGAGGGAGCTAGCAGACCCCATGCCCACGATTCTCGGACAGAACCAGTACGGCAAAGCGGAGAACCGCGTCGTCAGGATCACCCGGGACGGCGCCACGCATCACATCAAGGACCTCAATGTCTCGGTCGCCCTCTCCGGCGACATGGACGAGGTCCACTACTCCGGATCCAACGCCCATGTCCTGCCGACCGACACCGTGAAGAACACGGTGTTCGCGTTCGCCAAGAAGTACGGCATCGAATCGGCCGAACAGTTCGGCATCCATCTCGCCCGCCATTTCGTGACCTCGCAGGAGCCCATTCACCGCGCGCGCGTCCGTATCGAGGAATACTCCTGGGAACGCACCGGGAACACCGCCGGCGGCGCCGCCGAGCCGGGGCACTCCTTCGTGCGCAAGGGCCAGGAGACCCGGACCAGCGAGATCGGCTACGACGGGGAGCGCTGGCGGATCGTCTCCGGCCTCACGGGACTGACCGTGCTGAACTCGACGGACTCCGAATTCTGGGGCTATGTCAAGGACGACTACACCACCCTCGAAGAGGCGTACGACCGGATACTCGCCACCGATGTCTCCGCCCGATGGCGCCATCACTGGACCTCCGACGAGACTCCCATGCCCGATTGGGAGCGATCGTACGAGCAGGCGAGAGAGCATCTGCTCCAGGCATTCGCCGGCACCTATTCGCTCTCCCTCCAGCAGACCCTGTTCCAGATGGGCACACGGGTGATCGAGCACGGCGACGAGATAGCCGAGATCCGGCTCTCACTGCCGAACAACCATCACTTCCTGGTGGATCTCACCCCGTTCGGTCTCGACAACGACCACGAGGTCTATGCCGCGGCCGACCGCCCCTACGGTCTGATCGAGGCCACCGTTCTGCGGGACGGCGCGGAATCGCTGATCCCGGCAGAACCGGCCGAGCTCTGACCCCGGCGGGCCCCGGAGCCGACGGACGGCGACGATCCGGGGGTATGCACGGTACGGATCCGGGCCGGCCCCGGATCCGTACGGTCCCGGACGACGCCTGAGCACAGAAACGAGGACCCGCCATGGCGGCTTCGCGCATCGTCATCGAGAACTGCGCCATCGCGACCGTGGACGCCGACGACACCGAGTACGCGAGCGGTCATCTCGTCGTGGCGGACGACCGGATCGAGTCGATCGGCGCGGGGGCCGCTCCCGATGGTCTGGAGAACGTCGTCCGCCGCGTCGACGGAACCGGCTGTCTCGCCACCCCCGGCCTGGTCAACACCCATCACCACTTCTACCAGTGGATCACCCGTGGCCTCGCCGCCGACCACAACCTCTTCGACTGGCTGACAGCGCTCTACCCGACCTGGGCGCGGATCGACGAGAGCATGGTCCGGGCGGCGGCGCGCGGCTCCCTCGCAATGATGGCCCGGGGCGGGGTCACCACCTCGATGGACCACCACTATGTGTATCCCCGGGGCTCGGGGGATCTGTCCGGCGCGATCATCGGCGCGGCACGGGAGACGGGCGTACGCTTCACCCTCGCCCGGGGCTCCATGGACCGCGGGCGCTCGGACGGCGGACTGCCGCCGGACTTCGCGGTGGAGACCCTCGACGGGGCGCTCGCGGCCACCGAGGAGACCATCGACGCCCACCACGATCCGTCCCCCGACGCGATGACCCAGATCGCCGTCGCCCCCTGCTCCCCCTTCTCCGTATCCACCGGACTGCTCCGGGAGGGAGCCGAACTCGCCCGCCGCAAGGGTGTACGGCTCCATACGCACGGCTCGGAGACCGTGGAGGAGGAGCAGTTCTGCAAGGAGCTGTTCGGCATGGGACCGACCGACTACTTCGAGTCCACCGGCTGGCTCGGGCCCGATGTCTGGATGGCGCACTGCGTCCATATGAACGCCCCCGACATCGCCGCCTTCGCGCGCACCGGCACCGGGGTCGCCCACTGCCCGTCCTCCAACGCCCGGCTGGGGGCGGGCATCGCGCGGATCCCCGACCTGCTCAGGGCGGGCGTCGCGGTCGGCCTCGGGGTGGACGGCACCGCGTCCAACGAGTCGGGCGAACTCCACACCGAGCTGCGCAACGCCCTGCTCATCAACCGGCTCGGCGCCCATCGCGAGAGAGCGCTCACCGTCCGCCAGGCGCTGCGGCTGGGCACCTACGGCGGCGCTCAGGTGCTGGGGCGCGAGGGGCAGATCGGCTCGCTGGAGACCGGGAAGCTCGCCGATCTGGTGCTCTGGAAGCTGGACACGCTCGCGCACGCCTCCATCGCCGACCCGGTGGCCGCGCTCGTCCTCGGCGGGGCCGCTCCGGTGAGCCTCTCGCTCGTGGGCGGCCGGACCGTGGTCGAGGACAACCGGCTGACCACGGTGGACGAGGACGACATCGCCCGTACCACGCGGGACGAGGCACAGCGCTTGGCGCGGATCGCGGCGGACGGCTGACGGGCTGCCGGATTCGTGAACTCACGGACTGACGGGCTCATGGACTGACGGGCTCGTGAACTGACGCGCTGACAGGTTCGCGGGCCGGCCTGCTCGCGGACTGAAGGGCTCACCGGCCGGCCTGCTCGCGTACTCATGGGCCGGGCCTCGCACCGCCTTCTCTGACATCCATGTCCTCATCGCACGGGCAACCCATCGGAGGAACCGTCGTGGCGACAGACCCCAGGCCCGGCCCCGACACGGGCGTCGACACCGGACCCGACACCGACACCGGCCCTGGACCCGGTGAACGGACCGGCGCCGGCGCGGGCGATCCGGCCGGACACCGGCACCCCGTCGATCAGAGCCTCCCGCCCGTCAGACTCCTCGCAGGCGGGTTCCAGCATGTGGCCGCGATGTACGCGGGGGTGGTGGCCCCGCCCATGATCGTGGGGCCCGCCGTGGGCCTGAGCGCGCGGGACACCGCCTTTCTGATGGGGGCGAGCCTGTTCACCGCGGGCATCGCCACCCTGCTCCAGACGCTCGGCCTCTGGAAGATCGGCGCCCGGCTCCCCTTCGTCAACGGCGTCTCGTTCGCGGGCGTCACCCCCATGGTCGCCATCGGCAGGGACCGGGGCGCGGACGGGATCGCCGTCATCTTCGGCGCGATCATCGTCGCCGGTCTGCTGGGCCTGCTGCTCACCCCCTGGTTCTCGAAGCTCATACGCTTCTTCCCGCCCGTCGTCACGGGCACCGTGATCACCCTGATCGGTCTCTCGCTCCTGCCGGTCGCCTTCGGCTGGTCCCAGGGCGGCGACCCGGCCGCCGCCGGGTACGGCTCGATGAAGAACATCGGCATGGCCGCGCTCACCTTCGTGATCGTGCTCGCCCTGCGCGGGCTGCTGAGCGGCTTTCCACGGCAGATCGCCGTACTGCTCGGTCTCATCGCCGGCACGGTCATCGCGCTGCCGCTGGGCATGGCCGACCTCGACGCCGTCCGGGACGCGGACGCGATCGGAATCCCGACCCCGTTCCACTTCGGCGCACCGCAGTTCGAGACGGCCGCGATCGTCTCGATGTGCGTGGTGATGCTGGTCTGCATGACGGAGTCCACCGCCGACATGCTGGCCCTCGGAAAGATCGTGGACCGGCCCGCGGACCGGCGGACCATCGAAAGCGGACTGCGCGCCGACACCCTGGGCAGCGCCCTGAGCCCGCTGTTCAACGGATTCATGTGCAGCGCCTTCGCACAGAACGTCGGCCTGGTGGCGATGACGGGGGTCCGCAGCCGGTTCGTCGTCGCCGCGGGCGGCGGGATCCTGATGCTGCTGGGCCTCTTCCCGGTGGCGGCTTCGGTGATCGCGCTCGTACCGCTGCCGGTGCTCGGGGGCGCGGGCATCGTGCTCTTCGGCACGGTCGCCGCCAGCGGCGTCCAGACGCTGGCGACGGCGGCGCTGGAGAAGGGCGAGAACGGTCTGATCGTCGCCGCCTCGGTCGGCATAGGGCTGATACCGATCGCGGCGCCGCACTTCTACCAGGACTTCCCGAAGGACACGCTGGTCGTGCTGGACTCCGGCATCTCGACCGGATGCGTCGTGGCGATCGTGCTCAATCTCGCCTTCAACCATCTGAGGCGGGGGAACGATTCACCGGAGGTGACGAGGGCCTGACGGTCCGACGGCGCACGCGGCAGGGCGTGACCGAGGCCCGTGTTCGCCAGCCGGAGCCGCGTACGCCGAACAGCCCCGCAGAGCAGGTGAATCGGGCTGCCCCTCCGGGGCGAGTCCCCAGCGCCCGGCGGACGGCCGGGCGTTGTCAGACCCTCATGTCATGCTGCGGAGCATGGATCTTGAGCAGCTTTTCGCCGGCCTGGACAGCGTGCGATGGGGCGACGTCGACCATGCCTACGGCGAGGCGGACGATCTGCCCGGCATCATGCGCGCGCTCGCCGGAGACGAGCAGCAGGCGCGTGACGCGCTCGACGAGCTGTGGAGCAGCATCCTCCACCAGGGCACGGTGTACGCCGCGACCGCGGAGGCCGTGCCATTCCTCGCGCGGCTCGTCGCGGCGGGCGTGCACCCCGTCGAACTGCTGGTCCTCCTCGGCGGCATAGCGGAGAGCGAGGACGCGTACGGACTGCCCGAGCCCGGAGCGTGCCGCGCCGCCGTCGTGGACCAGCTGCCGCTGATACTGCCGCTGTTCGAGTCCGGGGACCCGGAGGTGCGCAGGGCCGCCGTCTGGGCGGCCGGGCGGGCCGGCTCCGTCTCCGTGCTGCCCGCGCTGCGCCGGGGCTGGCGGCGCGCGGAAGAGGCGCCCGGGGTGAGGGCGGAGCTGCTCGCCGCCCTCGCCCATCTCGACCCCGAGGGCACGGCGGCGACGGCGACGGCGGCCGTCTCGGCCGACGCGCCCGACCGGCTGCGCATGGTCGCGCTGCTGGTCTGCGTCGATCTGGGGCTGCCGTGGACGCCCGCGCACCAGGACGCGATGGTGTCGCTGCTGCCCGCCGGACCGCATGTCGTGGACCGCTTCGACCTCCAGCGCAATGAGCCGCTGCACTACACGGTGCACAGGCTGCTGCTGCGGGACACAGACCGGGACCGTTCGGCCGCCTACGACCTGATCGAGGCAGCGCTCCGGCTGCCCGGCGCCGAGGCGCGGGGCGAGGCCCTCTGGGCGGCCGAGCACGCCTGTCTGATCTCCCGCAGCGCCCCGGGGCGGCTGGCGGGCGCGCTGCTCTCCCTGCTGGCCGACCCGTCGTTCACGGATACCGCGTCGCTGCTGCCGGTCCTCGGCAAGCTCGGAGACCAGGCTGCCGGGGCGGCTCCCGCCCTGGCAGCGCTCGCCGCGATGGACGGCGAGCCGGCCGACCGGGCGCTCGAAGTGCTCGTCAGGGTCGCCCCTGAGCAGGCCGGTCCGCTGCTCGCCCGCGATCTGGGCCGGCGGGAGCGCACCATGCGCGCGGTGACCGGGCTCTCCGGGCTGCGTCCCGCACTGCCGCTGCCCTACGGCCCGGAGCTGGTCAACGCGATCCGCATCCGCTTGACCGAGATAGCCGGTTCCGACGAGCCCCGGGGCGGTGACGCGGCGGAGCTGGCCGTGCTGCTGCTCGGCTGGGGCCGCCAGGCGGCGGCAGCCCTGCCCGAAGTGACCGCTGTGTTCCAGCGGCACCCGGCCCGGGTCGCCCGTGCGCTCGCCGCGGTCTGCCCACCCGAGCACCGCGATGAGACGGCGGATCTGCTGCGCCGGGCCGCCGAGTCGGGTGACCCGGACGACCGGTACGAGGCGGCGGACGCGCTGCGCGCGCTCACCGGCGAGACCGGACCGCTGGTGAGCGTGCTCAAGGAGGTGCTGGCGGAGGGGGCCCGGCAGGAGCTGCCGCGAACGGCGGGGGAGCTCGGCTCCGATGGGCTGGTGCTCGTCCCCCATCTGCGGGCCGCGCTGACGCCGCAGGGGGACGGGCCGCGCAGCAACCCCGCGATGAACGCCGATGTGCAGACGGCGCTGGCGCTGTGGCGGCTGACGGGCGATGCGGCGGAGGCGGTGGCGGTGCTCGGGGGAGTGCTGGCGGAGGCGGCGGACGGGATGTGGACCCGCTGGCCCGTGGCCAACGCGGCCAGGGCGGCGGCCTGTATCGGCGCCGCCGGGGCGGCGCTGGCCCCGGCCCTCGGGCCGCTGCTCGACGACCCCGTCCAGGCCCCCGGCGCGGTGATCGCCCTGCGTTCCCTGGGACATGGTCTCGACGACGCCCGCGCGGCGGATCTGCTGCTCTCCTCCGCCGAGCGGAACGCGGAGTGGGCCACGGCCCTCGACGCCCTGGGCGCCCTGGGGCCGGGGGTGCTGACGCCGGAGGTGAGGGCCCGTCTGACCGCCCTCGCCGAGGGCGATCTGCGGGTGGTGGACTCGGGGCTGGAGCCGGAGATAGTCCCCCAGGACGAGCGGCTGCGCATACGGGCCCGGGAGCTGCTGGCGGCTGCCAAGGACTGAGCCTGCCGGAGGACGGGTCCTGAGCCGGAGGCGCGTCCGGCCGCCGGGACGCCGCCGAGGGCTGCGTCGGCGGACGGCCCCGAGCCCGGGGGACCGTCGGGCCGCCGTTCAACGCTCGGGGGCGCCGCCAAGGGCTGAGCCCGGGGGATCGGCTGCCGTTCAGCCGCCAGGGCGCCAGTCCGGCCGCCGGCCGTTGACCCCCACCACACGGTCGAGCAGCGACGCCCCGTCGGGGACCGGGACCACGGGGCCGAAGATCCCCTCCCGGGCGGCATCGGCCCCGTCGTCCCCGGTCGGCCGCATCAGTTCGTAGGACACCCGCAGACTCGCCTCATCGGGTGCGTAGGGCTGACCGGTGGCGCGGGCCAGGTCCCAGCCGTGGACGGTCAGCTCGTTCATCGCGATCCGGCCCGCGATCGCCGAGGGCAGGTCGACGCCTCCGGCCCGGGTCTCCCCGTCCCAGGCGCCGGGCCGCGCCCAGGCCGCGACCAGCTCTTCGAGCCGCCGGGGGAGCAGCTCCCGCCAGTCGTCCGGCAGCACCAGCGGGACGGCTCGGGGGTCGGTGTCGGTCGTCGGGCCGAGGTCCTTGCGCGCGGTGTCCCGGAAGGCGGCGACCAGCCCGACCAGATGGGCCAGCAGTTCCCGTACGGAGTAGTCGGAGCAGGGCGTCGGGTCCCCGAGCCGCTCGTCGCCGACGCCGCCGAGCAGCAGAGCGACACCGTCGGCGGCGGCCCGGAGATCGGGGTGGCCCGAAGCGCCCTGGCTCTCCGCTCCGCCCGGGGCGGTGGCGTCCGGTGCGGGGGTCTGAGAAGTGGGGTCCATACTCCGTAGACGGTACCGGGGCCGGGATCTCATCGCGAGGGAAGCGACCCCTGCCCGAGAGGGAAGACCGGTGGCGGTGGCCGCGCCCCGCGCCCTCGCGGCTCGTACCGGCCCCCGGAATCCCCCCCGCCGGGCTCACGTCATCTCATTCCACTTCCTTCAGACGGCCGGTCGCCACATCGAAAATGAATCCACGAATCGATTTCGTGTAAGGAATGGAAGGGGCGACTTCGATGCGGCGAATCGACTGGCGTACATCGTCCTCAAGGCGGGAGAATGCCTCCGGGGCCCAGCTGGGGCGAATGCCGGTCTCTTCTTCGATCTGACGTTTGAATTCATCGTCGGTGAAGGTGAGCATGCCGCAGTCCGTGTGATGGATCAGCATGATCTTCCGGGTGCCCAGCAGACGCTGGCTGATGGTCAGCGAGCGGATCGTGTCCTCGCTGACCACGCCGCCCGCGTTCCGGAGGACATGGGCGTCGCCCTCGCACAGCCCGAGCATCGCATAGACGTTCATGCGGGCGTCCATGCAGGTGACGATCGCAAGTCGCCGGTGCGGCGCGAGCGGGAGCGGTCCCGAGAAGGTCGCCGCGTACACCTCGTTGTTGGACACGTATTCATCGGTCGTGGACATGATCGCCTCTCTGTTCGGAAGCGGCCGAAGGCTGTTATGCGCCGCTCCTCGCAAAGTAACGAGCGGGAATTCGAACAGGAATGGGCCTGACCGGTATGCGCCAGAGCATGGCCGGAGCCCATGCCCCCCGCCGCTCGGACGACGACCGAGGTGCGGTCACGGCCCGCCTCTGTTCCGATGGAGCCCTGTCGCGGAAGAACGGACCCCGGCCCGGCGCCGGGGCGAGCCCATCCACCGGAGGCCCCGATGACCACGGCCGCCCCCGACCGGGCCCCCGACGAGCCCACGGGCGAGAGGCGCTTCACCTTCCCCAGCGCGCTGACCGTGCTGGTCATCGTCACCATCGCCGTCTGGGCGCTGACCTTCCTCATCCCGCCGGGCGTATACGACCGCGACGCCTCCGGCGCACCCATCGAGGGCACCTACCACCGGGTCGACAGCGGACAGAGCCTCACCGACCGCCTCAACGATCTCTTTCTCTCCCCGGTCAACGGGCTGTACGGCATCCAGGACCAGCGGTCCGGACTGGTCGGCCCTGATCTGGTCGGCGAGCTGTACGGAAGCGCGGGGGTCTTCCTCTTCGTGCTCGCCATCGGCGCCTTCATCACGGTCGTCTTCGCCACCGGGGCCCTGGACCGGGGCATCGCCCGGCTCGCCCACCGGCTGCGCCACCGGGGCGCACTGCTGATCGCCGGGGTGATGACGGTCTTCTCCGTGCTCGGCACGGTCGAGGGCTTCGCCGAGGAGACCCTCGGCTTCTACGGGCTGATCGTGCCGCTGATGCTCGCCCTCGGCTACGACCGCATGACAGCGACCGGCGCGATCATCCTCGGCGCGGGCATCGGGGTCCTCTGCTCCACCGTCAACCCGTTCGCCACCGGCGTCGCCTCATCCGCCGCGGACATCTCGCTCGGCGACGGCATCGCGCTGAGGTCGGTGATGTGGGTGGTGCTGACCGCCGTCACCATCGCCTATGTCACCCGCTACGCGCGGCGCGTGAGGGAGCGACCGGACCGCTCCCTCTCCGGCTTCCTCCCCGGCGACCGCGATCACACGGCGATCAGCGACGACATGGTCCCACCCGATCTGACCGGCCTCCATAAGACGGTGCTGATCGTCGTCACCCTGGTCTTCGCATTCATGATCTTCTCGGTCGTCCCCTGGGCCGGTGCTCTGACGGGCGACGCGGACGCCACGCCGTACGGCTTCGAACTCGGCTGGTCCTTCCCGCAGCTGGCGGCGATGTTCCTGGTCGCGGCGGTCCTGGTGGGCCTGGTCGCCCGTTTCGGCGAGCCACGGCTCAGCGCGACCGTGGTCCGGGGCGCGGCCGACTTCATCTCCCCGGCCCTGGTGATCGTGCTGGCTCGGGGCGTCACCGTGATCATGAATAACTCCCAGGTCACGGACACCGTTCTGCACTCCATCGAGGGGGTCGTGCGGGGCACCTCCTCGGGCCTCTTCGCCGTCATCGTCTTTCTCGTCAACCTCCCTCTGGCCTTTCTGATCCCCTCCACCTCGGGGCACGCCACGCTGGCGATGCCGATCCTCGCCCCGCTCGCGGACTTCGCGGGCGTCTCCCGCGCGGTGGCGGTGACCGCGTGGCAGTCGGCGAGCGGCCTGATGAATCTCTGGGTCCCCACCACGGCGGTCACCATCGGCGGGGTGGCGCTGGCGAAGGTGGGCTACGACAGATATCTCCGGTTCGTCTGGCCGCTGCTGGTGATTCTCGCGGTGCTCATCTGCGGGTTTCTGGTGACAGGCGCGGTACTGACCTGAGCCGCGGCGCCCCCCGGGCCGCGTCTTCGAAGCAGCGCCGTCCGCCGGACGGGGGAGTGAGGCAATCCGCGGTGAGGTCTTGTCTGCCGGGCGAGGACTGTGCCATATAGGTCTGGACCATTCTCGTCCGCTTGCGGAGGTCCCACCCGTGCAACGTCCCCCCACACTCATCGCGTTCCTCTGTCTGAGCGCGCTCGTCGTCACCGGCTGCGGAGGTGACGACAAGGACTCCAAGGCCCCCACGACCCCGTCCGGCGTCACCGTGCAGGCGGGCAGCGCCACTTCCGTCCACGTCATGTGGGAGCAGGCGTCCGACGACAAGGCCGTGACCGGTTACGAGGTGTTCCAGAAGGACGCCAAGGTCAAGACCGTGCCCGCGGCCAAGACCATGGTCGACGTCAACGGGCTGAAGCCCGAGACCGCGTACAGCTTCACCGTCCGGGCCCGTGACGCCGCGGGCAATCTGTCCAAGCCCAGCGCGGCGATATCCGTCACCACCCCCGCCCCCACCCCCGAGGACGCCAAGGCCCCCACCCGGCCCACGGGGCTGCGGGGCGAGCTGGACGGAAAGCGGGCCGTCAGCCTGCGCTGGCGGCCCGCCGCCGACAACACCGCGGTGACCTCGTACGACATCTACCAGGAGGACTCCCGTATCCACAGTGTGTCCGGCACCGAGACCAGCGCCCGGGTCACCGGTCTGCGGCCCGGCACGGTCTATACCTTCACGATCCGGGCCCGTGACGCGGCCGAGAACTCCTCGCCCGACAGCAACGCCGTGGATCTGACCACCGCCGCCGCGCCCGGCGAGGGCCCGAACACCGCCCCCACCGATCTGAAGGCCGCTGTCCGCAAGGGCAGCGTCGAACTGAGCTGGCTCCCCCCGGAGGCCGACGGCCCCATCGAGTCGCATGAGCTGTATCTCGACGGCAAGCCCGCCACGACCATCGTCTGGGGCGCGATGCCGACCGGGAAGAGGGCGACGTACACGATGACCGTCACCGATCCGCCCGGCACCCGCTACAGCGTCAAACTGCGGGCCAAGCTCCCGGACGGCAAATGGGGCGACTTCTCCGCCCAGCGCACGGTCGTTCTCCGCTAGGGAGTGTCTTCAAAGTAGCGTCGTCCGCCCGGATGGGGGTCCCCCCGGGCGAAGCCCAGGGGGAGGGTCTGGCGGGGTCTGGTGCGTGCGATCGCAAGGCGGAGGAAGGAGCCACTGCGGTGGGGGCACCTCCCGTGCCGCTAGGCACAGGGGGCCATTGGCGACTGACGCCAACGCTGGGGGTCCCTCCCGTGCCCGCAGGGCTACGGGGGAGAGCGTGCGTGCCAGGGCACGGCAGACAGACGGGACTTTGAAGACACGACCTAGGGCACGTCGTCACAGGCCCCGCCCGCAGGTCGGGGCCTGTGACGGAGGCTCACTTCCGCAGTCGCTTCCCGCCGAACGCCCCGGCCGCGTCGGCCCGCTGCCACCAGGCGTCCAGCGCCGGTCCGTCCAGCGACTGCCAGTCCGGTGTCGCCTCGACCAGCGCATGGCCGAGGCGGCGGCCCAGCTCGACCATGGTGCGGCCCATCGCGGCCCGCGAACTCTCGTAGGCGCGCAGCCCCTCCCGCAGATCCGGAGCGGCGGTCAGCGCCGATTCCAGCAGGGTGGCGTCCTGGAGGGCCTTGACCGCCCCCGCGCCCGTGTGAGGGCGCGCGACCGTGGCCGCGTCGCCCACCAGGGCGAGCCGACTGGTGACCCCGGGGGAGGCGGTGAAGTCGTACATCGGCTGGACGAAGAGCTCGTCCGGGCCGGTCAGCCCCACCAGAGCGGCCCAGAACGGCGGCAGCCGGTCCCCGGCCAGCTCCGTCAGATGGCGGTGCAGCGCATCGCTCAGGGTCCCGGGCGGCAGGCTCGTCGGCATGTCGAGGGAGATGTCGAGCCCGGGCGGCGGGGCGGTGTACAGCACCCAGTTGACCCGGTGGCCGCCCTGGGCGTCGGGGATGCGGTAGATCACCGCATGGCCGCCGTCGAAGGCGACATACGCCGTGACCGTCTTCTCCCACCGCCCCGGATCGGCCAGCCTGCTCTCCGGGTAGGCCCCGCGCCAGGCCAGATAGCCCGCGTAGGCGGGCCGTACATCGGGGCAGACCGTGTTCCGGACCACCGAGCGATAGCCGTCCGCGCCGATCACCAGGTCATAGCGGTCGGAGCCCGAAGGGACTCCCGCTCCGGCGGGCCCGGCCGTCCGGACCTCGGCTCCGGTCGCCGACTCGACGACGGATTCCACCGTCGTACCCGACCGGAATTCGACCGAATCCGGTACCCGGCCGCGCAGTTCACGCCAGAGTGAACCCCAGTTGTACGCACGGAAGGGGAACGTCTCCCCCCGGATCACCCGTCCCAGCGGATCGGCGCCGTCCCTGACGTACCAGCGGCGCTCGGATATCCGTACGCACGGCATCGCCGCGTCCAGATAGCCCGCGCTCTCCAGCTCCGCGTAGCGCTCGCTGTGGACGGCGACGCCCACGCCCCGCTCGGCGAGATCGCCCGCCGCGCGCTCATGGACGACGATGTCCCCGTACCCCGCGCGGTGCACGGCGAGCGCCGCCGCACAGCCTGCGATACTGCCGCCCACGACGGCCACCCGCACTCCGCTCATGGGCGCATCATGACAGCACCGGACGCCCGGGACCCGGTGATCGCGGGGATGCGATGGCGTGAATCAGCCCGTCAGCCGCTCATATGCGGACAGGGTCAGAAAGTCCTCGTATGTCTCGTCGAGGGCCACCTTCAGCAGCAGATCGTGCGCCTCCCGCCAGCTGCCCGCCGCGAAGGCGGCATCGCCCAGCTCGGCGCGGACGGCGTCGAGTTCGTCCGCGGCCACCCGCCGGACGAGTTCCGCGGTGGCGCGCTCGCCGTTCTCGAAGACCACGCCGGCGTTGATCCACTGCCAGATCTGGGAGCGGGAGATCTCGGCGGTGGCCGCGTCCTCCATCAGATCGAAGATCGCTACCGCGCCCACCCCGCGCAGCCACGCCTCGATATAGCGGACGCCCACCTGGACGGCGTTGCGCAGACCGCCGTACGTCGGTGCGGCGTCGAGCGAGTCGACGGCGATCAGATCGCCGGCCGCGACCTCGACGTCCTCGCGCAGCCGGTCCTTCTGATGGGGGCGCTCGCCGAGGATGGCGTCGAAGGAGGCCATGGCCACCGGGACCAGATCCGGGTGCGCCACCCAGGAGCCGTCGAAACCGTCGGCGGCCTCGCGGTCCTTGTCCGCCCGCACCTTCTCGAACGCGACCCGGTTGACCTCGGGGTCGCGGCGGGAGGGGATGAAGGCCGCCATGCCGCCGATCGCGTGCGCGCCGCGCTTATGACAGGTGCGGACCAGGAGTTCGGTGTAGGCGCGCATGAACGGGGCGGTCATCGTGACCGCGTTGCGATCCGGGAGCACGAACCTCTCCCCGCCGTCCCGGAAGTTCTTGACGATGGAGAAGAGATAGTCCCAGCGGCCCGCGTTCAGTCCGGAGGCGTGCTCGCGCAGCTCGTAGAGGATCTCCTCCATCTCGTAGGCGGCGGTGATCGTCTCGATCAGCACCGTCGCGCGGATCGTGCCCCGGGGGATCCCGATGTACTCCTGGGCGAAGAGGAAGACATCGTTCCAGAGCCGGGCCTCGTGATACGACTCCGTCTTCGGCAGATAGAAGTACGGCCCCTTGCCCAGGTCGATCAGCCGCTGGGCGTTGTGGAAGAAGTAGAGGCCGAAGTCGGCCAGCGCGCCGGGGACCGCGCTGCCGTCGGCGGCCCGCAGATGACGTTCGCTCAGATGCCAGCCGCGCGGGCGCATCACGACCGTGGCCAGCTCTCCGTCCGGCTTCAGGGCGTACGACTTTCCGGTGCGCTCATCGGCGAAGTCGATGCGGCGGCGGAAGGCGTCGATCATATTGAGCTGACCGGTGACCACATTCGCCCAGGTGGGAGCGGAGGCGTCCTCGAAGTCGGCGAGCCAGACCCGGGCGCCGGAGTTCAGCGCGTTGACGGTCATCCTGCGGTCGGCGGGGCCGGTGATCTCGACCCTGCGGTCTTCGAGGGCCTTCGGCGCGGGGGCGACCCGCCAGGAGTCGTCGGCGCGGATCGCCGCGGTCTCCCGGGGGAAGTCCAGGGCGCAGGTGCGGGCGATCTCGGCGCGGCGCTCGGCCCGGCGCGCGAGCAGCTTGTCGCGGCGGGGGGTGAAACGCCGGTGCAGCTCGGCGACGAAGGCGAGGGCCGCGTCCGAGAGGACCTCCTCCTGCCGGGGCAGCGGGTCTGCTGCGACGATGGCCAGCGGGGACGGCGCCGGTGCGGACATGGGCGGTCACTTCCTTCAGCGGGCGTGGTGGGGATGCGTGCGGCGTACGGCGTGCGGGCATCTGCGCGGAGGGCTGAGGGGCCGAGAGTTTCTGATCGGTGGATAGTAGTTTCCTCATCGTGGAAGTACAAGACGGGTCGGCCCCGAGGTACTCCGGCCCGGCGGCCCTCTCCGCGACCGTCTTCCGGGCCATTAGGGCCGTTGGGGCCGTTACTCAAGGCGGTCGAGGTCGTCGGCCGTGTCGATGTCATAGGGCTCGGCGATGTCCCCGCACTCGACCAGCACCAGCGACGCCCGGTGCGCCGCCAGATAGCGGCGGGCCCCCCGGTCGCCCTCCGCCCCGGCCGCCACGCCCCGCCAGCGGTGCGCGCCGAGGAGTACGGGATGGCCGCGCTCACCCGCGTACGCCGCCGCCGCCAGCGTGTCCCGCGAGCCGTACGCGGAACGGACCCGGGCCACCGCCGGCGCCCCGACGCCCGGCTGATCCACCAGGCACACCAGCGCCGCGTCCGCCCCCGTGTCGGCGAGGGAGGCGAGACCCGCCCGGAGCGAGGAGCCCATGCCTTCGCGCCACCGCGGGTTGGCGACCACCGTGCAGCCGCCGAGCTCCGCCTCGGCGCGCACCTGCTCCGCCGCCGCGCCCAGCACCACATGCACCGGGTCGCAGCCGCCCTCGCGCAGGGCCTGTACGGCGTGTTCGGCCAGCGGGCGGCCCCGGTGGCGGAGCAGCGCCTTCGGCAGCCCGCCGAGCCGCCGCCCGCCGCCCGCGGCGAGCAGCAGCCCGGCGACGACAGGGTGCCTGGTCGGCACGGGGCCTCGCGTCGGGGTTGGCGGCGGGGGCGCTGATGGGGGTGTCATGGGGACTGCCTATCCCATCCACGGTACGGAGGTCACGGACGCGGTACGGAGGTACGGACGTGGTGCAGACGCGGTACGGAGATCCCGCGCCGGGCGGCGACCGGAAAGAGACCTTGACATTCGCGTCCTGAATTCGGTCCACGGAGTGGCGCGTAACGTACCTCATGGCGTTAACTTGCCCGCAACTCTGGGTGGTTGGCCGTCGACTGACGGTCGTGCGGACCGGTCCGGGGTGTGTGCGAGGGGGAGAACTTTGTTGCGGAGCGTGGGGCAGGCGCCGGTGACAGGGAGTGGGAAGGATCCGAGGGCGAGCGCGCTGGGAGCGGCGGTCTCCCGGCTCCGACGTGAACTGGCCGGAAACCCCGGCCGGTTCCCCGACCGGGACATCGCCGAGGACGAATTGGCCGTACTGGCCGCGATGGCGCAGGGCGGACAGTCCGACATCCAGCGGATGCGGCGCTCGCTGCTGCTGATCGCGGGCGCGATCGGGTCGGTGAGCGCACTCGGACCGGCTCTGATGCAGGTGCGTCACGCGGTCGACCTCTTCGGGCAGTCGCCTGGTCCGGTCCGGTAGTCCGTTCGCTCCGTCCGTCCGGACTCCTCCAGGAGTCCGGACGGGCTGTCTTGTACCGCAGCGGTGGCACGTCCGTCGCTGCGGTCTTAATTTAGGGAGGAAAGCCTCAAAACGACCATCGAGCTCTCAGAGGAAGTCGATATGGCCGACAAGCCGGCAATCGTTCTGGTGCATGGGTTCTGGGGAGGCGCGGCCCACTGGGGCAAGGTCATCCTCGAACTGAGGAACCGGGGCTACGGTTCTCTGCACGCTGTGGAGATGCCCCTGGCCTCGCTGGCCGAGGACGCCGAGCGCACCCGGAAGATGGTGAAGCAGATCAGCGGGCCCGTCGTCCTGGTGGGCCACTCCTATGGCGGCGCGGTCATCACCGAGATGGGCGATCTGCCCAATGTGACCGGGCTGGTCTACGTCGCCGCCTTCGCGCCCGACGCGGGGGAGAGCCCGGGGCAGATCAGCCAGGAGTATCCGCCCGAGGCGTTCGAGAACATCGTCCCCGACTCCGACGGCTATCTCTGGGTCGAGCAGAGCAAATACCACTGGAGCTTCTGCGCGGATCTGAGCGAGGACGAGGCGTTCGTCCTGGCGGTCACCCAGAAGGCCCCGCTCGCCTCGACCTTCGGCGACAACGTCACCGTACCGGCCTGGCAGAAGAAGCCCGTCTGGTATCAGGTGTCGACCGCCGACCGCATGATCAACCCGGACAACGAACGCCGGATGGCGAAGCGGATGTCCCCGCGGAAGATCATCGAGCTGGAGGCCAGCCATGCGTCGCTGGCGTCGCAGCCGCAGGCCGTGACCGATCTGATCGAGGAGGCGGTGTCCGGGGCCTGAGGGCCGGACCGGACCGGACCGTACGCCGCCGGGGTCCGAGCCGAGCCTCCGGTGCCGTACAACGACGGGAGGCCGGGCTCCGGGCCCGGTCTCCATGCCATGCGCCCCGTGCACGCGCCCTGGGCCCCGTAGTCCGGGGCTCATGCGCAACGCCCCGTGGCCCGGGCTCCGTTATCCGTCAGCGGACGCCTCAGCGCCTCAGCCGCTCGCCGCCGGGCCCGTGCTGCGCAGCGCCTGCGAGAGCTCCCGCGCCACCTCCTGGAGCACCGGCACGATCCTCCTGACGGCCGTCTCCGTCACCCGGCCCGCCGGTCCCGAGATCGAGATAGCCGCCGTGGTCGGTGAGTCGGGCACCGGGACGGCGAGGCAGCGCACCCCGATCTCCTGCTCGTTGTCGTCCACCGCGTACCCCTGGCGGCGCACCTGCTCCAGCGCGGCGAGGAAGCCCTCGGGCGTGGTGATCGTCTTTTCGGTGGCCGCGGGCATCCCGGTCCGCGCCAGCAGCGCCCGTACCTCGTCGGGCGCAGAGCCCGCGAGCAGCGCCTTGCCGACCCCCGTGGAGTGCGGCAGCACCCGCCGTCCGACCTCGGTGAACATCCGCATCGAGTGCTTGGACGGCACCTGGGCCACATAGACGATCTCGTCCCCGTCGAGCAGCGCCATGTTCGCCGTCTCGCCGGTCTCCTCGACCAGCCGGGCGAGATGGGGGCGGGCCCAGGTGCCGAGCAGCCGG
Organism: Streptomyces jumonjinensis; assembly: GCF_009600885.1. Lineage (GTDB taxonomy): Bacteria > Actinomycetota > Actinomycetes > Streptomycetales > Streptomycetaceae > Streptomyces > Streptomyces jumonjinensis. The sequence goes on from NZ_VCLA01000156.1 coordinate 201,425, forward strand.
GAGGCCGACTCGCCCAGCCGGATCAGCCGAGGCCCCAGCGCATAGCGGCGGTTCGGCTGCTGGCGTACATAGCCGCAGGTCACCAGGGTGCGCATCAGCCGGTGGATGGTGGGCAGCGGCAGTCCGCTGCTGGCGGAGAGCTCGCTCAGCCCCACCTCGCCGCCCGCGTCGGCCATTCTTTCGAGCAGATCGAAGGCGCGCTCAAGGGACTGCACACCACCGCTGTTCGCGGTCTTGGCTGCGTCGGAGGTGCTGGCGCTGGACGTCGGCACGGGTGGCGGTCCTTTCGGGCGGACGGGCAAGTGAGCAGCCTACCGGGCGGCCGTATCCGTCACCTTGCGGTCCGTAAGGCGTCCGCACCTTGCGGTCCGTAAGGTGTCCGCGCCGGTCAGATGGTGTTCGCCCGGGTACGGGCGGTCGTCCGGGATCGTCTGGGATCGTCCGCCGGTGCTCTTCGGACCCCTATCGGCCTTCTGTGCTGCGAAATCCGCCTTTCGCTCCATGGAAGCCGGGGCCGATGCCCGGATGCTTGACGGAGGGGGCGACCCGGGTGAAGACTCCTTCAACAGTTCGTTGAATTTCGCATGCAGATGTGAAAGGGGAACGGATGACCGAAGGTGTGGTGAGTCTGCTGCTGCGCTCCACCCGTGTGATCACACCGGAGGGGACACGGGCGGCGGCGATCGCCGTCGCGGACGGCAGGATCGAGGCGGTTCTGCCGTACGGTGCCGAAGTCCCGCCCGGCGCCCGGTCCGAGGACCTCGGCGACGACGCCGTGCTCCCCGGTCTCGTCGACACCCACGTCCATGTGAACGATCCCGGCCGCGGCGAGTGGGAGGGTTTCCACAGCGCCACCCGCGCGGCGGCGGCCGGAGGCGTCACCACCCTGCTCGACATGCCCCTCAACTCCTTTCCGCCGACCACCACGGCCGGCCATCTGCGGACCAAGCGGAGGGCGGCCCGCCCCAAGGCGCATATCGACACCGGCTTCTGGGGCGGCGCGGTGCCGGACAACGTCCGGGAGCTGCGCCCGCTGCACGACGCCGGGGTCTTCGGCTTCAAGTGCTTTCTCTCCCCGTCCGGGGTGCCGGAGTTCCCGGAGCTCGACCGGGACCAACTCGTCCGCGCCATGACCGAGATCGCCGGATTCGGCGGACTGCTGATCGTGCACGCCGAGGACCCAGCGCGGCTGACGCCCCAGCGGCCCGGCCCCCGGTACGCGGACTTTCTCGCCTCGCGCCCCCGCGCCGCCGAGAACACCGCGATCGAACTGCTGATCACCGAGGCCGAACGGCTCGGTGCCCGGGTGCACATACTCCATCTGTCGTCCTCGGACGCGCTGCCCCTGATCGCGGCGGCGAAGGCGGCGGGGGTGCGGGTGAGCGCCGAGACCTGCCCCCACTTCCTCACCCTCACGGCCGAGGAGGTCCCCGACGGGGCGACGGAGTTCAAATGCTGCCCCCCGATACGCGAGGCGGCGAACCGGGACGCCCTCTGGGCCGGGCTCGCCGCCGGGGTCATCGACTGCGTGGTCTCCGACCACTCGCCCTGCACCGCCGAGCTCAAGACCCCGGACTTCGCCTCCGCGTGGGGCGGGATCTCCTCGCTCCAGCTGGGGCTCCCGGCGGTCTGGACCGAGGCCCGCCGGCGCGGGCACACCCTCGACGAGGTGGCCCGCTGGATGTCCTCGGGGCCCGCCCGGCTCGCCGGACTCGGACGCAAGGGAGCGATCGAGCCCGGCCGGGACGCCGACTTCGCGGTCCTCGCGCCCGACGAGCGCTTCACCGTCGATCCCGTACGTCTGCACCACCGCAACCGGATCACCGCGTACGCGGGGCGAACCCTGTACGGAGTGGTCCGGTCCACCTGGCTGCGCGGGGAGCGCGTCGCGGCCGACGGCGTCCCGGCCGCACCCGCAGGCCGGCTGCTCGAAAGGAACGGCTGACCATGTCCCCTTCCGCCATCCCCTCCTTCACCGGGGACGCGAGGCCCTACGGCGGAGGCGAGCCGTACGCCGACTACCGCGCCGCGGACCTCCCCTTCACCCACCACGCCGATCTCGCCGACCGGCGGCTGGGCGCGAGCGTCATCGCCGCGAACGACGAGTTCTTCGCCGAGCGCGAGAATCTGCTCAAGCCCGGTCCGGCGGAGTTCGACCCCGAACGCTTCGGCCACAAGGGCAAGATCATGGACGGCTGGGAGACCCGCCGCCGCCGCGGCGTCTCGGCCGCCGCGCCCCATCCGGCCGACGACGACCACGACTGGGCGCTGATACGGCTCGGGGCGCCCGGGATCGTCCGCGGGATCGTGGTCGACACCGCGCACTTCCGGGGCAACTATCCGCAGGCGGTCTCCGTCGAGGCCACCGCGCTGCCCGGCGTGCCGGGGCCGGGCGAGCTCCTCGCCGAAGGGGTGAAGTGGACGACGCTCGTGCCGCGTACGGCCGTGGGCGGCCACGCGGCGAACGGGTTCGCCGTGGACGCCGAACGCCGCTTCACCCATCTGCGGGTGAACCAGCACCCGGACGGGGGCATCGCACGGCTGCGGGTGTACGGGGAAGTCGCGCCGGACCCCGGGTGGCTGGCGGCGCTCGGCGCCTTCGATCTGGTGGCCCTGGAGAACGGCGGCCGGGTGGAGGACGCGTCCGACCGCTTCTACTCGCCCGCGGTGAACACCATTCAGCCGGGCCGCTCACGGAAGATGGACGACGGCTGGGAGACCAGACGGCGCAGGGACCGGGGCAACGACTGGATCCGCTACCGGCTGGTGGAGCAGTCCGAGATCCGCGCGGTGGAGATCGACACGGCGTATCTGAAGGGGAACAGCGCGGGGTGGGCGGCGATCTCCCTGCGAGACGGGACCGGGTCGGGGGAAGGGTCCGGGCCCGGAGCCGGGTCCGGGACCGGGGGCGAGTGGGCCGGGATCCTGCCGCGCACCGCGCTCCAGCCGGACACCAACCACCGCTTCGTCCTGCCGGAGCCCGCGGTGGGCCGGGAGCTGCGGATCGACATCTACCCGGACGGGGGCATCTCGCGGCTGCGGGTCTTCGGCCGGCTGACGGACCGGGGCGCGGCCCGCCTTGAGGCACGCCACCGGGAACTGGGCGGCTGACCCGCTGTCCCGAGCGGGAGGTTCTCCTTCTCAGCTCACTGGATGGGTTCCTCGAACAGCATCGAACTCGTCCGGTCGTTGTAGCCCCAGAGGTCCGGGATCCTGCTGTTGGCGTTGTGCCAGACATGTCTGCCCTGCCGGCTGTAGTGCTCGTAGAGGCGCACCGAGCACTGGCCGTAGATCTGGAGCGAGCTGAGCCTGTCGTTCCAGCCGTCGGGGAGCGAGTCGAGCGGCTGCCGGCCCGCACTCCGGCAGTCCTCGGCGTAGAAGTAGATGGCCGCGCCGTCGTAGAAGGTGTGCTCCCAGCCGGTCGCCACATGGACCTGGCCCGTGCCGACGGACAGGGTGCGCGGTCCCGCGTCCGCCGCGCCCGCCGTGCCCGAGAGACCGAGCACCATGGTGATACCGGCCGCGACCGCGAGGGCGCCTGCCGCTCTGAAGCGTGTGAACACGTGGTTCTCCCTGAGTCGGACGGCGGCTGGAGCGGGAGGGCCGCTCCGGGGGCGTCCGGGTGCGGACGCCGTCCCGCCCTGTGTCACGAGGGCGGCGGCGCGGCGGTTCATGCCGGGGTGCGGTGCCAGGGCACGGCGGAAAGACGGGACTTTGAAGACACGACCTGGGCCCGGCGCCCCGGCCGAGGCGTGAACACGCGTCGATCGAGAGCTCCGCGCCTGTCATGAAGGCCGACTCGCCGCCCGCCGGACAGGCTGCCGGACAGGCCGCCGGAGACGCCGCCCCCTCAGAGCTGTTCCGGACATGTTGTCCCCTCCGTCATCAGTGCTCATGACGGTGAGAAAACCCTGCCCGGCCGCGTCGTGCTGGCGGGAATCGGACGCCAAGATCCAGAATCGTCTCCGGCGACCGATGATTCTCCGGACCCGGATCGGTCACAGTTCACGACGGATCGCGCACACCCCCCAGACGGAAGCAGGAACGGCATGGCACAGCTCTCGATCACCACCTTCGTCACCCTCGACGGAGTGATGCAGGCCCCGGGCGGCCCCGGGGAGGACTCCACCGGCGGCTTCGACCAGGGCGGCTGGTCCGTGCCCTACGGGGACCAGGAATTCGGGACGTTCGTCACGGAGGTCTTCGAACGGGCCGGGGCGTTTCTGCTCGGCCGGCGCACCTACGAGATCTTCGCCGGGCACTGGCCCAAGGTGACCGAACCGGACAACCCGGTCGCCACCCGTCTCAACTCCCTGCCGAAGTACGTCGTCTCGACCACACTGACCGACCCAGGATGGGAGAAGACCTCCGTCGTCCCCGGCGACGACCTGGTCAAGGAGATCACCGCGCTCAAGGAGAGCACCGAGGGCGAGCTCCAGGTGCACGGCAGCGGCCGGCTCGCCCACTCCCTCCTCGCGGCGGATCTCGTCGACACCGTGAATCTGCTGGTCTTCCCCATCGTCCTCGGCGGGGGACTGCGGCTGTTCGCCGAGGGCCTGCCGCCCACCGCCTTCCGGCACACCGGAGCCCGCACTACGTCCTCGGGCATCGCCATCCACACCTATGAGACGGCGGGCCGCCCCCAGTACGGGAGCTACGCGCTCTGAACTCCCGCCCCCGCCTCGCCCCGGCGGGGGCTACTCTGAGCACTGCTGTGACCGGCAGGCTGGAGCGGATGGTTCTGCTGCTCGATGTACTGGCGGACGGTCGACAGCGGGGCCCTGCCCACCGATCCGGCGGAGTGTGAGCCGGACCACGGGCGCTGTGCCCGCCAGTAGTGCCGGACCAGTTCCGGGTATTCCTGGCGGAGCCTGCGCGGGCTGACGCCCTTGAGTGAGTTGACCAGCTTGGACAGGGCTGCCTTCGGCGGGAAGTTCACGAGCCGATGGACGTCGGTGTTCGCACCGTTGAACTCCACCAGCTCGCATGCGAACTCCTCGCACACGGCCCGCTTGATCACCTCCATCCGTGTCAGGTGCACGTCCTTGAAGACCTTGTACCGGTACTTCGTCACGAAAACGGAGTGAGCGTGGAGGACGAAAACACAGTGCCGACCCGTACGAATGTTCTGATACTCAGTCATAAACCAACTGCAGTACGGTGATCGATGTGCAGCTTCGGTACCGCTTCCGCCTGTACCCGAACGGGCCGCAGCGCGGTGCGCTGACCAGGGCATTCGGGTGTGCTCGGGTGGTCTACAACGATGCGCTCCGCGCCCGTGAGACCGCCCGCAGCGCGGGCTTGCCGTTCCCGAAGACCGGCGACCTGTCGAAGCTGCTGATCACGGAGGCGAAGAAGACCGACGAACGCGCATGGCTCGGCGAAGTGTCCGCCGTGGTGCTGCAACAATCCCTGCGGGACCTGGACACCGCGTACCGGAACTTCTTCGACGGCCTCAAGGGCAGGCGCCCGCGCATGGGAGCGCCCCGGTTCAAGTCGAAGCGGGACAACCGGCAGGCCGTACGGTTCACCGCCAACGCCCGCTGGAGGATCACGGCCGGCGGGGACCTGTCCCTGCCGAAGATCGGCGATGTGCGGGTGAAGTGGTCCCGGGCTCTGCCGTCCACACCGTCCACGGTGACCGTCGTCAAGGACGCCGCCGGGCGGTATTTCGCCTCCTTCGTGGTCGAGACGGACCCGGACGAGGCCCTGCCCGAGACGGACGCGGTGGTCGGGATCGACCTCGGCCTGACCCATTTCGCGGTCCTCTCGGACGGCACGAAGATCGACAGCCCGCGCTTTCTGCGACGGGCGGAGAAGAAGCTGAAGCGGGAACAGCGCCGGCTGTCCCGCAAGGCGAAGGGGTCCAGCAACCGGACGAAGGCCCGGCTGAAGGTCGCCCGCGCTCACGCGCGGGTCGCCGACGCGCGGCGCGACTTCCACCACCAGCTCTCCACACGGATCATTCGCGAGAACCAAGCGATCGCCGTGGAGAACCTGGCGGTCAGGGGACTCGCCCGCACGCGCCTGGCCAGGTCCGTCCACGACGCGGGATGGTCCGCGTTCGTGACGATGCTGGAGTACAAGGCGGCCCGGTACGGGCGCGCCTTTCACCGCATCGGCCGGTTCGAGCCGACCTCTCAGGTCTGCTCGGCCTGCGGCGTCAAGGACGGCCCCAAACCCCTCTGCGTCCGCGTGTGGACGTGCGGGGCGTGCGGGGCCGTCCTGGACCGTGACATCAACGCGGCGGTCAACGTCGCCAAGGCCGCCGGACTGGCGGTGTCAGCCTGTGGAGCGCGGGTAAGACCGGGACACGTCCCGGCACAGCGCGGTGAAGCAGGAACCCACCGAGACGGTCACCCGACCGTGGCAGGAATCCCCCTCCTTTAGGACAAGGCCGTGAAGTTAGGGCTTCTGGGCTGGTGGCAAGGGGTGATCTGGCTGAGTGCCGGACGTAGGAAGCGGAGCCCCGGTAGAACTGGCAGTCGACCAAGACAAGCCGTTCACACAACCGGAGGCTCCGCTGTCGGGCCAGTGTGTCATCACGCGTGAAATCACGGTAGCCAAGGGGCTGTTCGCACCTGGGCACCTGGGGGAACTCACCCGCATCGTTCCCTTCGAGATGGTCGATGCCGTCCTCGCCGAGACCAACGCGAGCCAGCGCCGGCTGCGGAAGCTTCCTGCCCGTGTGGTGGTCTACCTGCTGCTGGCAGCCACCTTGTTCGAGGAGTGCGGCTATCCCGGCGTCTGGCGCAAGCTCACAGCCGCGCTGGACTCGATACCGATACCGACGATCACCGGGGCGGCGCTGTGGGACGCGCGGACCCGACTCGGCGTGCGGCCGATGCGGGCCCTGTTCGACCTGTTGCGCGGACCGGCGTCAGCGATCCGCACCAACGGCGCCCGCTGGAAGGGAATGCTGACCGTCGCCATTGACGGCACCTACCTCGATGTCCCCGACAGCCCGATGCACCGGACCCGCCTGGGCAAGGGATCCAACCAGTACGCCACCTCCGGATACCCGCAGATCTGCCTGACCACCCTGGTCGCCTGCGGGACCCGAGCCGTCATCGACGCCGCCTTCGGCCCCCGCAGCAGCGGTGAGACCGTCTACGGCAAGCGGCTGATGCGGTCCCTGCACCACGGCATGATCGTGCTCCTGGACCGCGGCTTCGCCACCAACACCTTCCTCACCGCCGTCGCCGGCACAGAAGCCGCCTTCGTGGCCCGCCTGTCCGCCATTCGCAAACCCCCCGTACTCGCCCGGTACGACGACGGCTCATTCCTGTCCCGCCTCGGCCACCTGGACGTCCGCGTCATCGAATGCGAGATCACCATCACCACCCCGACCGGGCGCCGCACCGGCCTCTACCGGCTGGCGACCAGCCTCCTGGACGCCCGCCGCTATCCGGCGCTCGACCTGGTCAGGCTGTATCACGAGCGGTGGGAAACAGAGTCCGCCTACTTCGAGATCAAGAAGTCGATGCTGGGCCGGCGGGTCCTGCGGTCCAAGACCTGGGCCGGGATCGCGCAGGAGGTCTACGCTCTGCTGAGCACCTACCAGGCCCTGCGGATCGCGATCACCGACGCCACCGGAACCGTCCCGAACACCGACCCGGACCGGGCAAGCTTCAGCATCGCCCTCCAGACCGCCCGAGACCAGATCATCCAGGCCGCAGGCGTCATAGCCGATACGGTGATCGACCTCGTCGGAACGATCGGCCGGGCAGTCCTGGACCAGCTCATGCCCACCCGACGCCTACGCGTCAGTCCCCGAGCCGTGAAACGCCCCCTGTCCCGCTACGCCTACAAAAGCCTCAAAGTCGACCGACACACCTACCAAGCCACCCTCAGCATCAACATCGTGACACCAACGATCAGCCCCTAACTTCACGGCCTTGTCCTTTAGGAGGGGGAGCGGAAGTCAACGTGGGCCGTATGACTATCCGTCTGCTCGTCGTCGATGACGACCCCCTGGTCCGTGCCGGCCTCGCCCTGATGCTCGGCGGAGCCGACGATCTGGAGATCGTCGGGGAGGGGGCCGACGGCTCCGAAGTCCCCGCGCTGGTCGACCGGTACGCGCCCGACGTGGTGCTGATGGACATCCGGATGCCGACGGTGGACGGGCTGGTCGCCACCGAGGAGCTGCGCCGCAGGCCCGGAGCTCCGCAGGTGGTGGTGCTCACCACCTTCCACGCCGACGAGCAGGTGCTGAGGGCGCTGCGGGCGGGGGCCGCCGGGTTCGTCCTCAAGGACACCCCGCCCGCCCGGATCGTGGACGCGGTACGGCGGGTGGCCGCGGGCGACCCGGTGCTCTCGCCCGCCGTCACCCGGCAGTTGATGAGCCATGTCGCCGACCCGGCGCACGACCGGGCGGCCGATCCCCGCAGACGGGCGGCTGCCCTGCGGCTCGCGTCCCTGGCCGAGCGGGAGAGGGAGGTGGCGATCGCGGTGGGCCGGGGCCGGTCCAACGCCGAGATCGCGGCGACGCTCTATATGAGCGTGCCGACGGTGAAGACCCATGTCTCGCGGATTCTGGCCAAGCTCGATCTCAACAACCGGGTGCAGATCGCTCTGCTGGCCCACGACGCCGGACTGCTCGACGAGGACGGGTAGGGGCCCCGGCGGGAGCGCGCACGGGGCGGGCCCCCGAGGTCCAGCCGACGGAGCGGGTACGAGGGGCCCCGGGCCAGGGCGCGTACGAGGCGAGGAGAGCCCCAGGCCAGGGTTCCAGCCGGCGGGAGCGCGCAGGAGGCGAGGAGGCCCCCGGGCCAGGGCGCGCACGAGGCGAGGAGGCCCCCGGGAGGCTCAGTCCGCGGGGATCTCCGCGATCCGTACCGGCCTGTGCTCGCGCCGGGAGAGCTCGCACGCCTCCGCGATCCGCAGCGCGGCCAGCGCCTCCCGCCCGTCGCAGGGGTTCTCCGCCTCCCCCCGCACCACCCGTACGAAGGCGTCGAGTTCGGCTTCGTACGCGGGTGCGAACCGTTCGAGGAACCCTGGCCACGGCTTCTCCCCGGGGGGCGGGCCCTGCGGTTCGGCCGAGGTCACCGGCGTACGGTCGGCCAGGCCCACCGCGATGGTGTCGAGCTCTCCCGCCAGCTCCATCCGTACGTCGTAACCGGCCCCGTTGCAGCGGGCCGCGGTCGCCGTCGCCAGGACGCCGTCGTCCAGGGTGAGCACCGCCGCCGCGGTGTCCACATCGCCCGCCGCGCGGAACATCGCCGGGCCCGCGTCCGAACCGGTCGCGTACACCTCCACGACCTCCCGCCCGGTCACCCAGCGCAGTATGTCGAAGTCATGCACCAGACAGTCCCGGTACAGACCGCCGGAGAGCGGCAGATACTCCGCGGGCGGCGGCGCGGGGTCCGCCGTGATCGCCCGTACGGTGTGCAGCCGGCCCAGCCGTCCCGAGCGCAGCAGCTCGCGGGCGGCCGTGTACCCGGCGTCGAAGCGGCGCATGAAGCCCAGTTGGAGCAGGGTGCCCGCCGATTCCACCGCATGGAGCGCGCCGAGGGTGCCCGGCAGATCCACCGCGATCGGCTTCTCGCAGAAGGCGGGGAGCCCGGCGCGGGCCGCCCGCCCGATGAGCTCGGCGTGCGAGGCGGTCGCCGAGGCGATCACCACCGCGTCCACGCCGCCGTCGAAGACCGCGTCCACGCCGGGCGCGGCCGTCGCCCCCGTGTGCTCGGCGACCGCCGCCGCCCGGGCCGGATCCGCGTCCGCCACGACCAGGGAGTCGACCTCCCCGTGGCGGCTGAGCACACCCGCATGGAAAGCCCCGATACGTCCCGTTCCGATGAGTCCGATGCGCATGCGCCCAAAATGGTGCCGCGGCCGTCACCGTGTCAAGACTTTGTCCTGACAACCGAACCTCACGGCTTCCCGTCACCATGAGCGGCGACTACGCTCGCCCCGTGCCCAAGCAGCCCAGACACGCGCCGGAACCGTCCCCCTCCCTCCAGCTCGCGGTGGACCGCACCAGCCCGGTCCCGCTCTACTTCCAGCTCTCCCAGCAGCTGGAGGCGGCCATCGAGAGGGGCGCGCTCACCCCCGGCAGCCTGCTCGGCAACGAGATCGAACTCGCGGCACGGCTCGGCCTCTCCCGGCCCACCGTGCGCCAGGCCATCCAGTCCCTGGTGGACAAGGGGCTGCTGGTGCGCCGCCGCGGCGTCGGCACCCAGGTCGTGCACAGCCAGGTCAAACGCCCACTGGAGCTGAGCAGCCTCTACGACGATCTGGAGGCGGCCGGCCAGCGGCCCGCCACCGTCGTCCTGGGCAACGCGGCCGAGACCGCGAGCGCCCGGGTCGCCGCCGCGCTGGGAATCGCCGAGGGCGCCGAGGTCCAGCGGATAGAACGGCTGCGCTACGCCCATGGCGAGCCGATGGCCGTGCTCGTCAATCACCTCCCCGTCGGTCTGCTCGGCTGCGACACCGAACGGCTGGAGGCCACCGGCCTGTACCGGATGATGCGGGCCGCCGGGATCACCCTGCACAGCGCCCGGCAGTCGGTCGGCGCGCGGGCCGCCGACGAGCGGGAGGCGGGGCTGCTCGCCGAGGAGCGGGGCGCCCCGGTGCTCACGATGGAGCGCACCACCTTCGACGACACCGGGCGTGCCGTCGAGTACGGCTCCCATATCTACCGCGCCTCGCGGTACGCCTTCGAGTTCCAGCTGCTCGTCCGGTCGTAGCTCCGTCGCCGCGCGGGCGAACGTCAGAACGAACATCAGGGCGAACGTAAGAATGTTCGGACAAAGTCTTGACGGCGTCGCACAGCCGCCGTAAAAACTCACCCAGCCGCAACCGGGCGGCCGGGAGAGAAAGCGGATCCACGATGCGAACCCAACGCACGGCAGTGGCCCTGCTCGCCGTATGCGCCCTGGTCGTCGTCGCCGGGTGCAGCAGCTCCGGCGGCAAGGAGGCGAAGGAGGAATCCGCCGGGAGCGGCGGTGGAGTCCCCGCGGCCACCGAGAAGCTGAAGATCGCCATGGTGACCCACTCCGGCGAGGGCGACACCTTCTGGGACATCGTCCAGAACGGCGCGAAGGTCGCCGCGAAGAAGGACAACGCCGACTTCCTCTACGCCGCCCACAAGGAGGGCAAGGAGCAGGCCCAGCTCATCCAGACCTATATCGACCAGCGGGTGGACGGGATCATCGTCACCCTCGCCAAGCCCGAAGCGGTGGGCGACGCGGTCGAGAAGGCCGTCGCGGCCGGGATACCCGTCGTCACGATCAACTCCGGCGGAGAGTTCTCCCGGGAGCTCGGCGCGATCGGTCATATCGGCCAGGACGAGTCCGTCGCGGGCGAGGCGGTCGGCGAGGAGCTGAACGAGCGCGGCCGGAAGAAGGCGCTCTGCGTCATCCACGAACAGGGCAATGTCTCCCTGGAGGCCCGCTGCGCCGGGGTGAGGAAGGCGTTCGACGGCACGGTGGAGAACCTCAACGTCGAGGGCGTCAATATGCCCCAGTCCACCTCGTCCATCGAGGCCAAGCTCCAGAGCTCCCGGGACATCGACAGCGTGATCACCCTCGGCGCACCGTTCGCCGCCGCCTCCGTCAAGGCCAAGGCCGGCGCGGACTCCCGGGCGGAGATCGACACCTTCGATCTCAACGCCGATGTGATCAAGCAGCTCAAGGCGGGCGAGATCGGCTTCGCGGTCGACCAGCAGCCCTATCTCCAGGGCTATCTCGCCGTCGACGAGCTCTGGCTCCACAAGGTCAACCGCAATGTGATCGGCGGCGGGAAGCCCGTGCTCACCGGCCCCGCCCTGATCACCCGCGAGGATGTGCCCGCCCTGGAGAAGCTCACCGCGGCCGGTACCCGGTGAGGTGCGCGGTGAGCTGCGCGTTGAGGTGCTCGGAGAGGTGCTCGGAGAGCTGCGTGGTGAGGTGCTCCCACAGCGCCCCGAAGGGCGCGGCGGCCCGTCGCGGAAGGCGCCCGGCGCACCCGATGCCCACCCTCCGATCTGCCGTGACCCATACTTGGGCGGCTGGGGTGCGACGAAACGTCCCCCGGTCGCACCGGCAGACAGTACGGCAAGAAGGGCACAGCGTCGTGGCAAGGGCAAGGACAGGGGTACGCGCACTCGGCGCGGTGCTGGCAGCGGTGCTCGGGGCGTCCCTCGTGGGATGCAGCAGCACCGGGGGCAAGCGCGCGGAGGACGCCCGTAAGGCCCAGGCCGCGGCGGGGAAGGCCGCGGTGAGCACCCCCCGCTGGACCTTCGCCATGGTCACCCACTCGGGTGACGGCGACACCTTCTGGGACATCGTCCAGAAGGGCGCCGAGGAGGCCGCGGCCAAGGACAACATCAACTTCCTCTACTCCAAGAACGACGAGGGCAAGGAGCAGGCCCAGCTCGTCCAGACCGCCATCGACAAGAAGGTCGACGGACTGATCGTCACGCTCGCCAAGCCGGACGCGATGAAGGACGTCGTCAAGAAGGCCGTCGCCGCCGGCATCCCGGTGATCACCGTCAACTCGGGCTCCGAGCAGTCCAAGGAGTACGGCGCGCTCACCCATATCGGCCAGGACGAGACCGTGGCCGGTGAGGCGGTCGGCGACGAGCTGAACGAGCGCGGCCGGAAGAACGCCGTCTGCGTCCTGCACGAGCAGGGCAACGTCGGCCATGAGCAGCGCTGCGCCGGAGCGAAGAAGACCTTCGACGGAGAGCTGCGGAACCTGTATGTCGAGGGCACCAATATGCCCGACGTCCAGGCGTCCATCGAGGCCAAGCTCCAGACGGACCCCTCCATCGACAGTGTGATCACCCTCGGCGCGCCGTTCGCGGACACCGCCGTCAAGGCCAAGGACGCCGCGGGCAGCAAGGCCGAGATCGTCACCTTCGATCTGAACGCCAAGGTCGCCGCCGCCCTGAAGTCCGGCACGCTCGGCTTCGCCGTCGACCAGCAGCCCTATCTCCAGGGGTACGAGGCCATCGATCTGCTCTGGCTCTACCGGTACAACGCCGATGTCCTCGGCGGCGGCCGGCCCGTGCTCACCGGACCGCAGATCATCACCGAGGCCGACGCCGCCGAGCTGGAGGACTACACCAAGCGGGGGACCCGATGAGCGCGACCGCACCACCCGCCGGCACCCGGGAGCCCGGCGCCGCCGATGAACGGCTGATCCGCACCTCGCCGCTGCGCAGCCTGCTCGGCCGGCCCGAGCTGGGCTCGGTCGTCGGCGCGATCGCCGTCTTCGTCTTCTTCGCGGTCGTCGCCGACTCCTTCCTGCGCGCCGCCAGCCTCTCCACCGTGCTGTACGCGGCCTCCACCATCGGGATCATGGCCGTACCGGTCGCGCTGCTGATGATCGGCGGCGAGTTCGACCTCTCGGCCGGTGTGCTGGTGACCAGCTCGGCGCTGATCTCGTCGATGATCAGCTACCAGATGACCGCGAACGTCTGGGTCGGGGTGCTGGTCTCCCTGCTGGTCACCCTGGCGGTCGGGGTCTTCAACGGGGTGCTGCTCACCCGTACCAAACTCCCCAGCTTCATCATCACGCTCGGCACCTTTCTGATGCTGACCGGCCTCAATCTCGGTTTCACCAAGCTGATCAGCGGCACGGTCTCCACCAAGTCCATCGCCGACATGGAGGGCTTCGACTCGGCCAAGGCGCTCTTCGCCTCCGAGTTCACCTTCGGCGAGGTCACGATCAAGGTCACCATTCTCTGGTGGATCGGACTGGTCGCCCTCGCCACCTGGGTTCTGCTGCGGACCCGCTTCGGCAACTGGATCTTCGCGGTCGGCGGCGGTCCGGACGCCGCCCGCGCGGTCGGCGTCCCGGTCACCAGGACCAGGATCGGCCTCTACATGGGGGTCGCGTTCGCGGCCTGGATCTCGGGGCAGCATCTGCTGTTCTCGTTCGACGTGGTCCAGTCCGGCGAGGGCGTCGGCAATGAGCTGATCTACATCATCGCGGCCGTCATCGGCGGCTGTCTGATCACCGGCGGCTACGGCTCCGCGATCGGCTCGGCGATCGGCGCGCTGATCTTCGGCATGACCAGCAAGGGCATCGTCTACGCGGAGTGGAACCCGGACTGGTTCAAGTTCTTCCTCGGAGCGATGCTCCTACTGGCCACCCTGCTGAACGCATGGGTGCGCAAGCGGGCGGAGGCGACACGATGAGCGATCAGCCCGCTCCGGCCGGGACCGATCGGCCCGCACTGGTCGAACTGGACCAGGTGAGCAAGTACTACGGGAACATCCGGGCCCTGGAGGGCGTCTCGCTGGAGGTCCACGCGGGTGACATCACCTGTGTGCTCGGCGACAACGGAGCCGGTAAGTCCACCCTCATCAAGATCATCGCAGGGCTGCACCAGCATGACGCGGGCACCTTCTCGATCGAGGGCGAGCAGACCCGGCTGGCCAATCCCCGTGAGGCGCTGGACCGGGGCATCGCCACCGTCTACCAGGATCTGGCGGTCGTCCCGCTGATGCCGGTGTGGCGGAACTTCTTCCTCGGCTCCGAGCCGACGACCGGGTCCGGCCCCTTCAAGCGGCTCGACGTCCGCAGGATGCGGGAGACGACCCGGACCGAGCTGCTGCGGATGGGCATCGATCTGCGCGATGTGGACCAGCCGATCGGGACGCTGTCGGGCGGTGAGCGGCAGTGTGTCGCGATCGCGCGGGCGGTCTACTTCGGGGCCAAGGTCCTGGTCCTGGACGAGCCGACGGCGGCGCTCGGCGTCAAGCAGTCCGGGGTGGTGCTGAAGTATGTGGCGGCTGCCCGGGACGCCGGGCTCGGCGTGGTGCTGATCACGCACAATCCGCACCACGCGTATCTCGTGGGGGACCGGTTCATCCTGCTGAAGCGGGGGACCATGTCGGCGAGCCACACCAAGGACTCGGTGTCCCTGGACGAGCTGACGCGCCAGATGGCGGGCGGCAGCGAGCTGGAGGACCTCCGGCATGAGCTGGAGCGCGCTCCCGCGCCGACCCACCTCGGCGGCCCGGAGAAGTAGCGGCGCACGGGCACGGGCACGGGCCACGGGCTCCGGGCGGGGGATCCGGCGAGGGTTCCCCGCCCGGACCGGAGCCCCGGGTGTGGCTTCCTGGCCCGGGCCGGAGCTCCGGTGTGGTTTCCCGGTCCGGGCCGGAGCCCTGGTGTGGCTTCCCCGCCCGGCCCGGCACCGCGCCGCTACAGCCTGCGCACCACCACGCCCAGCACCTGATCCACCGGGCACGGCCCGTACTGCTTGGAGTCCTGGCTCAGCGGCCGGTCCCCGATCACCACCACATGCCCGGGCGGCACCCGCTCCCCGCCGCCCGCCACCCGTGGCGGCATCGGATCGCCCGCCACCGCCGCCACCCGCTTGATGTTCCAGGCCGCCGCCCCCGGATCGCGGGGCGCGGGCCCCCGGCCCCGCCAGGCCCGCGCCGGATCCGGGTCCGGCGCGGCGATCACCGCGATCCGGCCGGGGCGCAGTCCGCGGCATCCCCGGCGGATCAGCACCCGGTGGCCCGGCAGCAGCGCCGGGGACATGCTCTCGCCGACCACCGTGACCGCCACATAGCCCCGGCGCACGGACCAGGCCGCGCCCGCGAGCGCCGCCAGCACGCCCGTGCCCGCGGCGGCCCACCACGCGGTCGCCGCGCCCCGTCCGCCGCGTTCCCCGAAGGTCAGCACCGTTCCTCCGCCTCTTCTGCCTCGCCCGTCCCGTCCGGCCCGTGCGCGTCGGCGTACCCGGACGCCTGGATCGTGAACAGCCGGGCATAGGTCCCGGCGCGGCGCATCAGCTCCCGGTGGCTGCCCGCCTCGGTGATCCGCCCCTCCTCCAGCACCGCGATCCGGTCGGCCCGCCGCACCGCGCCGAGACGGTGCGAGATCAGCAGGCTGGTCGCGCCCGCGCGGTAGGCCCGCAGCCGCCGGTGCACCCGCTCCTCGGCGGCGGCGTCGAGACCCGCGCTCGGCTCGTCGAGGATCAGCAGATCCCGCCCCTCGCGCATCATCGCCCGCGCCAGGGCCAGCCGCTGCCACTGGCCGCCGGAGAGCGAGACCCCGGCCTCCCCCGCCTCCCCCTCCCCGGATCCCTCCGTGAAAACCCGCGAGAGCAGCGTCGCGTACCCCCGGGGGAGCGCCGAGACCAGATCGTGCGCGTCGGCGGCCCGCGCCGCCGCGACGATACGGTCCAGCTCGCCGTGGTGCGCCAGATCGCCCAGCCCGATGTTGTCGGCCGCGGTGAAGTCGTACTCCACGTAGTCCTGGAAGACGGCGCTGATCCGGTCCCGCAGCCGCCCCGGGTCCATGTCCCGCAGATCGGTCCCGTCCCAGCGGATCGCGCCCCGGACCGGGTCGTACAGCCGGCAGAGCAGCTTCACCAGAGTGCTCTTGCCCGCTCCGTTGAGCCCCACGAGGGCGAGGGAGGAGCCGTACGGAATGGTCAGACTGACCCCGCGCAGCACCCAGGGCCCGTCGTCGCCGTACCGGAACCAGACGTCGTCGAGCTCGACGCCGCGGCTCAGCGGCCCGGTCGGCAGCGGCTCCCGGCGCACCGGGAGATCGGGGCCCGCCGTGGTGACATCGGTGAAGTGTCCGAGCAGCAGCAGCGCCTGATACGCCCCGGCGCCCTGGAGCAGCATGCCGACGAGCGCGCCCTGCACCCCGGAGACGGAGGCGATGAAGGCCGAGACGTCCCCGATGGTGAACCGGCCGTCTGCCGCCGCCATGATCATCCAGGCCAGGCCGCCCGCCGCGATCACGGTGCCGAGCGCGGTGAGCGGCGCCTGGCGCAGCAGGGCACGCCGGTCGAGCCGCTCCTCGGCGGCGTTGATCACCCGGGTCTCGTCGTTCATCCGGCGCAGCAGAAAGCCGCCGAGCCCGAAGAGTCTGATCTCCTTGACGGCCGCCAGGTCCAGCAGCATCCGCTGGTAGAAGAGCTGCCGCCGGTTGCGCGGGCTGAGCGAGAGTGTCATCCGGGCCCGCTCCCGGCTCAGCGCCGTCTCCACCAGCAGCACCGGCGCCGCGGCGGCGACCGTGATCAGGGTCATCGGCGGCGAGATGGTGAAGAGCACGGTGATCAGCCCGGCCACGGTCAGGGACTGCTGCACCACGGCGAAGAGCGAGGCGGTGATCCGCTCCGGTGCGGTGACGGCGGCCTCCTGGGCGAGCCGCAGCCGGTCCAGGAAGGCCGGTGACTCGAACCGGGCCATCCCGGTGAACCGGTTGACCGCGCCGTAGAGCCGGTCCTGCACCACCAGGACGATGCCGCGCCGCAGCCGGGCCTGGGCGTACTCGGACAGCTGCGGCAGCAGCGCGTACAGCGTGGTCAGCAGGGCGAGCCCGGCCACCAGCGCGAGCGGCTGCGGCCCGCCGGCGGCGGGGCCGTGCTGGAGCCGATCGAGCAGCCACTTGGTGAGCAGGGCGATACCGGCGGGCAGCAGTCCCTGGACGGTGGCGAGGAGCGCGGAGCAGAGGCAGCCGACCGGGCCCGCGCGCAGGCTCAGGGCCAGGGCTTCGGCGGTACGGCTCAGGAGCGCCCGCGCGCCTCCGGTCCTGCCGCGCGCTGTGTCCCCCGCACGGCCCTTTCGGTTCTCCTGGCCTGTTCGCTCCTCCCGGCTCTCCCGGGCTCCGCTCACGCGGCGGCCGGAGCGATCAGCGGACTCGTGCCCGCCTCCGCGTAGGCGACCCGGCCGTCCATGCCGACGATCACGGTCGTCGGCGTTCCGGAGACCGAGAACGTCCGGCTCAGCTCGCCGGGGAAGGGCTCGGTCACGACCGTAGCGACGCCCGCCAGCGGTTCGATCAGCTCACCGGCCTCCGACTCCGCGCCGGTGATCACCACGATCGTCCGCTCCCGGTCCAGCCCGGCCTGTGCGGCGTACTCCACGAGACGGGGAACGGCGGCCGGACAGGCGGGGCAGCCCGTCGACAGAAAGACGAGCACCGCGGGCCCGCCGGCCAGCCCCGCCCGGGAGACGGAGCGCCCCGACAGCGCGACGGCGGAGAACTCGGGCAGTTCCT
Organism: Streptomyces jumonjinensis; assembly: GCF_009600885.1. Lineage (GTDB taxonomy): Bacteria > Actinomycetota > Actinomycetes > Streptomycetales > Streptomycetaceae > Streptomyces > Streptomyces jumonjinensis. The sequence continues at coordinate 219,386 of NZ_VCLA01000156.1, forward strand.
CGCCGGGGCGGGGGCCGCTGCGCAGCGCCTCGCCGCGCTCCTCCTCCTGCCGGCGCAGCCGCCGGATGACAGCGGTGATCAGCAGCAGATTCAGTAAGCCGATCGCCCCGACGAGCACGAGACCGGCGACTACGAAGGCCATCTCTCTTCTCCAGCGTCAGATCATGGTGGTACGGACCATCGGTTCGCGGGGCCGGGGTCGCGCGCCTGGGGCGGCGGCGTCCGCGCAGGAGCCCCGGACCGGCGCTCCAGCCGCCCGTCGCGGCCCGGGCCGGAGCTCCGGTGGTTCCCGTTCCGGCCGCGCCCGGTGGGGACGGCCTGCCCGCAGGCGGACGGCCCGCCCGCGGGAGCCGGCCCGCCCCGCGGGGAAGCCCCGGGCAAGGGAGCCGGCCCGCCCGCAGAGGGCCGCGCCGCCTCCCTCGCCGGGTCCGCGCCGCGCGGCTAACAGAAGCTGCCCGTGTACTCCCAGGGCCCGCAGTAGGCCCGGCTGCAGTACGGCGGTTTCGCCCGGTAGCAGCAGCGTTCGTGCAAGCGGAACGTGAAGCACTGGTAGTCCTTGTAGGACGGGCAGGCCGTGCCGCAGGTGACGGCCTCCGCCTGTGCCTCGGGCGCCAGCCGCGCGAGCAGCGCATCGCCGAGTTTCCGCAGGGCGTTCATACGTTCCCTTCCATCGGGGACGAAGCGCGTGAAGTCGATCACTGGACTAGACCTGTTCGCAACGCACTCCCCGGCATTGTGAGACGGCTCACAGCTGCTCCAGGGTTGGCCCGTACGGACCCTTTACGCTCCCCACGTCCCCCGGGCCCCGGGAGTGGCAGAATCGCCCATGGCGGGCGCCGTCCGCCGCCGGTCCCGGGGTGAGGGAGATCATCACGCGATAACCGGCCCCCACGACACCAGGGACGACGCGAACCGTGCGAGCACCCGCCACCACCCGTTCCGCCGCTGGGGACCACGCCCGGTGAGCACCTACCGCGACTTCGCGCACCGGGGCTCCGCCCGCGCCACCGTCCTGCGGACCGTCAGTGCCCGCGAGCGCCGTTCCCATCTGACCGCGCCCCGCGTCCCCACCGTCGGCATCGACATCGGCGGCACGAAGGTGATGGCCGGGGTCGTCGACGCCGACGGGGTCATCCTGGAGAAGGTCCGCACCGAGACCCCGGACAAGTCCAAGAGCCCCAAGGTCGTCGAGGACACCATCTGCGAGCTGGTCCTGGACCTCTCCGACCGGCACGATGTGCACGCCGTGGGCATCGGCGCGGCCGGATGGGTCGACGCCGACCGCTCCAAGGTCCTCTTCGCCCCCCATCTCGCCTGGCGCAACGAGCCCCTGCGCGACGCGCTCTCCGCCCGGCTCGCCGTGCCCGTTCTGGTCGACAACGACGCCAACACCGCCGCCTGGGCGGAGTGGCGCTTCGGCGCGGGCCGTGGCGAGGACCATCTGGTGATGATCACCCTCGGCACCGGGATCGGCGGCGCGATCCTGGAGGACGGGCAGGTCAAGCGCGGTAAGTACGGGGTCGCCGGGGAGTTCGGCCATATGCAGGTGGTGCCCGGCGGGCACCGCTGCCCCTGCGGCAACCGCGGCTGCTGGGAGCAGTACAGCTCGGGCAACGCCCTGGTGCGCGAGGCCCGGGAGCTGGCCGCCGCCGAGTCCCCGGTGGCCCACTCCCTCATCGACCGCGTCGGCGGCAGCGTCCAGGACATCACCGGACCGCTGATCACCGAGCTGGCGCGCGAGGGCGACGCGATGTGCGTCGAGCTGTTCCAGGACATCGGCCAGTGGCTCGGCGTCGGCATCGCCAATCTGGCCGCCGCCCTCGACCCCTCCTGCTTCGTCATCGGGGGCGGGGTCAGCGCGGCCGACGATCTGCTGATCGGGCCCGCCAGAGACGCCTTCCGCCGCCATCTGACCGGGCGCGGCTACCGTCCGGAGGCCAGGATCGTCAAGGCCCAGCTGGGGCCCGAGGCCGGCATGGTCGGCGCGGCCGACCTGGCGCGGCTCGTGGCCCGCCGCTTCCGCCGCGCCAACCGCCGCCGGGTGGAGCGCCATGAGCGGTACGAGCGGTACGCCCAGGCCCTGCGCAACTCCGCGTCCCCCCGGACCACGCAGGAGCCGTGAGCCGGGCCGTGCCCGCGGGGCGGTGACGCGCCGGGCGTCCCCCGCCCGGACCGGACGGCTCCGGGGTGCGGGGACCGTAGACTTCACTTCTGACCGAACTGCCCCGGACCGTCCAGGAACACCCACGTCATGACCGTTCCCCGCCAGCCCACCTCCCCGGATGAGAGCTTCCGGCCCCCCGAGGGCCGGCGGCGGATGATCCTCCGCCGCTGGCTGACGGCGATCATCATCGTGCTGCTCGTCGGCATCCCGGCCGGCTATCTGGTGATCTCCGCCGAGCAGAGCCGCGACAGCGGCCGGGACAAGGCGGCCGAGTCCTCCGCCCAGGGGCTGCGCGACAGCTGGCCGTCCCAGATGAAGCGGCGCGTCTTCGAGGTGCCCATCCCGCCCGAGTCGACCGAGGTCGCCTACTTCGAGACCAGCAACTGGAAGACCAGCAGGCTGTACGTCCGGTTCACCACCACCTCCGCCGGACTGGACCTCTTCCTCGACGGAGTGGGCGCCGACCGCGCCGCCCTCCAGGAGGGCGCGGTGACCATCAGCCCGCGCGACGCCGCCACCGTCGGCTGGGACTTCACCGGCGACACCCCCTGGGCGGGCCTCCGGCACACCCGGAAGGACCCCCGCCCCACCCAGGACATCGCCGTCGACATGACCGATTCCGCCCAGCCCAAGGTGTATGTGGTCTCCACCGCCAACCCCTGAGCGGCCCCACCCCACGGGCTCCGGGGTGTCCCCACCTCCACGCGGAACTCCGCGCTCTGCCCCAAGGGCAAGGTCAATCCGTCATCCTCCCTGCTCGCAGGGGATATGGGCCTCGACTCCGCGCCAACGCCAGGACCACGGCACGCCGGTGGGTGAAGGCGGATGTGGAGGATCTTCGTCCGGCGGCGGACGCATGGGGAGGTCTGGCGAGTGTCCCGACCCTCGCCCCTGGGAGAGGGGTGGGATATGGGAGCGTGAGCGGGTGAGTGAGACGACGACTAAGACCCTGCAATACCGCATGGACGGACCCGAAGACGCACCCGTCCTCGTCCTGGGCCCTTCTCTCGGCACCACCTGGCACATGTGGGACCGCCAGATCGCCGAGCTGTCCCGCGAGTGGCGGGTCTTCCGCTACGACCTGCCAGGCCACGGCGGCGCCCCCGCCCATCCCGCGACCGCCGTCGGCGAGCTGACCGACCGGCTCCTCGCCACCCTCGACGAGCTGGGCATCCAGCGCTTCGGCTATACGGGCTGCTCGATAGCCGGCGCGATAGGCATCGATCTGGCGCTGCGCCACCCCCACCGCATCGCCTCCCTCGCCCTGGTCTCCGCCTCGCCCCGGTTCGGCACCGCGGACGAGTTCCGCCGCCGCGGGGTGGTCGTCCGCACCAACGGGCTGGAGCCGATCGCCCGCAGCGCCCCGGAGAGCTGGTTCACCCAGGGCTTCGCCGCCGCCCAGCCCGCGATCGTCGACTGGGCCGTGCAGATGGTCCGCACCACCGACCCCGGCTGCTACATAGCCGCCTGCGAGGCCCTCGCCGCGTTCGACGCGCGGGAGGACCTCGGCCGGGTCGGCGTGCCCACCCTGGTGCTCGTCGGCTCGGAGGATCAGACCACCGGACCCGCCGAGGCCCGCACCCTGGTCGCCGGGATCACCGACGCCCGGCTCGCCCTGGTGCCCGGCGCCTCCCATCTCGCGCCCGTGGAACAGCCGGCGGCCGTCACCGATCTGCTCGTACGGCACTTCGCGGGCGTCTCACAGGACACCCTGACGGCGATCCCCGTGCCCCCCGTCCCCACCGTCTCCGCGCCCGTCACCCCGGTCGCCGAGATCGCCCCCGCCGAGGTCCCGCCCCAGCCGACCGGCCGCCCCGACCCCTATGAGCCGGGGATGAGGATCCGCCGGGAGGTCCTCGGCGACGCCCATGTGGACCGGGCGCTCGCCGAGGCCGACGCCTTCACCGCCGGGTTCCAGGAGCTGATCACCCGCTACGCCTGGGGCGAGGTCTGGGCCCGCGACGGCCTCGACCGGCGCACCCGCAGCGTCATCGCCCTGACGGCGCTGGTCGCCGGCGGCCACCGCGAGGAGCTCGCCTTCCACACCCGGGCCGCGCTGCGGAACGGGCTCACCCCCGAGGAGATCTCGGAGATCCTCCTCCAGACGGCCGTCTACTGCGGCGTTCCGGCCGCGAGCGCCGCCTTCGAGGCCGCGCGCGCCGTGATCCGGGAGGAGACCGCGCCCAGTCCGTAGCAGGATGGGGGTATGAGGCTCACCAAACTGAAGCATTCCTGCGTCCGGCTGGAGAAGGACGGGGCCACCCTGGTCATCGACCCCGGGGCCTTCAGCGAGCAGGACGCGGCTGTCGGCGCGGACGCCGTCCTCATCACCCATGAACACCCCGACCACTTCGAGGAGGGCCGGGTGCGCGCGGCCCTCGAAGCCGGGGCCGAGGTGTGGACCCTCGGGAGCGTCGCCGGGAGGATCTCGGCGGGGTTCCCCGGCCGGGTGCACACCGTCGGCCACGGCGACGCCTTCACCGCCGCCGGATTCGACGTCCAGGTCCACGGCGAGCTGCACGCCGTGATACACCCGGATCTCCCGCGGATCACCAACGTCGGCTATCTGGTGGACGGCTCCCTCTTCCACCCCGGCGACGCCCTCACCGTGCCGCAGACGCCCGTCGACACGCTGATGGTCCCCGTACAGGCGCCCTGGAGCAAGATCTCCGAGGTCATCGACTACGTACGGGAGGTCGCTCCCCGGCGGGCCATCGACATCCACGACGCGCTGCTCACCGATCTCGCCCGGCCGATCTACGACACGCATCTCGGCAATCTCGGCGGCGGCGCGGAGCACGGGCGGCTCGCCCCGGGGCAGAGCGCCGAGCTCTGACTGTCGGACCCCGGCGTTAGGCTGGCGTCCATGCGTATCGCCACCTGGAACGTCAACTCGATCACCGCCCGGCTGCCCCGGCTGCTCGCCTGGCTGGAGAGCAGCGGCACGGACGTCCTGTGCGTGCAGGAGACCAAGTGCACCGAGGAGCAGTTCCCCTCGGACGAGCTGCGCGAGCTGGGCTATGAGTCCGCCGTCCACGCAGACGGCCGGTGGAACGGGGTGGCGCTGGTCTCCCGCGTGGGCCTCGACGACGTGGTCGGAGGACTGCCCGGCGGGCCGGAGTACGCGGGGGCGCAGGAGCCGCGGGCGGTCTCCGCGACCTGCGGTCCGGTGCGGCTCTGGTCGGTCTATGTGCCCAATGGCCGGGAGATCACCCATGACCACTACGCCTACAAACTGAAGTGGCTGGGCGCGCTCAAGGACGCGGTCGCCGCCGACGCGGCGGGCGGCCGCCCCTTCGCGGTGCTCGGCGACTTCAACATCGCGCCCACCGACGACGACGTCTGGGACCGCGCCGCCTTCGAGGGCAGCACCCATGTCACCGAGCCCGAGCGGGCCGCGCTGGCCGCGCTGCGCGAGACGGGTCTGTCCGATGTGGTGCCCCGTCCGCTCAAGTACGAGCACCCCTTCACCTACTGGGACTACCGTCAGCTCGGCTTCCCGAAGAACCGCGGGATGCGCATCGACCTCGTCTATGGGAACGGGGCGTTCGCCGGAGCGGTCAAGGACGGCTATGTCGACCGTGAGGAGCGCAAGGGCAAGGGTGCGTCGGACCACGCACCGGTCGTGGTCGATCTGGAGCTCTGACCCGGCCCGTCGGGCCCCGGGGCCCGACGACGGCTCGGCAACGGCCCGCTCCCCGGCCGGTTCAGGGCCCCGGGCTCAGGGCCCCGGGCCGGAACCGTGGCGCGCGCCGTATGGTGCCGGTGGGTCGGAGGATGCGACGCTGGGCGGTATGAAGATCCCTTTCTTGGACAACTGGCTCAGGCGTCACGGCGAGCCCCCGCCCGCCGCCGACCCCGCCCCCGAGAAGGACCCGGAGCGCGCGGCGGCCGTCGCCGAACTGCTCTCGGAGTGCGAGCTGCTGCGCGCCCGGGCGCAGGCGCTGGGGCTGGACCTCGACGACACCCCGGCGTCCCTGGCCGCCCTGGACCAGCTTCCGCCGCGCTGGCGGGAGGACCCCGAAGAGCTGCCCTGGGTGGGCAATGACGCGGGCCTCTACCTCGGTACGGTGATCGTCCGTACGGTACGGGGCGCGAGCTGGCACATCTGGCCGGGTGGTCACCCGGTGGTGCGACTCGCCTCCGGCCGGGAGATCGGTGTGGTGGAAGCCGGTCTGGACTGGGCGGTCAACGGCGTGCCTCAGCTGTCCCAGGTCTATGCGGAGGCCGCCGAGATCTGACCGGGTCGCCCGCCCCGCCTGTCCCATCCGTCCTGCCCCGCCCGCATCCATCCATCCCGCCCCCGCCCCGGCCGTTCCACGGCGCACCGGCCCGCAAAAGCGATAAATACGGCTTATGCCCTATTTATGCGTGTCGCGTGTGAAGTCCCTTATCGGGCTGGATAGTTTGCGCTGACCTCGACACTGCGATGAGTGGGTAGGGCAGCGTATGGCCGTCGTCGATCCGTTGATCGAGCTGCGGGACGTCAACAAGCACTACGGGCAGTTGCACGTCCTCCAGAACGTCAGTCTCACCGTGGGACGCGGGGAGGTGGTGGTGGTCATCGGGCCGTCCGGCTCCGGTAAATCGACCCTCTGCCGGACGGTGAACCGGCTGGAGACCATCGAGTCCGGCACGATCACCATCGACGGCCAGCCGCTGCCGGCGGAGGGCAAGGGACTCGCCGGACTCCGCGCCGACGTCGGCATGGTCTTCCAGTCGTTCAATCTCTTCGCCCACCGCACCGTGCTGGCCAATGTCTCGCTCGCGCAGATCAAGGTCCGGGGCCGCAAGAGGGACGAGGCGGACCGCCGCTCCCGGGAGCTGCTCGAACGGGTGGGCCTCGCCTCCCAGGCGGACAAATACCCCGCCCAGCTCTCCGGCGGACAGCAGCAGCGGGTCGCCATCGCCCGAGCGCTCGCCATGGACCCCAAGGTCATGCTCTTCGACGAGCCCACATCGGCCCTCGACCCCGAGATGATCAATGAGGTCCTGGAGGTGATGCAGCAGCTCGCCCGGGACGGAATGACCATGGTCGTCGTCACCCATGAGATGGGCTTCGCCCGCTCCGCCGCCAATCGCGTCGTCTTCATGGCGGACGGCCGCATCGTCGAGGACCGCGCCCCCGAGGAGTTCTTCACCAACCCGCGGAGCGAACGGGCCAAGGACTTTCTCTCCAAGATCCTCAAGCACTGACCGGGGGCAGGCAGTGATGGCACGCATCCGACGCGCCCTGGCGGCGCTGCTCCTTCCGCTCGCGGCAGCCGCGGCCCTCACGGGCTGCGGCAAGGAAGGCAGCCCGCCCGTCAAGGGACCGCAGCCCGAGCAGCTCCCGCACTACCAGGTGAACACCTCCTTCGAGCTGAACGACTCGCCGACCTGGCGCAGAGCCGTGAAACGCGGCCACTTCACCGTCGGAGTCAAGGAGGACCAGCCCTATCTCGGCGAGAAGGACCCGGCGACCGGGCTCTACTCCGGCTTCGACATCGAGATCGCCCGGATGATCTCCGCCTCGCTCGGCCTCGACCCCGCGAAGATCGTCTTTCGGACCATCGCCTCGGCCAACCGCGAAACCGCCCTCCAGAACGGCCAGATCGACTACTACGTGGGCACCTACACCATCAACGACAACCGCAAGAAGCTCGTCGGCTTCGCCGGGCCCTACTACATGGCGGGCCAGGATCTCCTGGTGCGGGCCGGTGAGACGGACATCAAGGGCCCCGAGGACCTCGCCGGCAAACGCGTCTGCTCCGCCACCGGATCCACCCCGTACCAGCGCATCCAGCAGGACTACCCCCAAGCCGATCTCGTCGCGTACGACACCTACTCCATCTGCGTCGACAATCTGCTGACCTATCAGGTCGACGCCGTCACCACCGACGACGCGATCCTCACCGGATACGCGGCCAAGGCGCCGGACGAGCTGAAGGTCGTCGGCACGCCCTTCTCCCAGGAGCCCTACGGCATCGGCGTCCCCCGCGACGACAACGCCCTGCGCTTCGCCATCGACGACGCCCTGGAGGAGAACGAGAAGAACGGCAACTGGAAGAAGGCCTACGACGCCACCCTCGGCCTCTCCGGGGTCCCGGCGCCGCAGCCGCCCCCGATCGACCGCTACCCGGCGAGCTGAGGCAGAACGTGGACGTACTGACCGACAACTTCTCCCTGTACGCCGAGGGGTTCCTCGGCACCGTCCAGCTGACGTTCTTCTCCTCGCTGCTCGCCCTCGCCCTCGGCTTCCTCATGGCCGCCTTCCGGGTCGCGCCCGTCGCCTCGCTGCGGGCGATCGGCACCACCTGGGTGACCGTGCTCCGCAACACCCCGCTCACCCTGCTCTTCTTCGCCGTGCTGCTCGGACTGCCGCGCTTCGGCCTGGTGCTGCCGTTCGCGGTCTTCGCCGTGATCGCGCTCGGCTGCTACACCTCCGCGTTCATCTGCGAGGCGCTGCGCTCCGGCATCAACACCGTGCCCACCGGCCAGGGGGAGGCCGCCCGCAGCCTCGGCATGAACTTCGGCCAGACCCTGAGCTTCGTGGTGCTGCCCCAGGCGTTCCGCACCGTCATCCCCCCGATCGGCTCCACTCTCATCGCACTCGCCAAGAACTCGGCCATCGCGGGCGCGTTCAGCGTCACCGAACTGCTCGGCACCTATAAGACCCTCAGCGAGCTGGGCTACAACATCGTCTGGACCTTCGTCTGGATCGCCGTGGGCTATCTGATCATCACCCTCAGCATCAGCGCGCTCTTCAACGTGCTGGAGAAGCGCTATGGAGTCGCCCGATGAACGATTCCACCGCCCTCTACGACATCCCCGGCCCCCGGACCCTGCGGCGCCACCGCCTCTACGGAGTCATCTCGGCCCTCGCCATCCTGGCGCTGATCGGCTGGATCCTCTATCTGCTCTTCGACACCGGGCAGTTCGCCGCCGAGAAGTGGAGCCCCTTCGAGTACAAAGGCATCCAGGAACTGCTGCTGCGCGGCCTCGGCAACACCCTCAAGGCGTTCGCCTACGCCGCCGTGCTCTCGCTCGTCCTCGGCAGCGTCCTCGCCTGCGGCCGGCTCTCCGACCACCGCCCGGTGCGGTGGACGGCCACCCTGCTGGTGGAGTTCTTCCGCGCCATGCCCGTACTGGTGATGATCTTCTTCATCTTCGTGGCGCTGAAGGTGCAGCCGCTGCCCGCGCTGGTGGCCGGGCTGACCCTCTACAACGGCTCGGTGCTCGCCGAGGTGTTCCGGGCCGGCGTCAACTCCGTCGACCGCGGCCAGCGGGAGGCGGCGTACGCCCTCGGCATGCGCAAGACGCAGGTCATGACCCATGTCCTCGCACCCCAGGCGGTACGGGCCATGCTCCCCGCCATCATCAGCCAGCTGGTGGTCGCGCTGAAGGACACCTCACTCGGCTATCTCATCACCTACGAGGAGTTCCTCCACGCGGGAAAGCTCATCGCCTCGAACCTGGACTACAGTCTGCCGTTCATCCCCGTGGTGATGGTGATCTCGCCCATCTACATCGGGATGTGCATGCTGCTCTCCTGGTTCGCCACCTGGGTGGCCAGACGCCAGCGCCGCAACCCGAAGACGGAGGCCGTGGACATCGCCCCGGCCGAACCAGGAACGCTGCTGCCCGGGGACCCCACCGCGACCGGGAGGAAGTAGGGGACGGGCGGCAGTTCATGGGGCATGACCCGGCGCCCCGGGCGGGGCTCCGGCGGCAGCCGGTGATCACTTCTCGCACGGCGGGACCGACCGATACGGAAGGCCGGCCACGGGCGGGGAGAAGGTCAGCTGCGCGCCGGGGGGTTCGTGTCCGATGGAGTAAGGGCCGACAGTGCCGACGACCACGGCGGGCCGGCGACCGGCGGCGAACGGTTCGCCCCGCTCCCGCCGCGGACGGCGTACGGGCACTGCCGGCCGGCTTGCCGGGGCCGGGCGGGCCCGCGTCGCAGAGACGGGGGCGCCGCTCTCCCCGGCGGCGGCGTGCACCTCCCACGCACTCCTGACGCAGGCCGCCGGGTGCGGCTACAGTGCGCGGACACGCGCCCGACCCGGAGGTATCTGTGAGTCTTCCCGCCGCACGGAAGCTGTCCGTTCTGGCCGCCGCCGCGGCCCTGGTCTCCTCGGTCGGCGCCGCCGCGCCCTTACCCGGCGCTCCGGCCGCTCCGGTGAAGGAACCGGTCGCCGTCGGCTACGGCGGAGCCGTCGCCAGCGTCGACGCCGACGCCTCGGCCGCCGGGATCGAGGTGCTCCGCAACGGCGGCAACGCGGTCGACGCCGCCGTGGCGACCGCCGCCGCACTCGGCGTCACCGAGCCGTACTCCGCGGGCATCGGCGGCGGCGGCTACTTCGTCTACTACGACGCGCGCTCCCGTACCGTGCACACCGTCGACGGGCGGGAGACCGCGCCGCGTTCCGCCGACTCCGGCCTCTTCCTGGAGAACGGCAAGCCGATCCCGTTCGAGGAGGCGCAGACCAGCGGACTCGGCGTCGGCGCCCCCGCCACCCCCGCCACCTGGGACACCGTGCTCGACTCCTGGGGCAGCAGAGAGCTCGGACAACTGCTGGAGCCCGCCGAGCGGCTGGCGAAGGACGGCTTCACCGTCGATGCCACCTTCCGCTCCCAGACCCAGGCCAACCAGGCCCGGTTCGCCGACTTCCCCGCCACGGCCGAGCTCTTTCTGCCCGGCGGGCGGCTCCCCGAGGTCGGCTCCGTGTTCAAGAACCCCGATCTGGCCCGGACCTACCGGAAGATCGCCGACAAGGGCACCCGGGTGCTCTACCGGGGTGAGATCGGCCGGGACGTCGTACGGACCGTACGCACCCCTCCGGTCGCCGCAGGCGCCGCCCGCACGGTACGGCCAGGCGATCTGACGGCGCGTGATCTGCGCTCGTACGACACGATCCGCCGCGCGCCCACCAGAATCTCCTACCGGGGTCTGGACGTCTACGGCATGGCCCCCTCCTCCTCCGGCGGCACCAGCGTCGGCCAGGCGCTCAATATGCTGGAGCGCACCGAGCTCTCCGAGGCGTCCCCGGCGGGCCATCTGCACCGCTTCATCGAGGCGAGCCGGATCGCCTTCGCCGACCGGGGCCGCTGGGTCGGCGACCCGGCCTTCGAGTCCGTACCCACCAGGGGATTGCTCTCCCAGCGGTTCGCCGACGCGCGCTCCTGCCTGATCAAGGACGACGCGGTGCTCACCAGTCCGCTCGCGCCGGGCGATCCGGCTACTCCGGTGGCCTGCGGCACGACGGGGCAGGCCGCGCCGACGCCCCGCGATGCGGAGAGCACCACCCATCTGACGGTCGCCGACAAGTGGGGCAACGTCGTCGCCTACACGCTGACGATCGAGTCGACCGGCGGCAGCGGCATCACCGTGCCCGGCCGGGGATTTCTGCTCAACAACGAGCTGACGGACTTCTCCTTCGCACCGGCGAACCCGGCCGTCCACGACCCGAATCTGCCCGGCCCCGGCAAGCGTCCGCGCTCGTCGATGTCGCCGACGATCGTGCTGGACGACGGGCGGCCGGTGCTCGCGCTGGGCTCGCCGGGCGGCGCGACCATCATCACCACCGTCCTCCAGACCCTGACGGGCCGTCTGGACCGGGGACTGCCGCTGGTGGAGGCGATCGCCGCGCCCCGGGCCAGCCAGCGCAACCAGACCACGACGGAACTGGAGCCCGGACTCTGGAACAGCCCGCTCCGGGGCGAGCTGGAGCGGCTCGGCCACGCCTTCCGGCAGAACGCGGAGATCGGCGCGGCGACCGGCGTCGAGCGGCTGCGCGACGGGCGATGGGTCGCGGCGGCCGAGAAGGTCCGCAGAGGTGGCGGCTCGGCCATGGTGGTACGCCCCAGCGGAACGCCCTAGCAAGCCGGGGCCCGTACCCCGTCCGGCCCTGAGCGCACACGGCCCGTCCGGCGTCAACCGCCGGGCGGGTCACGTGCGTTGGAGCCCTGGTCGCGGCAGACCGCCATGCGGAGGGACCGGTTGCCGCCGGGAGCGGGCAGGGTCCGCGCCCGCCCGCCGGGGCGCTGTTCGTCGGGCGGTCCGGGGGCGGTTCGTCGGGCGGTCCGGGGCGCGGCTCATCCGGCGGTCCGGGGGCGCTGGTTCACAGGGCGGTCAGCACCCGGGGCCCGTCGTCCGTGATCGCCACCGTGTGCTCCGCGTGCGCGGCGCGACTGCCGTCGATCGTGCGTACGGTCCAGCCGTCCCGCGCCGTGTAGTGGCCGTCGCCCCCCCCGGCGATCACCATGGGCTCGATCGCCAGAACCATGCCATGGCGCAGCGTCAGGCCCCGGCCCGGACGGCCCTCGTTGGGGACGCCCGGGTCCTCGTGCATCCGGCGTCCGATCCCATGGCCGCCGAAGCCGTCCGGTATCCCGGCGCCCGCCGTACGGCAGACCTGCCCGATGGCATGGGCGATGTCCCCGATGCGATGGCCGACGACCGCGGCGGCGATCCCCGCCGCCAGGGCCCGCTCGGCCGTGGCGATCAGGGCGCTGTCCTCGGGGCGGGCCCGGCCCACCGTGAAGCTGACGGCCGCGTCGCCCGCCCAGCCGTCCAGCACCGCGCCGCAGTCGACGCCGACCAGATCGCCGTCGCGCAGCCGGTAGCCGTCCGGGATGCCGTGCACGATCGCGTCGTTGACGGAGACGCAGAGCACCGCGGGGAAGGGCGTCGGGGCCCAGTCCGGGCGGTAGCCGAGGAAGGGCGAGGAGGCGCCGGCGTCCGCCAGCACCGCGCGGGCCGCCCTGTCGAGCTCCAGCAGACTGACGCCCACCGCCGCGGCCTCGCGGGCGGCCTGTAGCGCTTGGGCCACCACTCGCCCGGCCGCGCGCATCGCCTCGATCGATGAATCCGTCTTGATCTCTACCATGCCAATTACTATACCGGTCGGACCGTTATTCTCATACCGGTCTCAGCGGCATTAGAATAACGGCATGGTCCGTACCCCTCTCACCCCCGAAGAGCGCGAGCGCGGCGAGCGGCTGGGCCGGCTGCTCCGTGCGGAGCGCGGCGAGCGCAGCATGGTGGAGGTCGCGGCGGCGGCCGGGCTCTCCGCCGAGACCCTGCGCAAGATCGAGACCGGCCGTGCCCCGACCCCGGCGTTCTTCACCGTGGCCGCCATCGCCGCGGCGCTCGGGCTCTCCATGGACGACCTGATGGCCCGCTGCGCCCTGGCGCCTGCCGCGTAGGCACGCCGTCGAGGGCTGGCTGCCTGTCGGTCTGTTCTGTCGGGCGGATGGTGTCAGTCCGCGGCGGGTGCCCGGTTCCGTACTGCCGGCTTCCGGGGGCGGATCGTGTCCCGGGTCGCGCCGGGAGGCCGGGATCGCCGGCCGCCGCGGTCAAGAAGGCGGTCTCACGCGTCCGGAGACGGGGCTGACGGCTGAAGGGCGCGGGCCAGGCGGCCGATGTCGGCGCCGTTCGCGGGCGCCGTTCCGGTGAGGGTGCCGACCAGCGCCTGGGCGAGGACGGTCGCGGTGCCGATCCGCGCGTCCTCCCGCTCGTCCCCGGTCGCCTTCCCGATCACGGCGTCACGTACCGACTGCGAGATGTCGAGCCCCCCGAACAGCTCGGGGAAGGACAGCGCCATCAGGCATACGCCCACATTGGCGGAGAGGATCGACTGGCCGGCCAGTTCGGGGGTCGTGCGCAGTCGCCCGGCGTCGCGGCAGCGCTCCACGGCCGACAGCAGCAGGGCCTGTGCTTCCTTGATCGCCTGCGGTTTGGCGTCTCCCGTCGGCGTGAACATCAGCCGGTAGAGGTGAGGGTTGCGGAGCGCGAACGCGACATGGGCGTCCCAGGCCGTACGCAGGTCCGCCACCGGATCGTCGGTGAACGGGTTCCGCCTCTTGTTGGCGAGGAAGCGCTCGAAGCCGATGTCGGCCACCGCGGTGAGCAGTCCCTGTTTGTCGCCGAACTGGCGGTAGATCTCAGGCATGCCGACGCCGGCTCGGTCGCAGATGGCCCGGGTCGAGATTGCCAGCGCGTCCTTGGTGGCGAGCAGTTCCGCGGTGGCTTCCAGGATGCGCTCTCGTGCCGTTGACATGCCTCCCACGATAACAGCGCTAACACATCGGACCTGGACTGATCCGGTGCAGAGGTGGGCAATAGGAGAGCTCTGTAATCGACGCTAACGAAATGTGTTAGCGTTGAAAACAGTTCGGAGGCCGACCCGCTTCCGGCCTGCCCGACCGTTCGTCGTGAGAGAGCTGGTACTTCCCCATGAACCGTTCGACGTTCCGCCGCGCCGCCTCGGCCGCCGTCGCAGTCACCGCGAGTGTGGCCCTCCTCTCCGCCTGCGGCGGCAAGGACGCCGACGACGGTGACAAGGCCGCGCCGGCCGCCACCCCCGAGGCCGCCGCCTCCGAGCCCGCTGCCTCCGAGGCCGCCGCTGACGCCGCGTTCACCGTCACGCACATCGGCGGGCCGACCACGATCCTGGAGATCGCGGGCTCGCGCATTCTGATCGACCCGACCTTCGACGCGCCGAAGAAGTACAAGAGCGGCCTGGAGAAGACGCAGGCTCCCGCGTTCGGCACCGACAAGATCGGCGAGATCGACGCCGTACTGCTCTCCCACCACCAGCACGACGACAACCTCGACGACAAGGGCCGCGCGCTGCTCAAGGAGATGCCCGTCGTGCTCTCCACGCCCGGCGCGCGGAAGACCCTCGGTGACCACGTCACGGGCATGAAGAGCTGGGACTCCCAGGAGCTGAAGACCCCCAGCGGCACCATCAAGGTCACCGCGGTGCCCGGTCTGCACGGCCCCGACGGCGTGGACCGGGGTGCGGACGGCGAGGTCACCGGCTTTGTGCTCAGCGGCAAGTCCGTGCCCACCACCTACATCTCCGGTGACAACGCCTCGGTCAAGGTCGCCAAGGAGGTCGGCGACCGCGTCAAGAAGGAGATCGGCCCCATCGACACGGCCGTCCTCTTCGCCGGCGCCGCCCGTACCCCCGCGATCCTCGACAACGCCCCGCTGACCCTCACCTCCAAGAACGCGGCCCAGGTGGCGAAGGACCTCGATCCCCGCAAGGTGGTCCCGGTGCACACCGACAGCTGGAACATCTACTCCCAGGACACGGAGTCCGTCGTGAAGGCGTTCCAGGACCAGGGGATCGACGGGAAGCTCGTCGACCTGGCGCCGGCCGGCGGCACGAAGAACCTGTCGTAGCGGAGGCGCGCCCCTCCCTCCCTCCCGCCTTTACCCGGGGCGGTCCCTGCCGCACTGCGAGCAGGGCCCGCCCCGCCCCTCCCTGACTGGAAAAGGATTCCCCATGGAAGCGTCCACCACCCTGCGCGATGTGATCGGTCTTCCCCAGGAGCTGCCGCGTCTGAGCGAGTCGGCCCTGATCATGATCGACTTTCAGAACACCTACCGCACCGGCGTCATGCGGCTCGACGGCGCCGAGCAGGCCGTGGCCGCCGGCGCCCGTCTGCTCGCAGCCGCCCGCGCCGCGGGCTCCCCGGTCGTCCATATCGTGAATGACGGCGGCGAGGGCACGCCGTACGACATCCGGGCCGAAATCGGCTCGATCAGCGACGAAGTCGCCCCGGTGGAGGGCGAGAAGGTCGTCGTCAAGCAGTCTCCCGACGCCTTCCACGGCACGGAGCTCGCGGAGACCCTCCGCGAGCTCGGAGTCGGCGGCAACCTGGTCATCGCCGGGTTCATGACGCATATGTGCGTCCTGTTCACCGCGCAGGGCGCCTTCAACCTCGGCTACCGCCCGACCGTCGTCGCCGAGGCCACCGCCACCCGCCCCCTGCGGTCGCCGGACGGCGCCGTTCTTCCGTCGCAGACGCTGCAGGCCGCGAGCC
>NZ_VCLA01000157.1:0-25318 GCF_009600885.1 Streptomyces jumonjinensis
GCCCCCCACCCGGCCCCCCACCCGGCCCCCCACCCGGCCCCGCACCCGCCACCCCTCCCGGGGACCCTGGCCGACCCGGTTCCGCCGCATACGGAAGAATCGGATCCAGTAGTTCAGAACGACGGGGAGGAACCATGTCCGGATTCGTAGAAAAGCCCGAACCGCGTCAGGTGCCAGGCCTGGTGCATCTCCACACCGGCAAGGTGCGCGAGCTCTACCAGAACGAGGCGGGCGATCTCGTCATGGTCGCCAGCGACCGGGTCTCCGCCTACGACTGGGTGCTGCCCACCGAGATCCCCGACAAGGGCCGCGTCCTCACCCGGCTCTCGCTCTGGTGGTTCGACATCCTCGCGGATCTCGTCCCGAGCCATGTCCTCTCCACCGAACTGCCCGCCGGGGCCCCCGCCGACTGGGAGGGCCGCACCCTGGTCTGCAAGTCGCTGCGCATGGTCCCCGTCGAGTGCGTCGCCCGCGGCTATCTCACCGGCTCCGGTCTCGCCGAGTACGAGCAGACCCGCACGGTCTGCGGCCTCGCGCTCCCCGAGGGCCTCGTCGACGGCTCCGAGCTCCCCGCCCCGATCTTCACCCCCGCCACGAAGGCCGCGGTCGGCGACCACGACGAGAACGTCAGCTACGAGGAGGTCGCCCGCCGGATCGGCGCGGAGACCGCCGCCCTGCTGCGCCAGACCACCCTCGCCGTCTACGGCCGCGCCCGGGACATCGCCCGCGAGCGGGGCGTCATCCTCGCCGACACCAAGTTCGAGTTCGGCTTCGACGCGGACGGCGGTCTGGTCCTCGCCGACGAGGTGCTGACCCCGGACTCCTCCCGCTTCTGGCCGGCCTCCTCCTGGGAGCCGGGCCGGCCCCAGCTGTCGTACGACAAGCAGTACGTACGGGACTGGCTGACCTCGCCCGCCTCCGGCTGGGACCGCCGCAGCGAGCAGCCGCCGCCCGCCCTCCCGCCGGAGATCGTCGAGGCGACCCGGGCGAAGTATCTGGAGGCGTACGAGATGATCACCGGCCTGCCCTGGCGGTAGCCGCCGGCGGAATACGACGAAGGCCCCGGTTCCCTTGAGGGAGCCGGGGCCTTTCATCTGAGCGGACGACCAGGTTCGAACTGGCGACCTCAACCTTGGCAAGGTTGCGCTCTACCAACTGAGCTACGTCCGCATGCGCCGTTGCGCGCAGCCCACTATACCCAACCGCGCTCCCGCGCGAGACGGGCCGCCGTATGACGGTTCTCCGCGCCCAGCTTCGCGGCGGCCGACGAGAGATAGTTCCGTACGGTCCCCTGGGACAGCGAGGCCCGTTCCGCGATCTCCGCGATCGGTGCGCCGTCCGCCGCCAGATCCAGCACCTCCGCCTCCCGCGCGGTCAGCGGGGAGTCCCCGGCGGAGATCGCATCGGCGGCCAACTCCGGGTCGACATAGCGGTTTCCGGAGTGGACGGCGCGGATGATCTCGGCGAGCCGCTGGGCGCTGAGCGTCTTGGGGACAAACCCCCGCACTCCCGCTGTAAGCGCCCGCTTGAGATGCCCCGGCAGCCCATGACTGGTGACGATCATCGTTCTGCACCCGGGCAGTTCGGACCGCAGGGATGTGGCCACACTCACACCGTCCGCGCCCGGCATCTGAAGATCGAGCACCGCGACATCGGGGCGGTGGACCCGGGCCATCGCGAGCGCCTCGGTGCCGGAAGCCGCCTCGGCGACCACTTCGAGATCGTCTTCGAGCGCGAGCAGCGCCGCCAGCGCGCCACGGATCAGATGCTCGTCGTCGGCGAGCAGTATTCGTACGGTCATGCCACGCTCCTCGGACCGCGTACGGTCACACCGGCCCCCTCACCTTGCGTCCCCCGGGCCACACCCCACGATGCCACGCACACACGGGCGCTCCCGGCCCCGGCAGAGCTCCAGAGCCGGTAAGCCCCGCGCCCGCAAGCTCCCCAAGCCTCGCGCCCGCAAGCCCCGCAAGCCCCGAGCAGCCTGGCGGCTCACGCCGACTGGCACAGCGGCACCCGGGCCGTCAGGCGGAAGCGCCCCGACCGCCCGGGGCCCGCCTCCAGGACGCCGCCCACCGCGGAGAGCCGCTCCCGCAGCCCTGCGAGCCCCGAGCCCGGTTCGCCCTCCGAGGCCCCGCCGGACGCCGCCCGTACGGCCTGGGTCTGGGCCTCGGCCTCGGTCGGCGCCGAAGCCTCCCCCGCCCCGTCGTTCTCCACGACCAGCAGCACCGAGCCGTCCACATCCCCCACCGAGATGGTGCAGCGCCGGGCGTCCCCGTGCCGCAGGACATTCGTCGTGGCCTCCCGGACCACCCACCCCAGCGCCGACTGCACCTCGTCCGGCAGCAGCTCCAGCTTCCCCACCACCACGGTGCAGACGATCCCGGCCGCGCCCAGCACCCCCCGCGCGCCCTCCAGCTCCACCCGCAGATCCACCGCGCGGTATCCGCGCACCACATCCCGTACATCGCGCTGCGAATCCTGCGCGATGCGCTGCACCTCCACCATCTGATCGACGGCCTCCGCCCGGCCGCGCCGGGCCAGCTGGACCGCGAGCTCGCTCTTCAGCGCGATGACGGCGAGGTTCCGGCCCATCACATCGTGCAGATCGCGGCCGAAGCGCAGCCGCTCCTCGGCGACCGCCAGCCGGGCCTCGATGTCGCGGGCCTTCCGCAGCTCCCACATCACCGCCAGCACCCACATGGACGCCCGGCAGGTGAACGCCATCCACGAGGCCAGCAGACCCGAGCACAGCAGGGAGGAGAACGCCACGCCCTCCGCCAGCCCGGCCAGTGCCATCAACGCGTACAGCACGGCCAGCACGCTCAGCTGGGTCAGCGCGGCGACCCGGTTCCGCACCAGCAGGCTGTGGACGGTCGCGAGCGGCATCAGCCCCACGCCGAGCAGCGTCGGCAGCATCTCAAGGACGCCCTCCGACGGCTCGATGAGCGCCAGCGCCATGACGACGGCGATCGCCGCGCAGGTCACCGACACGGTCTGCCAGAGCAGCCGGCGGGACACCGCCCCCTGCCCCAGATAGGCGTCCATCGCCCGCCGGGCCAGCCGGGCGCAGAGGACGCCCTCCGCGAGGGCCAGCAGCGGTCCCGCCACGGCCAGGACCAGGGGCCCCTCACGCACCGGCTCGGCCAGCAGCATCAGCGCCAGTGTCAGGGATCCGGTCCATACGATCAGATAGACCGTGCCGCGGGTGTACAGATCCACCTTGGCCAGTCCGCTGCGCCCGCTCCAGCCCTTCACCCGCACAGCAAACTCCAGCATTCCCTCAGGTCGAACAGTCAGCGACGGGGCTCCCAGCGGAACCACCGCTGCACAGCAAACACCGAGACCAGGGTCCAGACCAAGGCGGTCAGAGCGGCGGTGGCGACATCCCCGGACGCCGCGCCGCCGAGCCAGCCGGCCCGTACCAGGATCATCGCCCCGGTCAGCGGCAGCAGTTCGCACACCGACGCCATCGCGTCCGGCATGACCTCAAGGGGTACGAAGAGGCCCGAGCCCGCGACCGAGATCAGGAACAGGGGCATGGTGGTGATCTGGGCGCTCTCCACGGTCCGGGTCACCGTCGCGGTGACCGCGGCCAGGGCCGCCATCAGCACCATCCCCACGACGACGCCGGCGATCAGCAGATCCGGCCGCTCGGGTGTGCGCAGATCCATGAACGCCACCCCGGCGACCACCAGCAGCGTGCACTGGGCGAGCGCGAGCCCGAAGGAGGGCAGCGCGGTGCCGGCGAGGATCTCGTGGTCCGGGATCTCTCCCGTACGGAGCCGCTTCAGCACCAGCTCCTCGCGCCGGGCCACATAGGCGGAGACCAGGTTGAGATGGACGACCAGGATCAGCACCATCCCGATGCCTCCGGTCAGCGATGCCTCGGCGATGCTCATCCCGGCCTTGCCCAGATCGACCCTCTCCAGGGACGACGAGGTCGCCAGCACCATGATCAAGGGCATCAGCAGTGCCACGAAGAGCGCGGTCCGGTTCCGGATCAGCAGTGTCAGCTCGGCCTGTCCGAGGCCCGCGAGCCGTCCTGCCGCCGACGTCCTGGCCGGTGTGCCGCTCATCGCCCCGCCCGCCATGGTGTTCCCCGTCATCTCGCTGCCCTTCATCGGTTCTGTCGCCCCTTACCGCTCATCGCCCGCCCGGCCGCCTGCCCGTGCACCGGCACCCGCTCCCGTCCGCCCGGCCCTGCCGCCGCCCTGTCACACACCCGCGGACTCCGCCTGCGCGATCTCCAGAAACGCCTCTTCGAGGGAGGCCGACCGCGCGTCGAGCCCCGTCAGCCGGACGCCTGTCTCCGCCGCCCACCGGAGCAGTTCCGCCAGCGAGCTCTGGAGGTCATGGGTGCGGATCGAGATCCGCTGCCCCTGGGCGGCGGCCTGGAGCGAGAGCGGCAGCCGACCGGCGGGCACCCCGTCCGGCAGGGTGAAGCGGATCCTGGCGGGCCGGGACGCCGTCACCCCGGCGGGGGTGCCGGTGGTCACGATCCGTCCCCGGTGCATGATCGCCAGCCGGTCGGCCAGGGTCTCGGCCTCCTCCAGGTAGTGCGTGGTCAGCATGACCGTGGTGCCGGTGTCGCGGAGTGAGCGCACCAAGTCCCAGGTGTCGTGCCGCCCTTCCGCGTCCAGCCCGGTCGTCGGCTCGTCCAGGAAGAGCACCTCGGGCCTGCCCAGCAGCGCCAGCGCCAGGTCCAGCCGCCGCCGCTCTCCGCCGGAGAGCTGTTTGACGCGTACGCCGGCCCGGTGGCCGAGCCCGACCAGTTCCAGCGCCTCCGCCACGGGCCGGGCCCCGCTGGTGCAGCGGGCCCACATCCGGGTGGTCTCGGCGACGGTCAGATCGGAGGGGAAGCCGCCCTCCTGGAGCATGACGCCGATACGGGGACGGACGGCGGCGCGCTCCCGGTACGGATCGTGGCCGAGCACCCGGACGGTTCCGGCGCTGGGGGCGGCGAGGCCCTCCAGCAGCTCGACGGTGGAGGTCTTGCCCGCGCCGTTGGTGCCGAGCAGGGCGAAGATCTCGCCGCGGGCCACGGAGAGGGAGATCCCGCTCACCGCCTCGAAGCCGCCCGCGTACTTCCGCCGCAGGTCATCCACCGTGATCACGTACTGGTCTGTGGTCATGGCTCCAGCATTCCGCCGCCCGGGGAGCGGGAGCAGTGCGCGCTGTCACCGGCCCCGATGACAAATGTCATGAGAATTTGTCGAGAACCTGACAACATTCAAGCGAGAGGGAGAGCCGGGAAAGGAAAAAGACCCCGGTTCCTATCGGAGACCGGGGCCTTTCATCTGAGCGGACGACCAGGTTCGAACTGGCGACCTCAACCTTGGCAAGGTTGCGCTCTACCAACTGAGCTACGTCCGCATTGCCGCCGCTCAGCTCTCACTGGGCGGTGCGTGCACCACTCTACCTGATCCACAAGAGTGGTCGGTAAAGCGATGAGAGCGGGTGACAGGAATCGCACACTGCGCCTTCCCCCTGGAAGGGGGATGTTCTACTACTGAACTACACCCGCACGCTGCTGAGGTGGGGCCTTTCGGCCTTGCCCCTCGGCGTGATCCAAACTCTAGCCGACGGTGGGGGGTGCTGCGCAACTTGAGATCGACTCCGGTGTCCCGACGGTGTCCCGACGGCGTCCCGACAGTGTTCCGCAGGCGGTCCGCCGATGCTCCGAGGGCCGCGGCGGCGGGCGTCCGGGGACGCCCGCCGGGCTCAACTCGCCTTGCGGAAGGCTTCGTACACCGCCTTGGGGATGCGTCCCCGGGACGGCACGTCCATCTTGTTGGAGAGCGCCCAGGCCCGTACGGCGGACGGCGCGGGCTCCAGCGCGGTGTGCGTGTACCCGGCCCGCGGCGGCTTGCGGCGGCCCGCGGCGCTCTGCTTCCGGCCGGCCGCCAGATACGGGGCCAGCGCCCTGCGCAGCTTCTTGGCGTTGGCGGGATTGAGGTCGATTTCATACGACTTCCCGTCCAGGCCGAACCTGACCGTCTCCGCCGCTGCTCCGCCGTCGATGTCGTCGAAGAGCGTGACCACTACTCGCTGAGCCACGGATATCGGTCCTTTCCCGCGGCATCCCGCACAGTCGCTGGTTCAGACATGCGGCGATACCGTCATTCCGGCTGTCGAGGGTTAAAGTCCTGCGTTCTCTGTATTCCTTTGTACAGCCAGTGGCAGCGCATTGTGAAGCCCAAGCCAATTGTTTGCGCGTGTCCGATCAATGATGTGCCCGATACTGGCCGGATATTCTCCACGATTTTTGCCGCCGGTTACCCCCGTTCGATGTGCTGCCCGATACCCAGGGGGTTACCGGGGCGGATACCGGGGCATGCGCAGGGGTGTTCCCGCTCGTGGGCACTCTTGATGATGCTCTTGTGAGCGCGTGAAATCCAGCCATATCTACGCGAGTAGATTTTCTGGCCGGGTACGCTGGGCGAACCGCCCTCGCAACACATCACCGGGAGTGCCCGTGGCACGCGTCGTAGTCGACGTCATGCTCAAGCCCGAGATCCTCGACCCGCAGGGACAAGCGGTGCAGCGCGCACTGCCCCGCCTCGGATTCGATGGCATCGCGGACGTCCGTCAGGGAAAGCGCTTCGAACTGGAGGTGGAGGGGCCGGTCGACGACGCCGCCCTCGCCCGCATCCATGAGATGGCCGAAACGTTCCTCGCCAACACCGTCATCGAGGACTTCGTCGTAAAGGTGGAGTCGTGACCACTCGTATTGGAGTCGTCACTTTCCCCGGCACACTCGATGACCGCGACAGTCTGCGGGCCGTACGGCTCGCCGGTGCCGAGCCCGTATCGCTCTGGCACCGCGACAAGGACCTCAAGCAGGTCGACGCGGTGGTCCTCGCCGGAGGCTTCTCCTACGGCGACTATCTCCGCGCCGGAGCCATTTCCCGGTTCTCGCCGGTGATGGAGACGGTCATCGACCAGGCCAGAGCGGGCCTGCCGGTTCTCGGCATCTGCAATGGCTTCCAGATCCTCACGGAGTCGCATCTGCTGCCTGGTGCGATGCTCCGCAACAACCATCTCCACTTCATCTGCCGCGATCAGAAGCTGCGGGTGGAGAACGCGGAGACCGCCTGGACCGCCGATTACGAGACGGGTCAGGAAATCTCCGTACCGCTGAAGAACATCGACGGCCGTTATGTCGCCGATGAGCGGGTTCTGGATGAGCTGGAGGCAGAAGGCAGGGTCGCCTTCCGCTATCTCGACGGCAATCCGAACGGCTCGCTCCGGGACATCGCCGGCATCACCAACGCCGAGGGCAATGTCGTCGGCCTGATGCCGCACCCGGAGCACGCCGTCGAGCCACTGATCGGCACCGGCCGCACCGACGGTCTCGCCTTCTTCACCTCCGTCATCAAGAAGCTGGTCACTGCATGAGCCTCGATACGGTCAAGCACGCCGCCGATACGCCCGACACCGGCCAGCCCTGGGCCGAACTCGGCCTCAAGGAGGACGAGTACGCGCGGATCCGCGAGATCCTCGGCCGCCGTCCCACCGGCGCCGAGCTGGCGATGTACTCGGTCATGTGGTCCGAGCACTGCTCCTACAAGTCCAGCAAGGTCCACCTCCGCCAGTTCGGCGAGAAGGTCCCCGAGAACGACGCGATGCTCGTCGGCATCGGCGAGAACGCGGGCGTCGTGGACGTCGGCCAGGGGTACGCGGTCACCTTCAAGGTCGAGTCGCACAACCACCCCTCGTACATCGAGCCCTACCAGGGCGCGGCCACCGGCATCGGCGGCATCGTCCGCGACATCCTCGCCATGGGCGCGCGCCCGGTCGCCGTGGTCGACCCGCTGCGCTTCGGCGCGGCCGACCACCCCGACACCCGGCGGGTGCTGCCCGGCGTGGTCGCCGGCATCGGCGGCTACGGCAACTGCCTGGGCCTGCCGAACATCGGCGGCGAGGTCGTCTTCGACCCCTGCTACCAGGGCAACCCGCTGGTCAACGCGGGCTGCATCGGCGTCATGAAGCACGAGGACATCCATCTCGCGCAGGCGTCGGGGCTCGGCAACAAGGTCATCCTCTACGGCGCCCGCACCGGCGGCGACGGCATCGGCGGCGTCTCCGTGCTGGCCTCCGAGACCTTCGACGAGACCGGCCCGGCCAAGCGCCCGGCGGTCCAGGTCGGCGACCCGTTCCAGGAGAAGCTGCTCATCGAGTGCACCCTGGAGATCTTCCGCGAGAAGCTGGTCGCGGGCATCCAGGACCTCGGCGGCGCGGGCCTCTCCTGCGCCACCTCCGAGCTGGCGAGCGCCGGTTCGGGCGGGATGCGCGTCGATCTGGACACCGTGCCGCTGCGCGACGCGACCCTCTCGCCCGAGGAGATCCTCATGAGCGAGTCGCAGGAACGCATGTGCGCGATCGTCGAGCCGGAGAAGGTCGGCCGCTTCCTGGAGATCTGCGAGAAGTGGGACGTCATCGCCACCGTGATCGGCGAGGTCACCGAGGGCGAGCGGCTGGAGATCTTCTGGCACGGCGAGCAGATCGTGGACGTACCGCCGCGCACCGTCGCCCATGAGGGCCCGGTGTACGAGCGTCCCTACGCCCGCCCCGAGTGGCAGGACGCCCTCCAGGCCGACGACGCGGGCAAGCTGCCCCGCCCGGAGAGCTCCGCCGAGCTGCGCGAGCAGGTCCTGAAGCTGGTGGCCTCGCCCAACCAGGCGTCGAAGGCGTGGATCACCGATCAGTACGACCGGTTCGTCCAGGGCAACACCGTGCTGGCGATGCCCGAGGACGCGGGCATGGTCCGCATCGACGAGAA
This sequence comes from Streptomyces jumonjinensis, assembly GCF_009600885.1. Lineage (GTDB taxonomy): Bacteria > Actinomycetota > Actinomycetes > Streptomycetales > Streptomycetaceae > Streptomyces > Streptomyces jumonjinensis. The sequence goes on from NZ_VCLA01000157.1 coordinate 8,786, forward strand.
GACCAACCTCGGCGTGGCCATGGCGACCGACGGCAACGGCCGGTACGCCAAGCTCGACCCGTACGCCGGCGCTCAGCTCGCGCTGGCGGAGTCGTACCGCAATGTCGCCGCCTCCGGGGCCCGGCCGCTCGCGATCTCCAACTGCCTCAACTTCGGCTCCCCCGAGGACCCGGACGTGATGTGGCAGTTCGCCGAGGCCACCCGAGGGCTCGCGGACGGCTGCTTCGCGCTCGGCACCCCGGTGACCGGCGGCAATGTCTCGCTCTACAACCAGACCGGCGACGTCGCCATCCACCCGACGCCGGTGGTCGCGGTCCTCGGCGTGATCGACGACGTCACCCGCCGCACCCCGATCGCCTTCGCCGAGGAGGGGCAGCTGCTCTATCTCCTCGGCGACACCCGCGAGGAGTTCGGCGGCTCGGCCTGGTCCCAGGTGGTCCACGACCATCTCGGCGGGCTGCCGCCGGCCGTCGATCTGGACCGGGAGAAGCTGCTCGGCGAGATCCTGATCGCCGCCTCGCGCGACGGAATGATCGACGCCGCGCACGATCTGTCGGACGGCGGTCTGATCCAGGCCGTGGTCGAGTCCTGTCTGCGCGGCGGCAAGGGCGCGCGGCTGATCGTCCCGGACGGTCTCGACGCGTTCACCTTCCTCTTCAGCGAGTCCGCCGGCCGTGCGGTCGTCTCCGTGCCTCGGAGTGAAGAGCTCCGTTTCACCGACATGTGCGGCGCACGCGGACTGCCCGCGACCCGTATCGGCGTCGTGGACGGCGAAGAGGTCGAGCTCCAGGGCGAGTTCAGCCTTCCGCTGGGCGAGCTGAGCACCGCGCACGAGGGGACCATCCCCGCGCTGCTCGTCTGACCCCTGTTCCGTACGAGCCCCCGCGCCGCTCACCGGCGCGGGGGCTCGGCCGTTCTCTCCTTGTACGTCATTACGTCATTACATATATTCGTCTCATGGAGTGGGAAGAGCGGGTCGCGGAGCTGGAACGCCGTGTCGCCGCGCTGGAGCAGCGCCCCGAGCCGGTCACCGGCCTCGGCGAAGGAGATCTGTGGGCCCTGGAGGGCCTCAGGAGCCAACTCGCCGACGCGGGCGCCGAGGACGGCGGAGTGCTGTTCACGGGGACGGTGCGGTTGCCGACCCAGGAGCGGTACGAATGGCAGTACGGCCAGGTCACCGGCGCGCTGCTCGACAGCGACTGGACCGAGGCGGCCGACTCCTTCGCCGCGCTGGGCAGCGCCGTACGGCTGCGGCTGCTGCGCGAGATCCTCGGCGGCTGCCGCACGGCCGCCGAGCTCACCGGGCTGGAGGGGCTGGGCACCAGCGGGCAGATCTATCACCATCTGCGCCAGCTGACCGCCACCGGCTGGCTGCGCAGCGCGGACCGGGGCCGCTACGAGGTGCCCGCGCCCCGGGTGGTGCCGCTGCTCGTCGTCCTGACGGCCGCCCGCGCCTGACGCCTGCCCGGGACATCCGGCCCACGTGGGCTCCGCGCCATGAACCACAGGGGGAGAACCGCCATGTCCGCACGGACCCGTAAAACGCTGATGGTCGTCAACCGCACCCTCTGGATCGTCTTCCTGATCCTGGCGGCCGTCAGCTTCCCCGTCGAACTCCCCATCGGCTTCCTGTGGATCCTGCTGCTGGGCGTCAGCGCGATGGCCTTCGGCATCGTGCTGAACCGCGCGCTCGGAAAGGACCACGACCGGGCGCGGCAGCCGGCCGCCGTCGAGGTCGACCCCCCGGTCGCCGGCCGCTGGACCGCCCTCAACAGCCCCGCCGACAAGGTCCCCAGCCACGGTACCCACGGCTACGGACAGAGCTACGCGATCGACATCACCGCCGAGCCGTCGCCCGAGCCGTCCCCTGAGCCGTCCCCCGGGGCGTCCCCCGAACCGTCCCCCGGGGCGGAAGGAACCGTTCCCGGCCGCCCCGGCTTCGCCTGGCTCTGGCCCCTGGTCCGCCGCCCCGGCGCCTACCCCGCCTTCGGCACGCCCCTCTACGCGGTCGCGGACGCCACCGTCGTCCACGCCTCCGGCGGCCAGCGCGACCATCTGAGCCGCAGCTCGCTGCCGATGGTGCTCTATCTGCTGCTCATCGAGGCCGCGGCACGCGATATGGCGGGCCCCGCCCGGGTCTTCGGCAACCGGATCGTGCTCGACCTCGGCGACGGCGTCTACGCCGCGTACGCCCATGTGCAGCGCGGCTCCCTCGCCGTCCGCGAGGGAGAGCGGGTCCGGGCGGGACAGCTGCTCGCCCGCTGCGGGAACTCCGGCAAATCCACCGAGCCGCATCTCCACTTCCAGCTGATGGACAGCCCCGACCTGGACGCCGCACGCGGGATCCCCTTCCGCTGGCGGGGCGTCGGAGTCCCGGCGAACGGCGGGATCTTCGATGCCGAAGAGCCCGCGCCGCAGACCGCGGCCGACTAGTCTCGGACCCATGCCACCGGTCAGCAAGCGCGTCCGCACCTATGACTCCGCCAAGACCCGTACCGCCGTTCTCGCCCAGTTCACGGCGGTACGGACGGCGGTCGACACCCTCACGCCCGAGCAGCTCGCCCTGCCGACCCGGCTCGGCGAGTGGACCGTACGCGACCTGAGCGCGCATCTCTCCATGGTGCTCGGCATGCTCCTGCGCCATCTGGACCGGCCCGCGCCGCGGGAGGCGGAAATCGCCCTGCTGGACTGGCCGTTCTCGACGGCCGACGCGGCGACGGCGGTGGACGAGGCCACCCGTGGGCTCGCCGCCGAGGCCGACCCCGGCGAGCTGTTCGCCCGGGTCGCCGAGCGGATCGGGCCGGAGCTGGCGAAGACCCCCGGCGACCGCCCGGTGCCCACCCGGTCCGGGCCCCTGCGGCTGGACGACTTCATGGTCACCCGGTGCGTCGAACTGATCGTCCACACCGACGACCTCAATGACGCGACCGGTCTGGACATCCCGTACGACCGGCAGGCGCTCGCCGCCTGCACCCGGATGCTCGCCGACGCGCTGGCGGTCAAGGCCCCGGGCGGCGCGGTGGAGGTGCGGATCCCGCCGTACGCCGTGGTGCAGTGCGTCGAAGGCCCCCGGCACACCCGCGGCACCCCGCCCAATGTGGTGGAGACCGACCCGCTGACCTGGATACGGCTGGCCACCGGACGGACCGGCTGGGCCGAGGCGCTCGACGCGGCGAAGGTCAGCGCCAGCGGCGAACGGGCGGACCTCGCCCCGCTGCTCCCGATCCTGAGCTGAGCCCCGCCCGTCCCTGGGGGCCCGATCCTGAGCTGAGCCCCGCCCACCCCTGGGGGCCCGATCCTGAGCCGCGCCCCCGGGGAACCGGAAACGCCTTCCCCCCGTCCCAGGGGCATGCGTCGTAACCAGCTGAGCGTTTCCGTCATCGCACTCGCCCTGCTCACGCTCGCCGCCTGTGGCTCCCAGAAGGACGCCGGGCCGGCCTCCGTCTCCGACGACCGCGGCGTAGCGGCCGCCGATCTCCCCCTGACCGGCGTCCGCTGGGCGGTCGAGACCGTCACCGTCGACGGCCGGACATCCCCTGCTCCGACCGGCACGCATATCGAACTCACCGAGGGTGGCCGGGTCGAGGGCGGCTTCGGCTGCAACCTGTTCAGAGCCGAGACCGAGCTCAAGGGCGACACCCTCACCGTCGGCGCCAAGCAGATGACCAAGAAGTCCTGCTCCAAGCCCGAGATGGACTTCGAGAGGACCGCGTACTCCGCTTTCAGCGGTTCCCTCAAGGCCGAACTCGCCGGCCGGAAGCTCACCCTGACCGCCGCGAAGGGCGCCGAGATCGCGCTGAGCTCCGAGCCCGCCGCGCCGCTGACCGGCACCAAGTGGACGGTGAACTCCCTGATGGACGGGGACACATCCACCTCGCTGCCCGCGGGTACCGAGAACAGCGCCCATCTGACCTTCGCCAAGGACGGCACCGTACGCGGCAGCCTCGGCTGCAACACCTTCACCGCCACCGCGAAGGTCTCCGGGGAGAAGATCACCCTGGGGCGGCTCGCCAGCACCCGCAGGATGTGCACGGGCACACTCCAGCAGGTGGAGGCCCATCTGACCAAGGTGCTCGACGGAAAGGCGAGCTTCCGGCTGCTGAACCGAGGGCTCACCCTCACCGGCCCGGACGATCAGGGCGTCGTCGCCACGGCCGAGCGGACGCCGGCCGGGAGCCCGACGCCGGATTCGGCCGGACAGCGGTGATCCCGACGCCAATCCCGGCACTGATCCCCGCACCGATTCCGACCGGACAGCAGCGATCCCGACGCCGTATTCCGGCTGAAAAGCGGTGATACCGGCACCGGATTCGGCCGGGCAACGACAGCCCCGAAGCCGATGACCGAAAACCGCCCACCGGTGACCGAGTGCCGGAGACCGGGGCCCCGGCACCGGAAAGTCCCCCGGTCTCTCGGTGACCGCGCCGTCACCGAGAGACCGGACCCCTCCCGAATGGAGATTGGACCCCTCCCGAATTCGGACCAGTGGTCGATCTCGCCTACACTCGGTGCCGTGCCACGTGGTGACGGTCGACTCAATCACGATCTGCTCCCCGGCGAGAAAGGCCCCCAGGACGCTTGCGGCGTCTTCGGTGTCTGGGCTCCGGGCGAAGAGGTCGCAAAACTGACGTACTTCGGGCTCTACGCCCTCCAGCATCGAGGCCAGGAATCCGCGGGAATCGCCGTAAGCAACGGCTCGCAGATCCTCGTCTTCAAGGACATGGGGCTGGTCTCACAAGTCTTCGATGAGACATCCCTCGGCTCTCTGCGCGGACACATCGCGGTCGGACACGCCCGGTACTCAACCACCGGCGCCTCCGTCTGGGAGAACGCGCAGCCGACATTCCGGGCGACAGCCCATGGCTCCATCGCCCTCGGGCACAACGGAAATCTGGTCAACACGGCCCAGCTCGCCGAGCTGGTCGCCGCCCTTCCACGCCAGGACGGCCGCGCCACCCAGGTAGCGGCCACCAACGACACCGACCTCGTCCCCGCCCTGCTCGCGGGCCAGGTGGACGACGCCGGCAAGCCGCTGACCATCGAGGACGCGGCAGCCCGGATTCTCCCCGAGGTCCGTGGCGCGTTCTCGCTGGTCTTCATGGACGAGAGCACGCTCTACGCGGCCCGGGACCCCCAGGGCATCCGCCCGCTGGGCCTCGGCCGGCTCGACCGGGGCTGGGTGGTGGCCAGCGAGTCCGCCGCCCTCGACATCTGCGGTGCGACCTACGTCCGCGAGATCGAGCCGGGCGAGCTGATCGCCATCGACGAGAACGGCCTCCGCACCTCGCGATTCGCAGAAGCGAAGCCCAAGGGCTGTGTCTTCGAGTATGTCTATCTCGCCCGTCCGGACACCGACATCGCCGGCCGGAACGTCTATCTCTCCCGGGTGGAGATGGGCCGGAAATTGGCCAAAGAAGCTCCGGCCGAAGCCGACCTGGTGATAGCGACGCCGGAGTCCGGAACCCCGGCCGCCATCGGCTACGCCGAGGCGAGCGGCATCCCCTACGGCTCCGGCCTGGTGAAGAACGCCTATGTCGGGCGCACCTTCATCCAGCCCTCCCAGACCATCCGTCAGCTGGGCATCCGCCTCAAGCTCAACCCCCTCAAGGAAGTCATCCGGGGGAAGCGGCTGGTCGTCGTGGACGACTCCATCGTCCGCGGCAACACCCAGCGCGCCCTGGTGCGGATGCTCCGCGAGGCCGGCGCGGCCGAGGTCCATATTCGGATCTCGTCCCCGCCCGTGAAGTGGCCCTGCTTCTTCGGCATCGACTTCGCCACCCGCGCCGAGCTGATCGCCAACGGAATGACGATCGATGAGATCGGCGCATCCCTGGGGGCCGACTCCCTCTCCTACATCTCCATCGACGGCATGATCGAGGCGACCGCCATCGCCAAGCCGAATCTCTGCCGCGCCTGCTTCGACGGCGAGTACCCGATGGAGCTTCCCGATCCCGAGCTGCTCGGCAAGCAGCTGCTCGAAACCGAGCTGGCGGGAGGAGCGGACGCGGCCGACGCGCTCCGCCGCCCGTAGGTCACGCCGTGATCCACAGCGCAGTGCTCCATGGCGTGTGCCCGTAGCCAGGGCCCCGCAGCAACGACACGAAAGTCCTCTTTGTCATGACAGCTGAGTCTTTTGAACGTGCTCCGCACGCGGATAGCGCTGCCAGCTACGCGGGCGCGGGCGTCGACATCGAAGCCGGTGACCGGGCCGTCGAGCTGATGAAGGAGTGGGTGCGGAAGACCCGGCGTCCCGAGGTCCTCGGCGGCCTCGGCGGCTTCGCCGGACTCTTCGACGCCTCCGCCCTCAAGCGCTATGAGCGCCCGCTGCTCGCCTCCGCCACCGACGGCGTGGGCACCAAGGTCTATCTCGCCCGCAGGCTCGGCGTGTACGACACCATCGGCCACGACCTCGTCGGCATGGTCGTCGACGACATCGTGGTCTGCGGCGCCGAACCGCTCTTCATGACCGACTACATCTGCGTCGGCAAGGTCCACCCCGAGCGGGTCGCCGCCATCGTCAAGGGCATCGCCGAGGGCTGTGTGCTCGCCGGCTGCGCGCTGGTCGGCGGCGAGACCGCCGAGCACCCGGGGCTGCTCGGCGAGGACGACTTCGACGTCGCGGGCGCGGGCACGGGCGTGGTCGAGGCCGACCGGCTGCTGGGCCCGGATCGTATCCGTACGGGGGACACCGTCATCGCGATGGCGTCCTCCGGCCTTCACTCGAACGGGTACTCGCTGGTACGCCACGTTCTGCTCGACCGGGCCGGAATGGCGCTGGAGGCCCATGTGGAGGAGTTCAGCCGGACTCTCGGCGAGGAACTCCTCGAACCCACCAAGATCTACTCACTGGACTGTCTGGCGCTCACCAGGACGGCCGAGGTGCATGCCTTCAGCCATGTCACCGGCGGCGGTCTTGCCAACAACCTCGCGCGTGTGGTTCCGGACGGGCTGCACGCCGTGGTGGACCGTTCGACCTGGACCCCGGGACCGGTCTTCGACCTGGTCGGGAAGGCGGGCCGGGTCGAGCGCCTCGAACTGGAGAAGACCCTGAACATGGGCGTGGGCATGATCGCGATCGTGCCCGAGGCGTCGGCGGACGTGGCGCTCACCCTGCTGGCGGACCGGGGCGTGGACGCCTGGGTCGCCGGCGAGATCACCGAGCGTGGCGATCACACCACGGGCGCCGCGCTGACCGGCGAGTACGCGAGCTGATCACAAGCCGGAACGGATGGGCCCGGCCGGTCATCGGCCGCCGGGCCCATCCGTCCGCCGCTCCCTGAGCCGCGCACAGCGCGGACGAACCGGGGCGACCGGAAACAATCCGGAACGATCAAGAGCAGCACGGAAGCGATCAAGAACAGCACAGAACCCGGTCCGGATGATCCGGACCGGGTCGGTGGTCGGTCTCGACGTCAAGCGCCGCGGCGATGGGACGACGGATCGGACTCATCGTCCTCGTCCTCGTCGTCGTTGTACATCTCCGCGTACCGTGCGTACGGGTCGTCTTCCTCGTCGTCGTCGGCCTCGAACGGCTCCGGATTCGGAGGCGGACTCGAAGTCGAAGCGCCCAGCTCACTGGCCAGACGCGACAGGTCAGTCCCGCCGCTGTTGTACTTCAGCTGGCGGGCGACCTTTGTCTGCTTGGCCTTGGCCCGGCCGCGCCCCATGGCTCGACCCCCTCGGTGACGGGGCTCGACGGCCCCAGAGTCTTGACACGCGTTCATGAGTCGGAACGGACTCCCCGTGGGGAGACCGGCCCGTAGGGCTTCAACGGTACCTGCTTCCGCAGCCATACGGTACGCCGCCCGCATGACGTGCCACTTCGCAGAACCCGCGAGGAGCCCCGTCCTCGCTGGTCAACTGCGATATTAACCTCTTCTTGGCGGTCGACCCGCCGACCGGGGTGAGTCTTGTCTCCCGATAACGGCGGGCCGGGGCCCCGGCGGGCGTCAGCGGATACGGGCCTCCGCCATGCGCTGCTCGGCGATCCGGTCCGCCGCCACGGCGGGCGGAACACCGTCCTTCTTCGCACGTGCGAATATTTCCAGCGTGGTGTCGTAGATCTTCGCGGCCTTGGCCTTGCACCGGTCGAAGTCGAAGCCGTGCAGCTCGTCGGCGACCTGGATCACTCCGCCCGCGTTCACCACGTAATCGGGTGCGTAGAGGATGGAGCGGTCGGCCAGGTCCTTCTCGACGCCCGGATGGGCCAGCTGGTTGTTGGCCGCGCCGCAGACCGCGCGCGCGGTGAGCACCGGCACGGTGTGATCGTCGAGCGCTCCGCCGAGCGCGCAGGGGGCGTAGACGTCCAGGCCCTCGGTCCGGATCAGCGCCGCCGTGTCGGGGACCGCCGTGACCTCGGGGTGCCGGTCCAGCACACGGCGTACGGACTCCTCGCGGACATCCGTGATCACGACCCGGGCGCCGTCCTCCAGCAGATGCGTCACCAGGTGATGGCCGACCTTGCCCACGCCCGCCACGCCGACCGTGCGCCCGCTGAGGGTGGGCGCGTCCCAGAGCTGCTCGGCGCAGGCGCGCATGCCCTGGAAGACGCCGTACGCGGTCAGTACGGAGGAGTCGCCCGCGCCGCCGTGCTCGGGGGAGCGGCCGGTGGCCCAGCGGGTCTCCCGGGCCACGACGTCCATATCGGCCACATAGGTGCCGACGTCGCAGGCGGTGACGTACCGGCCGCCGAGGGAGTCCACGAAGCGGCCGTAGGCCAGCAGCAGTTCCTCGGACTTCAGCGTTTCGGGATCGCCGATGATCACGGCCTTCCCGCCGCCGTGCCCGAGGCCGGCCAGGGCGTTCTTGTACGACATCCCGCGGGCGAGGTTCAGCGCGTCCGCGAGCGCCTCGGCCTCGGAGGCGTACGGATAGAAGCGGGTGCCGCCGAGCGCGGGCCCCAGGGCGGTGGAGTGGATGGCGATGACGGCCTTCAGGCCGGAGGCGCGGTCCTGGCAGAGCACGACTTGCTCATGACCCCCCTGTTCCGATTGGAACAGGGTGTGCAGGACGCCGTCGGTCAGATCGGTCACGGTGGTGACTCCCAAGTACGAAGCGGCGGGTGAGGGACCATCCTGTGGGTGGGGAAGGTCCGGCTGGGGATGAGAGTAAGTCCTTCTGTTGTCCGGACAGGGCGCAGTGCCCAGGATCACCCCCATGGCGGAGTACGGGCGTGGAAGGGTTTACGGCATGCCGGCTGTGTCATCCGTTCTTGTTCCTTACGCGGCTTATCTCAGGGTCTATGAGCCGCTGGCGGCTTTTCGCCCGCCCGAACGGGAGCACTGGGCCCGTTACGTCCGGCGCGGGCGCACTCCGACGGCCCAGGATGAATTGCGGCGCTCATTGGCCGATTTGCTGCCCACCCCGCCTGTTCCGGTGCCGGTTCACGAGAGCGCCGACGCGTTCGTGGCGGAGGTGGACGGGGTCGTCTGCGTCTGTCCCTGGCGGACCCGGCTGCGGGGCTGGCTGGCCCTGGAGGAGCTCTCCGGGCAGCTTCCGGCTCCGCTGCTGGACGCGGTGCTGCCGCCCGTCGTGCGGGGGCAGGCGGCGGCGGACTGGGAGCGGTGGCGCGAGCGCCATCCGGATGCCCGGCCCTGGATCAGGACCGCGGTCTGGCAGGTGCCGGTCCGCTGGTTCGTGCTCTTCGCGGACGAGGAGCGCGAGTACGGGCCCGCCGGGGACTCGGCCGCCGTGCTGCGGTACCGCACTCCGATGGTCGAGGCCCGCCGCCGGATCGCCCGGGCGCTGAAGGCGCTGCGGGAGTCGGCGGACTCGGGGCTGCTGAGCGAGGGCCTCGTGGATGTTGGGAAATGGCTGGAAGAGTTCCATCCGCGCTCGCTGGTGGAGCTGGATTACGGGGGTCTGGTGCACGCTCTCACCGGCCCGCAGCTCGCCGGCGATCACTCCGCGGCCGATGTCGCGGCCGGGATCGCCGCACTTCGGGAGGGGGACGGCGAGTCGGCGGGGGAGGCTTATGCCCGGCTTGTGGAGCGTTGGCGGCGGGTGAGGGACCTTCAATTCGCAAACTGAGCGATTGTGTGGATGATTGAGGCCTTCCGTCCGGGCCCTAGGTCCCGATCCGGGCCTTTGCCCTCAAGCGTGATGGACTGCACTAACTGGGCCCTTGCGTCCATCACCTACCCTCGTGTCAAAATAGGACAAGGAGTCCGGGGAGGGTTCCGTCCGTCCAACTAAGGGCGGAATGCTCGGCATTGCGCTCTATGGGGGGTCTGATGACTCCTGATCGCTCTGTGACTGATCGTCACTGTGAGGTGACTGTCCGCTATGGCATGGTCCATCGGCGTTCAGCCGCTGATGAACACCTCAGAGGGCAATTCCGTCGGTTTGGCCGACGTGGCTGGACAGATGGTGTAGTTGTAGTGCCGAGGACAAGCCGTTCGTCCTATAACCGACTCGGCCTGCGTCTGCCATTTCGGGCAACGTGGGTCAAGGTGCAGAATTTAGAGGAAAGAACCGAGATGGTTCGGTTCTCCCGAGGAGGCCGCTCATGACCGCTCGCACCCCTGATGCCGAGCCGCTGCTGACCCCGGCTGAGGTTGCCACGATGTTCCGCGTGGACCCGAAGACGGTCACCCGCTGGGCGAAGGCAGGCAAGCTCACGTCGATTCGTACGCTCGGCGGGCATCGCCGTTACCGCGAGGCAGAAGTACGCGCACTGCTCGTCGGTATCCCGCAGCAGCGCAGCGAGGCCTGAGAGCCCTGCTGCACGGGCATGTCCGGGACCCCCATCCCGGTGCCGCCCACCCATAGCTCCATCTGACGGATGTCTGCCCCAACAGACCCCTGTCATCGATCGCGCTGGACTCCGCCGGGTCCAGCGCGATTTTTCATGCCCCGGCGGGGGTCGGGGCCGCTCCCCGGGCGCCTGCGCGCGGTCCGGGGGGAGGTGTGCACGGCGGGCAGAGGGGGCGCTCAAAGGGTGGTGCAATTGCACATATTAAATTGATTGGTTGTAGGCAGGCGTTAAGCACCAGGGTTCTAAAAACCTATACGGTGACACCCGTCACACCATGCAAGCCTTGCCAATGTCGAGCGTGTCACTTCGGGGGTCCGGAGGGACCGGCCCGAAGTCACTCTCCGCCAGGACCTTTGTCATGGGGAGCCGGGGCGCCGGGCGCTGGGACGCCGGGATCGGGGCCCTCCCCGGAGGCGGGGTCCGCCTCGGAGGGCTCCATGGCCAGCCGCAGCAGCCGATGGCAGATGGGGCAGTGCCGGGTGAGGTGCCGATAGCCGGCCGCAGCCGCCAGATGGGCCCTCAGCAGCGCTCTGGTCTCGTGTCGTCTCGCAGTGGCCGCCGCCATGCACGTCACCTCCGCCTGTGGTGTGTGCCGGCCCGTGTGGACCGTGTGGAGCCTTAAGGAGTGGTTACCGGCGACGGGAGGGGTCGTCAAGACGCCGGTGAACTATCCCCGGGCGATGGGGCGGCGGCCCCGGGGCCGCAGGAGCGCCGGAGGCGGGCGTCCGTACGGGTCTCCGGGCCTCCAAGGGCCGTCTGAGCCGCCGAGGCGGGCCTGCGGGGCTTCCCGCGCCCGGCTGCCGCCCAGACGGTCCGGACGGTCCGGACGGTCCGGACGCAGACACGACGAAGGCCCGTGTCTGCGTGAGACACGGGCCTTCAACTGCGGTCCTGACGGGATTTGAACCCGCGGCCTCCACCTTGACAGGGTGGCGAGCACTCCAAACTGCTCCACAGGACCAGGTTTCGCAGTCCGATTGGTGCGTTGGGCTGCGAGAAGAGACTCTACAGCAGGGTTGCCCCGGCGGTCGAACTCACTCTGGGCGATGGCTTCATCACGACCCTGGCGCGCTGATCGTCACAGCACATCCGGGCCGACCGTCACGGCGCCAGCGCGTCGATCGCCTTCACGATCCGCTTGTCGGAGACCGGGTACGCCGTGCCCAGCGCATGCGCGAAGTAGCTCACCCGCAGCTCCTGGATCATCCACCGCACCTCCAGCACCTCCGAGGGAACGGGCCGGCCCCTGGGCAGCTGCTCCAGCAGCCAGGCGTACTCGTCCTGCATCTCGTGCACCTTCTCCATGCGCGTGGTGTCGCGCTGCACGGAGGTCGGCATCTGCTGGAGCCTGCGGTCCACGGCCACCAGATAGCGCATCAGATCCGGCAGCCGCCGCAGCCCGGTCGCGGTGACGAAGCCCGCGGGCATCAGGGCCGCCAGCTGCTGCCGTACGTCCTGGACATTGTTGATCAGCACCGGGCTGTTCGTCGCCTTCAGACGGCGCTCACAGGCCTGCCAGGCGGCCAGGATCTGCTGCACCTGGCCGACCGTCCGCACCGTGGTGTCCACCAGGTCCGCGCGGACCGAGTCATACAGCTTCCGGTACGACTCCTCGTCCCACGCGGGCCCCCCGTGGTCCGCGATCAGCTTGTCCGCTGCGGCCGTGGCGCAGTCGTCGAACAGCGCCTGGACGGAGCCGTGCGGATTGCCGGAGAGCGCCAGCTTCTGCTGATTGCTGAGCTTGTCCGAGGCGAACTTCGCCGGGTTCACCGGGATGTTCAGCAGGATCAGCCTCCGCGTCCCCCGCCACATCGCCTGCCGCTGCTCGGCCTCGGTGTCGAAGAGCCGTACGGAGACGGTCTCGCCCGCGTCCACCAGCGCCGGGTACGCCTTGACCGGCTGGCCCGCCCGCCGGGTCTCGAAGAGCTTCGTCAGCGGCCCTATGGTCCAGTCCGTGAGCCCCGAGCGCTCGATCGACTCTCCCGACTGCCCCGTGGTGGCCGCGGCGGCCCTGGAGAGGGCCTGACGGGCCTTGGGGCGCAGCTTCAGCTTCAGCGCCTCCAGATCCTTGTCCTCGGCGAGCTTGCGCCGTCTCTCGTCGACGATCCGGAAAGTGATCTTCAGGTGATCCGGGACCTTCGGCAGATCGAAGTCCTCCGCCGACACCGGCACCCCGACCATCGACTGGAGCTCGCGCGCCAGCGTGACCGGCAGCGGCTCCTGCAACGGAACCGCGCGGTCCAGGAACGCCCTCGCGTAGTCGGGCGCGGGCACGTAGTGGCGGCGGACCGGCTTCGGCAGGGAGCGGATCAGCTCGATGACGACCTCTTCGCGCAGCCCCGGGATCTGCCAGTCGAAGCCCTCGTCCGTGACCTGGTTGAGCACCTGGAGCGGGATGTGGACGGTCACTCCGTCGGCGTCCGCGCCTGGCTCGAATTGATAGGTCACCCGGAAGCTGAGCCGGCCCTGTCGCCAGGTGTCCGGGTAGTCGGCCTTGGTGACCGCTCCGGCCTTCTCGTTGATGAGCATCTCGCGCTCGAAGTCGAGCAGCTCGGGCTCCTCCTGGCGCTTCTGCTTCCACCAGGAGTCGAAGTGCGCGCCCGATACGACGTGCTCGGGCACCCGCCGGTCGTAGAAGTCGTAGAGCGTCTCGTCGTCCACCAGGATGTCGCGGCGGCGGGCCCGGTTCTCCAGCTCCTCGACTTCGATGAGGAGCTTGCGGTTGTCCGCGAAGAATTGGTGATGGGTGCGCCAGTCGCCCTCGACCAGGGCGTTGCGGATGAAAAGATCGCGTGAGATCTCCGGGTCGATCCGCCCGTAGTTCACCTTGCGCTGGGCGACGATCGGCACGCCGTACAGCGTGACCTTCTCGTACGCCATCACCGCCGCCTGGTCCTTCTCCCAGTGCGGCTCGCTGTAGGTGCGTTTGAGCAGATGCTGGGCGAGCGGTTCGACCCACTCCGGCTCGATCTTCGCGTTGACCCGGGCCCAGAGCCGCGAGGTCTCCACCAGCTCGGCGGACATCAGCAGCCGGGGCGGTTTCTTGAAGAGCGCCGAGCCCGGGAAGACCGCGAATTTCGCTCCGCGCGCGCCCAGGTACTCGTTCTTGGCCTCGGTGTCCTTCATGCCGATGTGGGAGAGCAGCCCCGACAGCAGCGAGACATGGACGCTGGACTCGGGCGCGTCCTCGTCGTTGACATGGATGCCCAGGGACTTGGCGACCTGGCGCAGCTGGGTGTAGATGTCCTGCCACTCACGGATCCGCAGGAAGTTCAGATATTCCTGTTTGCACATCCGGCGGAAACTGGCGGAGCCGCGTTCCTTCTGCTGCTCGCGGACGTAGCGCCAGAGATTGAGGAAGGCGAGGAAGTCGGAGGTCTCGTCCTTGAAGCGGGCGTGCTGCTGATCGGCCTGGGTCTGCTTCTCGGCCGGCCGCTCGCGCGGGTCCTGGATGGAGAGCGCGGCGGCGATCACCATGACCTCGCGGACGCAGCCGTTCTTGTCGGCCTCGATGACCATACGGGCCAGCCGGGGGTCCACCGGCAGCTGCGCGAGCTTGCGCCCCAGCGGGGTGAGCTTCTTGCGGGGGTCCTTCTGCGCCGGGTCGAAGGCGCCCAGCTCCTGGAGGAGCTGTACGCCGTCGCGGATGTTGCGGTGGTCCGGCGGGTCGATGAAGGGGAACTTCGCGATGTCGCCCAGCCCGGCCGCCGTCATCTGGAGGATGACCGACGCCAGATTGGTGCGGAGGATCTCGGCGTCCGTGAACTCGGGACGGGACTCGAAGTCGTCCTCGGAGTAGAGCCGGATGCAGATGCCGTCGGAGGTACGGCCGCAGCGGCCCTTGCGCTGATTGGCGCTGGCCTGGCTGACCGGCTCGATCGGCAGCCGCTGGACCTTGGTGCGATGGCTGTAGCGGGAGATCCGGGCGGTGCCCGGGTCGATGACGTACTTGATCCCCGGGACGGTCAGCGAGGTCTCGGCCACATTGGTGGCGAGCACGACCCGGCGGCCGGTGTGCGGCTGGAAGACGCGGTGCTGCTCGGCGTGGGAGAGCCGCGCGTACAGCGGCAGGACCTCGGTGGCGGGCCCATGGGCCCCGCCGGCGCGGGCGAACTGCTTGGTGAGCGCGTCCGCCGTGTCGCGGATCTCGCGCTCGCCGGAGAGGAAGACCAGGACGTCGCCCCTGCTCTCGCGCTGGAGCTCGGTCACGGCGTCGCAGATCGCGGTGATCTGGTCGCGGTCGCCGTCCTCGCCGTCCTCTTCGAGGAGCGGGCGGTAGCGGACCTCGACCGGATAGGTGCGACCGCTGACCTCGACGATGGGCGCGTCGCCGAAATGGCGGGAGAAGCGCTCGGGGTCGATGGTCGCGGAGGTGATGACGACCTTGAGATCGGGCCGCTTGGGCAGCAGCTGGGCGAGATAGCCGAGCAGGAAGTCGATGTTGAGCGACCGCTCATGGGCCTCGTCGATGATGATCGTGTCGTAGGCGCGCAGCTCGCGGTCGGTCTGGATCTCGGCGAGCAGGATGCCGTCCGTCATCAGCTTCACCAGGGTGTCGCCGCCGACCTGGTCGGTGAAGCGGACCTTCCAGCCGACGGCCTCGCCGAGCGGGGTGTCCAGCTCGTGCGCGACCCGCTCGGCGACCGTGCGGGCCGCGAGCCGCCGCGGCTGCGTATGGCCGATCATCCCGCGGACGCCCCGGCCCAGCTCCAGACAGATCTTGGGGATCTGGGTCGTCTTGCCCGACCCGGTCTCACCCGCGACGATCACGACCTGGTGGTCGCGTATCGCCTCCAGGATCTCGTCCTTCTTCTGGCTGACCGGCAGCTGCGCCGGATAGTCGATCTCCGGTACGCGCCCGGCACGCCGGGCGACGCGCTCGGCGGACTGCCCGGCGTCGGCGGCGATCTCGTCCAGCACGGCCTGCCGCGCTTCGGGCTTTCGGATGCGGCGTGCGCCTTCGAGCCGACGGCCCAGCCGGTGGGCGTCACGCAGCGACGCCCCGGCCAGCAGCTTCTGAAGGTCGGCGAGGGAAGTAGACATACGGTCCCCAGGATCGCACCCCCGTCGAAGCACTGGCGAACGCATTTCGCCCACGCGCTGGTGCAGTATGGAGACGATCACTCGGCCGTCCCCGGCCGGTCCGGTCCCCTCCCGGGAAGGAACAGCGCGTCCATGCCCCTGCGCCGCGACCTCAGGAGCCGGCTGCCGGTGTCCGTGTCCGTGCTGCTGGCGCTGGTCATCGCGCTGCTGTCGACGTTCTGTCCGCCGTCGTACGGGGAGCCGGCGGGCCCGTTGCCGCTGGCGGCCTCCCAGTCCCCGGCGTCCGGCTGCGGCGGGGCGGAGGAGGACCGGGGCGCGCATCCCTCGCCCCCGCCGCGCGGCGCGCTCTCGTACGAGCTGCCGCCGGTTCCGTACGACACCCACGGCGGTCTCGATCCGCTGTGCGGGGCCACGGTGCCCGGGGTGGTCCCGGACCGGGGTCCGCCGCCGCTGGACCCGCCGACTCCGGTGGATCTGTCCATCCTGCGCGTCTAGGCCGACCGGTGCCGGCCCCTGCCCTCGCGTGCCCGCTTTGTCGCGTTGGTCCGACGGGCTGCCGGTCCTCAGTGGTCCGCCCGGCCTGACCCCGGCCAGGGTCGCCGCCCGGCTCCACGCGGCGCGGGCCCCGGTCCGACTGCCGCCCGGCCGCCGCCCGGCCCTGAGCCGGACGGGTGGCCGCGCGGCTTCCGCCCGGCCGTGCACCGGGCCCGCGGGCATCCATCCGGCCGTGCACC
>NZ_VCLA01000157.1:25759-160777 GCF_009600885.1 Streptomyces jumonjinensis
CCCGTGATCATCGGTGCGGGCGTCGTCGTCGCGGCCCTGCTGCTCGGCCTCGCCTCCTACACCGCCACCAGGCCCGACGACGACGGCCCCGCGAAGCCGTCGGCCATCTCCGGGGACTCCGGCGACTCAGGGGGTCCCGGCACCTCCGCCGCACCACAGGACGACCCCTACCAGGAGCTCCAGGCCCTGGCCCGGCGCGAGTCCGGGGACCCCCTCTCCGTGGGCCGCGCG
This sequence comes from Streptomyces jumonjinensis, assembly GCF_009600885.1. GTDB lineage: Bacteria > Actinomycetota > Actinomycetes > Streptomycetales > Streptomycetaceae > Streptomyces > Streptomyces jumonjinensis. Next base: position 25,991 of record NZ_VCLA01000157.1, read on the forward strand.
GACGCGCCCGTCGTGATGGTCGAGTACGCCGACTTCCAGTGCGGCTACTGCGGAAAGTTCGCCCGGGACACCGAGCCCGAGCTGATCGACAAGTACGTCGAGAGCGGGGTGCTGCGCATCGAATGGCGTAACTTCCCGATCTTCGGCGAGGAGTCCGAGGTCGCCGCCCGCGGCGCGTGGGCGGCCGGGCAGCAGGGCCGGTTCTGGCAGTTCCACGCTGCCGCGTACGCCGACGGCGCCAAGGAGAAGGGCTTCGGCGAGGACCGGCTCAAGGAGCTGGCGGAGCAGGCGGGCGTGAAGGACCTGGACGCCTTCGCGGAGGACCTGGAGAGCGAGGCCGCCCGGAAGTCGGTCAAGCGGGACCAGGAGGAGGCGTACGCCCTCGGCGCGACCTCCACACCGTCCTTCCTGGTCAACGGCCGTCCGATCTCCGGCGCACAGCCCATGGACACCTTCGTCCAGGCGATCGAGGCGGCCCACCAGGCCGCGCCGGAGAAGGGCGCCGAGCCCTCGGGCGCCGCCGGGAAGGCCGGGCGATGACGGACATCGGCTATCTGGCCGCGTTCCTCGGGGGCCTGCTCGCCCTGATCAGCCCGTGCAGCGCGCTGCTGCTGCCCGCGTTCTTCGCGTACTCGCTCGACTCGGCGGGCAGACTGCTGCTGCGCACCGGGATCTTCTACGCCGGTCTGGCGACCACCCTGGTCCCGCTCGGCGTCGCCGGTTCGTACGCGAGCCGCTTCTTCTACGGCAATCGCGATCTGCTGGTCACGGCCGGCGGCTGGCTGATCATCGCGCTCGGCGCGGCCCAGATCCTGGGCCTCGGCTTCGCCTCCCGCCGCCTCGCGCGGCTCTCCGGCCGGATCCGTCCGACGACCGCCGCCCCCGTCTACGCGCTCGGCCTGGTCTACGGCCTCGCGGGCTTCTGCGCGGGCCCGATCCTCGGCAGTGTGCTGACGGTGTCGGCGCTCAGCGGCAGCCCGGTCTACGGGGGGCTGCTGCTCGCGGTCTACGCCCTCGGCATGGCGGTACCGCTCTTTCTGCTCGCCCTGCTCTGGGACCGCTACGACCTGGGCGGGCGCGGCTGGCTGCGCGGCCGGGAGCTGGCCCTGGGCCGCTTGCGGCTCCACACCACCTCGCTCTTCTCGGGCCTGTTCTTCATCGTCCTGGGCACGGTCTTCCTGGTCTTCGACGGGACGACGGCGCTGCCCGGCCTGCTCTCGGTGGACGACTCGTTCGCGGCCGAGCGGTGGGCGGGCGAGGTGGGCCAGGCGGTTCCGGACTGGGCGCTGCTGATCGGCGTGGTCGCGGTCGCGGCGATGGTGCTGGGGGTACGCGGCTGGAAGCGCCGGGAGGAGAGCGCGGGCGCCACGGCGGTCGGGGGCGCGGAGGAGGCCCGGAGGGAGAGCTGACGGCGAAGGCCCCGGCCACGGGGCCTTCCGGCCGTGCCCACGGGGGCCCCTGGTCATACCTCCGGCGCCATGAGCCCCGCGATCTCCTCCGGGGTCCAGGATCCGGCCGCCCCCGGAGCCCGGGACAGATAGCGGGCGACGGCCGGAGCGCTCCAGCAGCCGGCCGCGAGCAGTCCGGAGGCCAGATGGCGCAGATACACCGCCGACGGTCTGGTCCAGGCCACATCCGTGCAGCGCCCCGGCGAGGTGAACGTCAGAACGGGAAGGCCGCCGAGGAAGCCGGGGCACACCACCGTCTCGTACCGTCCGGGGCCCAGGGAGTCCCTGCCCCGGGCGAGCGCCGTCCGCAGGTCCAGGTCGTCCCCCGGGTCCCGGTACATCTCCTGGGCCGCGATGTCCGAGAACTGCTCAGCCGTGATGAGATGCGCGCGCGCCCATACGCGGCCCTCCGCGCCGGGGTCGTAGAACGCTCTGCCCCCGGTCCAGACCGGCGATTCGCCCGCGAAGTACAGAGTGCCCGGAAGCTCGATCGGGACGGAGCGCTCGGGGTCGCCGGGATTTCTGCACCCGGGGTGTGTCCTGGCCGCGCCGGGGGGCCTGCCGCCGGCGAGGTAGCAGCGCAGCCTGTCCGCGTCCATGTTGGAGCCGTAGGACGCGTACCAGACCCGGCTGGGCGGGTCGGGAGGCCCGGGGGGTGCGGGGGTGAGCCGGTGGACGGTGCTCAACTGTCACTCCGCGGCGGCGTCGTTCCGATGGGCGTACTGAAGTGAGCGACCTGGGGGTTGATATGAGAACAGCCCCACCGAAGATCTTCGGTGGGGCTGTTCGCCCCAAAGGGCGGCTGTGGCTGGGGCCGGGGTCGAACCGGCGACCTTCCGCTTTTCAGGCGGACGCTCGTACCAACTGAGCTACCCAGCCACGCGACTCCGGAGAATCGCAGCGGTCCTGACGGGATTTGAACCCGCGGCCTCCACCTTGACAGGGTGGCGAGCACTCCAAACTGCTCCACAGGACCAAATATGCGAGACGAGTCTCGCACAGGTAGTGCGTGCCCCCAACGGGATTCGAACCCGTGCTACCGCCTTGAAAGGGCGGCGTCCTGGGCCACTAGACGATGAGGGCTAAGGGCCCACCTGGGCGCTTCTCAGCGCCTCGGGGACGTGAGAAGCATATGGGATGGCGGGAGGTAACGCCAAAACGGTTTACGGAACAGGTGGGCGGGGGCTTCCCGGGCCCGGCTGTTCCGGCGGCGCGGCGGGCTCGGGAAGCCCTGGCCTCAGGGGCTCCGCGGGCTCCCGGGAGGGCCTTCGGGGGGTCTTCGCCGCCGCCGGGCTGTCGTCGGGCCGTCGTCGGGGTCGAGCTGGTCCACGTCCACGTCCACGTCGAGCCGGACCGGACCGGACCGGCCCGTTGTGCGAGTCGAGTTCGAGCGCGCCAAGCGGCGACACAAGGTGGGAGTGGTGAGCCCGGAGCGGTAGCGGAGCCGGAGCCGGGCGGCGGCGCGGACCGGTGCGGAGACTGCGCGGGGGCGTGCCATGGGGCGCGTATGCCCATCCGGGTGAACCGCAGTGCGACTACGGGCCGGGCTGCCCGGGGCGACCGGCTGTGCGGGGTACGTGACAATGGCCTGGTGCTGGAGATGACGCGCGAGGAGTTCGAGGAACTGGTCGCTGAGGCGCTGGACAGGATCCCGCCCGAGCTGACGCGGCTGATGGACAACGTCGCGGTGTTCGTGGAGGACGAACCGGCCGCCGACGACCCCGAGCTGCTCGGGCTGTACGAGGGGACTCCGCTGACCGATCGCGGCGAGTGGTACGCGGGGGTGCTGCCGGACCGGATCACGATCTACCGCGGCCCGACGCTGAGGATGTGCGCGAGCCGCGAGGAGGTCGTCGAGGAGACCGAGATCACCGTGGTGCACGAGATCGCGCACCATTTCGGCATCGACGACGAGCGGTTGCACGCGCTGGGGTACGGGTGACCTCTGGGCCGCCGGAGCCGGGCGGGTCCTCCCTGACCGCGGAGGAGACCGGCCGTTCGGCGGCGACTTCCCCGGTCTCGGGCGAGGCGACCGGCTCGGATGTGGTTCCGGCCGCGGGTACGGATGTTCCGGCCGCGGGTACGGCCGCGGGTACGGCCGCGGGTACGGCCGTGGATACGTACGCGGGTACGGCCGTGGACACACACCTGGATCCCGCCACGCCCGCTCACCCGGCGGAGCCGTCGGGGGCCCGGCTCTGGCCGGTCCTGGCCGCGGTCTCGGCGGGCGGTGCGGCCGGAGCCCTGGCGCGGGACGCGATCTCGCGGGCCTGGCCCGCCGACCCCTTCCCCTGGGCCGTCCTCGGGATCAACGCGTCCGGCTCCGCGCTGATCGGCGTGCTGATGGTGCTGGTGAGCGAGGGCGACCGCCGCGCCCATCCGCTGGTGCGCCCGTTTCTGGGAGTCGGGGTCCTCGGCGGCTTCACCACGTTCTCGGCGTACGCGCTGGACTTCCGCGAGCTGCTGACGCGCGGGGAGAGCTGGCTCGCGCCCGCGTACGCGGGCGGGACGGTCTGCGCCTGTCTGGCCGCGGTGTGGGCGGCGGCCTCGCTGACCCGGGCGGCCCTCGCCGGGGGCCGGCGGTGAACTGGCTGCTGGTGGCCGTGGGCGCGGCCGTGGGTGCGCCGCTGCGCTATCTGACGGACCGGGCGGTCCGGTCCCGCCTCGACTCGCCCTTCCCCTGGGGCACCCTGGCGGTCAACGCGGCGGGCTGTCTGCTGCTGGGGGCGCTCGCGGGGGCGGCGGTGTCCTCCCGGGCGTACGCCCTGCTCGGTACCGGCCTGTCCGGGGCGCTCACCACGTACTCGACCCTCTCGTACGAGACGCTCCGGCTCGCCGAGTGCGGTCGGCGAGCGCTGGCGGTGGTCAATGTGGTCGCGTCCGTGCTGGTGGGGACGGGTGCGCTGATGGCGGGGGCGGAGCTGGCGGAGCGGCTGGCGGGGTAGCGGCGGGGGTCGCCGGCCGGACGCCGCGCCGAGTGGCGGCCGAGTGCCGCGCCGAGCGGCGGTCGGAGGTCGTGTACTTGTCAGGCGTGGGGCGTGTCCCTTGTGGGGCACTGGGAGTTGGGCAGTGAAACCCGTGTTCTGTCCCCGCTCTGTCCCCCGGAGGTGCCCTCGTGCGCCATTTGTCCGCCCCTGGTCGTCTGGCTGTCGCGTTCGCCGCCTCGCTGGCGCTCGCGTCCTCGGCCGGCTGTATGAGCGTGAGCGACGACAAGAGCGGAAAGCCCGCCCCCAGCAAGTCGGTGGACCGGACCGACACGGTGGCCGAGCCGGACGGCGGGCACGCGGTGGGACCCGGCGGCCGGCAGGCGGGCGGACGGGCGGAGGTCTCCGGCGAGACGTCCGAGAGTGCGAGCGGTACGCCGAAGGCGTCGCCGAGCCCGAGCGGGAAGGGCTCGCCGGCTCCCACGCCGGGGCCGTCCTCCGCGAACCGGCCGAAGCCGCCGGGGGCGGCGCCCTCGCCGACCAGAGGCGGCCAGCCCTCCGCCCCCGTGACGCCGTCCGCTCCGCCGCAGCAGCAGACCCCGACCGCGGCGCCGCCGGAGAGTCCCACTCCCCAGCCGACCGAGCCGACCGAGCAGCCCACGGCCTCCTCCGCACCGGAGGTGCAGGCCGGGGCGGCGATGCGGATGACCGAGGCGGACGGCCCGGGGATGCGGGGTGAGCCCCTGGCATCGCCCCGGATGGGACCGGTCTGACCAGGCCCGGACCCGGGATGTGCGGGCGGTCACTCGATCGGGGTTTGCCTTGAGTGGGGGAGAGTGCGTATGGTGGTAGATCGTTTGATCCCATTGCCCGGCGCCGAAACAGAAGCGCGCCGTGTGGCGCGTACTCTCCCTAGCCGTGGCTGACCGCATCGAGGCGGTCGAATTGCGAAAATCACGGAGTTTGGGCGCGTGCCGAGACTCCGGAAGGTTTCGCATTTCGCATGTCCAATTTCAGTACTGATCACGCTGTCATGCCCGAGAACGACGAGATCCTGACCCTTGAGGTCGTCGAGACGGCCGAGACGGCCGAGACCGTAGAGGCGATCGAGGTCATCGAGGCCGCTGAGGTCGCCGAGGCCGCTGAGACGGTCCAGGCCGATGAGGCCGACGAGCTCTCCGTCTCCGCCGAGGACGCCGAGTCGGACTCCGAGGTTGAGGCCGAGGCCGACGCCGAGCCGACCATCACCTTCGCGGACCTGGGTCTGCCCGAGGGCGTTGTGCGCAAGCTCGCCCAGAACGGTGTGACCAGCCCCTTCCCGATCCAGGCCGCGACCATCCCGGACGCCCTGGCCGGCAAGGACATCCTCGGCCGCGGCCGTACCGGCTCCGGAAAGACGCTCTCCTTCGGTCTGCCGCTGCTGGCGACGCTGGCCGGTGGCCACACCGAGAAGAAGAAGCCGCGCGGTGTGATCCTCACGCCGACCCGTGAGCTCGCGATGCAGGTCGCGGACGCGCTTCAGCCGTACGGCGACGTCCTCGGCCTGAAGATGAAGGTCGTCTGCGGCGGTACGTCCATGGGCAACCAGATCTACGCCCTGGAGCGCGGCGTCGACATCCTCGTCGCCACCCCGGGCCGGCTGCGGGACATCATCAACCGCGGCGCCTGCTCGCTCGACCAGGTCCAGATCTCGATCCTGGACGAGGCCGACCAGATGTCGGACCTGGGCTTCCTGCCCGAGGTCACCGAGCTGCTCGACCAGGTGCCGTCCGGCGGTCAGCGCATGCTCTTCTCCGCGACCATGGAGAACGAGATCAGCACGCTGGTCAAGCGCTACCTGTCCAACCCGGTCAGCCATGAGGTCGACAGCGCCCAGGGCAATGTCACCACCATGACCCACCACGTCCTCGTGGTGAAGCCGAAGGACAAGGCCCCGGTCACGGCGGCCATCGCCGCCCGCAAGGGCCGCACCATCATCTTCGTCCGCACCCAGCTGGGCGCCGACCGCATCGCCGAGCAGCTCCGCGAGTCGGGCGTGAAGGCGGACGCGCTGCACGGCGGCATGACGCAGGGCGCGCGGACGCGGACGCTGGCCGACTTCAAGGACGGTTACGTCAACGCGCTCGTCGCGACCGACGTCGCCGCGCGCGGCATCCACGTCGACGGCATCGACCTGGTCCTGAACGTGGACCCGGCCGGTGACCACAAGGACTATCTGCACCGTTCCGGGCGTACCGCCCGTGCGGGCAAGTCCGGCACGGTCGTCTCGCTGTCGCTGCCGCACCAGCGCCGCCAGATCTTCCGGCTGATGGAGGACGCGGGCGTGGACGCCTCGCGTCACATCGTGGGCGGCGCCGGCGCGTTCGACCCCGAGGTCGCCGAGATCACCGGCGCGCGTTCGCTGACCGAGGTCCAGGCCGACTCCGCGAACAACGCCGCCAAGCAGGCCGAGCGCGAGGCCGCCGACCTGGTCCGGCAGCTTGAGCGGGTGCAGCGCCGGGCGACCGAGCTGCGCGAGGAGGCCGACCGTCTGGTGGCCCGCGCTGCGCGCGAGCGCGGCGAGGACCCGGAGACGGCGGTCGCCGAGATGGCCGAGGCCGCTGAGGCGGAGCTGGAGGCCGCCGTGGCGGCGGCCACGGTGCCGGAGCAGTCGGCCGAGCGCCGTGACGACCGTGGGAACTTCGAGCGCCGGGGCCGTTCGTTCGACCGCCGTGACGACCGTCGCGATGACCGTCGTGACGACCGCGGTGTTTCCGCCGGGACGAGCGTCGTGACGACCGTCCGTCGGGCGGCTTCCGCCGTGACGACCGCAGGGACGACCGTCGTTCGTTCGACCGTCGTGACGACCGCCCGTCGGGCGGCTTCCGCCGTGACGACCGCCCGTCCGGTGGTTTCCGCCGCGATGAGCGTCGTGACGACCGCCCGTCCGGTGGTTTCCGTCGGGACGAGCGTCGTGACGACCGTCCGTCGGGCGGCTTCCGCCGTGACGACCGTCCGTCCGGTGGTTTCCGCCGCGATGAGCGTCGTGACGACCGCCCGTCCACCGGCTTCCGCCGCGACGACCGCCCGAGCGGCGGCCACCGCGGCAGCGACCGTCCGTTCAACCGCGACCGCCGCGACGACCGCCCCTCCGGCGGCTTCCGCGCCGGCTCCGGCTCCGCGGACCGTCCGTACGCCCGCCGCGACGACCACCGGAGCACCGGCCCCAACTCCTCCGGTTCCTCCTTCGGCCGCCGCGACGAGAAGCCGCGCTGGAAGCGCAACGGCTGATTGACCTTCACGGGGCCCGTATTCCACCTGGAGTACGGGCCCCGTGCCTTTTCCTCCCCCCGCCTCCGCACGGCCCTCCAGGCCGTCTCCCACCGCCCTGCGACCGCCGTTCACCGGGGGCCGCACCCGCTGAACCGCGGTCGGAATGGTGACATCGGAGGACTCCGGCCCTCCGTGATCGGATACCCGATCGGCTCACGCGCCGGGGCCAGCTATGCTCGGGGATGACTCGCCGAGGGCCGTTAGCTCAATTGGCAGAGCAGCGGACTTTTAATCCGTTGGTTGTGGGTTCGAGTCCCACACGGCCTACCCGGTCCGAGCAGCGTCATTGCTGCTCTGACCTGCGTGTTCTGTGGTCCGACCGGTTGCATCCGGTCGGACCACAGCCTTTTTGGCGGCTGTTCGGGTGCCCTGCGTGCCCGAGGCGCCGAACGAGTCTCGGACTGTTGGGGTACGAGGCCGGCCATGTCGTCCGGCACCCGTTCTTCGAACCGTGTCCTCCGCAGGGACGCACGATCGGATGCGCCGTCGCCAAGCGCGGGCGGTACCCCGTGCGACTACCGCTCGGGAGGACGGCACACCGGTTCTCCTGCCGTACGCCACCTCGACAGCGCGCCGCGAGCCGCGATGGCCACCGACCGTCCCGGCTCGCGGCCACGGAGGACGTACGCCCTAGACCGGCAGCGCCCAGCCCGGTCCGTCCGGTGCGCCGAGCCAGACCCGCTGGGCGTCGGGCGTGATGGTTACGCCGAATTCGGACAGGTGGGGCGAGCCGTGACCCTGCCAGACGGCGATGGCGTCCTCGACGGCGCTCCAGAGTTCCAGCGGGCCTCGCTGGGTCACGGTCCATCCGCCGTTCCCGTCCGGCTGGGTCCGGGCCTGTGATCCGGTGGCGACGTCGAGCAGGATCTGCTCGGCTCCCATGCCGAGCCGTTCGGCAGAGGGGGTGGCGAGCTGGGCGACGAACCGGCCGGACCAGTCGTCCAGCAGGGCGGGGTCGATGCGGCTGGGCCGGTTCTCGCCCGGCAGCAGCTCGAACGGCCCGTGCGGGGGCCGGTCGTGCGGCCGGGCCATCATGAACGAGGTGTACCCGGACAGGAATCGGCCCGTCGCCCCGCCGACCCCATCGGCGGTGAGAAGTACCAGGCCGTGCCCGAATCCCCATCCCGCGAGGGTGACGAGCAGGGTTCCGCCCTCCCGGATCTGCCGCAGCAGTCCGTAGGGGATGTGCCGCATCGAGCAGAAGGCGATCACGACGTCGTACGGGGCCCGGTCCGCGTGTCCCCGCAGCCCGTCGGCGGTGATGAGGGCCGGGGTGTATCCGGCCTCGTCGAGGGCCTTCCGAGCGCGCGCCGCGGCGGCTGGGTCGGTCTCGATCGCCGTCGTGTTCTCCTCCCCGGCGATCTCGCTGACGTACGCGGTGGACAGCCCCGTACCGGCCCCGATGATCAGCACCCGCTTCCCACGGGCGACGCCGGCCTGTTCGAGCATCCACAGGACGACCCCCGGGAGCGTCGAGGACGACGTCGGGGTGCCGCCGGTCACCGGGCCGGTGGCGTCCTCGGCGAGGACGCCGTCGAGCTGCGTCACCCATGTGGTGTTCTCGTAGGTCAGCCGCAGCCATTCCCCGGCCGGAACGTCGGCACGGCGGGTGGGGGTCCAGACCGTGACCCCCGGAGGCGCGCTGGGTTTGTAGATCGCGGGGCCGAGGAACGTCTCGCGGGCGACGGTCTCGGCTGCACGGCGCAGCTCGGGGTCGTGCAGCAGGTCGTCCGCGACAAGCTGCTCGACGAGTCGTCGGCGCAGCGTTCCGGCGGTGTCGGTGGTGGTCATGCGGTGGTGCCCTTCTGGAGGGTGTCCGCGAGCGCGGTCGTGATGGCCTTGGTCGTCGGCTGGTCGACGAACGCCCACTGGCCGTTCGGGTTGCATTCGAGGAACCACCATCGGCCGTCGCCGTCGAGGGCGAAATCGAATGCGCCGAAGACGAGCCCGAACGCGTCGAGGTAGGACCGGGCCGCTTCACGGATGTCCGGTGGGACGAAAGGTACGGGCGAGCAGGTGGTCAGCCGCTGGTCCTGGCGCCAGTCGAGGTGGTCGCCGTCGGTGTCGATCCGGGTCGCGAACACCTGGTCGCCCACTGCGGCAAGGCGGATGTCGGCGACCTTGCGTACGCACGACTGGAAGGCTGCGCAGTGATCACCGACGCGCGATATTCTCCAGCATGCCCGAGCCCAAGGCCGTCCCCCTCTTACGGGCCATCGCCCTGCGGCCGGGTTCCGCGGCCCATTCGCTGACGATTTCACTCCGCTACGCCGCGCCCGCGCTGCTGGGCTACATTGCCGTACGGCTCACCGGTCTTGCGATCCTCATGATCAGCGCCTCCGTCACCGGCAAGGACGGAATGCGCCGGCTGACAGGCCGCTGGGACTCGGTCTGGTACCAGCGGATCGCCGAACACGGATACGGCTACGAGGTCCGGCTTCCGGACGGCACCCTCCACTCCGACCTGGCCTTCTTCCCGCTCCTGCCCGCGTTGGAGCGGGGCCTGTCCGTCTTATTCCCGCCCCTCGGCGTAGCCGGCGCGGGCCTGTTGATCTCATGGCTCGCCTCGCTCGCCGCCGCCTGTGGCATCTTCGCCGTGGGTGCGCGGATATACGGGCGCCGGGCGGGCACACTGCTGGCCGTGCTCTGGGGGGCGTACCCGACGGCGTTCGTGCAGTCCATGGCGTACACCGAGACGTTGTTTACGGCGCTGGCGGCTTGGGCGCTGTACGCCGTTCTGACGGACAGGTGGATCACGGCGGGTGTGCTGTGTGTCGGCGCTGGGCTTACCCGGCCGGTCGCGGCTGCGCTGATCGCAGCGATCGGCGTCACGGCGATGTGGCGTCTGGTCACCGAACGGGGCGGAGGTGAACCGCTCCGGAGGCACTGGCGGATGGCGGTGGGGGTCTGTCTGGCCCCGCTGGGCTGGCTGTCGTACATCGTCTTCGTGGCCGTGTGGGAGGGGAACCCGTTCGCCTACTTCGATATCCAGGCGGATTGGAACAACCGGATCGACGGGGGTGCGGCGCTTGCCGTATTCGTGGCGGAACAATTCGGCCGCAGCGTCCTCGCAGGGCTCGGACTGTGCGCAGCCTTCGCCTTACTCCTCTGGGTGGTGTGGCTGTGCGTACGGCAACGGCCGCGCCAACCGTTGCCCGTGATCGTCTACTGCGTCATGGTGGTCGTGATCTCGTTGATCGGGTCCGGCTACTTCGGCTCCCGGCCCAGGCTGATGATGCCCGCATTTCCGTTGCTGCTGCCGGCTGCGGTGGCGCTGGCGAGTGCCCGGCGAAGGGCGCTTCCGGCGGTGATCGTGGGCGTGGCGGCGCTCGCGTCGGGGGTGTACGGAGCCTTCAATCTGCTCGGTTCCGGGCCTCCGTAACACTCTTCTGACAGGGGCTGCCGACACGTATAGTCAGCTGCGAAGGGTGCCCCGGTCGGTATGCACAGCCAGGCTTCGGGCACCCTTTGCCTTGCCCGGATCGGTCCCCAGTCCTCCGTGTGGCTCCAGCGGCAGAGCGGAGCGGAAGAGGATCTGACGGTAGCAATCCCAACCACCGAGTTGATCTTCATGGCGGTCTACGGGAGACACTTGGCGCCTGCGCTCAAACCGGACGAGTTCCCATTGCTCGTATGCGTGCGTGGCGTCATTGCCTGTACCGCCTGCCGTGCCAGACAGCAGCTTCGGGCCGTCCAGACCTGAATGTTCACCAGCGTAAGCAGATGTGACAAGTCGCCAGCACAGGGTCCGCCGAAGATGCCGCCGCGTGATCAATGGTGACCTTCCTCAACAGTGGCTGACACAGTGAGGTGGATCGGGCCTGGTTGCCGTATTCGGGGCGGGAGTCGAGCGTTTGGTCTGGCATGGGGGCATCGCCGTGGATCGTGTCGGATGAGCTGTGGGGCCGAGAGTCGGCTGCCGCCGCAGCGAGTGCGGCGCTTGCGGTAACCCGGGCCGAAAGCCGTTGCCGGACCGGGAGATGCTGCGCGGGATCCTGTACGTGCTGCACACCGGAATCCAGGGGGAGTGCCGGCCCAGGGAACCGGGCTTCGGCTCGGGCATGATCTGCTGACGCAGGCTGCGCGACTGGAACGAGGCCGGCGTCCTGTAGCGGCTCCGCGAAGTCCTGCTCGCCGTGCTGAACGCAGCCTCACGCGTGGACCGGTCCCGCTGCGTGGTCGACTCCTCCCACGTCAGGGCCCTAGAAGGGGAGCGGGCTCCTCTCATCCGTTGGTTGTGGGTTTCGAGTCCCACACGGTCTACGAGTCAGGGGAAGGGTTCGCGCCCTCATCCCGCTGTGGAGGGCCCCGCCCGGTTTCGGCCGGGCGGGGCTCTTCGGCGTCGGGGGAGCGGCGGGGGTCGTCGGCCGGATGTCCCGCCGGGTGGGGCGTCAGCTGTCTACGGGGCGGGCCCTGTGTTCGGCGGCGAGGGCGGTGATGCGGGTGGCCATGGCGGTGTCCCGGGCGGTGATGGCGCCCCCGGCGTCGTGGGTGGCGAGGGCGAAGGCGATGGTTCCGTAGAGGATCCGGATCTCGGCGTGGTGGTTGGCCTCGTCCTCGGCGGCGGCGACGGCCGCGTAGAGGGTGGGGACGGCGGCGCGGTCGGCCTTGAAGGCGGCGGTGAGCTTGCCGTTCTGGACCGTCCAGCCGGGGAGGCCGGTGAGGGCTTGGGCGAGTTCGGCGTCGGTCAGCGGGGTGGCGGCCATGTGTGCGTACTCCTTCGATTCGGGCGAGCCGGTCGCCCATGGGGTCGTTCGACCTGCTCATACCTTGGCGCAGGGGCGCCGGTTCCTCACGGTGGTCGCCAGGGTTGCGGGGCGCCCGGCAGGACGGGCGAGAAGTGGGTCACATCGCCGCCGTATGGCCGCCCATTGGCTTGCACACAGTCGATGATGGGTCGGATTCGTACAACTACGGGGGAAACATGCGTACATCCACAGCGGCGGCGATCACGGCTGCCCTTCTGCTCGCGCTCACGGCATGCGGCGGCGGTGGCGGTGGCGGCGAGGGCTCCAAGCCCGACGCCGCGGCCTGCAAGGACGCCATGACCGAAGCGATCAACAAGAGCGTCGACGCGGGGTCCGCCGTCAAGGGCGCGGACGATCTGAGGGATGGCAGGAAGCCCAAGCCGTGCGAGGGGCTCGACGACAAGACCCTGGAGAAGATCACCGGGGAGGTCACCACCGCCTTCGTGAAGGACCTTGAGAAGAATCTGGAGTCCGACGCGGAGGACATCGGCAAGGACATCGAAAAGGAGCTCTCCGAACTCGGCTGAACCATGTTGCCGTGGCCGGTTACGAAGGGCCGTGGCCGTAGGGCGGGGCGGACCGTGTGGGCCCTGTTCCGCCCGGCGGCGCAACAGGGCCCGTCATCCGCTGATTACGGTGCGGTCTCCCAGGTCACGGTGGTGCCGGTGCACCCCGCCGCGACGAGGAAGAGGCGGTCCTGCTCGTTCTCGTCGACGGTGAGGTCCCAGCGGAGTTTGGTCGCGGTCCACTCCGATACGTAACGGCAGAGCGCGCTTTCGGCCGGGGGAAGCCATTCGGCGGGGTCCTGGTCCGACTTGGAGCGGTTGGAGCGGGCGGTGACGGCGACGAGCGAGGACGCCTGGCCCTGGTCGTTGGCGTACGCCTCCCGGCGGGCCGCCGTCCAGCCGTCCGCGCCGGAGTCCCACGCCTCGGCGAGGGGGACCATGTGGTCGATGTCGAGCGTGCCGGCCGAGGTGACGGTCTGCTCGTCGTAGTACGACCACCAGGAGCCGCCCGTCAGGGCGCAGCGGGCGCCGATCGCGGGGGCCTCGACCGCCTCGGCGATCAGCACCTCCGCCCGGGTGTTGCAGCCGTCCGCCGGATCCAGACCGGTGTTCCAGTGCCGGAACTTGTCCCGGTCGTACCCCGTCCGGTCCTCCACCCCGACCGGAAGCAGTGCCACCGCGGCGGCGAACGGGGTGCTCTCGGCCAGCGCGGCAGTAGTCGGGGCGGAGGAGGAGGCACCGGGTGCGGCGCCGGCGGGTGCGGCAAGAGTGAGAGGAAGGACGGCGGCCGTGCACACGGCGGCGGCCAGTACGGCGCGCTTCAGACGGGTGATCATGCCGGTGACGAAAGCAGTCCGCCGCATTTTGGGGGCTGGAACGACGATCGGATCACCTCAACGAGCTCCAGACTCGAACAGGCGTACTATTTAGCCATGGCTGAAAGCGACTTTCCCGCAGACCTCCGCGACGCGCAGACCCGGCTCCACCGGACGCGGGCCGAGTACGAGGAGCTGTGCCGGGAGTTGCCCTGGTCGGTCGAGCCGATGCCCGGGTGGGAGGGCGACAAGCAGCTGCACAGCGACCGGATCGGCGCGATGCCGGACAGTCCCGGCTACACCGGCCAGCAGAAGACAGAAGTGGCGCGGCTGCGCGGGCTGCTGCTGGAGCTGACCGAACAGGTGACGGTGCACCCGTTCTGGCAGGAGCTGCGAGGGCCGGACCTGGTGGAGGCCAGGATGGCCCTGAAGCGCACTACTACCACCGAGCGCGCGGCGCCTGCGGGCTGAGTGCCGTGTCCGGCCCGTACGACGCCGAGCGGCTGGAAATGCTGTACTTCCTGCGCCGCGTCCAAATCAAGGACTTGGAGCGCACGGAGCGCTGGATCCGGGAAGCCGAGCAGCAGCGCCAGTCCCGTCGCTCCTCCTGGCCGGCTCGCAGCCGGCCTCGGCCGGGCCGTCGCGCCCTTCGCCACCCTCACCCGACTGGCTCGTGGAGAAGAGCATCGCCGGGCCGATCCGTCTGCACACCGGCGAGTGCTGGATGCCCGCGCCCGGCGGCCGCGCCCTGACCCGCGACGAGGCCCGCCGCGCTCTCGCCGAAGGGCTGCCCGCGTGCTCCGACTGCAAGCCTGATGCCGCCTTGGGCTTCCTCGACTGACGACGTCACGCAGACATCACCTGGGCAGTTGGTTGGCGCGCCGCGCAGAGTGGAGGTGCGCCGGAACCCTGCTACGAGGTGCCGGGCCGCGTTCGCAGTCGACGAGAACCCGTGCGACATCCTTCTCCAGCTCGGCGATCCACCCGTCGTTGAGCCGAGCGCCGGCGAACCTGTCCGCCACGAAGTCGGCGGCGACCGGCTCGTGGGTGACCACCGAGGTGACGAACACCCCCGGCTCCTGCTGCCCCCAGTCCAGGCGCACCCGGGCGAAGCACCCGTCCTGCAGCAGCAGGATCACCGTGCGTACCCGGCCAATGCCGTCGACCGCGCGGTGCTTCACATCGCGCATCAGCCAGCACCACTGACCGTCCGCCTCCCGGTACGTCCTGCCCCGGGCCCGGTCACGGTGCCCACCGGGGAAGGCTGCACGACATGGAGGTACTGCGCGGTCTCCCGGCGCGCGTACGGGGCGAGCCTCTTGGCCGCGTCGGCGGCCAGTTCCAGCAGCCGCTCCTGGGTGCGCTCCTGCCGTCGCTGCTTCTCCCGCTGCTCGGCATCCTGTGCGTCCCGCTCCACGCGAGCCTTCTCGATCTCCTCATCCAGCGCCATGGGCCGACGGTAGCCACCACCGCCGACACCCGGGCCCGATCCGGCCAACGCTCCACTCAGGGGCGATTCAGGCGTTCGGCGGTGCCTTCCGGCCCGTGCACCCGGCCCGTTCAGCCGCGCGCCTCGTGCAGCCACTCGTTGAACGCCGAGCGGTAGACCGGTCCGGCCGGGTCCGGGCCGGGCGTGCCTTCGTAGGCCTCTGCGCTCCCGCGCCCCTGGGCCCAGGGGCGCGGGAGCGTGGTCCGGCGGGTTGTTCAGTGGGTCGCGGCTCCGTCGATTTGGTGGTAGATCCGCAGTGCGGGCCAGGTGGCGTCTCGCCGCAGGCCCGGGCGAGCGTGTGGGCGTGCGGGGAGGTCGCTGGGTCCGTCGGGCCCGTCGGCGGCTGCGGCCAGCAGGACGCGGATCTTGCAGGCGAACCCGGGTCCGGGCAGGGGAAGTTCGCTTTCTGGTTCGCGGAGATAGCCGACGGCGACGGCGGTGGGCATGTAGGTCATCAGTGCGGTGACCACGGCGGACCGGGGGCGGCTGACGTTTCGTGCCAGGCTGCGCAGGAGGCGCAGGATCGTGGTGGTGGCGACCTCCTCCTCGCGGTGGAGAACGCCCGGCTCGTCGCCGCCCCAGTAGATGGCGGTACGCACCTGGTGAGCCTGCGGGTCCGTCTCGCTGGCCTGCACCTCGTCGGTCTGGGCGTGCCACCAGCGGGCGGTGTGGGTCTCGCCGAGGGCGAGGTGGTGGAGGTAGAGGCAGTAGGCGGCGGCGGGCTGACCGGCGCCGGCGGCGTACTGCCACCAGAACCTGGCTCCGTCGTCGGTGTCGGTCAGCTGGAGGACGCATGCCAGGATCAGTGCGCTGCGGGGCTCGGGGACCTGCTCGGTGACGAAGGCGGCGACGGCGACGGCAGGTGTGTTGCGGACCAGGGTCTCGCACAGTGCCCGCAGGTCCTCGGCCGCGGCCACCGCCGCGGCGTTCGGTGCCGGGCCCGGGATGACAGCGGGGCGGGGGGGAGGGTCGGCCTCGCCGGGTGGGACGGCGTCGCGGGGCACGGCGCGGTCACGGACGAGCAGCGCCCTGGAAAGGATGTGGTCGAGTGTGGTCATGGGGTTGCTCCTCCGGTCTGGGGCGGCAGCACGTGGGTCTCGATGGTGTCGTCCAGGAAGCGTTCGGCGTGGCGCTCGTCGGAGCGTACGGCGGCCAGGGGGATGCCGAGGAGGTCGGAGACCTCCTCGGCGGTGAAGCCGCACAGGCGCCGCAGGACCATGACGTCGAGCTGGGCGTCGGGCAGCCGGCTGATCGCCGCGAACAGTTCCAGGCTCTCGGTCAGCTGCGCGGCCTGGCCCTCGGTGGAGGTCCGGGTGCGCAGGGCGACGGTGTCGAAGGCCGCATCCGTGAGCACGGGCCGGTCGTCGCGGAAGCCGGCCCTGGACCTGACGGTGGTGCGCAGGATGTTCCAGGCGTAGCGGCGGGTGTCGGGGCTGGCCAGGGCCTCGTCCCAGGTGAGCCAGAGCATGGCGAAGGTGTCCTCCACTGCGGCGTCGCGGGCCTCGCCGTACAGGAAGTTCCCGGCGTAGAGGCGGTAGTCCTCCGTGACCATGATGCGCAGGGCGCCGTGGTCGAGGGGCGGTCCGGAGCGGGCGGTGGTGAGGGCGATGGCACCTTCGGTGGAGCGGTCTACCCAGTCCCGGCTCTTGCCGACGTCGAGGGCCGCCTCCTTCCACAGCCGGTGCAGGGGCCAGACGGGGATGTCCAGCTCGCGGGCCAGGCGGTGGACGACCTCCCAGCGCGGGTAGTGGCCCACACCGCGCAGCAGTTCGGAGAGCTTGGACTTGGCGAGCGGGACGCTGAGGCCGAGTTCGCTGAGGGTACGGCCGGAGGCGAGGTAGCGCTCGCGGGTCGGTACCAGCCAGGCCCGGTGGGCGCTGCCGGCCGTGTCCACGATGCGGCCGAGTTTGCGGCCGGGGCGGGCCGGGGCCGGCTCAGAGGCCGGCCCCGGCTCGTTCGACGACATCACGGGGCGCTGTCCTCCTCGTCGGGCACCACCGTCACACGGTGCCCAGAGGCAGTGCGCGAGCGGACGCCGCGCAGGACCTGGACCACCGTCAGGCCCAGGACCGGGGCCAGCACGGCGATGAGGGCCGCGTGGCCCATCGCCGCCATCACCGTGCTCCAGCCGAAGACCACCAACGTCACCAGCGCCAGCGCCGTTGCTGCCGCTATCTGCTTGCTGCTCATCACCAGTCCTTGGTGTCGTGCCGCAGTCATCCGGAAGACCACGTCAAAGGGGGGACCCCTGCAACGAGCGGGTGCCGAGCCGCTGTTGGTGGGGGTCCTCAGCATGGACCGGCAGCAGTACATAACGCTACGTGATCTTTGATTCACGGAACATTAGGAGTCGCGGACGGTCAGCCGTACGGCCGGAGATGACCGTTCCGGTGCACGTCGAGCACGCCGGACGCCGTCCGGCGGGTGAAGTTCCCGGTTTTCCTTGCAATCCCACCGGGAACCCCCTCATATGGAGACAGGACACCTCGGTGTCGCCCTTCCATCCGGAAGAGGCCCGGCCCCCGTGCCGAAAAAGGGGGCCGTGCCGGCCCGTTCCCGCCCGGCCCGGGCTAGAGGCCGGGCGGGAACGGAACACCCCCTTTACGGGGAGACGACCCTAAAGCAGGGCACTGACAACACCCTCACCTCCACCCGATCAGCCGCCCACGCGGGCTTCCCCCACGAGTGCCTCAGGTTCACCGCGCCCTATCGGCAGGAGGTCGCCGGGTCAGGAACAACCGCGCGAGAGCCGACTGCCCGCCCTTGACCAGCGACGCTGATCAGCTCCTGAGCCCGAGGCGCGGCACCAGGCCGTCCGGCCCGGGCACACCGCACACCCAGGCCAGTACGCAACCCCGGGATGCGGCTGCCCGTTCCCGTCATCAACCGGGGTTCCGGCCGGGGCGCTGCACGCCCGACCCGCCGGCACGACGTCGCCATCCACGGTCTTGTCTGCCACGGCCGTGAGCCGGCCCGCTCCACCGATCCGGCCTTCTACGACGCGGTCGCTCAGGACATGGGCACCAGCGGTGTCCCGCTGCTCGGGGACGGCTTCGTCGCGGCGTACACCGCCACTGCACAGAACATCCTCGCCGTGCTGCCCGGCAACCGCCCGACGGTATCCGCCCCGCCTGGGTAACCACGGGAGTCGGCCCAACCGGGATGGTCACCGCGTCATGATGCTTCGAAGTCAGCAGCTGGCGGTTTGGGCCAGTCGAGATCCATGAATCCTGTTTGCTGATCGACCCATGAACGTCGCAGGTCGCGCACGAACTGATCTGGTGTGATCGGTTTTTCCGCGTTCAGGTCTCCCTGGATCGAAAAGTAGAGAGACGTACCCGGTTCGTTCATGAACGGGGGGAGGGCGAAGACGTCGCTCCAGATTCCGTACCCGCCGCGCGCCAGGTCGCGAACAAACCAGATCAGGTATTCAGTGGCCACCCAGCCGTCACGGTGAGGGCCGGCGTAGTACTCGCCCACTCCCTCCTCTGCGGGAAGGATTTGCCAGCCGATTGACCACAGGCCGGAACGGTCAGGTGATTCCTGAATGTTGGGTGTCCCGAAGTGCAACGGCAGGATGCCAGGCAGGACGGCGAAGACGGCAGCCGCATTGCGCATGGCCTCGGGAACGTGATCTTCATCGGTGCTTTCCCCGGCCGGTGACGGTGCCTCTACGCCTGCCGAACGCTGGATACGACGCGCCCTGTCCTCGGACTGTTCCAGAACGGCATACTCGTCATCATTGATCGTTTCGGCGTTGTAGCTGCCGCATCCTCGGAGCAGGACTCGGGCCTGGACCAGCACGTCCCTCGCCCGAAGACCGGGTGCCAGCTGATCTGCCGGGACATCGCTCACACCCGGCCGCATGAGAATCTCCAATGCGCTCCGGAACAGTTGACGGTCCTGAGAGCGGGATGCGGAGACGGCGGCGGAGACGGCCTTGGCGCTGATGCCGAGTTCTGCGGCAACGGATTCACCTGTGTGTCCGGGGCGCAGTGTCGCCTCGTAGATCGCCTGGCGGCGCACTCGCCCGATGTCTCCTTGAACGCTGCGTGCGTGTTCGGCGAGGGCGTCGGCGCTGCGAACGCGGTCGATGGGGTCCGGAATCGCCACCAGCCATGCCAGTGCGCGCTCGGTGCGCAGGCCCTGGGTGTAGTCGTCGGCGCGTTCAGAAGGCATGGTGCGGCGCCCGCCGCCATCCCGTCGGTCAGTCATTGAGATCCCCGCTGTTCTGTCTGCAGCACCCCGGCAAAGTCTTAGGTTACCCCCGGGCTGGACTTTGTTCCAGGGTGGGTCTTACGATCGGCTGGCGGGTAGATCCATACCAACTCGCACCCGCCGGGCCATGCCCAGGCACGCCCGGCGACCCTCAGTCCGAGCAGAACTGCCCTGCCCCGCGCACCCGGCAGACCGGTCCCCGGCCGCGCCGTGATCCGTTTCTGGAGGAGTACGTGAGCTCGCCGCCCCCGCCCCCGCGTCGGCCTCCGGCCGCGCCGACTCTCGCGGAAGCGCTGCACGCCGCAGTGCCGCAGGAGTGTCCGGTGGTGGTGTTCGTCCTGGGCCAGGCCGGGAGCGGCAAGACGTTCGTCATGGACCTGGTGCATGCGGCCCTCAGCCGGCGCGGTGGTGTGGTGCGGGTGGACCGCGATGCCTACAAGGCTGTTCATCCCGGTTACACCGCCTTCCTCGCGGAGGACGTGCGGACGGCGGGTGTACGGGTGCGGGAGGAGACCTATCGCTGGCGGGCCGAAGTCGAAGAGCGAGCGAGGGCCGGCCGGTTCGATGTGGTGGCGGAGGAGGCCCTGCCCGACCCGGCGGGGTGGGAGGCGGCGCTGTCCGGGTGGCGGCGGGCGGGGTACCGGGTCGAGGTGGTGGCGCTGGCGGTGCCGGCGGCGGTGAGCCAGCTCGGTGTGCTGGACCGGTATCTGCGGCTCGCCGAGGAGGGCCGGGCCCGCTATGTGTCCTGGACCAACCACGACGCCTGCGCCGCAGCGCTGCCCGGCGCCCTCGCGGCCATCGAGACCAGGCGCCTGGTCGACCGGGTGACCGTGGTCCGCCGCGGCGCCGACGTGGTGTACGTCAACGAGCTCGGCCCTGACGGCCGGTGGTGCCATCCGGCCGGTGCCGCAGAGGCGGTGGTCGCCGAGCGGGCCCGCCCGTGGACCGCGGCGGAGACCGGCGCCTTCCGCCGCCAGCTCGCCGACGCCGACCGGCGCGCCCACGATCCGCAGCTCTCCTCGGACTGGGCGCTGGCGGTGCGGCGGGATGCCGAGCGGGCCGCCGCGCTCGCGGAACCGGTCCGCCGCACCGCCCAGGCCCGGCACCAGGCGCCCGGGGTCGACTACCACCGGCTCTCTGCGGAGGAACACCGGTGGATCTTCGACCATCTGATCGTTCCGGACCTGCTGGCGAACGTCACGCCGCAGGAGAGACCGGTTGCCGTGTTCCTCATGGGGCAGCCCGGCGCGGGAAAAACCGGGATGACCCCCATGATCCGGCGGACGCTGCGGGGGCGGCCGGTGAAGATCAACGGCGACGACTTCAAGACCGCCCACCCCGACTACCTCCAGCTGCTGGGAGAAGAACCGCGCACGGCCGGGGAGCGGATCCGGCCGGACTACCGGGCGTGGCAGGCGATGGCCGAGGAGCTGGTGCGCGAGCGGCGCGCGGACGTCGTCGTCGAGATCGCTCCTGCCAGCGCGGCTTCGTTCGTGAACACCGCGATGCTCTACCAGCAGGCGGGCTACCGGGTGGAGCTGGTGGTCCTGGCCGTGCGCGCGGCCGACTCCCTTCAGGGCACCGCCGATCGCTGCGCCCGGATGATCCAGCTCGGTGTTCCCGCCCGGTTCACCACCACGCACGGGCACGATGTCCACTTCGCGGTGCTGGCCGAGGCGGTAGCGATGGCCGAGCAGGCGGGGGTGGCCGACTCGGTGATGGTGCTGCGGCGCGACGGCACGGTCCTCTACCGCAACGGACGCACCCGCCAGGGGCGCTGGGAGCGCCCGGCACGCGCCGCTGCCGCACTGCTCGTCGAGCAGTCCCGCCCCTACACCGACGCAGAGGGCGCACGGTTCTGGGCCGTGCACCGCCGACTGTGCACGGTGCTGCCGCACTACCGCGAGGCGCTGTGTCACATCGCCCGGGTCGCCCGGCCACTGATGCCCGCACACATGCAGCCGCACCGCCTGCCCGGGCCCATCCCTGCGGCCGCCCTGCCCGCCTGCCCTTACGAGGCCGGGGACCCCCGCTCCTTAAGTTCCTTGAGGCGGGCGGTGTAAAGAGTGAAGAGGCGCGCTGTCTCCTGGCTGTCCGCGTCCTCCAACCGGTCCCGGTCCTTCACACACGCCTGCCGCTGCAAGGTCAGTTCCCGGAGGACCTCTGGGGTCGCGCCCGCGCGCCGTTCGGCCAGGATCCGGGAGCTGTACCAGGCGATCACCCCGCCCACCGCTTCGACGGCGGCCTCGTAGCCGACCGGATCGGCCGGGTCGAAGCCGCCGGGGGCGGGCGCTGGTCCGTCCACGAAAAGTCCATCCTTCACAACGGGAAACCGACGGCAAAGGGCCCATTCTCGCTCTGCGGCCGGGCCCGGTCCACCACCGCCGCATCGTCATGCCCGGCAGGATGCCGCCGCCCGCCCCGGTACGGCATAGGTTGGTCCCCCGAGGCGATCACCTGTGGGGGGACCATGGCCGCGGCCGACCTTCGTGCGCTGTTCAGCTCCAACGACCCGTCCTTCGACGCCAACGAGGCGTTCACCAACCGGGAGCACCAGTGGGCCCTGGTGGCCGGCGCGCTGGAGCAGCATCTGCGGCGCACCGGCGAGCCGGGCTTCGACGTGGAGGATCTCGAAACGCCCCGCACCAATGTGATCGTCTTCCACGGGGTCGGAGGGGTCGGCAAGTCGACCCTGCTCCGCAAGATCGAGGCCGCGCTCACCGCGGCCGACCAGCGTCCCGCGCAGTGGGGCGCACCGTCATGGACCGAGCGGCTGCTGCCGGTCCGGATCGACCTGGCCCGCTCCGCGGCGGCCGGCTCCGACTTCGAACGCGTCATCCTCACCATCCGGCTCGCCCTCGCCGGAACCCCGGGCCGTCCGCTGCCCTCATTCGACGTGGCCCTGCGCCAGTACTGGGAGCACACCCACCCCGGAGAACCGCTCGACGAGTACATGCGGCGCACCGGGCTGATGGGCCGCTTCGCCACCGCGCTGCCCCACCAGCTGCAGACCGCGGTGAGCGAGGCCGCCGCCCTGCTGCAGCTGCCCGGCGGAGCCACCGCCGGGCAGGTCACCGGCGCCCTGGCCCAAGGACTGCGGGAGCGCCGCGAACGCGCCCGCGCCCTGGCCGGCTGCTCCCACGCGGCTGCGCTGCTGGAGGCCACTCCCGACCTGGAGGCTCTCTCCTACTACCCGCACCTGCTGGCGTGGGAACTCGGTCAGCTGCCCGCGAAGCACAAGGTCACCCCGGTGGTCCTGCTGGACACCTTCGAAGAAACCGCCGACCGCCACCGTGACCTCGAGCGCCTGCTGCAGCGCCTGGTCTATCTCATGCCCAACGTGCTGTTCGTGATCAGCGGGCGCAGCCGCCTCGCCTGGGCCGACCCGGCTCTGCACGGACAGCTCGACTGGACCGGCCCGACCGTCTGGCCCGGCCTCGCACCCGGCGCCGGTGCCGGGGCGGGCGGGCGTCAGCGCCTGGTCGGCGACCTCTCCCCCGAGGACTGCAACGATCACCTCGCCCGCCGTCTGGTCCAGGACGGCCGGCCCCTCATCGAGCCCGGTGTCCGGGCGGCGATCACCGCCCGCTCCCACGGCCTGCCCCTCCACCTCGATCTCGCCGCCGCTCGTTTCCTGGAGATCCGCCGCACCGGCCGCACGCCCGAGCCGGCCGACTTCGACTGCACCTTCCCCGCTCTCCTCGCCCGGATCCTGTCCGACCTCACCCCCGAGGAACGGCACGTGCTGCGCTCCGTGACCCTGCTCGATGCCTTCGACCTCGATCTGGCCACCCGCGCCGCCGGGCTCGACCGCCAGGCCCCGGCCCGCCGGCTGGCCGAGAGGCCGCTGGTCTCCGAAAACCCCTACGCGCTGTGGCCGTACCACCTGCACGGCGCGATCCGCTCCGCCGTCCACGCCGACCAGAGCGAGGACCGCTGGACTGCCGCCGACTGGCACCAGGCCGCCGGCCGCGCCCTGACCGCCCTCGGCGAACAATGGACCACCAGCAGCGCCACCGCCACGGGCCGGATGCTTCTCGTGGCGTGCCTGCGCCAGGGCCTGCGCCTGGCCCGCGACCACCGCCTCACCGATCTCGGCTGGCTCACCGACGCCGCCCACGCCTACACCGACGACTCCGTCTGGGAGCCCCTCGCCCCGCCCGCCGGAGGCCCGGGTGCCGGCGGCGGGACCCGGGACGCCACCGCGGGCGGCGCGGGGGGCGACGGCACCGGCCCGGAGACGGCCGCCGACGCCCTGGCCGAACTGCTGACCGCCATCGCCCGCCGCCAGCACGAACACCGCGCCCGCACCGCCGAACGCCTCACCGCCGTCCTCGACACCGGCCTCCTCAACCGGGAGCTCACCGCGCTGGCCCTGTACTACCGGGCCAAGGCCCACAAGGACCTCGGCCACACCCAGGAGTCCCGTACCGGCATGCAGCGCGTCGCCGACGCGGGCGGTCGGCTCGCACCCAAGGCCCGCCGCGGGCTCGCGAACCTGGCCAGGATCGCCGGGGACTTCCCCGCCGCCCTGGCCGCCGTCCCCACCCTCGGCTGGAAAGGCCGCCACCACCGCGTCGCCGGAGACATCCACTGGCCCCACGGAAACATCGACCAAGCCGTCGCCGCGTTCGGGGCGGCGCGCGCCGAAGCCGAACAACACGATGCCCCAGGTGAGCGCGCCATCGCCCAGGTCCGCCTCGCCCTCGCGCTCGCGTTCGCCGACCCCGTCCGCGCCGGTGACGAGCTCGACCTTGCCCACCAGCTCCTCGCACCCCTCGACCAGCGCGCCACCACCCTCCTCGCCCACATCGCGGCCCTCGTCAAGGACGCCGGGGACACCGGCGCCGACGTCCCCGGCCGCGCCCACGGACTGCGCCGCGAGATCACCGACGCGGGGCTGCCCTGGCTGTCCCGGTTCCTGGAGATCGCCCTCGCCTTCCACCACGCCGTCCGCGACGAGCACCAGGACCTCGCCGACCTCATCGACCGGCTCCACACCCTCACCGCGGGCGGCGACTTCGCCTACTTCACCGATATCGCCGCCGCCATGGGTGACCTCCCCCGTCCACCCCGGCCCACCGTCCGCTGGCTCGACGGCCACGACCCTGTGCGGGAACGCTGGCACGCGCTCGTCACCGACCGCCGCGACCGCCTGAACGCTTCGTTCTGACCGCCGGATGACGTCTTCCGCGGCGAGCACGGCCGAGGTGGCGGGCAGGCGGCTGCGGGCCCGCCACCGGTACTTTCCGGTGGCGGGCCCGCAGCCGTACAGGAACACTCAGGACGCGTCGGGGTCCTTGCCCGTGAGGGTGGACAGCAGCTCGACGAGGGTCGTGTTCACGCTGCGCTGCTCGGTGAGGAAACCGTCGATCTTCTGCTCCAGGCCGTCCAGACGCTGGCCGATGACCGCGCTGGCCTCGCGCTGCTCGGCGATGAAGCCGTCCAGCTTCTCCTCCACCGTCATCAGCCGGTTGTCCATCGCGGCGATATCGCCGCGCACGATCTGCAGAGCGTTCTCGTAGCGCCGGGTCAGGGCAGCGATCTCACCCTGCGCGATGGGATCCTCGGCCACGCGGAGCCCTCCTGCCAGATCATGAAAAGAAACGGTCATCAGGTGCTCCACGATATCGCGGCCACCTGGTGCCGTACCGCGCTGTGAAGGAACCGGCCCATGATCACAGAGAGAGCACCAGTCGGCCCGTATCCGCCGACGGTAGGCCGTCACGGGTTCAGGTCGAGGACACGGACTGGTTGACCGTCCCACCGTTTCGGTGCGGTGGTGGCGATGACCGCCCCGTCGGGGCGGTCCGCGGTGGGCTGCGCCGCGTGCCGGCTGTGGGCCGCTGCCCATGTCTCTTGCTGGGCGACGGCCAGGGCGGCGGACAGGTCGAGGTCGAGGACGGTGATGCCGGGCAGCGCGGCCAGGTGCTCCGCCGTGCCTGGTCGGGCCCGGTCGGCCTCGACCAGCGCACACGCGGGGGCGTAGAGAAACCAGCCCGACTCGGCGTGGGCCCGGTGGATCAGGCGGGACGCCAGGATGTTGCCCTGCCCGGCCGCGACCATCGCCGTCTCGTCCAGAACGATGTGCATGGTGCTCACAGACCGCCCGCCAGCCCAAGACGCCGGTCCAGCTCGCTGTCCAGCTCCCGCTCCTCGGCCGCGGTGGGGGCGTAGCCGTTCCACGCCGTCAGCGCGGCCCGGGCCTGCTCCGCGCGCTCGGCCCGCTCGGCCGGGGTGAGCAGAGTCTCGGCGAGCCGGGCGAGATAGGCGCGCAGCGACAGGCCCTCGGCTGCGGCGATCGCGGCGAGCCGGTCCTTGGCTTCCTCGGGGATACGGACATTGGCATCGGACATCAGTGTGCTCCTTCCCATCCCCCAAGGGTACGGGTACGTACCCGTACCCGTATCCGTACCCAGGACCTTGTGGGGGTTTCTTCAGGTCACACCCTTGTTGCATGGCTGAAACGAGTGCCATGCTGAGACCGCGGTGATCCTCCAGCCCTCAGACGGAGGCCCCTCGCCCGTGTGCTGCCGCACGGGCCGCGCTGTCCCTCCCGGCCTCCCCACGGGAGGGCCGACGCCTGCACGGGTACTGGCCCGGCACACCGAGGGGGGCCGCCACCGCGATCATGTTCGTTCAGTGGAGGGGTGTTGGACAGCTACAGGATCGCCCGGGAGAACGAGCTGCCGCCGTGCTCGCGCTGCGGAGGCGAGATCATCATCGGTGCCGACGGGCCCGTCGACGGTGTTCCGGTGAGGCTGGAGCTGTGCCCGGTCTGCGACACGGACGCGCCCGCCGGCGGACGACTGATCGCCTTCCTCGACGCCGGCGGCGGGCGGGACGCATCCCGGGTGGAGGAAGCCACACGGCTGATGTGGGCATGGCAGCGGGAGGCGATGGCGGCTCACGGATTCCACTGGGTCCCCGGTGCCGGTGCCGCGGGAGCGGTGACTGCCCCGTCCCACACCGGCCCCCGCCCCCGCGGCCACGGCTGACCCGGACGCGTGCGTTATCTAGGGGAACAAGGCACTTCACGCAGGTCAGGCGGCATGATCTGCTGTTAGGGAAGTAAGGCAAGTGCGACGTCTCAAGCGTCTCGGTCGAAACGTTTCCAGAGCTCGTCCAGGAAGTGGTGCGACCGAACCACTTCCTGGACTCCCGTTCGGTGCATATCGCCCTCACGCTCGTTGTGCAGAGCATGAGTACAGGTGATGCCCGGACACTGGCGGAGAGCGTGCTGAGGGAGGAGTTCCGGCGGCGGCTGGTGGCGGATCCGAAGGAGGCGCTGGCCATGGTGGAAGAGCTGGTGCTCTCCCTGCACGTGGAGAGCCTGCATGCCACGGCACCCGCGCTTGGATCCGGGGTGACTTGGAGGGAGATCGGCCGAGCCCTGGCGCTGGTCGACGACGCCGGGATTCTGCTCCGCCAGGCCGCCGCGCTGCTCCTGGGCTTGCCCGCAGCTGATCGTGCGGCGGAACACGAGATGGTCGCCCAGGCGCTCGCAGAGCACGGAGAGCAGGAGGAAGGCGAGACCGGGGAACTGCTCAGCAAGGCGAAGGGCCAGGAGCCGGATGTCTGGGCGGCTGCTGTTGATCGGTTCCGGCGCGGGGTGCGCGGTCAGGTGCTGTGACGGGTCCTGCGCCACGAACATGCCGTACTTGCCTGAACACCGCTGATATCTGTAAGGCACGGGCTCCTGGCGGTACTTGCCAGACATACACCTGACGCTCAAAATGCACCCGAGATAAGCGCCGAACCCGGGAAGTGCAAGGCCGCCTGTGGGTGGGTTTGGTCTACGGCCGCCGCTCCCGGCACAGAGACGTGAGTCGTAGCCCGGTGTGTGGTCTTCGGCCGGGAGCCCGTGGACACCCGCACGGCCGGCGGATGTCCCGCCTCCACGGGCCGGCCTCACCGGGTGGGCTCACCAGCCGGTGAGGTCCATGACCCGGGCGCAGTGCGGGTCGGTGTCGTCGACCGTCATGCGCTCCTCCTTGGCGATCAGGGACGGCAGGGCCGCGATGAGGGCGGTGAGCGCGCCGGAGGTCCGTACGTCGGCGGCGACTGCTCCGTCAGCTTCCTCGGTGTCGAAGTACAGGCGCAGCCGGTTCTTGCCGTTGAGGAGGAAGCCGAGCAGGCGTGGTTCGGGCTGTTCTTCGCGGAAGGCCCGGGCGTGCAGGAAGGTGAGGGCTGTGTCTTCCGGTGTGGGATCGGCCGGTTCGAGGCTCGTGAGTTCCACATGCACGAGGGTCATGCCCATGACGCTGCTGATGCTGCGGCTGGGGTGGATGTGGGTTCCGGTGTGGAGGGTGCGCAGGATTCCGGTGAGGGTGGAGGGCGGGAGGATGTCGTCTCCGTTATCCGTATGCAGGACCGGCATACGCCGGATCCGCGTGCAGAGGGCGTCCATTATGGGGCCGGGAGCGTCCGATCGGCGGGTGTCCGGAGATGGAGCGTCAGTATGGATCAGGAAATGGCCCGGAGGTCAGCTGTTCGTCTGGCCGGGGCCGGGGCCGTAGCAGTGGCCGTAAGCGACCAGCGCTTCCACGTCATCGTGCTGTCGAACTTCGCGAGGGGTTTCGACAAGTACGCGTTCGCTTACGGTAAGGCGGGGATTCCGGAGAGTACCTTCCCCGACCGGTTCCACCTGCTGACCCGTGCGGAGTTGGGAATCGGCATCGGCAAGGCGGGGCGGCTGCTGGACCGTCTGGCCATTCCGGGCGACCGGCTGCTGGTGCTGGAGACCATGGTGGACCCCGACAAGCTGGTGCCCAACGTGTCGACCGGCCTCGGCATGGAACTGCACGAGGCTCGCATCCGGTTGTCAGCAGTCCACGAGCTCGACCAGGTAGGCGACGAGTTCGCTCTGCGCCCGACAACCGTCGAGGACGCGATGGCGGCCTCCCTCTCCCTGCACGGATCGGCGCAGCGTCCCTACGCCGACACGCGACCGCGGACCGTTTCAGTTCTGCCGGTCGCCGTCGCCTGCCAGGCCCGGTGCGCTTTCTGCTTCTCCTCAGCGTCGATCTCCGCCGACCAGGCGCCGGCACCGGTCCCGTGGGACGCGATCGACTACTGGCTGGAGCGCGCCCGTGCGGCGGGCGCCGAGCGCGCAGTGATCACCGGCGGCGGAGAGCCCACCCTCATACCGGCCGACCAGCAGCTGCGCCTGGTGTCCGCCTGCTCGGCGATCTTTCCGAAGGTGGTCCTGATCACCAACGGACACAGGCTGGCGAAACAGGGGCACGCTGACCGGGCCGGCCACCTCGCGGCCCTGAGCGAGGCAGGCCTGAGCGTGCTGGCGGTCTCCCGGCATCATCATGACGACGACGCCAGCGAGCGGCTGATGATGCTGCGCACACCCGTGAGCTCTGTGATCGACACCTGGCGCGAGGACCGTGACCGCTGGCCGGGGCTGCGGATGAGGCTGATCTGCGTGCTCCAGCGCGGCGGCGTCGCCACCGCGGCCGATGTCGCCGACTACCTTTCCTGGGCCGCGGATTGCGGTGTTGAGGAGGTCTGCTTCAAGGAACTCTATGTGTCTACCAGCACGGAGTCGCTCTATTTCGACCGCGCCGCCAACGTCTGGAGCCGAGAGCGCCAGGTTCCGCTGTCCATCGTCACCGAGCTCGTCGAGCAGCGCGGCTTCGACCTGGCGAGCCGTCTGCCCTGGGGCGCGCCGGTCTACCACGGCAGCTGGGACGGACGGCCGATGCGGATCGCCGCGTACACCGAGCCCAGCCTGCTCTGGGAACGCACCAACGGGATCGCACGGAGCTGGAACGTCCTGGCCGACGGACGCTGCTACGCCTCCCTGGAAGACCGGGCCAGCGAGATCGTGCGGGAAGGTGCAGCCGTATGAGGTTCGAGGAGTTCCAGGAATTCCGGCAGCGCCAACTCAGTGCTTCCCCGTCGCTTCTGGACGCCGCCGAGACCAACGTGTACCGGGCGCTCGCTCCCATGCGGCCGGAACCGCCGTCCGACATGAGTTCCGACATGCGTACGGTGCACCGGTGCGATCTCGCCCGTGCCTGGCTGCGGCACTACATGCTGCCGGAAGAGTGGTCCAGCCGGGCCATGGTCTGCCGGGGGGTCCGGCACGGGCTCAGCCTGGTGTTCCACTGGCTGCGCGCCGAGGGGGCGCGGCTGTGGCTGCCCAGCGACGTGTACCCGGTGTACTTCGAGCTGGCCCGCGCCGCGGGCCTGGCGCCCGCGTCCTACCCGACGCTACCGGCACCGGCCCTGCCGAGGTCGCCGGCGGACCACCGGCCCGACTACCTCCTGCTCGCCAACCCCAGCAGACCACTCGGCCGGTACTGGTCCGATGCCGAGTGCGCCGCGGTGATTTCGTGGCTGCGGGAATCACCACACCGCCG
The DNA here is from genome assembly GCF_009600885.1 of Streptomyces jumonjinensis. Lineage (GTDB taxonomy): Bacteria > Actinomycetota > Actinomycetes > Streptomycetales > Streptomycetaceae > Streptomyces > Streptomyces jumonjinensis. Next base: position 55,827 of record NZ_VCLA01000157.1, read on the forward strand.
CCTGCTGATCGACAGCGTCTACGATCTGGGAGCCCCGTTCGCTCCCGGAACACGGCGATTGCTGGACACCGGTCGTGCAGTCCTGCTGCATTCGGTCACCAAGGGGTGGCTGTGGCCAAGAACGTTCGGCGTGGTCCTGCTGGGCCCGGCGCAAACCGAATTAGCTGAAGCGTTCCGGGCGGATCCGCCGACGTCGGCACAGCTGACGCTCGCCGACCGTCTGCTGACCGAGCACACCGACGTGCCCCGGCAGGCCGCCGCCGCCCTGGCCGCACGGGCTGAGCGGCTGTTCGAACGGTTGCCGGACGACGTGCTCGGGGCGATTCCCACGGCGAGCCGGACGTGTCCCGGCAACTACTTCTTCCCGGTCGAAATCCCAGCCGAGACGCTCCAGCACGAGCACGCCGTGCTCGCCATGCCGGTCAGCGTGTTCGGGGAGAGCAACTGGTCCGGCTCCATCCTGACCAGCCTTGCAGACGCTTTCGGCCCGACACCGGCGGTGGCACGATGACACCACTGAATCGGCGCGGACGGGCCCGTCGGCCGTCATGGCGTTCCGGTGAGGCTGGAGCTGTGCAGAAGGTGTCGTCCTGGCGATGGTGTCGGAAGGCGTCCAGCTCGATCGCCTCCTCCGAGTCCGCGTTCCCCAAGACCGCCGTCTGAATCTGCCGCCTGTCCCCCCCTGCTGACGCCCCTCTCTGCCCGACTCGCCTTGCTGTTCGCCTGCCGACTGTCCGGTGTGACCGTCAGGAGGCTGCGGACAGCCAGTGCGACGGGGCCGGGGTTTCCCACGCCGCTTGTAGGCAAGCGCAGCCCGGACTCTGGCTTCCAACGCCTCCTCCGGTTCCTGGTTGCGCAGTAGTGCCTGGACCTGGCTTTCGTCGGCGGCGCGGACACGGGTGTCCATCTCGCTGTCGCGCGTGGTGACGGCGAACTCCTGCTCCGCCGGGGCGAAGCGGGAGAGGGCGTCGACTTCCCGGAGCAGCCCCTGCGCGGTGACCTAAGGCCGGTGCTCTGCAAGATGCCGGAGACGACGTCGTACTGCATGAGGAGGGAGCGGCGGGCGCATGCGAGCTGGTCCGGTGTCAGGTGCGCGAGGTGTCCGGCGACCTCGGCTATCCGGGTGCATCGACCGCCGCCGGACACCCCGGGGACCGGGGACTCCGGCGCCCCGCGGAGCGCCTGCGACCACGCACGGCAGCAGTGGGATAGAACCTGTGGCACCCCTACCACAGATAGGGCATGGTAGGGGTGCCACAGTGACTGTTTCGGGGCGGCCGACACCCCCAACACCACCCAGGAGCACGCCATGCGGGCACTCACCGGCACCGACATCATCAACTTCGACATCAGCTACGCCGACATCCTCGCCCTCACCACGGCCGGGCGGTACGTCTACCTCAACGCCGACGACGTCCCCGGCCGCTCCGACGCCTACACCCACACCACCACCACCACCGACGGCGCCGACGTCCAGATCCTTCTGGACCGCACCACCCTCACCGACGGCGAATGGTTCCCGGACGCTCTCGACGACAGCGGCGCCCTCATCCCCTCCGTCGCCGACGAGATGGCCGCCATCATCACCGGCGACGGCATCCTCCCCGGCCGCATCCGCAAGGCCGCCGCGGCCACCGAGGCGTGGGAGAGGGCCATGGACCCGGTGCACGGTCTCGCCGCGGTGCGCGCCGCAGCCGTCCGCGAGGTGGCCATCTACGCCGGAACCCAGTCGGAGGCCGCCCGGCTCCTCAACATGGACCCGTCCACCGTCAACAAGCTGGTCCGCGAGGACGCCCTGCCCGAGGGATGGGCGCACATCGGTGTGATCATCGACGCCGACGACGAGACCGTGGTGGTGGACCTGGACGACGGTCACCGGCAGGAACTGCCCAGGGACGAAGTCACCGCCATTTGACCCTGCCGCCAGCCAGGCCGGTTCGACCGTCAGCACCCGGACCCCCGCAGGAGTACGTGGCTCTGAACTGGCGAGTCCCCCTGGAAAGGCGAGCGCCTGGCGCAGTCACAGCCGGGACGGAAGACGCGGGCGTCACACCGTCCTCGCCTTTCATCCGGGCCGGTCGGCATGCCGCTCATCCGCTCCCCGCATGACGCCACGCGCTGGGCGCCACGCCGGGCACGAGCCACGGCGATCACCACCCTCGCCGGGCCCGCAGCGCGAGAACCACCGTGCTCGACGCTCTACGTCAGCAGGCCGTGGTCGGCGACGACCGCCAGGAACTCCTTCGTCTGCACCACCGGCGTCCCGCGCAACGTCGGACCTGCCTGCGGCGAACGTCCAGAGCCGAGTACCTCGCGGACACGCGCTCGACTGCGGCCCGCATCTGCCGCTGTCGGTGTTCCTCCACAACCTGTGCGTACGGCTCCGGAATCTCACGCCTGTCGTGGATGCCGATGAGCGCCACCGCTCGCTCCTGGCTGCCGCCGAACCCGTACGTGCCGAACTTCCAGCCCAGCTCACGCGCCGCCTTGCGCAGCGCGGCCCGGATCAAGTCCAGACCACCCAGCTGCTCGGCCGTCTCGCTCGGCACGTGTACCTGGAGCGTCCCGCCGTACCCGCCGGCGCCTTCGGGCCCACTGCGTTCCAGAAGCGGCACCAGCGCCTTCGCCAGCGCCACACACCGTTCGTTCTTCGCGTGCGACACCATGGCGGCGAACCTACCGGTAACGGACGGCCCGGTTCTCCGTGATCAAGTGCCTAGCGCCGTCGGCTGCCCTGGTCAGGCGTCCGGCCGCAGGTCGGGTGCCTCGACGCCCGGGTACAGATCCCTGTACTGATCCAGGTGTTCGGTGTAGTAGGCGCGGCCGCGTGCTCGGACCGGCCGACCAGGCCCGCCAGCTCCTGGACCGGATGACCGCCCGGTCGGAGTTCCTGCGCAACCGGCGCCGCGGCGTCGTACCACTGCCGCAGATCTGGGTCGCCGGACACGAGACCCCCGTCCCGCTCGAACCCCCGGCACGCGGTGTCGACGTCCTCTCCCTCGTCTACGAGGGTCACCTCTACAAAGTCGACGTCCGCGGACGCGTCGACGACGCCCTCGAACTCGCCGCCGTCAGCAACCGGGGAGCCCTCGCCCCCGCCGTGGCCGGCGGCTGGGCAGCCGTCGAATCCCTCCTCGTCCACCCCGGACGACCCCAAGGGCGACGGAGAACGGTCCGGGAAAGCCATCGCCGCCTGCACGAACAACCGGGAACGTGCCCGCCTGGTCGCCGCCGCCCTCCGCGACCACGGCCCAGAAGCCCTCGCGCTGAAGTACACCGACACCGCCGCGGCCCAGCGGATGACCGCCCTCGTCAACGAACCCCGCAAGCAACTCGACGAGGTCAACAAGGCATTCCGCATCGGCATGCGGCGCCTCTACCGCACCCGCAACATTGGCTGACGCCCGGTAGAGCGCGAACTGCTCGTCGGCCCATGCCAGACGGACCGAGGCGTCCTCCGGCGCATGTACCTCGGGCGGAACGGCCCGGCTGAGGGCAGGGAAGAACCCGGACATCGCGGCCGGGGCAGGCGACTGGGAGACTGCGTGCAGCAGGCCCCGCTCGTGGATGCTCAGCTCCATCGCGTCAGCGTAGAGGCCCCGAGCGCCCGTGTGGTGGAGTTCGCCGCGCACGCGGTACGGATGGTGCGGGCGGGCGTTGATCACCGTGTGACCACACCCTCCCGGCGACACCCCGGAATCCTGCGGCCCGCCTCCCCAGGCCAGCGCTACGTCCTGCTGGACAACCACCTCTGGGGCGCCCACGAGCACGATCCGCACCTGCTGGAGTGCGTGGCCCGCAACCATCGTGGAAGGCGCTGCTCGGATCCCCTGGAGTGGGGCGTGACGCTGGCCAGCGTCGTCGTGCTGATCGGTGAGCAGCTGACCGTCGTGTACCACGGCCGGTCCTACGAGGGCGCCGACCGGTGGAAGGCGCAGCGCTGTTCCGGGCACTACGGGTCGGCGATCCCCGACTGTGTGCCGCGCGAGCTCGTGCCGTGCGCGGCCGACGGCACGCTCCTGGCCGCGGCTGGCGGTCTGTACGGGCCCTGACGACACCCCGCCCCGGTTCCCGTGTGTGCCGCTACGTCACGAAGGAAAGACGGGCATCACGGAACCCGCCCAGCCGGCTCTGTCCGCGTTCCACTGCATCAGCAGGCGAGCGGGCACGTCCCCGCGCTCGAGGATGCGGACCGCCACAGGGTTGATCCAGACGCCCCTGGCGCCGACCCTCTCGACGAAGCCGCGGGCGTCGAGCCGGTCCACCGCCTCGACGAGCTCGCCGGGCGTCAGGAAGAACACCGGCGCGAGCAGGAAGCCCAGCTGGAAGTTCCTGATCTCCGGCGGCCCCCCGGGCCGGCGCAGCCCCTCCTGTTGCAGGGCCAGCCACAGCAGAGCCGTGGCCTCGTAGGGGGAGCCGCACAGCTCCCGGAGCACGTCCCTGTGCAGCGACACCACCAGGGTGTCATCGCAGTCGGCATCCAGTGGCATGAACTTTCGATCCTGGTCCGTGCCCGGGGGCAGGATCCGGTACGGCGGCAAGGGTGCCATGGCGCGCTGGGCGTCCTGGATCCGGCCCCGGTGCAGTTGAGAATGTCCGGCCCGGTCCGGCACGCACTTCTCCCCCGGCGCGGCCTGGCAGTCCGGACAGGTGCGGTTGCGGGCTTTCTCGCGTACGGCCGACGGAACAGCTCGGCTCACCGTCAGCGGGAAAGGCTGGAGAGGGAGGGCACGGTGAGGTAGCCGCCGTTGATGTCCGTTCCGAGGAAACCGTCGGCGATGAGCCGGCGGGTGGAGTCGAGCAGGGCGGGCAGCGAGCTGCCGTCCAGTCCGGGCAGCGGAAGGGCTGCTTCTTCGAGGAACGCCGTCACGGCTTCGCCGGCGACGTCGGCGGCCTCGCCCGTCAGTTTCCCCTCGGCCAGGGCGTGCAGGGCCGCGGCGAAGTCGAAGTCGATGACCTCACCGCTCAGCCGCAGCGTGCTGGTCGCCAGGTAGAGGCGCCCTTCGCAGACCTGCGGCGTCTCGCGGGCGAAGAGCGGCTGCGGAAATTGGGAGAGCGGTCCGGTGGCCGCGGACCGGTCCTGGGTGGAGGCCGGCTTTCGCGTGCTGGCACGCCGGGCGCGAGCGGGGTGACGGACCTGGGGCGGCTTCTTGCGTCGGTTCTTGCTGCTCACCAGGGAGCCTTCCACTGCGGTCGGGTAGTGGCGCTCAGCATGGCGGCGCTCCGGGACGGCGAGGTGCAGCGGCCCCGTGCGCCTGCGCGTTTTCGCCCGATCGTGCGAGTCCACTGAGGCCCGTTGCTGACGAACCTCGGCCGCCCCGGCATGCCGTGAGCCCCGGACGGGCGCATACCGTGACCGAGCTCGACCGTTATCCGGGCATGGAGCGGACTGAGCAGTTGACCGAACTGGCGCGCTGTATCCAGGAACACAATGCCCTGTCGAGAAGCGCGCGCGATCTGTGGGCTCAGGCGCAGGCCCAAAGCCGGGCGGGGTAATAGCGGCGGTGGCGCGCAGGTCCCGCAGCTCCGGCTCGACGTCGGCCTGCGGGCACGGGTCGACAAGTGCTCCAGCTGTCCTCGGGAGCATGTGGCCGGTTCAGTGGAGCGGCGGTGAGATCGTCGGTGATAGGCGAGCGATTTGTAGCCGTCGAGTGGGGGTTCCGTCAAGCGTTTGTGCCGGTGGGGGTTCCGACTGGGTGCGGTCGGCTGTGCGCCGGGGCAGTTGGCTCTCGTGTAACTCCCTTGCATGGTGGTCTTGTTGATCGCCTACGGCCTTGCAAACCATGATCTCGGTCATACGATCGGAGTCGCGTTCCTGATGGGCTTGCATCGAACATTAGAGCGATCTAGGAGGATGTAAGCTTGATCCGCAGACACTCCATCCTGGCATTGCGCTGCCTCGCCGCAGGGGCAGCCATCGCGTTACTCGCGGGAGCGGGCACGGCCGGCGCCGCCGATTTCACCCCCAACGCCTCCACTAAGGCAGCGCCGTCCACACGGCCGGCCGCCGGACCAGAGAGCGCGGCCGCCGGAGCACGACCGGTCTCGGGCAAGAACCCCTCGGCCGGGCCCCAGTTCTCCAAGAGCGGCAGCACCTGGCAGGTCATCGCCCCGGAGACGGTGCTGCGCAACACGGTCACCGACGCCGACGGCGACAGGAGCAACCTGAGTTTCGAGGCCTGGACCACCGACGCCAGCGGCAAGCCGAAGACGCAGGTCAAGCTGACCGACGCCAACCCCCACGGTGTTCTGGTCTCGCCGTTCGTGGCCTCCGGCCAGACCGCCCAGGTCACCGTCGACTACGGGAAGCTGAAGCCGGGCGTCCTCTACACCTTCCGCACGTCGGCCTTCGACGGCAGCCTCTATGAGACGTCCTGGTCTCCGTGGGCGAACTTCAAGATCAACCCCTATGCGACCTTCCCGGCCCCGCAGGCCTCGTCCACCATCGACCCGATGGCCCAGAGCGTACGAGAGGTCACGCGAAGCGACCCGGGCCCCGTGACCGCAGCCCGCAAGGCGAAACCGAAACGCACATGCTCCCCGGCCGACGCCCAGGGCCGCACGCTGTGCATCGAGGTCAGCCCACCGTCCAAGCAGGCCAAGAGGACCCCGCCCTCCTCCGCGCCCGCCGTCGAACTGGTCGACTGGTGCGTGACCAAGCCGCACGGCAAGGACTACATCACCCGCTCCGAAGCCTGTCTGAAGAGCGTCGGCCAAGCCACACTGATCTTCCTCGACACGGACCCGACGAGCCCCGCGCTCGGCACCGCCACCTTCGACATCGAGCAGTCGATCAAGACCTACCCGAACAAAGGCTCCAGCGGGAGCAACTTCGCCGAGTTCGACCAGCAGCTCATCCTGACCCCGCGCCACATCGACGCGGCGCTTCAGGGCGTCACCCTCAAGTGGAACGTGGGAATGGCCTGCAGCTCCTGCGTCACCTCGCAGACCAAGTGGGTGGACAGCCTGAACAAGCCGTCCGACGCCCACTGGGCCTACGCCAACGACGGCCGGCCGTACGAGTCCAGCTGGGGCACCGTCCAGACGACCTGGTCCGGAACGGGCAAGGAGACGATCGACCTCGGCTGGTCCATCACCGCCACCGTGGACGCAAGCAGCGCCGCGACGGCCACCGCCGACTTCGGCACGAGCGGCAAGGCGCCTGTCCGCGAACTCGCCCCGCGATGCGACGACATCCTCAAAGGCGCCGCCCCCGGCTGCGCCCTGCCGTTCTACAGGCCGGTCTACACCATCGACACCAACCTCTACCCGGCCGCCGGCGCCTACTACTGGCTGATGCAGGAGAAGATGCCCGGCCACCCCGGCTCCCTGAAGTGGGACTCCTTCCTCCGCTACCTGGGCCCGGACACCACGGTGAAGCATCCGGTCACCGGCGCCCCGTGGACGTCGAACGACAGCCGAGGCAAGGTCTGCCCCTCAAGCTGGACCGCGCACCCCAGCGATGCCGACCTCGGCGCTCTGAGCTGTGACGAGTACGCCATGGCCTCCACCCATGAGAGCGGAGGCTTCCCGGGCGGCCCCAACCAGGTCGCCTCCGGCAACGAATGCGCCCAGCTCTACGCCGACAGGCTCGGCGACGGCAGCAGCAACTTCGGTCTCCTCGCCGACGTCCGCGCCGCGAAGGGCGGCCCCTCCTGGAAGGAGAAGTGCGGCCGGGCCGCCGTCCCGGCGAAGCAGAACTCCGAAGCGTTCAAGAACCTCAACCCCGCCACCCTGCGTCTCCTCGACAGCGACGGCTTCTTCGTCAGCAACCCCGGCTTCGAGCACTGCGCCAACGCCAACACCACCTGCGCCTGGCGCAAGGTCGGATAGCCCCTCCCGCCGACATCGGGTGGGGGCCGGCGACGGCCAGCCCCCACCCGATGTCAGCCGGCGAGCGGCGTCCAGCCCTCGGGAGGGTCACCCCGGTACCCCCACGCCAGACCGCCGTCAATCAGCCCGGGCTCCAGACCGGGGAGAAGGGACGGGGCCTCCAGACGATCCGCCGTCTCCTCCAGATAGACGGACAGCGACGCGAACCGGGGCACCCGCTCGCCGAATTCGCCCCACCAGCAGACCTCACCGCTCTCCGCGTCGAGATACAGGCCGGAAGAGGCGTCGACGGAGGTGTAGGACGCGAACGGAATCCAGTGTGCCTTCCACAGACCATCGCCGGCCGTCTCCATGCGGGCCCGGTACACCCCCATCGCGGCGTCGAGGTCCATCAACGCCCAGTTGTCCAGCAGGAACACCGCCGGGCCTCCGCCCCGGACCCCCGCGCACAGACGCCACAGAGCCGTCAACGACGGCGGAAGGACCCGGCCGAACGCCCCCTCCGCCACGGCAAGGTCCTCCTCCCCCGCACCCGGACACAACGTCGCGAACGACGCCGGGGCGTGCGCGGGCAACCACGACTCGACCCGCCGCCACGCCGCAGCCGCCTGACGCGCCTCCCACTCCCCCAGCCCCGAGTCCGGCGCATCGGCAGGATCTGGCCCCTCAGCGCCGGACGCGAGCGGCCGCGCCGCCTCGACGGCCCTGACCTGCACCCGCCCCTCCTCCAACAAGGGCGGGCCGTAGGCGTAGCGAACGATCAGCTCCGGGCAGTCCTCGAACATCTCGCCGTCGACCCTCACCGCGTACAGAGGCTCGCCGCCCGCCTCCACCGGATCACCTAACTCCGGATCATCCTCAAGCTGCCCGCACACCACCTTCACGGCGTACTCCACGCCTCTGCCGAGCTCCCTGCACCGCTCCTGCACGTCCGCCGACACATCCACAGCACGCTCCCCTCAGTCGCCGGCCCCCAGACTCTCAGACTGAACCCAGCCTCCCGGAAGGGGATCCGGCAACGGTCTTCACGGCCTGGCGGCGACCGGGCGGCAGCGCGGAACCTGCCCTTGCTGACACGTCCCGGCGGCGCGGGCCTGCTCAAGAACGACCCCCGCGCGGGCGGGGACGACAGCGGAGTATCCCCGCGCAAGCGGGGACGACCACGAAGCCGGCGCGGCTCCCGCGGAGGACACGGGGAGTATCCCCGCGCAAGCGGGGACGACACTTCCTGACCTGGAGAGTTGTCACGTGATCATGCTGATTTCCTTTACATGTATCAGGACAGCTCCCCGGCGCTGATGCTGTGCCGACACTGACGACGCCAGGTTCGGTAGTACCCCGTATCTGCCGACATGGCTGCCGCGCCGCCGGTTTCCCACATCGTTCACCGACATCACCGCCAGCCCACAATCCGCAGACCAGCAGCGCTGGCTCACCCGAACCATCGGGAATGACTCAGCCCGACCGTACAGACATAATGCCAGCGCCGAACGAGCCCGCCGCACCTGCGGGGTTGACACTGGGCTCGTCCCGCGAGCTGGTGTTGTTTCAGCGTCGGGTGAGGCGGGCGGGATCGATGTCGAAGGTGAACGGTTCGGTGAGCGCGGTGGTCTCCCCTGTCTGGACGACTCGGTCTGTGTAGCTGCCGCGTTCGAGGCGGCCGAGGTAGAGACGGGGCGCGGGCTCAAGTTCCAGCCGCCAGTAATACGGAATACCCGCCGCGGCGTAGAGGGCGGGTTTCATCTTCCGGTCGGTGACCCGGGTCGAAGGCGAGGCGATCTCGACGACGACCAGGACGTCGTGTGCATCGACGGTCAGGCCGGCGTCTGCCGCAGCGTCATCGTCGATGACCGCGATGTCCGGGATCAGCAGTCCGTCCGGGACCACCACATTGACGGCCTCCAGCACCTCCACCGGAGCACTGGCTGCTTCGACAGCCGCATCGAGGAGGGCAGCGAGCCGATGACTGGCCCGCTGATGCGGGACGCCGGGGCTCGGGCTCATCACCAGCGCACCCCCGACCAGCTCGATTCGGTTCCGAGGGTCTTCAGGCAGGGCCAGGACGTCGCTAAGCGTCCAGGGACCGGAATGACCATTCGTTGCAACACTCACCTCTTACCTCCGGTGCGCTCTGGTACCGAGTCTGCCCCGCCGCCCGGCGTGATGTCCGCCAGAACGGCATACAGCCCGCGATCAGCCTCAAAACCGTCCGGCTGACGACCCCGGACAGTCATAATGAACCCCGGGGGACGTGACAGCTGCCGGCACTGCGTGGTCCTACCCGCCATGCTGTCGTTCAGACGCCGGAGCCGCCACCACCGAGCCGCACCATATAGAGACCGCTTTCAAGGATCTGCGCCCCGCAGCCGGCCCGAAGGACGACCGCCGCTCATGCCCCGCCCGGGCAGGCCGCTCTCCGCCCCGGGGCTGCGGTTCATGGCCGCCCCGAAGCGCGACCGCTACCTCCCCGTCGGCAGGCCCCAAACGAGCACTACGCCGGCGGCCTGATCCCCGACCGCTTGGAAAGGCGACCCGCCGCACCCTGGACCGGACACCGCCACGCCAGCGGGGACCCGACTGGGTGTAGAGCATCTGCTGGAACGCATCCACAGGAGCATCCCTGCGGGGCGGTCGCCTCCCTCCGTCCGGACATCTCGGTCATATGCGCTTGGACCCTGCTCCGCCCTGTCATTGCCAATTGTTTGCTGAACATTTTCGGGGAAGAGGGGATGGCGGTGAGGAATCTGCCTTCAGTAGCATGTTCACAAACAAGCCGGTGTGTCTTCCGTTTGGCGAGAAGTAGCTTCATTCGATGATCATTTTCCGCCTCCTGTGTATACGTCAAAGGCGAAGATTCGGAATCTGCGATCTGAATCCCCGGGAATCGGCAGCCCTCCGCGCGATCGCTGCTGCGCGGAGCGTCAGCCGAGCCCGTCAGCTCTTCGAGCGCCGGAGGGTTGGCCGGCTCGCGCTGCACGGAAAGGGTGCTCTGCCAGGAGGTTAGGAGAGCCTTCCCAGACCGCGCCCTCGCACGGGTGCGGTCTGGGCGGTGTGAGCGGATTCTCGGAATGTCCCAAGAGCGCCCAGGAGCAAAAGAGGAGACAAAGCGTCAGACTGTGACCGGCATATGACCTGAACGGGCACATGATCATCCTTGGATGGCGCTACCCTGAATGTCCATTCGCTCACTTCCGGTTCAGACCCGGAGGTGACTGCGGCATGCCCAGACGCCGCACCATGGACTAATCCAGGAGACGACGATGAACCGACCGCACACTAGCAATCCCGCACGTCTCGGCGAAAGGGTCAGGTCTAGTCCAATTCTCCGGATCCTGAGGGCCCCCGGACAACCACGCCGAATCCTGCAGGTGCGATCGGACACACCCCGCCTACGGCACGGAGAGCGGGGTCCGCACGCACGGAACCGCCAGGAGGCTGACGCTCACTCGAGCAGAGCGTATCCGTGAACAGCCCTGGTCAACGTCATAGTTGGAGACCGACGGCACCCGTTGGCGGTACCCGTCCTCGACCCGGCGCATCACCCGTCAGGTGTAACGTGGAGTCACCGTCCGTTGCTGGGGGCGCAACAGGCGAAACGGAAGCAGCAAGCCTTCGACGGGTCCCCCCATCGACGGCCGGACCCAGAGGAGACACGCCTCCAGTGAGGCACGACGGCGAAGAGCGCTGCCTCGCAGCGCCGTTGGGCGGTGGTGGAATTGACCACCGCGCTTGACCCGCTGCTCCGCTCGGCGCTCAGCATGCGTCCGAGGCTGAACGTGTACGTGGACGAGACCGGCGACCGGGGCTTCGGCGAGAAGTCCTCGCCCTTCTTCGCGATGACCGCGCTCCTCGTGCCTGAGGAAGATGACAGCGACGTCCGCTTCACCGCCGGCGGGCTGCGCGCGTTCATCGGGACCGGTAAACCGCTGCACTGGGTGGACCACTTCAAGGCGAAGAAGCCCGACAGGCGGCGCATCGCGGCGCAGAAGCTGGCCCTCATGCGCACGGCGAAGGTCATTCACGTGATCACACCGAAGGCCGAGGTCGCGACGGACGCCGGCGTCCGAGACGGAACCCGCTTCTACAACTACAGCACCAGGCTCCTGCTGGAACGAGTCGCGCACGCCGCCCGCAACTGGCCGGGAGGATCACGGCTCGCCGTCACCCGGCTGGGAATCGTGAAGGGAATGGACCACGCCGTCACGGCCGCCTATCTCGACCATGTACGGCGTACGGCACAGCACGCGAGCGTCCCCTGGAACCACATCAAGTGGCCTCTCGCATGGCGGGGAACCGACTGGGACGGCATCCAGCTCGCAGACATCCACGCCGGACTCCTGAACGTGGCGCTCAGCGGGAAGCCGTCCGACAGCGCCTGTGCCAAAAATCTCCTGGAATGCCGTCACCAGCTGTACCGTCCCAACGGGACCGCCCTCGGCTGGGGCGTGAAGGTGTACGGGAACACCGGCTTCGTGACCGATCGCTCCTGGTGGCCGGAATGGAACAGGATCTAGCGGCATGACAAAGCCCCCTGGCGGGCTCCGGGGGCCACTGCCACTCTACGGTGGAGGATCCAGTCACCTGGTTCCGGCCTGATCCCGGCAGCCCTCCAAGGGGCTCTGTTTTACCTTTAGACAATACCGAACACTGAGGCTGATCACTCCTCCAGGGGGCCTTCATTCTCGGAATTCACCCATGTGCGCCACCCAGAACACATCCACTGCACCTGTGTGGTCACTCTGCGTGCCCTTCTGCAGAGTGACCGCGAATGCTTCGGCAGAGAGCCGCACCGCAGGCGCGGCAGAGCGAGAACAACGGCATTCCTCAAGCGGAGGCCTTTGTTTCGCGACTTCTAACGGCGGATGACCCGCGACCTCACCGGCCTCGAAGTCCAGTCCAGCGGCACTACCTCCACGAGTCAGGACTGAACCCTGCCCTTCCGTTGCCCCAGGCCCGCCCCCGCGATTCCCGCCTGGCCTCCTACGACATTCGGCTCCGCCTGGCGGCGGCCGAGAGGGCTTCGCACGAAGCCGCCCCTGCTCCGCGTTCCGTCAGCGCGCCGACGCGGGCACCTCACGTGCTGCGGTCGAGTGCAGATCACCGGCTGGCGGATACCCGCCTATGGCCGTCTCCGACGCCGATCGCGGCCTCCCAGAGATCAGCCGCCTCGCTGCCGCTCTGCCGCACGGTGCAAGGAACATCCTCGCGCAGGCGGGGCACCATGCGAGCGTTCAACCCACTCTCAGGAGTAGGAACGGGCTAAGGGTTGTCCCGTAATTGATCTCCGGCGTGCTGGATGACCTGTTTGTTTCTTCGTTATCCGGCGAGGGTGAGGTTGTGCAGGCGGGCGATGCCGAGCATGGCGTGGTGGACGCCGTCGCCTTTGAGACGGCAGTCGCGGAGGATCTTCCATGCCTTCATGCGGGCGAAGGCATGCTCGGCGCGGGCGCGGACCTTGCGGTGGGAGGTGTTGTGGTCCTCTTTCCAGGCGGGGAGTTCGGACTGGCCGCGTTCGCGGCGGTGGGGGATGACCAGGCCGGTGCCCCGGTAGCCGCCGTCCGCGATCACCGTCGTTCTGCCGACGGCGGCCTTCGCTCCGGAGAGCTCCCACGCCTTGCAGTCGTTCCGGTTGCCGGGCAGGGGCCTGCCGACGGCGACGACGAGCCTGGTGTCCGCATCGATGACGACCTGGTGATTCGTCGAGTACCGGTAGTTCTTCGACTTCTCGGCCACCTGATGGTCCCGGGTGGGGACCAGAGTGCCGTCCACGATCAGAACGGTGTCCTTACGGAACCGCTTACGCGGCTGGAGCGCAAGCGCCGGGCCGAGATGGTCGACGATGCGGTCCGCCGCCGACTTCGACACCCCGAACAGCGGGGCGAGCTGCCGCAGGGTCAGGTTCGTCCGCCAGTACGCGGCGACCAGCAGCACACGGTCCTCCAGCGGAAGACTCCACGGCCGGCCCCTGCGCACCGGATCGGCACCCTCCCGCCGCAGCGTGGTCACCAGCCTGCCGAACTGCCGCGCACTCAACCCGGTGAACGGACCTATCCAGGACGGCTCCGACGCCGTAATCACACCAGCCACAACAAGATCATCTCACCCGTGACCTGAATTTACGGGACAACCCTTAGCTTGATCTTTAACGTACGGTGTCGAACGGTGTGTCGTACTTGATCACTCGGTTCGGTAACCGCCGTACACGGAAGCGGCCTTCGTCTGGATCATGTGCTCCGACCAAGGACCACACACGTCCAGAGCGAAGGCCGTGAGGATGCGTCTGGCGCATCGTGATGCCCGGCGGGAGCCGCTGGCGGAACTGTCACGTTTCCGAGGCGAGTTCTATTCGTGTCTCACCGCTCGTTCGGATGCGCTGTTCGCGCTGGCCGACACGGTTCTGTGCGGTGACGGGCCGGTGAGATCACTGGTCGAGCTGTCGCTGGTGGGCGAACACCGCCGTGGTCACGGAGGGCTCTACGCCGCTGTCGCCCGGGGCCGAGTCGACGCGGACCGGATGCGGCGGGCCCTGGCCTCCGTGTCCCTGCCGGGGGCCTTGGACGGTCGGCTGGTCCTGGCCGTCGATGTCACGTGCTGGCTGCGGCCCGACGCCCATACCTCACCGCAGCGGATCCTGTGTCACACCTATGGCCGGGGCAAGGACCAGCACATCCCCGTTCCCGGGTGGCCGTACTCGATCGTCTGCGCGCTGGAGCCCGGCCGCAGCTCGTGGACCGCGCCTCTGGACGCGCTCCGCCTCGCCCCCGGGGACGACGCCGCCACCGTCACCGCACGGCAGTTGCGCGAACTCCTCGAGCGGCTGATCGCCACCGGGCAGTGGCAGTCCGGCGACCCGGATGTGCTGGTCATCGCAGACGCCGGATACGACGCACCTCGCCTGGCCCACCTCCTGCGAGACCTGCCGCTCCAGGTCCTGGCCCGGATGCGTTCGGACCGCGTACTACGCAGGCCCGCACCGCCGCGGCAGCCCCACACCATGGGCCGGCCGCCGCGGCACGGCGGCGAGTTCGTCTTCGGGCAGCCTGCGACCTGGTGCACGCCGGACACCGCCACCGTCGCCGATACGCGCCTCTACGGCACCGCCACCGCCCGGTCCTGGGATCGGCTCCACCCCAAGCTCACGCACCGCTCTTCCTGGGCCGCAGCCGACGGCGCCCTCCCGGTCGTCGAGGGGACGGTGATCCGCCTGGACGTCGACCACCTGCCCAGCGGAGCGACCCCGAAGCCGGTCTGGCTTTGGTGGTCAGGCACCGGCGCCACCGAGGCGGACACCGACCGTCTGTGGCAGGCATACCTACGGCGCTTCGACATCGAGCACACCTTCCGCCTGTTCAAGCAGACCCTCGGCTGGACCTGCCCGAAGATCCGCACCCCCGAGGCGGCGGACCGCTGGACCTGGCTGATCCTCGCCGTCTACACCCAACTGCGACTGGCCCGGCCACTGGCAGCCGACCGGCACCGTCCATGGGAGAAACCCACGCCGTCCCACCGCCTCACACCCGCCCGCGTCCGCCGCGACTTCCGCCACATCCGCCCCAAGACCGCCTGCCCGGCCCGAGCACCGAAACCCACCCGACCCGGACCTGGACGACCTCCGGGGCGCAAGAACACACGGCCCACCCCACGCCATGACGTCCACACACCCAACAAAACGGGCACCACGACATCCCTCAAAACAAAGTCGACGACCCCACGACCCCGCCGCACAAGTTAAAGATCAAGCTAGGCCGTGTTTTAGAAGTGGTCTCGTTCTCTTGTCTCACGCCGTGATGATCTTGGGGTGGGACGAGGGGATCTTTCTGACGGGCAGTGGGCTGCGCTGGAGCCGCTGCTGCCGGTCGCGGTGCTGGGCAGGCCAGCGACGGGCCGGCGGAAGCTGATCGACGGCATCCGGTGGCGGGTGCGGACCGGTGCTCCGTGGTTCGACCTCGGATCATGGGGAGGGCGGCCGTGTTCCTGGGTCAGGTCCGGAGCAGAGAGGCGTGGATACGGGCGATGGCCCTGAGCACCTCGTCGCGGTTCTTGGCGTGCTGCATCCATGCGGGCAGGCGGGCCACCACGGTCATCTTCCGGCCGTGGTCGTGCCAGGGAATCCCTTCGCGCAGCGACGCCTGCACGAATCGTTTGATCAGGTCCAGGTGTTCCGGGTTGTAGGCCCACACCCACCCGTGCCGGGTCCCGGTCTGCAGCCACAGGCGGGCACCGAAGTACGGGTCTGTGGCCGACTCGTGCGGGTCCCAGTGCAAGGCCACATATCCACTGCTCCACTCCCTCGCCGTCCCGCAGTTCCGGCAGACGAGACGCCTTGGCGCAAAGAGGTCCGGATCGTGCACTCCGGTCGGCTCCGGTCCTGCCACGACGTGCGCGACCTTGTCGCAGCTGGGGCAGCGTACGAGAACGGAGGTGAGGAAGTCGTACTTCGTGCTCCGTGGGTCCCGGAACCGATGGCGTGTGGAGATCGGACTCATCGGACCAGTATGCGAGCCGAGCAGCGAAGACCCCCTACGGGTTAGATGCCAAGTTGAGAGCCTGTGCGACATCTCGCCACTACGTGCCCTGTCGATGCTGGAGTAGGCATGGTCAACTAGCGGAGTGGATCAGGTACTTACGACCTTCATCGCAGTGGCGGGAACGCTCATCGGTTCTCTTCTGGGGTACCAGTTCCAGAAGCGTGTGGCAGACCGGAGCGAACGCCGCAGCGCCGTCCTCGCCTTCACCGCTGCGACCAACGAATTCATACGGAGCCAACACGACTGGTGGCATCGCCAGCACGAGGAACAGGACGGTCCGGCGCACGTGGCAGCCAGAACGGAAGCCTTCCGGATCCGCGGCCAGGCCTTCCAGGCCGTTCACCAGCTCCGCCTGCTCGTGCCCGATGACGACCTGCATGCACGGGCAGAGCAGACCATCGGGATGATCGGTGCCCTTCACCGCGCAACAGACCGCGAAGAACTGCGGACGAAGTCGGTCGAGGCACGGGCGTCCCTCAACTCCTTCGTCGTACACGCTTCAGCCCAGATCAGGTAGACGGCCGACGATTCTCGAACAGGTACTGACGCCTCAGGACCACCAACCAGAGCCCGAGCATTTCGCAACCTTGAGTCGGACGATCCAGCACCGCTTCGTCCGAATGAACACTGCGAGCCACAGGCCACCAGCAGACGTCTCGCAACCTCAAAGCGGACAGGACACCGTTGGTGGACCTGGACCGCGAGCTACCCCCGCACGGGCGGGGACGACGGCGCTGTGCTGGGCTGGGGCTGCAACGCGGCGGAGCTACCCCCGCGCGCGCGGGGGTCGGGAGCATCCCGCGGGCGCGATCGACATGATCACCCTGCCGTGGCGCGCTCACCCCGACTTCAACACCGCCCGCTGGCGCTCCCCCGACTTCTACGACCCCGCACACGAGGGCGAGATGGCCGCCTACCACCGGAGAAACCTCCGGTGAGCGCCCCGTTCAGGCCGCTGACCAATCGGATAGCCAGAAGATCTGGGTTCCGCCCGAGTGCGGGTCTCTTCGTCGTACGCGGTGGCGGCGACTACCGCGGAGATGGCGGGCTGGCGGGCGTCCCGTGCTGACGGATCTCTCGCCGTGGCCTGGGCCATCGGCTACCGTGGCATCTACGCGACTCCGTGGGTGCACCTGTCGGAGAAGCGGCTCCCACCCCGGGCGGGAACCCCAGGATGGGAGCCACACAGGAGGGTTTTCCGGCCTGAGCCTCATAAGTCGGGGCTCAGGTCGCCCCTTAGCGCTTCAGCCACCTCCCCAGCTTCCACGCCGCCCGGACCATCAGGTCCTCACAGCGCTGCCACAGAGTCGGCTTCCGCTTCCTGCGACGCCCCATGGGCGCCTCCCCTCAGACCGGCCACCGAAATTCCCGGCTGGCGGCCCTTCCTTCGGGCTCGGGCCGGGCCCCGAAGGCGGGGGCCCGGACACGTCCGTTGAGGGGAGGCGCACCGCAGTGCGTACCGGCACCGTACCGGTGCCGCACCACGCTCTTCTGCCGCTCCGTCAACCCGGCCGAAAGTCGATCACCCGTACGTGGGCCCGCGGCGGACGAGCTTCGTCATACCACCGCACCGGACGCCTGCTGCGGTGAGAGTGGCCCCGGCGCAGCGCGGCGGCCTCGGTCGCCGCGGCCTGGCGGCGCCGCTGGACGCGGGCCTGCTCGATCGCGGTGGGCGCATCGTCCGCGACGACGTCGGGCTCGGGGAACGCCCGGCGCGACAGCTCCCGCATCGCCTTCGTCTGCCGCTCCACCGCTGCCGCGATCCCCGGATCCACCCGGGACGGCTGGGCGGCCTGGCGGTGCGCCTCGACCGCCCGGCGGTAGCCGTCCGACAGCGTCCGGCGCTCCACCGGAACGTCGGGCGCGGCCGGCTGCGTGACCGGGTCGGGGCTGGCCCTCATGGGCACGGGCGCCAGGACGTGCAGGGCGCGGACGTTCGCGTTCGGCACCCGCTCGTTGGCCGCCACGATCAGCTTCGGCGCGTTCCAGCGCAGCTTCGTGCCGCAGGGCGGGGCGTCGGGGACGACGTCCAGGCGGCCGGTGTCCGCGTCGAACGCCACGCTCCTGGCCCGCCCGGTGAGCTCGGGCACGACCGCGGCGAGGATGGCGTCGAAGCAGGCGAGGACGCTTCCGCCGGCGGCCGGGGCGACCATGCCGCGCTCGGTCATCATCCGGCTGATCGCACTGCCCAGTCCCAGCGGCTCGCGGCCACCGCGCCGTACCACTGTGCCGGTGCGCCGCGTCGGCGAGCACGGCGACACGTACGAGGTGCTCGACATCGACCGGGGGCCGCGCGCGACCTGGCCCTCCTGGCAGATCACCGTCCGGTGGCTGGGCGGCGACCGGACCGTCCCGCACTACGCGCGCCGGGACGACCGGAGCGCACCGTGGTCAGCCAGCCGACCGCCACCGGGGGGAGGGCTCGTGCTGAGCACCGTGATCGCGGTCGTCGGCACGCTGCTCGGTGCGGCCGTCGCGGGGATCCTCCAGCACCGCACCGCACGCACCACCCGCAGCGAGGCCCGGGACGACCACCGGCGCGACCGGGAGCTGGAGGCCATCACCGCCGTCGCCAGCCACCTCCGCGCCATGGCCCTACGGGAAGACCTCCGGCTGTCCGACGCAGGCCCGGAGGCCATCACCGCGGCCCGTGCCGAGTCCCACGCCACCCGGTCCGCCATAGAGGCACCGAAAGTTCAGGTGGCGATCCTGGTGCCGTCGCTCGCCGCGGCCGCCGAGGACGCGATCCACGCGGCGCTCGCCCTGCGCGTCGCCGCCGACCACCAGACGCTCAACGCTCTCCGCAAAGACGCCATCACCGCGACGGACCGGTTCGTCACGGCCGCCGCCAGGCACTTCGCCTGACCCGACCACCACCCAGAGAAGTGCGACCGAGAGGACCAACAGCATGACCAGCGCCCTGACAGCCCTTGCCGAGGAAGCCGCCCAGCAGCTCGCCCGCCCCGATTCCTGGTTCGGGCTGAGCGGCCAACAGCTGACCGGGGAGGCCGTTGCCTCGCACCTCGAAGCCGCCAGCCGCCTGATGGAGCGCGAGGGCTGGGACCCCCAGCTGTACGCCCCCTTCTCCGGCCACCACCCCCGCGACGCCCTCGACAACGCCGTCAAGGACGGCATGGGCGACGCCGACACCCGGTATGTGGCCCGCACCGTGCTGGAGACGCTGCTCCGGCTCATCACCGGCGCACCGTACGTCGACTACGAGGTGTGGAGCGAGCACTCCACCCGGACCCTCGACGAGGTGCTGACGCCCTGCCGGACGGCCGCACGGGTCGCTCGGTCAGACACCCGCAGGGCCCGCCGTGCGGTGACGGCGAGTCCTGCGGGCCCGAGGCCTTCGCGCAGCTCTCTGGGGCTGCTCTGGCCGGGTCAGGGGCCGTGGCCCTTGCCGCGGCCGGGCTCGGGGCCGGGCTCGGGGCCGGAGGAGCGCCGCAGGTGCGACGGCTGCTCGGCAGCCTTGGGCGAGGCGGGCTTGCCCTGCCCTGGTTTTCGGCGGGTCGTGGTGGAGCGGGACCGCGCCGCAGTAGTGGACATCCGTGGGGCCTGCCCCCGCTGCAGCGGCAGCTGCACCGATAGGGCTTCGGCTATGTGTCGGCTCGTTGTGGATGAGCCGTCTGGGGCGATCTTCCCGATCTCCCGCAAGACGTTGTTCGCTGCCGTCACTTCGATGACGGAGGAGGCAAACTTTGCGCGTTCCGCGTCCGTTAGGGAGACAAGCCTCAGATCGCGCAAGCAGCGATCCTTGAAGGCATCATTTCCCAGTATTCCGTGCAGGGCCGCAGTAACAGCGGTTCCGCGGTCTCGGGGGGCGGCGGCGTAGGCGGCAGCTATGGCTGTGCGGTCGACCCCCTGGCCGTTCAGGTCGACGTGGTATCCCGCGTTCACATATGCGTCACCAACTGCGCTGTCCGTGGGATGGACCATGCCGTTCAGGGCGAGTGTGATTGCCTCGTATCGACGGGACGCGACTCCCCAGTCGGTCGTCTCCACTTGCGTCCACTGCTGGATCTGTCCTGCGTAGTACATGCTCGCCCGCCAGGTTTCATCGCTCCATCCCGGGTCGAACACGCGCGCCATGTCGGCCAGCCCGCCGTTCTCCACGAGCGTGCTGATCTGGTCGACTCCCACCGTGATATTTCCGGGGTAGTAGGCAGTGATCGGCTCTGCGTCTACATCCGCGGGTTCGGGCAAATCGGGCCCGAACTCGACACGTCGAACGCTCATCAGCGGGGGTGGGTAGGTCTCTCCCGACCGGTCGAACCGCTTCACCGGTCGGCCTGAGGCGAAGAACTTCTTGCTGCCGTCCTCTTCTACCGCTACCCGGCTCTCACCGAACGACCACTTTGCCCAGTACAGCTGCCAGCGTGTGCCCTTGTCCGCAACGTGCTCGTTAGCTTGGAAGTAGACAGTCGGGACGCCGAGACATATGGCACTCTCAAGCGCCCCACTCTCGATCCCCACCTGGACGATGTCGGCGTCCGTATTGAGGTAGTGCAGGAAGAGTGCCTGCTCGCCGTGTGTGAGTGCTGTCCCGTCATTCTTCTCCGCAGCCCAGAAGCGGATGAGTGTTTGTGAGTCAACGCCATCAAGAACGCCCTCGTTTTGGAAGGCGGAAAAGAGATTCGGGCGGCCCTTAAAAAGGTCGTCTCCGATGAGGAAGATCTTCCGGTCCGGATCTGTGGCGCGCAGCACCTCGATGGACTGCTTGAGGATCTCCGGCTTCGTGTCCATGAAGGCGGCCTGGTCGCGGTTGTCGCGCACCCACAGCAGTGCGTACTTCGACGCCGGCGTGTTTGCGCCATCCGACCTGCTGGCTTGCATGACCCGCTCGATCGCGGCCCGCGCCCGAGCTTCGCGGTTTTCGCCGAACTCTCCCGTGCCGCGCATGCTTGCGGCAATGGACTCCCGGGCGGCGAGGGGAGACTCACGGATCACGGGGAGCGCGTGGAGGTGCGCACGCCGGAACTTTGACTTGGTGTAGTTCACCTCGTACGGCTGGTCGTCGTAGGAGAGGCGAATCCGGTGTGGCTCGATGCTGTATTCGTCGATGAAACGGCGACGCATCGACAGTGCCCCGCGGAGAGAATCGAGATAGATGTCCGACAAGTCATCAAGAAACTCGGCGTCATTCGTGGCGAGGGGGCTCTTCCCTCGTTGGATGCGCCAGACGGCTACGGCATTTCCTTCGTCCTGGGAGATTCCGCGAGGGAGTTCTCCCAGGTAAGTGATATTGCGGTGATCCGACTCCAGCAGGAGGCGCTTGATGCGGCCTTCTGGCTCGTAGGTGACTTCGAGCGTCGTCTCCGGGTCAAGAATCATTGCCGCCGAGTGGATGTATATCTCGCCCCGCTGCCACTCGTACATGCGGAGGTTCTTGCGGTCCAGTTCTCCGCCGACATAGGAGGGCTCGTACGCGGGGTCGCGTAACGTCCGGTCCTTGAGCTGCTGGAAAAATGCTGGGCCAGCAGATGCCACCTGTTCCTTCACTCGGCGGGATAGTTCCTCGAAATTTCCCTCAAGAGCGTCCCATTCGGCCATTTCCTCCCGAGCCGCGAAGTCTTCCGACGGGATGCCTTGGCCCGTGGCGGCGATTTCGGAGACCGGCAAGTCCTCATAGTGGACCTCGGCGGCGCGAAATATGTCAGGGGGCGGCAAATTCGCAGGTTTGTCGTTGTCCAACGTGTCACACTCCTTGCTCGCGAGGGGGTATTGCGTAAGAGGTGGGCCGCTCTCGGAGTCGAGGGTTGCCCTAATTCACTTCGTTTTGTATCAAGTGTCACTTTGCGGGGTTACGGTCGCCCAACTCTGTTATACTCAAAGCGAGCTGACGTATCGTACACCTTCCCAAAGTATCATTTCTGTAGGCTGGAAGAAGGGGGGTTCGGTGTCAAAGGCGTCAAAAGCCATCGTGTCGGCCATAATCGAACAGAACGGCTGCCTGCTGATGGTGCGCGAACGTCTGCCCGGAGAGAAGGAGCAGTGGGTTTTCCCCGGTGGCGTGGCTGAGGCGGAGGAGCTGGCGCACGATGCCGTCGCCCGGGAGGTCTACGAGGAAACCGGCCTGACGCTGACAGGGCCGACGAGCCTGGTCTGCGTCTCGCAGCACGTGGTCACCGGCGATCCGGCCTGGGATGGCACGTGGAGCGTTTTCACCTTCCTTGCGGGAAGCGTGCAGGGGACGCTGCGCCCCCAGGACCCCGACGAACTGGTCCAAGAGGCCGCGTGGGTCCCCTTCGTCGAGGCGGTAGCCCGCGTGGCCGCGCACCCCTCCCGTCGGCGCGCCGAGCCGCTCCTCGCCTACCTGCACGGCATGGCGCCCCCCGGCACGCTTTGGCTATGGCCCGGCGGGCCACAGGACCCACCGGTCGTCATTCCTGCTGCGGGCGCTGATGCCATGCCTGCGCCCCGGCAGCAGAAGCCGAGCGTTCCTGTATCCCCCCGCTGACGAAAGGAGACCGAGACCATGCCATCCTTCCCGACCGTCCCCTCTCAGCCCGCCACCTCCCGACTTCGGTACGAGGTCGTTGGGGCGCAGCCGCGAGAGGGTTTTCCGGAGCGTTTCACGCTCGACCTGTCCGGCGACGGGCACGCGCACCTCGCCTATGAACATGGACCGACCCGGCGGTCCTGGACCGCGCGCACCGAAGACGTTGTGTGGAGCCGCTTGTGGAAGGCGGCGGAACGCCTGCCCTCCGACGGTGACCCGACCGCCCGGCCTGCCCAGGAATCGGGCCGCCGTCGCCTTGAGGTGTACGGTGGCGCCCCGTTACAGCGAACGGTGTTTTGGAGTGAAGCAGCCGCTGCCGGCGTCGGTGCGCTCTTGGACTCGCTGGTCGCCCAGATCAGCGGCCTGCCCTTGATTGTAGTCACCAACAGTCTTCCCCCGCTGACGCACCGGAGCCAGGCGACGGCGGAGGACGGTCTGCCAGGGCAGGAGGCCGCCGCTGCCTTCGGGACGGTCGGCGGGCAGCCGGCGTTCGCGCTGGCCCGCAGCGGCGGCGGCTTCGGCGTCTTCTCGGTCGACCCCCTGAAACTGCTCGGGGAGACCGCCGAAGCGGGACAGCCCATCCGAGCCCTGGCACTGGGAGCGGATGGCGAGCGCGACCTCCTGCTGACGGGCGGCGACGACAACACCCTGTGGACCTGGGACTTGACGGGCGATGAGGGGCTGCTGCACGCGCGAGGAGGCCACGGCGCTGTCCGGGCGGTTGCGACAGGCGGCGTCCTGGACGACGACGAACTCCTGTACTCGGGCGGCGACGACGGCAACATCTGCGGCTGGGATGGCCGGGATGGAGCCGAGCTCGGCGCACTGACCGGGCACGACCAAGCGGTCAATGCGCTGGCCACCGCCCGCGTCAGCGGCCTGAACCTGCTCGTCTCCGGCGGAGATGACGGGACGGTGCGGATCTGGAACACCGACACGGGTGAGAGACTGCGCCCCTTCGCTCCGAAGCTGGAATGGGTCAACGCGGTGGCCATCACCGACGTCCACAGCCGGGGGCTGGTCGCCGCGGCAGGCTCCGACCACGTGGTCAGGGTGTGGGACATCGCCACCGGCGCCCCGACTCAGGCCCTGTCTGGCCACAGCGCGGCCGTGACCGGACTGGCCTTCCTCGACCTGGAGGACCGAGCGGTCCTGGCCTCATGCTCCTACGACGGCACGATCAAGACCTGGGACGTCGAGGCCGGGCACGTCCTTCACTCATGGCCCGCCCAGGACGACTGGCCGGCGGCCCTGGCGGCAACCTCTTCGGCAGAGGGAACCCTCCTTGTCTCCGCGGGCGTGACCGGTGCGGTGCGCGTCTGGGACTCGCACGGCACGGCACAGCAGGTGCTGGCGGCGGATCGCGGTCCGGTCCAAGCGCTCGCGCTGACCACGTACAGGGAGACGACGACGGCGGCCGCGGGAGGCCTTGATGGCTCGCTCACGCTCTGGGATGTCGAGAGTGCCTCCGCGCGCTACACACTCGCCCCGGATGACGGCCCCATCACCTCGGTCTCTTTCGGCCCGGCAGGCGACACGGTCATCTGCGGAACCGGTCGAGGCACTGTCCGGGTGCACGCCACCGCGGACGGAGCACTCAAGCAGGTGCCGACCCCCCACACTGACCGGATTCTCTCCCTCGTCTACCTTCCCCTGGGCGGAGGCATCGTCGCTTCTGCTGGCGCCGACCGGACGGTACGCACCTGGGAGACATCCACTGGCCGTCCCCTCCTGCGCCTGCGCGGCCATGAGAGCGCAGTGACGGGGCTGGCAGCCGGAGAAGCCGACTCGACCACGGTCCTGGCCTCGGCGGACGAGGACGCCAAGATCCTGGTGTGGGACGCAGCATCAGGTCGACGCCTGGCGGACCTGCACGCTGCGCGTCCGCTCAGCGCCCTCGCCTTCGGGACCGTGAACGGCACCGGTGTCCTCGCCGCCGCGGAACAGGACGGCCCCGTCCGGGTGTGGGAGGTGCTCTCAGGGGAGGAGCTGGCGACGCTCGACACCACCGACATGGCTGTCACCACACTCACCGTCTGCACGATCGCGGGCACCGCCGCCGTACTGGTCGGCACACGCGCCAAGACGGTGCACGCCTGGCAACTGCCCGGGGGAGCCGCGATGGGAATGGTCCCCGTCGAGCAGGTTCCGCTCGCCCTGTCCTTCTCCTCGACTGGATTCCTGCACGTCGCGGGGAGCGCTGGCCTGACATCGATCCACCACTTCTCATCCTGAGGCTGCAAGGCGCCGCCTGACACGAGGTGGCGCAGACGAATGCCGAACAGCGGGGCCCGCCGTCAGTGACGGCGGGCCCCGCTGGCGCGATCTGTGGTGCACCCGCCCACTGCCCAAGGCCGTGTAGGCGGTGTCCCTGAGTTGCATATGTCCCAGTAGTCCTAGCTCGGACACCAGGGAGCAAGTAATCCGCCGGTAGGTTTGAAGGGCCGTTTCCTGGCGCTGGGGAACTTCGTTGAGCTGATCGGGTGAATGCCCGAAAGGCCGACGACACGGGCCAACACAGGGCGGACCCCCAGGGGCCTCCCTGCACCCGTTCACCGACACCGAGGAGACCGACCGTGACAGCGCACCTCACCGCGACCTGGGTACGGGTGGGCGCCCAGTGGGTGCGGGCCGACCACAACCTGCGGGGCACCCACGCCCCCGACTGCCGCCCCTGCCGCATTCGGGGTGCGGTTCCCGGCCGTGGAGGACCGCACGGAGGCGCGGCGGCTTGATCTCGTTCGTCGGCCTGGTGTCAGGCCTCGGTGTGGCTCCAGGCGCTGGGGACCACGCTGGGGAGGCGGTGGCCGATCTGGTGCTCGCCCTTGGTGCAGCCGGAGAACGGTCCGGAGGAGCCGCGCAGCTGGGCCAGGGCGGGGTCCAGGTGGTCGCGGTGCCATGCCGAGGGCCCGGTGTATCCGCAGGACACCGGGTCGGTCAGCTCTTGCCAGGCCAGCCAGACCGCGTGCAGTCGGGCGATGGCCACCGTGTGCTCGAACCAGAGGTGGCACCATCGGGCATCGGCGCTCGGTTCCGCCAGGTAGCCGGGGACGAGGACGCCCTCGACCCACTCGATCAGGGCCCTCAGCTCGTCGTCGTAGAGCGGGGATTCGAGCAGCAGGATGAACGGCGGGTACTGCCACTCGTCCTCGTCCTCCGGCTCGCCGCCGGCCTCCCCCTCGCCCTCTTCTCCGTCGGCGGCGGAGGCCTCGCCCGGCTCTCCTCCCCCGCGGCCGGTGAGCGCGGTGACCTGGGCCGTCAGGTGCGCGATCTTAGCCTTGAGATCCTCGATGTCCTTGAACATGCCGATCGGCACGGCCAGGTCCGGATCCTCGTCCGGCTCATCGGCCATCGCGGGCCGCCTTCCGCTCCTCGTACGCCGTGACCGCCCGCTCGGTGATCGCCTTCTCCTCGGCCTTCATCTGCGGGCCGATGTGTGCCATCGCCTTCTCCGCGTACCAAGGGCGCAGACCGATCTGGGCGACCGGCATACCGGTGGCCAGCAGCAGAGCGCTCCCCTTCTTCATGGCGCGGATCTCGGCGGGGTCGAGCACCTGCTCGCGCTGCTCGGACCAGCTGCGGCTGCCGCCGTCCTTGCCCTTGGAATACGAGCCGCGCTCCACGAAGTGGGCGCCGGTCAGGCTGCTGATGTCCTGGGCGAACTTGGCATCGTCCAGGCCGACGCCGATAACCTTCTTGGTGGCCGCGCTCCACATCGAATCCATGCCGACCTCCCCCCACGCTTTCACGCCCTGGCGGTAGGACTGGAGGATGACGAACGGTGTGATGCCGCGGGAGCCCAGGTGGGAGTAGAGGTCGGGCAAGTCGGCGATCTTGCAGATGTTGGCGGCCTCGTCCAGCACGGCGCGCATCGGCTCGGGCAGACGGCCGCCATGGCGTTCGCCCGCCTCCGCGCCGGCGGTGAAGACCGCGTCGGCGACCGCGGCGACGAGCGCCGAGGACGGGCCGCCCTTCTTCGACAGGAGATAGAGCGTGTCCTTGCTGGTGGCGAAAGCCTCGGGGTCGAAGCGTGCCCGGTGTTCGTCCGGGGTGACCCATGCGAGGACCTTCTCGTCGCGCAGCGCGGACATCGCCGTACGGGCGTTCTGAAAGATGCCCGACTGTGTCTCCTCGGCGATGTTGACCGAGGAGTCCACCTGCTCGGCAAGAACGGGCTCGTGCTCGTAGAGGACCCTGAGCGGTGCCTTCTCCTTCGGGTCGGCCAGCCAGCGCATGACCTCGCGGACGGTCGCGCCCTCCCACCACGCGGCCCGGAACAGGCCGGTGAGGAGATCTCCGGCGGCCTGGGACCAGAACGGATCGCCCTGCTCTGACGTGATCTGGCAGACGAAGTGGCTGGCGAGCCGCTCGGCACCTTCCAGGGTCTCGGCCTGGGCGACCAGGTCGACCCACACGCTCCGCTCGGCCTGGGCCACGCCCTGGGTGTCGAACAGGAAGGTCTGCCCGATCTTCGCGCGGGAGCCCTGCGTTGCGGCGTAGACGTCCGCTTTGTTGCTGGTCATCAGCAGAGCGCCGGGGGCTTCCTCCGCCACGGGGATGGCCAGCGAGGTCGATTTCCCCGCGCGGGGGGCCATGATGGCGACGTAGGTGTCCTCGTCGGATCCACGCAGCTCGACGCCGGAGGGCAGGTGGTCGCCGAGGAGGACGCCCCGGTCCCGGGCCGGGATCGCCCTGGGGTCCGTGGCCTTCAGCGAGGCACGGAGCCGGGTGGCGGTCCGGGCGGCGTGCTTTGGCGTCAGCTCGCGCACCTGGTGCAGGGTCGCCAGACTGGACGGATTGCGGAACCAGCGGATCACCCAGCGCAGACCCCACACGACGAAGACGACGACGGCCAGGTCCGCCACCGTGGCGCCGATGGCGGACGCGGTCTGCGAGTGCGGCCAGACCGTCGGCCACTGGGTGGCCATCTCGTACGCGCCCACCAGGGACAGGGGGAAGTCGGCGACTTCCTCGCCGGTGACGAGCGCGCCGACCGCAGCCCCGGCCCAGGTCGAGACGGACAGCGCGACGGCGCCGCCGAGGGCGATGCCGCCGGCCGCCCATGCCCGGTCGTTGTCCGTCATCATCAGGTGGTCACCTCTGTTCGTGCCGGGCGCCGGTTGTTGTCGGTGCGGTACAGGCGCCGTTCGGTGGCGGTCAGCTCCAGCGATGCCGCGATCCCGGGCCGCGCACCGACCTTGATCAGGTACTTTCCGCGGCCGGGGTGCCGGGCGCCCTCGTCGTCGGCGCTCGCGGTGCCGTCCTCCGCCGTGTTGCCGGGGTCGATGTCCAGCCCGGTGGAGGTCGCCGACGACCACGAGCCGATCATCATCCGCTCCTGTTCCGTCAGGCTCCGCTTGCCGGTGACCCGCCGCAGCTCCTCCTCCGAAGAGGCGCCGATGACCCAGGTGTCGCACCTGTCCATCAGCCCGCGCGCTTTCGCGCGGTCCATCTCGGTCGGCAGAGCTTCCACGTCGAGCAGCGAGTGTGTGACGTAGATGGTGACGTCGTCGGTGACCCGGTTGAGCCGGGAGATCGCGTCCATCGCGTCCACCAGGCCGGGGCCGCTCCTCAGGGCCCTCCACATCTCGTCCATCGGCAGGACCAGCTTGCGGTCCATCAGGCCGATGGACCGGGCGGAGTCCACCGCGCTGTAGGTGTACGCCCAGGTGGCGATCATCCCCGCGCTAACCACGTCGTTTCCGCGGGCGCGGAGCGCGCTGATGTCCACGGACACGGCCGGGGCGGAGATGTCGAGCGGGGTGGTCGTCGGGCCGTCGAAGAGCCCGCGGAGCGGCCCGCCGACCAGGTTGTCGAGCCCGGCGACGACGGACCGGGTCAGATCCTGGTAGCGATCCCCTTCGGCGGCCAGCTTCGACCGCAGTTCCTCCGGCGCGGCCCGGAGCACCAGGGCAACGTCGGCGACGACGGGGTCATTCCCGGACCGCTGGGCGGCGGACGCGACCTGCACGGCGGTGTCCAGCGCGGACCGTTCGATCTCGTCCGGTGCCCTGCCCAGCCCGTGCTTGGTGGACAGCAGCGCGACCAGGGTCCCCATCCGCCGGCCGTTGAGGACATCGAGCAGGGCCTGGCGGCGGGTGGGGTCGAGCGACTGCACCCTGCCCTTCAGCGGCCCGCTGTCGAGCGGATTGATGCGGCCGATCCCGTCGCCGATCTTGACGACGGAGCCGCCAAGCTCGCGCACCAGCTCGCTGTACTCGCCCTTCACGTCCCCGGGGACGCACATCATGTGCCCGTAGGCGCTGTAGACCAGGCAGATGCGTTTGACCAGCGCGCTCTTGCCCGCGCCCGGCTGTGACATGACCCAGACACCCGGATTGGTGGTGATCCGCCCCGTCCAGCCGGACGGGTCCACGCACACCAGCTCGCCCGTGAGGACATCCCGGCCGACGGGGACACCGCGCGCCGGGAGGCCGGATCCCAGGAGGAAGGGATAGATCGAACCGGCCTGGCTGGTGGGGCCGGTGTAGACGGTGCCAGCGTCCTCCACGGGTGCCCGGCCGCCGAACCGGCCGCCCCAGCCGAGCCGGGCCGCGTACCGGTCCTTCAGCTTCTTCTCGGTCCGCCGTTCGTCGCGGGTCGGCTTCGGCTCGACGGTCCGGCTCACCCGGCGGGGGCTGGTCATGCTCGGCGGCTTCTGCTTGCGTACCACTATTGCATCACCCCTTCACCAGCGGGTTGTAGCCGAGCGGGAGCCCGGCCGCGAACACGGCGGCCTGGGCCCCGTACGCGGGCCGGAGCCGGATCGAACGCATGGCCTTCGTCGCCCGTTCCAGCTCCTGGCGTGCCGCGGGCAGTTCACCGGCGCTGCGGGCGGTCACGGTGACCATGAGGGTCCAGTCGACGACCTGGTCGCCTGAGGCGGCCTGGGCGGCGGCCCTCTCCGCGCGCTGCGAGTCCGCCCTCTGTGACCACTTCGCGCGTCCCTTCATCTCGGCGGTCGCCTGCTCGCGTTGCCGCGCGTGGCTGATCTCCCGCTCCAGCACCGCCTCCCCCTCATAGGGGTCGAGCACCCGGTAGGCGATCGTGATCCTGCGCTGGAACCTGCCCGGCGCGAGCAGGGGGAGGAGAACGGAGTAGGGGATGGGGCGGCGGGGCATCTCCTGGAGCACCCAGGAGATGGAGACGCCGCCGTCGTGAGCGTACTCCTCCCATCCGTCGTCGGCCGCGACCGGCCCGCACTCGCCCCACTGGAGTTCCTCGAACTGGGCGTTCCTCGCGGTGAACACGGCCGGGTCGTACGCGGCCCGGACAATGCGCCGCAGGTCGATGTCGCTCGCGCGCCGCTCGATGTCGGTCCCGGTGCCGGACAGGTCGAGCCCGTCGACCACCTTGAGCGTCTCGGCGACCTGCTCGGCGAGGTCGACCGGGGGGTTGGCCGAGGCGGAAGGGTCGACGGTCACACTCATCCACGGCGCAACGCTCGCAGTGGCGTGCGGGGTCGTCCGCACCAGCTCGTCAATGACCCGCTTCGCCAGATCCGGAGCGCCGGGGTCCTTGCGGGCCTGAACGTCGTCGCCCAGGGCCTCGCCCGCGCCCGGGGTGATCTGGATCGTCACGCTCGCACCCAGGATCTGCTCGTCGGTCGACATCGCGTCCAGCACCGCAGACCAGGTCCGCAGGCTGCTCTGCACCGCCCCGGTGGGCGCCATCAGGCTCCCACCGGGCGAGAGCAGGGTGGTGACCGTCATCCGTCCGGTCGCCCGGTCGTGGACCACCCCGACCGACTGACCCGTCGTCGGATCATGGGCCTTGATCAGCGTGGAGCTGGCCCCGACGCCGGGCAGATCGAGCCGGTAGGGGTGCGGAAGAAGGAGACGCCGGTACGCCGTGCCCTCGTACCGCGATGCCCGCCGCCAGGACAGCTTCGCCCAGTAGTACGACAGCGCACTCATGCCGTGGCGGCGGGCGGCGGCCAGTACAAGGACCGCGACCGTCGCGGGCAGGGTGACGAGCAGGCTCAGCGGTGCCTGGGTGGCGATCAGTCCGTCCGCCGCCAGGACCACCGCCCCGGTCATCGTCGCGCCC
This sequence comes from Streptomyces jumonjinensis, assembly GCF_009600885.1. Taxonomy (GTDB): domain Bacteria; phylum Actinomycetota; class Actinomycetes; order Streptomycetales; family Streptomycetaceae; genus Streptomyces; species Streptomyces jumonjinensis. The sequence goes on from NZ_VCLA01000157.1 coordinate 86,742, forward strand.
TTGGACAGTCCTGCGACACCGCTCCTGCGAGCGCGGAATCCGTCAACCATCAAGGCCCGCGGCACTTCGTGGCTCATTGCTGGCCTCCGTTCCCGATCTCTCCGCTCGCCTGCTGGACTGCGGAGTTGACACCATCCAAAACCTGGATGCCGATGGCGACCGCAGCTCCGGCAGGCCCGGCCGCGGCTGCGGCACCCGATCCGGCACCAGCGGCAGCCCCTCCCCCGGCGGCACCGGTCCCGGCACCGGCTGTGGCACCGGCGGCTTCCGCACCTCCGCCTGCGGCCTGCCCCGGCACCTTCGCGCCGGCCTCGGTCCGGGCGGCCTGGGCCTGGGCGTCACCGCCCCCGGAACCGCCTCCGGGACCGTCGCCACCAGTCCCGGCACCTTCCGCTCCGCCGTCGCCCTGCTGGTTGCCCATGCTCTGGGCGACGCGCTGCGCGTGGCTGACCGGGCTGTCGGGGGCTTCGCCCCCGCCACCGCCGTCCCCGCCATCGGAGCCATCACCGGATTTGCTGCCCATGTAGCTCGCGGCCGCCGCGCGCGCACCGCTCGCTCCCCCGGCGGCCATCCCGCCGCCGACCGCCGCGCCGAACGGCGCGAAAATCTTGGTGAGCGGCGCTGGCGCGAGGATGCCGAGGACGAGCGTCGCGCAGCCGCGGAGCCACTCGACCATGGTGCTGGAGTGCCCGAACTGGCTGAACCCGGTGCAGATGATGATGGTCAGAATCGGCTTGTAGGCCACGATGACGAACCCGCTCGTGATGAGCTTCGGGGCCCACTGCCGGGTCGCGTCGCCACCGGTCCGGCCGCCGCCGGCCACCGGGATGAGCAGACAGATGATGGGGATGGCGCTCTGCCGCAGGAAGATCATGACCATCTGGATGAAGCCGACCAACAACAGGACGGCGACGATGCACAACACGGTGATGGGGTTGGAGACCCCGATGGGGAGCATCACGGCGACGATGCGTTCGTAGGCCTCGCCGTCCGTGGAGAAGACCGACTCGACCAGACCGGCGGAGAAGGCGTCCCCGATGATCAGCAGCAGCGCGAACAGACTGACGCCGAGCGTGCTGAGGATCAGGTTCTCGATCCACCCCGTCATCGCGCGTCCGGCGTGTTTGACCTGCCCGGTCAGCGCCATCTTCGCCAGTTGCCAGATCACTCCCGCCACGGCGATGAGCAGGCCCAGCCACACGAGCATTCCCGCGAGGGTCGACTCACCGCCCCACAGGCCGGTCCCCTTCAGGTCGAGGGAGGGGCCGAGGAGCGCGAGCGTCAACGTCTTCTTGATGATCCACTTGGTAGCGTCGGTGGCACTGTTGATGAAGTCGCCCAGGATGGAACCCCAGACGGCCTCCCACGCTTTCTTGATCGTCTTCGCGGCCGCTTCACCGATCGGATCGCACAGCTCGCTTCCGGCGAGCCCGCCGATGCCGGTGACCTTCCCCCCGGTCTTGAGGATCGTGCCCAGGACCGGGCCGGTGGCGACCCGGCACGTCATCTCGATGCCGTCGCTGATGATGCCGTCGGCCGCGGCGGGTTTGGCAGCGGACACCGACAGTCCGGCCACGGCGACCAGAGCGAGGAGCAGCGCTATCAGCCGCCGCTTCATGACGCCTCCCGGATCGCCGTCCATCCGTTCGCGTTGAACGCGGCGTCGCCCGGCGCGGCCTGCTTCGGTTCCGGCTTCCCCTTCACATCCGTGAGGGCGCGCTCGGTCGCCGCGCCGGTGAGGCGCCAGTCCCCGTTCTGCCACTGGGCGCCGGCCAGAGTGCGGGTGTAGGCGGTCGTCTCCCGCGAGGTCTCCCCGGTCTTCGTCACCACGCGGGCCAGCAGCCAGGCGCTGACCTCGGTCGGCGACTTCTTGATGACCTGGTAGCCGATGACAACGTTGCGGACGTACGCGCCCGGGGGAAGCTGCTGCCCCGGCTTCACGCCCATCTGACGGGCCAGCTGCTTGTCCGTCTCCAGCGCGGTCAGCTCGATCTGCTCCGCGTTCAGCTCGGACTTGTCGGCCTTGCCGATGTACGAGTGGTAGATGCGCAGCTGCTCGTCTGTCGCGCTGGTGCCGCCTTCGATCGCGCTCCGGTTGGCGGCCGCCATCATGCCCACCGCGCCCTCGGTCGTCTCCGGGTATCCGACCAGGCTGCCCCGGGTGTCCGTACGCTCCCCCCGCGGAAGCGCCGACCACCGTACGGGTTCAGTCCAGTCCTCGGGCGCCTGGTACGTCGGCGCGGGACTCGCCGACGCCGACGCGCTCGGCCCGCCCTTGCCCGTGGCGGCGGTATCCGGCTCGTCGTCGCCGGACAGGATCGCGTACCCGGTCAGGGCCAGTACGACGGCGCCGGCCCCTCCGGCGATCCACGCCACCGTCTTCCTGTTGTCCCTCCTGCGTGCCATGCCGTCAGCCCGCGATGCCGTTGAGGATGGTGATCAGGGACCCGGCCAGCAAAATGGCCGCGATTCCGCCGCCCATCCATTTGAAGGGCTCGGACCCGCCGCCGTTCCTGCTCTTGTCGCTCACGGCGAGCTTGTAGACGCCGAAGCCGGCGCCACCGGCCCCGGCGAGGATCAGCAGCCACAGGGCATACCCGAAGATCGTCGCAACCGGGCCGTCCATGCCCGGGATCTTCGTCGGCGTGGCAGGCGGAATCAGGGCGGCGAGCGTCGTCATGTCCGTCAGTGCGCTGTTCATCAGTTCCCCTCGATCGTGTGCCGCAGTGCCTCCGCTGCGGCTCGGACGTCCTTGTGCTCCAGAGCCTCGTCCGCCCCTCTGACGGCCCGGAGGACCGGGAGGTACGGAACCCTCGCCACACCGGCGAGACGGCTCTCCAGAGCGCGTACCAGGTAGCGGGCATCAGAAACCGGGCGGGCCGGGGCGTCCGCGATCAGCACCAGCCAGGGCCGGGGCAGCGCGGTCGTCCAGCGGCGCATCAGGGTCTCCACGCAAGTGGCGCCGTAGACCGTGGTGTCAGACACGACCACGGGCATCACCCCGAGCGGCAGATGCTCCTGCGGACCCAGCGGGCGGGCGATACCCGCGCCCTCCGGGTCAAGCATCCGCTCGACGGTGGCGGTCCCGATACCCTGCCCGGTCACCGGGATAAGCCCATATCGGAGCACAGTGGTCTGTGGTGTTGCTAATGGGGTCATCAACCGCAACTCACCCCCGGTCACGTGCGGTTATCGTTCATGATCTCTGCGTCCGTGAGACTACAGAGGCTAGCGTGCACCCCTGATAAACGCCTGGCAATAAAAGGCATCTGTGATCTAGTGTCCTGCGCCAGAAGAGGCCGACGAAAGTCTGTAGCCTGTCTTAATGTCGCCAGGTCCGCGTGCTGTTGAAGTCGTGCTGTCTGCAGGAGAGTTCGCCGAGTTGACCCGCTGGGCGGGTGGGGAGGTGGCGCCCCGTCTGGCCGAGCGGGCGCGGATCGTGCTGGCCTGTGCGGATGGGCTGCCGACTGTGCGAGTGGCGGCGAAGTTCGGGGTGACCACGGACATGGTCCGCAAGTGGCGCACGCAGTTCGCCGCGCGGAGGATGGCGGGCCTGGCGGACGCGCCGCGGCCGGGCCGGCGCAAAGCGGACCTGGTGCTCACCGAGGAGGAGCGGTCTCAGCTGACGCGCTGGGCAAAGCGGGCGAAGACAGCGCAGTTCCTGGCGCTCCGCGCAAAGATCGTGCTCCGCTGTGCGGAGGGCGGGACGAACCAGCAGGTCGCCGGCGAGCTTGGCATCGCGGCGGGAACGGTGAACCGCTGGCGGGCCCGGTTCATCGCTGGCCGGCTGGATGGCCTGGCCGACAAGCCGCGTGTGGGGCGGCCGCCGGCGGTCCTGCTCGATCAGGTCGAAGACGTGATCACGGCGACCCTGGAGTCTGCACCGGGCCGGGACACCAACTGGTCACGTTCTGCGATGGCCACACGCACCGGCCTGTCGAAGTCGACGATCGGACGGATCTGGAAAAGGTTCGATCTCAAACCGCACCTGCAGGACTCCTTCAAGCTCTCCACCGACCCTCAGTTCGTCGCGAAGGTCGTCGACGTCGTCGGCCTCTACCACCACCCGCCGGAGAACGCAGTGGTCCTGTGTGTCGACGAGAAGAGCCAGATACAGGCGTTGGACCGGTCCCAGCCGGTGCTGCCGACGATGCCCGGCATGCCTGAGCGCCCTACCCACGACTACCTGAGGCACGGCATCACCAGCCTGTTCGCAGCCTTCAACATCGCCGACGGCACCGTCATCGGCGAACTCCACCGCCGCCACCGCCGCCACCGCGCCATCGAGTTCAAGAAATTCCTGGTCACCATCGACAAAGCCGTACCCCGTGGGCTCGACGTGCACCTGGTGTGCGACAACTACGCCACCCACAACACCTCCGAGATCAAGACGTGGCTGGGCAAACACCCCCGCTTCCACGTCCACTTCACCCCGACCGGTTCGTCCTGGCTCAACCAAGTCGAGCGATGGTTCGGCCTGCTCACCGACAAACTCATCCGCCGAGGCGTCCATACCACCGTGAAGGCATCGGAGAACGACATCCGGGCCTGGATCGACACCTGGAACGAGGACCCCAGGCCCTTCCGCTGGACCAAAACCGCCGACGAGATCCTCCACTCCCTCGCCGACTACCTCGCAAGAATCACCCCACCAGCCACCGATTAGTGAATACAGACTTTCGTCGGCCTCTTCTGGCGCAGGACACTAGTGCGCCAGAAGGGCCAACCAGCAGCACACGGGGGAACGTGTGAAAATCGCCGTCCAAGTCGCGGCCGCAACAGTCGCGTTGATGCTCATAGCCGTCCTCGGAGTGATCACCCTGATCGCCTCCGAGGACGATGCCGGGGCCGCCGAAACGTCCTCACCGCAAACCGGTCTGCAGGGCGTCCCCGAGGAGTTCCGCCCCTGGATCGAGAAGGCGGAACGGGACTGCAAGCACCCCGAACTGACCGGCGCCTTCCTGGCCGCCCAGCTGAACCAAGAGAGCGGATTCCGCACCGACCGCGGAGCCGAGAGCCACGCCGGCGCGCAGGGCCCCGCGCAGTTCATCCCGAGCACCTGGGCCACCTGGGGCCGGGACGCCGACAAGAACGGCGAGACCTCGGTCTGGGACATCGGCGACGCGGTCGACGCACAGGGTCGATTCATGTGCTCGCTGATCGGGACGGCGAAGTCCTCCGGGTATCCGGGCGACGTCCGGGCGCTCGCCCTGGCCGGGTACAACGCGGGCTGGGGCGCGGTGCAGCGGTTCCGCGGAGTGCCGCCGATCTGGTTCTCCCGCAAGGCCGGGCAGAAGGAGGGCGAGACCTATCACTACGTGAAAGTCATCATGGCCTCCATCCCAACGTTCCAGGGTCCGAGCCCGGTCTCCATCGCCGGATCCGGGGCGGGACCCGACGCCGTCCGCAAGGCCCTCGCCCGGCTCGGCACGCCGTACTCCTGGGGCGGCGGCAGCCCGCAGGGTCCGGGTCTGGGCTTCTGCGACGGGAGGAACGGCTACGACAAGCACACCGGCAAGTGCAGCGCCAGCCGGACCCACGGATTCGATTGCAGCAGCTTGGTGCAGTACGCGTACTGGGGCTCCCTCAAGCTCCCCCGGACAGCGGCCCCCCAGTACGGTGCCACCTCCGACCGGCCGGTCTCCCGCTCCGACCTCCAGGTCGGGGACCTGCTGTTCTGGTCGAAGTCAGGATCAGGCGCGATCTACCACGTCGCGCTCTACGCCGGAGACGGCAACGTGGTCCACGCGCCGCGCACGGGCAAGAACGTGGAGATCGCACCGCTCACCTCGGCCATGCCGGAGCGCGACTACTACGGAGCCACCCGCCCCTGACCCCTGGAACGCCGTGTGCCGCAGACCGGTTCGATCTGCGGCACACAGTGTCTCCAGAGATGAAGGACTACCGGGTCTTGCCGCCCTTCACGGCAGGCCCGGCCTCCCGGTGCGCAGCCACCGCCGGCGCGGCGGGCGCCGCCCCCTTGGCGGCCGACAGCCTAGTAGGCCCCACACTCGGCGACGACGCGCGGGCCGCCGCGCTGTTCACCCTCACCCGCGACTCTCCCGCACCAACCGGCCTGCGCAGCGCGTCAACGGCCGCCAGGACCAGCCGCCCGCCCAGCTGCCCCGGCCCGTCCTCCCACGCCACGGTGTTCCTCGACAAAGCCGCCAAGCGGTCCGCCACCGGCAGACCCTTGCGCTCCACGTCGATCATCTGTGCCGCGACCAGCGGCCACTGCCGCGCCGCGACCAGCAGACCGGCCTCACGCTCGTACCCGGGCATAGCTTCACGCACCATCCGGCTAAGCCGCGCATTCTCCGACGGAAGGATGCCGAACTGCCGAAGAGCACGCTCCCGGTTGCCCAGATCCAGATTCGGGGGTACGTCCAGCCCGATCGTCAACGGCCCGTACGACAGCACCGCGTCCCGGCTCGGCACCGGAGCCGCCGCGAGCACATTCGCCACCGCCTGGTCCACACCGACGCCCTCGTCATGCGCGGCCACCAGGATCGCCCGCACATCAACTCCGCGATCGCTCAGCTGCGCCATCGTCGCCGCCATGCCCGGCCAGGCCGGGGAGGACAGAATCGCCTCGCGCACCGGGCCCGCCGGCGTGGTCTCCCGCAGCAGCTTGGCCCACTCGTCGGTACCCTCGCGCGCCGTACGCTCGGCGTTCGCGGCGACCGCGTCCCTCACCGTCACGGCGATCTCCCCGACGCGCGGAAGCATCGCCCCCATGTCCACCCCCGCGCGGTGCAGCGCCACCATCTGCTGCGCGATCTGCGGCCAGTCGGCACCCGTCAGCAAGGCCGCACTGATGTCGGGCGGCAGCAACTTCGTGACCTCGCCGGAGGCCTCGGCCACCGACTCCGCGACGGGCGGCAGGTCCTCCTCTTCCTTCCCCGCCCTCTTCAACTGCTGACGCCGCACCGCATCCGCGATGGCCATGACCAGACGAAACGCCATCACGGAGGTCTGCACCGCCTCGGCGGCGGCCGCCGCGAACGCCTCCCCCGCCTGCTCCTCTGGCGACGGTGTTGCCATGCCCCACTCCCCTCGCTAGCGGGCCCGATTCGGCCCCTTGCGCTGCTCGTCGCCCGGCGGCCGACGCTTCGGCCCAGGCCCCCGTCTTGCGAACCACACCAGTACGACCGGTGCCCCCGACGTCGGCGACGGGGTCCTGCCGGGGGCGGAGGCACTCAAGCCGCGTTCCTTCTGCCACCCGTACAGACGCCATGTAAGCACCTCTGCCACCGAGTCCGCTGAGCGCAGTTCTCTTCGGGCGGCGACTGCGGCCAGTACGTCGGTGGGGTCTTCGCCTTCCTGCTCGACCGCAGCCAGCCGCACTCGGAGCGCGGGCCACGCCGGGTCCGCGAGGATCGCCACCGCGTGGTTGGGCACGGCCTGCTGGAGCACCCCGGCCCCCAGACGAAGGCCCCTCGCCCTGCGCTGGAGGATGGCGGGGGGGCAGGGTGGCGAGGTCGCCGACGGTGGTCAGGAGGGGAGGTGCCGGGGTGGAAATCGCCGCTGTGCTGGCCGTTCAGACGGCTCCTGGGGGCTGTTGGGGCGGGTGGGTCAGGTCTGTGCCATGTCGACGAACCGCGAATAGTGCAGTTGTGCGGCGGCGGAGAGGGTCGCGCGGGGTCCGAAGCGGTTCTTTTCGATCACGAGGTCGACTTCGCCGGCGCGGGGGGGATTCGGGTTCGTCCATGTCGGGGCGTTCGACCTTGATCATGACGGATGCGTCGTTCTTGATGGCGCGGGATCCGCGGACCATGCCGTCGTCGTTGAGCTGGGAGAGCGCGATGACGTGGCATTCGAGCTGGACCGACAGGTTCTTGAGGCCGCGTGAGACTGCGGCGACGGCCTGCTCTCGGTTGCTGGTGCGGGTTTGCTCGACTTCGATGAGCTGGAGGTAGTCGACGACGAGAAGGTCCAGGCCGTCGCCGCGGGCGCAGGACCGGGCCGCGGACTCGATATCGCGCAGGGCCGCGCCGCCGGGCCGGTACACCCGCAGCGGCAGTGTGCTGAACAGCTCCCGTCCGAGACGTTCGACCGTGACCCATCCTTCGGGGGTCAGGCCGCCCTGCCGGGTGAGGTGATGCATCGGGATCATTCCCTCGGCCGCGGCGATCGAGCTACCCCCGCGCGGGCGGGGACGACCCCTTCCTGACCTGGGGTGTTGTCACGTGATCATGCTGTTTTCCTTTACCTGCTTCACGACAGCTCCCGGGTGCTGATGTTGTGCCGGTGTCGGCGTCAGCGGCTTGGACAGCACCGTATCCATCGGCATGACCGCCGCGCCGTCAGTTCCCCATGGCGGCACCTGGCATCGGCATAAAAGGCGGGCGGAGGCACCGCCGGTCGTCGCGCGCGTACCCGAGGCGTTCGTCGGCCAGTTCGTAGCGGGTGCGGCGGACGTCGGGCACGGTGACGGCCAGGCCACAGTCGCGCGGACAGGGACGGCTGTTACCGAACTTCGCCGCCGGCTCGAAGGCATCGCCATGTAGCGGGGTCGACAATGCCGTACTCAACAATGGAGCCGCCGCAATGGTCCCACTGGAAGTTCTCGACAGCGGTAGACGTCACCGCGCCGTAAACGCCGTCGAGAGGGTCGCCGTAGTAGCCCCACCAGTCGAGCAGACACTGGACCTCGCGGACGCGGTCGCCCGAATCGCCGTTAGCCACGTAAACGTTCCACGCCCAGCTGTAGCCCGCCGTCAGACCCTGGTAGTTGGCGGAAGTCCGCTCCCAGACCAGGCACCGCGACTGAACGTCGATATCGGTGGACGAAGCGAGGTGCTGGGACGTGGCAGACGCGGACACGCTCATCGACGCCGGGGCCGCGGCTGCCGTGGCCGGTACGAGGGCACCGACGGTGAAGAGCGCGGTTGCGGCGGTGGAGATCATCGCTCTGACTACGCCCATGCCGGCCTTCCGCTCTCTTGAATCGTTGGGCATGTTGTTCCTCTCATTCTTCTCGGTTGCTGCGCGGTTTGTGCTCGGTCGAGCGCTGCACTCGTCCCAAATCCAATTGATATAGGGATGCGATATGGCGGCGCGGCAGCGATTCCCCGGAATTCGTTCCGGGCCGGGGTCGGCTGAAATCGAGGATGTCTGCGCGGTCGGGGAACCGGCAAGGAAAAGTGGCGTTCGTGTTCGTTCGGAACGGTGCTCATCGCGTTCCGAACATGCTCGAACAAGGCCGGTTTCACCGTCACCCGGTAACTGCCGATGCCGCCATGCTGAGATCATGACCCAGAGGGAGAGCGCTTTACCCGAGCCGTCGACGAGGCCACCGCAGCCGGATCAGATCGAGACTCCCGCCGAGTTCACCGCGGCGCTGCGCGCGTTGCGGACCTGGTCCGGACTGACCTACCGGCAGCTTGAGAGCAAAGCCGGCGCGCATGCCGACACCCTTCCGGCCAGCACGATGGCGACCACGCTCGGCCGCGTCCCCCTGCCTCGCGAACGGTTCGTCGACGACTTCGCCCGTGCCTGCGGCCTCGGCGAGGAGGAGATACACCAGTGGCTCCTGGCCCGCCGCCGCATAGCCGGCGGCGAGCCAGCGCCCACCCGTGACGAGGGCGGCGGCGAGGCCGGCGATGAGCGTGATTGTCCCGTCGGCGGCGCGTCGGCCCCGGCGCACGCCCCTCGGTGGTGGTGCCGCGCGCTCGTCATGACCGGCACTGCGGGCATCGGGGCCGTCGGCGCCCTCGGGGTCGCCAGCCTGGTTCACGGCGCGTCGTCACCGGCCGACCCGCCCACGATGCCGGTGACCGGGCTGCGCATGCTGGCCGTGGGGAGCTGGGCACAGATCCACCCCGCACGCACACCCGAACTGTGCGTGACCGAGGGCAGCGATCGCACCGGCCGCTACGAGACCGCCGTCGCCGCCCAACGACCCTGCACCCAGGCCCGGCTGCCGCAGGTGTTCCTCGAACCGGTGGGCCGGGACCTTGTGCAGATCCAGTGGCACCACCCGAAATACGGCATCGGCTGCCTGACAGCCCTGCAGAAGGGCCCGGGCCGGGGCCTGCTGGAGCCCCGCGACGACTGCGCCGACACCGACCGGGCCCAGCAGTTCCGCGTCGAGCCCTTTGGCACGCCTGCCGCCGCCCATTTCCGTCTCCGCGCGGTCAGCACCGGCGAGTGTCTGAGCCTGCGCGACCAGGACACCGTGATCGGAGCGGAAGTCGTTCAGGGCCGTTGCTCCGGCGCCGCCGACCAGGACTTCCTCCTCGAACTGATCCCGCCCCCGTCGGCCGATCCCCTGGATGCCACCAGCACGTCGCCGGAACCCGAGAAAAGGGGACCGGCTCAGCCTGACGCTTTCCGCCAGGCACCGCTCAGGCTGTCATGAGACCTCTGCCACAGCACCCATCTGGGGCTTATATCCCCTGTGTATGTTCGGCGGCATATGTGCGACGGCATCCGATCCACCTCTCCGAATACCGCACACCCGAGTTGTCGCCCACGACACCGAGCTACCCCGCGCGCGCGGGGGTCGGGAGCATCCCCGCTCACGCTCCGCCGCTGCCGCACGGGCCGCATTGCGCCGGTCCTGCTCCTGCCGCCACACGAAGTCCTCCGCCTCGGCAGCGGCGTGCTCACGCAGCCGCTCCTCAAGGACGTGCCGGCGCTCGCCGTCGCCCAGGCCGGGCAGCTCCCGGTCGATGTCCGCGCCGATTCGCGCACGGCGGGCACGGCGGAGGTGGATGACGTTGCCGCAGTTCTCGCAGTCCTCCCCGGTGTCCAGCCGGATCTCGTCGTCGCACTTGCGGTGCGAGCACGCGCGCCGCTGGGGCAGACCCCGCCGGGTCAACCACGGGAAGGGACGGTCGACCAGGGCCTCGCCACCGGTCTCCCCCAGGCGGTCGGCGAGCCGGTCAGCCAGCAGCCGCGGCGCACGGAGCTGGCTGAGCGGGGCGGAGCTCATGGCGTGAGCGGTTGTGCGGGTTGAGCGCTATCGAGCCGTTCGTCGAGTACGAGGGTGTGGCCCGGCTTGTCGGCCTTACCTGGCTCAAGGCCTTTGAGCCAGGTCTCGAACCGCTGGTAGAGAGGGCCGCACGCGCTCCTGTTCGGGTCGGGGTCCAAGAACGCCAGGTAGTAGCTTTGTCCGTACGCGCTCTCCCAAAGCCGCTCAAGGATTGTCACGAGGTTGTCGCCGGAAACCTCCACCGTCTGCATACCGTTGTCCTGTTTGGTGATGCGCCCCGGAGTGAGGTTGGGATTCTTTCTGAAGGCCCCTTCTTTCGCTACCGGCCCGCCCTGGCCGGGCCCGTCTTGCGTGACGCTGGTGAGCCACTCAGGCGACCATGTGCCAAAGGCCCTGCGGGCGATAAACGTCCAGGTGTCTTCATGGCAGGTCAACGAGACATAGGAGACGGTGGCTGCCTTCTTCATGACGCCAAAGTGCGCGCGATACAGAATGCTGGTGGTCTCCGCGTTCCGCGCTTCCTTCGCGGCCCGCTCCTGCTCCTGTTCCTGGCGCAGCCTTTCCTCTTCGGCCTGCTTCTGCCGCCGCCCTTCGCGGTCCTCTTCCCTCCAGCGCTTCTCCTGCTCCCACTTCTCGGCTGCGATAGCCCGCTTCTGCTCCTGGTTCGCCCGCCACTGCTCAGCCAGCGTCTTGAACATCCAGATCCTCCCGCTCGAAACCGAATCCTGATGATCCCGTGCCTGGCTGGACGGCCGGGCCGGATCCGCTGAATTACCTGGTCCGCATCTAGCCATTTTCGTCCGTCACCAGCATCTGCCGTCCGTTGACCAGACGGCGGACGGCGACCGGCACTCCGCCGCCGGCAGGCGGGCCTTGACCTCGAATCGCGGTGACCTCAGCGGCTCCGTCGCCGCCGAGCTGCGCGCAGCCACTCGTTGAACGCCCGCCGGTAGCGAGGGCCGGCCAGATCCGGGCCGGGCGCGCCGCCGTTCGGCGAGGGCTCCGGCCCATCCCCGGGGCGCCACAGCAGCCCGACGGCCGGGTAGGCCGGGACGGTGTCCGCCGCCGTGCCGTCCCACTCCGCGACCGTGAACCCGGCCTGGGCGAGGCCCGGATCGTGCGTGGCGTCCAGCAGGGCCCAGCGTCCGTCGATCAGAACCTCGGCCGCGGAGTGGACGTCTTCGCGGGACCGGAGGAGCCGGACCTCCGGCGGCCGGTCGGGCAGGTGGTAGAGCTACCGCGCCGGACAGCCCAACTAGGTACGCGGACTTCGCCGGGCAGTCACCCCGGCCGACCGAGACGAGCTCGGCGGCAGCGTGCGCGCCGTCCGTCGCGTACGGGACTGCCTGTACCCGCTCGAACAGCCGCAGCCGGATACGCCTGGCCTCTTCGTCGCCCACGTTCAGGGCCAGCCGAGGAGCCAGACCACGCGGACTTCGACCTGGGCGTCGATGACGCGGTAGCCGATCGTGACCCCGGCGGAGGCCACGGCGAGTTTCCGCAGGGTGCCCGGCCCGGTGCCCTCCGGTGTGCCCACCGCGAGGGGGTTCGTGGACAGCGTCCCGCGCATCGCCTCGTGGACCGCGCGGCGCCGCTCCGGGGCAAGGCCAGCCAGGGCGCGCTGGGCCTGGGGGCGAGGACGACCTTGTACGTCACGCCGCCTCTCCCCCGTCGCGGCGCTCGTAGGTGTCGGGGTCGTACTCGCCCATGACGGCGTCGAGGAGGACGCCGTCGTCGATTCCGGCCTCGTCGTCGGCCACGGCCTGGACGATGTCCGGGTGGACCTTCGCCATCCACTCGACCCGGTACGCGCTGATCACGTCCCGCACCGCGCGCAGGGACTCCTCACCGTCCTGGTGGAACGGCGCGGCCTCCAACTCGGCGGCGAACGCCGCCAGCAGGTCGGGCCACGGGGCCAGGGCGGCCTTCAGCTCGCCGACGCTCTGGGGCCCCTCGTCCGCATCCAGCTGATACGGCGAGCGGGTCGGCGGATCCGCCCCAGCTGCCGGCGGCGGTACGCGGGTGTCACTCATCGGATTCCCTCTCCGGCTGACGGAAGCGGCACCCCTCAGTGTCGGGCCCGGGCCGCCCGGATCCTCCGGCCGTCACCCCATCGGACGACACACGGCCGCCCCGATGCCGCAGTGCCAGGAGGGGGTGACGTCGTGCGCGGGGGCCGGGCAGCTGGACCGCTCGCTCTACCGCCCAGACCGTACTCGAACCTGCCCGGCCTGGCCCCCCCGAGGGGGTGCGGGTAGACCGTGTCCGCCGGTGCGGCCCCCAGCCGTAGTGCCGTCAGGTTCAGCGGTTCCAGTCCGCTTTCCGGAGTCCTTCCTTGAGGATGGAGTTGTTCATCTGGCGCACGACGGTGAAGGGGCGGTCGGCCTGTTTGCCGTGGAGTTCGGCCTCTCGGTATCGACGGCCCGGATCGTCCGCGGCAGAACTGCACTCATACCGCGATCATTCCACGCTGAGACCACGGTGACCCTCCAAGCCCCCAGACGGAGGCCCCCACCCCGCGCCCGCCCGTGCGCTGTCGCACATCATGGACCGGTTCCCCGGCCCTGTGGGGCGTTGGGGAACCGGTCCAGATGCAGGCAGAGAGGGGGGGCGGTCGACCTTAGAACACGCTAAGGCTGTACGCGCCCAGCGCACGAGTGATCGGTTCGTATATCGAGAAGCCGCCGCCCGATGAACCGCAACTCTGGGCGGTTGAGGAGGAGAGGACGCCGTACGCGGTGTTCCGGCTGAAGAGCGGACCGCCGCTATCGCCCGGGAGGCGGCAAGCGTCGGTCACGATCATGTTGGTGAATTGGTAGCCGCCAACCGACAGGCTCGTGTCGATCGACCGCACGGTGCCAGTACCGTAGCCGGTCGTCATACCGGAGGTTTCGACACGTTGCCCGACATAGGGCGTACCGGAAGAAGTGATGTCGCGGTAGGAGCCGTTGTAGAGGTTGACGTTGCCGTCTGCGGTGGCGGACGGCAACGCGTGCTGGATGAGTCCGTAGTCGGCACCATTGATTCCGAGCATGGACACCCACATCGTGCCGAGGGGAACCTGGGCCCCGGTGTACCAGGTGGTTCCGTTGGATCCGCAGTGCCCGGCGGTGAGTCCGTAGAACGTATTGCCACGGCGCACGTTGAAGCCGAGGGAGCATATATTGCTTCCGGGCGGGCCGGATATGCGGTCGCCGCCAGAGGCCGCCAGAGAGAACTTACCCTCGATGCGCTTGATCTCCAGAAGGCCAGCTTGCGGGCCCGCGTATTTCTTGATCTTGGAGATTTCCTCGACGGATACGGTGGAGTCCACGGTGACGGAGACCTTGCCCGATGCCTTGTTGATGTACCAGGCGACACCGCTGACGCCGGAGTCACCTACTGCGTTGTCCGCCTTGGCGAGCTGTGCTGCTCTGCCGGTGGATTTCGTGTCGACTGCACTGGCGGGGGATGTGACCAGTGCCGAGGCAGTGAGTAAGCCAGCCACCAACAAGGCCAACTTTGCACGCCTCACGGGGGTTGAGGCCGTGAGATATTTTTTGATCTTCACGCATTCTCCAGAAGCGTCGGGGATGGAGTAGGAATCCTGTCTTTGCTTGCCCCCTGCGGCTAGTTGTGCTTCCAGCCCGCACGATCCTCAACCCAGGGAGAGACACCGCATGACTCGATTACGACCTTGCTCATGCCCCGGGAGCGTGGTGGCCATCGAACCCCGCGACACCCTGTCGACTACCGCCGGAATAGGCGGCTTAGCTCGCGGAACGAGTACCGGACAGAAGAAATGGAAGAGGGGTTCACCTACCCGCGAGAAGCCGCCTCTGCAGTCGGACTCTCACCTCAGGGCGCATATAGGGGCCTACGCCTGTCTAAAAGCAATAATCCCTCCGACATCTCAAGTGAGGGATATCACCCGGTATTCCACACGTTGAGGAACATGTCATATGTCTGATTCCGACACCCAGCAGCACGCGCCATCGGCATGTGCACTCGGAAAGGAACGACGCCTTGACCACTGCGCTGGGCGCAAGACCGGTCGAACGCAGCTGCTCCCGATGGCACTGCTCTCGGTGCCAGGGAAGGCGGGCGTGCACGTGCCGCCCAGGCCTGCCGCTCGGCCGCCGCGATGGCCGGGTCCGAGGCAGCGGCGCGGCCTGGCGGTGGGCTTCGAGGGCGCGGCAGTAGCCGTGCGGCGGGGTCCGCCGCTGACATCCGCGCCACTCTTCCCGCTGAGCGCCGTGCAAAGCTCGACGCGGCACTCGCCGAGCTGGACATCGCTGGCACCTCGGTCGCTGCTCACAGTAACGGTGTCCGCGTCATCACGACGTCGGCTCATGCCACCTCACCGGCTGCCTGCCGAGGGTGAGGTGTCGAAAAAACGGTCGCCCCGGCTCGTTCGGCACGGGCCCGGCGCAGGCGGCCTCGGTCACTGCGGCCTGGCGGTGCCGCTGGATGCGGGCCTGCTCGATCGGGGCCGGCGCATCGTCCGGGACGACGTCGGGCTCGGGGAACGCCCCGGCGCTCCACCGGAACGACGGGCGCGGCCAGCTGCGGAGCCGGGTCGGCGGACGCCGGGCCGGGGCTGGCCTTCAGGGGCGCGGGTGCCAGGACGCGCAGGGCGCGGACGTCCGCGTTCGGCACCCGCTCGTTGGCCGCCGCGATCAGCTTCGGCGCGCTCCAGCGCAGCTTCGTGCCGCAGGCCGGGGCTTCGGGGACGACGTCCAGGCGGCCGGTGTCCGCGTCGAACGCCACACCTCGGGCCCGCCCGGTGAGCTCGGGCACGGCCGTGGCGAGGATGGTGTCGAACCGGGCGAGGACGCTTCCGCCGGCGGCTGGGGCGACCATGCCGCGCTCGGTCATCATCGTCCCGATCGCGGTGCCCAGTCCCAGCGGCTCGCGCCCGTCCCGCCGTACGACGGTGGTGGTGCGCCGCTTCCCGGGCCGCGACCAGGGCCTGGCGGGCGAGGTCGACGCCGCTCAGCTCGGTGGTCATGCGATCACCGCCCGTCGCGCCTCGCAGTACGGAGGAGCGGGTGCAGGATGCGCACGAAGGCCGGATTCGACTCTCCCCGTGACCAAATGCCGTTGTTCTGGGATGAGTTGAGGTGATCCGGCTGCAAGGGAGAAGGCCGTCCGGCAGCATACGCAGCGAACTCGATCAATTACCTAAAGCGATCAGAGGGGGAGCGATGGTACGCCGGTCGGACACGGACCTCGCGGGCACGTTGTCGATCCTGCACAACGCCGTCCTGCACACGGGCACGGACCTGCGGGACGCACTCGACAAGAGCGTGGCGAAGCTGGAGGCGAACGGACAGGCCGCCCACGAGCAGACGACCAAGACGGTGGTCGAAGAGCTCAGCCGCATGCGCACCGACTTCCGCGACGTCCGGAACCGGTTGACCGCCAGCGGGGAGACGCGGAGCAGCGAGGTTCACAACGTCGTCACCAGCCTGCGAACCGAGCTGCGGGAGGTGCGCGTCGTGCTCGCCGATCTCGCCCCGGCACCTGTCCCGGGCCTTGATGAGGGGGCCAGGGCTGAGCCCGCTGCCGTCGGTGCCGCGGAGGCGCCGGTCACCACCGTCACTGGGCACGACGCGCTGGTGGAGAAGGCCGCACCGGCCGGGATCCCGGCCGGTAGCGCCGGCGAGTACGGGCTCCTGCCCGGTCCGGTGCCGGCGGTCGACGCGGTCCGCGACACCCTCCGCGAGGTCCTCGCCGAGGTCCTCGCCCCCATGCTGTCCCCGTTCACCGACCAGGACAGGCACGGCAGGGACCGGGCCGGGGAGCGCGACGACGCACTGGAGCGGCTGCGCGAGACGGCCGGGGAGATCAAGGGCGAGCTGAGCTCCGCCCTGGAGGAGGCCCGGGTGGAACTCGCGGGCCTGCGGCAGGAGGTCGCGGGCCTGCGCACCGTCGTGGAGGAGCTGCAGCCCCAGCCCTCCGTCAGCAGCGAGCCCGCAGACGCCGAGCGGTCCGCGCCCACGGACGCCGAGCGGGACCAGGCCGAGGCTCACAGCCGCCTTCTGCGTCGAGCGGCCCAGGTCTCCTCCGCCGGCCTGTCGTGCCACCGCGACGTTTGGGAGTTCGTCACCGCCCACGCCGGACGGCACCCGCACTTCCGGGTACCCCCGCAAGTCACCGGCGAGGAAGACGAGCGGATCCGCGCCGCCCTGTCCGGCCGGTCCCTGATCGCGCTGCTGATCAGCCTGCACTCCATCGTGCACACCGCCGACGACGGGAACGGCGACCAGGAGCTCGCCGCCACCCTCTACGAACGCATCGAAGAGAGCCTGACCGGCCTCACATCCAGCGGAGAACCGGTCTCCATCACCCTCGACGACCGCGCCCCCGCCCAGGACACCCCCGCCCCCGCCGCTGCGCCCGGCGCCGCCTCCGGCGACGAGCCCGAGGACACCGGTCCGCCCGCCCCCGGAGAACAGGACCCGCAGCCCGGCGAGGACGCGGACCCGCCCGACCACAAGGGGAGTTGATACGGAAACGGGAGACGTTCGCCGCGCGGTCCGGGGGTGTCAGGTGCATTTCGAGTTCGAATGCTGGGACTGTGAGGCGGACTGCACGGTCTGGGGGAAACCGACCGGGTTCTGGCGCGAGTTGTACACGCTCCCAGACGACTGGGAGTGCTGAAACTGCGGCGCTGTCAACACCACCCCGGACCCTCCGTGGACACCAGCCGAGTGACACCGGAACCCGTGGAAGAGCCCCCCGGACTGGCAAGGGCCCGGGGGGCTCTGCCACGCCCCTGCGGAACCCGGGCAGGGCCGGTGTCAGATGCCGGGCCATCGCTCCTGGGAGGCGATCCACTCCCGGCGGGCGTAGGCGCGGACCGCGTCCCGTTCGGCGTCCGTGCAGCCGTTCTCCAGAGCCGGCGGGATGTCGCCGGTGGTGCTGGGGTGCTGGTGGTCGTGGCGAACGAGCTGGTCGGCGACGTCGGAGGCGTCGGTGCGCAGTTCCACGTCCTGTGGCACGGGGTTGGCCGAGTCGTCCTGGTAGGGGCGGGGCAGGTAGGTGCCGTGTCCGTGGCACAGGGCGAGCGCGTCCAGGACGGCCGCGGTCTCCAGCAGGTCGTCCCGGCACTCCATCGCCAGACTCCTCGTCTGGGAGTCGATGAGGTCCTGGCGGCGGGCGCTGTGCGCGGCGGCCAAACCCTGCCGGTCCATGACGTGCATGTACAGCAGTGCCGGGACGAGTTGGCCGATGCGAACCAGGTGCTCTCCGTACGCGGCCTGAGCCGCCCGGCTGGTCGACCAGCCCGGCCACGGCTCATCGGGGGAAGCTCGATGTGCGCTCATATACGGGAAGCTACCGACCTGCCGACGGCAGCGGGGCCGGAACGGATCATCCCGGCCCCGTTCCGGCAGGGCGCGCCAGCCTGCACCGCCGGCCGCGGCCTAGTGGCGCTCTGCCACCCCGATTCGGCCTTTGCATCCTCGACTGCAGATGACTCCATCACGCGCGCCTGCGCACGTGGGCGGAGCCCCGCCTCCGGGCGGCCGTGCTGGTCGAAGGATCATTCCCTCACCGCTCGGGGGGCGGCCGTGCCCGCCTCTGTGTATAGGGCCTTGACGTCTTCCGTGATGTCGCGGTGGTCGTGCAGGTCGATGTCGAGGGCGTTGCCGATCAGTCCGAAGAGTTCGTGGAGCAGCCGGTCCAGCATGAAGGGGGTGAGGGGGCTCTCGGGGGCCGGAGTCTGCGGCGGGCGGCTGTCTTTCTGAGCAGTGCGGGTGGCTCGGAGGTGGCTTTGGTAGGCGGTCACGGCTTCCTTGAGCCGTCCGGGCCAGGGCATCTGGACGGGCGGAGGAGTGGGTCTGCCTTCGTAGACCGCGCTGTTGACGGCCCGTTCGTTCAGCTTGCCAGCGGGGGGAGATCGATCGGCGCGCTGCTGGAGGCTGGGGATGCTGCTCAGCCGCTCGGCCAGGGCGGTGATGCGGTCGGCGTGGCGGGAGGCCCAAGCGTATTCGCTGTGGCGGTCTCGGTGGGCGCGGGCGACCTCGACGCGCTCGGCTTGCGTCAGGTCGTCGCCGGCGATGTTGTCGAGGTCTTCTCTGAGCTGAAGGTAGCGGCGCTCGGCGGCCTGGCGGCTTTTGAGCTCCAGGGCGTCGGCGATCCGACTCCAGGTGACCTTTCTGGTGCGCGCTGCTTTGATCAGGCGCCGCTCGTCGAGGACGAGCTTGTCGCGCAGTGTGCGGATCACGAGGAGCGCGGCGAGGACGCTGGTTTCGTCGAGGTCGTCGTCTTCGTAGCGGACGAGTTGGACGACGTGATCGTACTTGGTGGCCACGCTGGTCAAGTCGAGGTCCCAGACGGAGATAACGCTGGTGAAGAGTGCTAACTCACCGGCCCATTCGTTCGGGTCGCGTTCGGTGGGTGTGTGCAGATGCTGCCAGGCGGCCGACCGGTTGCATTCTTCGCTCGGCCGGTAATGTGTCGTCTGTCGGACGACGCTTTTCGTCGTCCGAGAGACGACGTTTTCTTGAGGTGGCATAGAAATACCTCCAGAAATCGAGTGATGGTCGGATGTCAGCGATTTTCGTCGGTCTGTGAAGGGGGCGGCTGGTCGTGGTCGACAGGTCGGCGTTTGTTCCAGATGCGCAGCATGGCGCTTGCGGCGGCCCCGGTGACCAGGACCAGGACTCCCGCGAGGTACTCGGGGCCCGCCTCACGTAGAAAGCTGTGAATCATGCCAGCTCATCGCGCACGTGTGTCTCCCACATGCGCGGACTCCTCTCCAAGGGGGATGTTGTCGGGCGACACCGGGCCGCCCATGGCGACCGAGAGCCCTGCGCCTTCTGTGTGCGGGCAGCAGGGCGCATGGCCAGGTTCGTCCGCGGTCATTCATAAATCACCGTCGGGGCAATGCATCGCGGATTTATGAATTCGCCACCCCTCGCTACCCCCCGCCTCGATTTTCACCACCCGAACGCCACCGTGAACCGGATCCTCCGGTATCCCAATTCATCCCTTATGAGGGAATGGTGCCGTCTCTTTTCAGGAAGAGAGACCACGCCGAGGGGTTTCTGACTCTGCGGCGAACGCCGAAGCGCGGAACGGACACGGCCCGCATCCGCGTGGGCCCGTGGTGCTCCCGGGTCCCGGGCCGCTACTGCAGACATGGCCTGATGCGCCGTGCCGAGCGCATGGTGCGGTCAGTGTCAGCGGAACTTCTTGTGCCTATCACTGCTCGGCAACGGGGCAAAACGGGGCCGCCGGACGGGTCGTGGCGGGCAGGGCGGGTGCCGGGCTGCTTCATCTCGGGCTCACCGCACGCCGGCTGAATATGCCCGCCAGGGTGACGAGGCCGCGACCGCGCTCGGCGTGACTCACTCCCGGATCCGCCGGGAACCCTTCGTGGCGTGCGCCCACGGGTGCGGTAGCCGCCGTTAGCGGCGCAATCGGCTTCGTCAAGCCGACCGAATCCAGCCTCACGAGCAGGGATCAACCCGATGTTTCTTCACGGCCGTCACCCGTACGGCCGATGGTCGTTTCCCGGTGGGGACCAGCACACCTGAAGTGAAGGAGGCCCGGTGGGCCCGTCGTTTGTGATCGAGAGGTTCGAGTTCCAGCGGGGCGATGTCTGGTACGTCCGCCGCTTCAGGAGTCCGGTGACCTTCCTGGTGGGCCATTCGAAGTCGGGGAAGTCGACTGCGTTGGAGGCGCTGCTCTACCCGCTGGGGCTCCTCACGGGAACGATCATGCCGGAGGTCCGGGGGTGCCAGCAGGTCCGTCTGGTGTTCCGGGTCGCGGGAACCCGGTGGCAGGCCACACGCAGCGGATCGAACCCGCGGGCGCGGGTCTGTCTGAAGAACCTCGATGACGAGGTCGAGCGACAGCTGCCGGTGGCGAGTTCGAAGGCCGGGGAATCCACGGCCGGTGCCTTCGTTCAGGATCTGCTTGGCCTGCCGGCTGCGGCCCGCGGGGCAACGCGTGTCGGGCTGGACGACTTCTACGGCACTGTCATGGGGCTGCGGCAGAACACGATCGCCTCCGAGTTCCTCGGCGGTGGGAAGGACGAGGCGAGGGTTCTGGCCCTGGAGGTGGTCCTGGGGTTGTGGAACGAGGATCTGGCCGGCCTCGAGAAGAATGCCTCGGAGGCCGGCTCCCGGCACAGGGCGGCGCGGTCCGCCCTGGTCCAGTTCAAGAAACTGCGGGACAGCGGCGCACTGGCCGATCCGGACAGCATCCGCGCCGAGCACGAGCTGAAGCAGCGGGAGCACCGTGCCGCGGCCGAACGATGGCAGACAGCCTCCACGGCGCTGACGGCCGCCGTCGGGGAGCACGGGCGGCTTGTCGCCCTGCACAAGGCGGCCGAAGCCCGGCGGAGGAAGACCGCCAAGCAGGCTGAGGCCGCGCGCGGCAACCTCAACGCCGCCACCGCCCGGTCCGCGCGTGCCGAGGGCGAACTCTCAGCCCTCATCGCCCCCGCATCAAAGGACTGTACTTGCTGCGGACAGTCGCTTCCCAAGCGGGAGCCGGGTCTGTGCATGCAGTGCGGGCAGCCGCACGAGAGCGTGGAGGATCGGCGCGAGAAGCAGATCGCCGCCGCCCGCGCGAAGGCGGACCGGTACAGGCTCGCGCTCCGAGGCCTCGCAGAAGCCGCGGCCGCCGCCGCTGCGGAGGCCGCGGCGGCCGACACGGCGGCCGGGAACGCGCTCACGGCCCGCGACGCCTACGACGAGGGCCACGTCCTGCCGGCCCGCACAGCCGCACAGCAGGCTGAGAAGGAGGCCCACGGCCTGAGCCGGGATGTCGCTCAGCTGAAGCGACAGCTGGAGACGGCCGACTACATCAGCGCCCAGGAGCAGGTCGTCCAAACCGCCAAGGAGCAGATGGACACGGCCCAGGCCGCCCGGGACGCCGCGGTCACCGCCTACGAGGTCCGCCGCAAGGAAGTCACCGGCCGCTGGTCGGACTTCTACCTGTCCCGGCTCCAGCAGATCAACCCCGACGTCGAGACCGCCCGCATCGACCCTGTCGACTTCACCACCCGCGTCAAGGAGAAGAACACGGCCGACAAGACCTTCGCGGACAGTTCCGTCGCCGGCAGCCCCAAGGTCGCCACGAACGTCGCACTGCTCCTGGCCCTGCGCGATCTCGGCCGCGTCGACCCCGGCGTCCGGGTCCCACCTGTGCTGGTCATCGACTCGCCCCTGGCCGGCCTCGGAGCAAACGGCCTGGACCACGACACCGGGCTTCGCCTGATCGACACCCTCGTCTCCATCGCCGACGCCTCCTCCCCCGACGGCCATGGCTGCCAGGTCATCGCCGCCACGAACGACCCCCTTCCCCGCCCCTACCCCGGCGTCCGCGAGATCCGCATCGACACGGAAAACCGGTTCTTCGACCACGCCCCCCGCCTCGACACCTGACCGGCATCGCACGCACGGGGTCCGGAACCCAGCATCATTCCCCCAGGTCACCCCCTCGACTCCCTCTCGCTCAGACTTCGACTCCGTACTGACCCAGGCCCATACCGATGGACGGCCGGTCCGCCCGCCGCACTATCAAACGCGGCTCCCACCGCGGCGGAAACCGATGAACCAGCGCCCCGTCGAACCGCCGCCCGTCCTCACCACCGTGCCCGGGAGCACGGCGCACGGAATTCGCCCTCGACCGCTGGGACAGCGTCACCATGGTGCAATCTCCCGCACAACGGCTCCCCCAGATGTTCCGCCCGGCGAGGCTCAGCTTCTACGGCGACGGGTGAGGCAGGGTGTGCACAGCGGGTTCGCCCCATCGCCGTACCGGCAGGTCAGTTCCCGGCACGCCGCGCACAGGCCCACCTGTTCGGGTGCGCAACCCAGGCGGGCCGCCACCGCTTCCCGGTCCTGTGGTGGCCGGGAGACCGAGTCCGCCATAGGCGTCGCCACCCCATGGCGGGCGGGGAGCGGTTGCCGTTGCGTCGGCACGCCGGGGTCGGCAAGTCGCGATGGTACAAACGCGGCCGGAGGCTGCTGGGCTCTGGCGGAGGCCGGATCGGCGGAAGCGGCCGGGCGGCGCGGCACGGGTTCCCTCGGAACCGTCGGCAGCACCTCCCCCGCCTGCGCGGGCTGGACGACAAGTTCCGCGGAGAACTCGCACAGATCGTGCTGCCGTATGTGCGCCGCGCCTGGATCGACGTCCAAGACCCCGACGGAAAACTCGTACGGTTCGACCCGAATCACGCTCTGAAGATCTGGGCCCTGACCGAGCCCCGGATCTGTGCCGACTACCTGCTGCTCGACGAGGCACAGGACACCAATCCCGTCATGGAGAAAATCTTCAACTCCCAACGCTCCCAGGCGCAGCTGGTCATGGTGGGGGACTCCGCGCAGGCCATCTACGGCTGGCGCGGTGCCCGCGACGTCATGACCGACTTCGAGGGACGACAGCTGACGCTCTCGCAGTCGTTCCGCTTCGGGCAGGCCCTCGCTGACGAAGCCAACCGATGGCTGATGATCGTCCAATCCCCGCTCCGCCTTCGCGGCACTCCCGCCATCGACACCCTTATCGGCCCGCTGGAACAAGCGGACGCCGTGCTCTGCCGCACCAACGGTGGCGCAATCACGGAGATCTTCAAGCTGCTGGAGCAAGGCAAACGAGTCGCCCTGGTCGGTGGCAAGAAGTCCCTCGCGGAGCTGGCGAAGGCCGCTGGCGACCTCAAGCCGGACGCCGCGCGACCCACCCCGACCTTGTGCTCTTTCAGTCCTGGGACGAGCTCATGGAGTACGCGGAAGACGACCCCGACGGCCAGGATCTGCTCCCGCTGGTGGAGATCATCGAAAAACACGGCGTCACGAAGGTGCTCGACGCCATGAACCGGCTGCACGCCGAGAACGAAGCCGAAGTCACACTGTCCACCGCTCACAAGGCCAAAGGACGCGAGTGGGACAACGTCCGCATCGCTGGCGACTTCCGCGAGCCGGCTTCCCATGACCGGGACCTGAAAGGCAACCCCCTGCCGGGCGAACTCAGCCTGGACGACGCCCGGCTCGCATACGTCGCCGTCACCAGAGCCCGTCGGCATCTCGACCTTGGCGGCCTGGCATGGATCGACGACCATCCCAACGGCAGCCCCCGCGCTGCTCCATCCGGCCCCCCTCAGAGGCTCCCGCCGGGCCACCAGCCCCCCTCCCCATGGGACCGGCTCGGTCCAGCTCCCTCCTGACCACGAACCAGGCCCATAAAGCCAATATCACTCAGAAAGGCGACTCCCTCTGGGGTCGGTACCCGTTCACCCACTCCAGCTGGGAGCTGATGTCACCGCCTGCGGGAGTCGCCTGCCGCTGGACGCTGGCGTGTGGCTCTCCGCCCCCTTTCTCGATAGCTGCAGGGCCTCGCTGTCGGCGATGCCGCAGGTCCAGGTGGAGCGCCCGAGCGAAGCGAGGACGACCTGCCACCCGTACTCAGCCCCGGTATGGGGCAAAGCATGGCTCAGCGGGAGTGGGTCTCCATCACACCTGTCTCCGACGGCGTCCGCGCCGCCAGCACCACCACCGCCAACCGCACCGTGCCCAAGACGGCGTCGTCCGGCCACGTTGATCTTGTCGATGACTGCCGGTGATGGAGGGAGAGCTCGGTGGCTTCGGCGCGGTCTGTGTGAGGTGGGCCGGTGCGGCCCAGCATGCCGAGACCGCTCGACCGTGATGGATTCCTTCCCCATTGTGGCTGTCTACAGGCAGCCACAATCCCTGGAATCCGTATTCGAGTCGCCTATAGGCAACTGCCCGGTCCGGCTGCGGAGGGTGCCGTACGCCGCGCTCGCGGGCAGATCACGCGAAGTGGTGGTCGGCGAGGGGTTCCTCGGCCGCGGCCTGTGTGGCGAGGTACTGCGGTGCGGCAGGGTGGCAGTCGGGGCACGTGGCCATGCGGACACGCTCTTCTCCGGGCAGCGTGACCTGGACCCATCGCAGAGCGAGGTCGGGTCCGTCGCAGTTGCCGCACCACTGTGGCAATGGTGCCGAGCGTGTTTCCGGTACGGGTGGCGGCTCAGGGAGGATCCGCTCACGGGCGCCAGCGGCTTGCACGTAGGCGGAGGCGAGCCGGGTGTGTCCGGCAGCCGCGTGGTGACGGCCCTCCTCGAGCAGTTGCCGGGCCTTGTGAAGGAGCTCTTCCGCCGCAGTGAGATGTTCGTAGGGGGAGGGCATGTGGATCACCTTTTCTTTCGGTAGGGAGGGAGGCCTCGATTCCGGTCCCGGATCTGCGGGGGCGGGACGGCTCCCTTGCGTGTTTCGGCGGTGGCGCAGAACAGGCAGCGGGGGCCTCCAGGAGCGGCGGGGTCGAGGGGGGCTCCGGGGTGGCGTGGGCACCGTGAGGACGATCGTGGCCGGGAGAGCTCGCGGGCGATGATGAAGGCTCCGTGCACGAGGTCCGCCGCAAGCGCGAAGTCCTCGTCCGGCGATCGGTAGTGCAGTTCGAAGGCGACGTCGTTGATATGGCGCATCCGCTCGAGCAGTACTTCGTGGCTGTAGGGGGGTGGCGGGATCTCGTACTGGCGAGGCGTGTTCAGTACTGCTGAGCGGGCTCGGGGGTCGCCGATGCGGCGGTTGCTGTTGCAGAAGAGGCACTGCCCCCAGCCGGGAGGGGATTGGGGATCGACCGGGCCATTCGGGTGGATCGAGCAGTTCGTGGTGTGCCGCGACGGTGCCAGATTCCGGGCGGTGGTGAAGACCCGGTACAGGGAGTCGGCAATCGCGTCGTACTCCGTCGGGTCCCCGTAACCGGGGATGGCCCGGATGCGGTCGTCCACGCTGGGAAGCCGGGCGCGCAGCTCCTTTAGCAGGAAGGGGCGCTTGGTCGGAACACGGTATGCCGAGTGCTGCGGGAACTCCACACGAGGTACGTCACCGTATCCAGCTGGCTGCTTGCCACACTGGCTCGACCCGATCACCCGTGGGAGTGAGCCTGTCTACCCCGTCGGGTGATCGGTTCGGGTCTATTGACGAGCCCCGGCCCCCCTGGGCTCAGCTCCGGGACAGGCATTCACGCGGTTCCCTCCCCGCCGGCCCTTCAGTGGGCGGGCAGCGAGCTCGGGCAGCCGGTC
Organism: Streptomyces jumonjinensis; assembly: GCF_009600885.1. GTDB lineage: Bacteria > Actinomycetota > Actinomycetes > Streptomycetales > Streptomycetaceae > Streptomyces > Streptomyces jumonjinensis. Next base: position 112,718 of record NZ_VCLA01000157.1, read on the forward strand.
CGTCCGCGGCGCGGGGGCGGCCTGCCCGGTGCGCGCGGTCTGCTGCTGAGTACGGGCTCGGGAGATAGCTGGTGACCCCGGCCGCACCAGATGCCTTGCGGTCTCGACCCCTAGAGCGGAGATCGGGTGCCTACTCGCGCGGGTCGGCGTGGTCGAGGCGAAGCGCGATAGCACGGGCACCGGCTTTGGCGAGGGCGGCGAGGGCCGCAGCCAGGTCGAGGTGGACCTGGTTCCCCTCATCGGGGTAGCAGCCCTCATCGACCAGTTCCAGGTGGGCTTCGGCTGCCCGGACCAGTTCCAGGACACGGGCGACGTCAGTCTCGGAGTCGGTGGCGTCCGCGAGCGCGCGGGTGATCTCCTCGGCTTCCTTCCGGAGGGCCGCGAGGGTGTCAGGGGTCTTTCGTACGGACACGAGGCACTCCGGAGGAGGGGAAAGGGGAGGATTGGTGGGAGCGTAGTCCGCTGCCGGAGGTGACTGCTTTACACGCTCCTCTCAGCGGCGCCGCCTGCACGGCCGTCGTTCTGGCCTGCTGAGCCTGCAGTTCGGGCGGGTCGGCGGGTCGAGGCGGGGCGGGAAGGAGGAGGGCGGGTCATGGGGCGCTGAAGAGGCGGGTGGGTTGCCGTCCCGCTTTGGCTGCGCGGGCGGCGGCGAGGGCCCGGGTGTGGGTGTCGGCGGCGTTCTGGGCTCGGACGGTGAGCTGGTCCTCCAGGGCGCGGGCGTCGGTGAAGGCGTTCTCGGGTTCGCGGTGGTCCCGCAGGGCGCGGATCTGGTCGTGGTCGGCTGCGGCGATGGCGGGGTCGGGGGTTCGGCGGGGGTGGGCGGTCTGGTGGGCGGTGAGGGCGCGGTGGTAGCCGGCGGAGGCGGTCTCGCGGGTGCGGACCGGCGCGGCCGGGGAGCTCGGCGTGCTCTCGGCAGAGGGTGTGGTCGGGGGGTGGACGTGGTGTGCGACGGGCAGGACGCGGATGCTGCGTACGGCGTCGGAGCCGATTTTGGTGTTGATCTGGCGGCAGAGTTGTCCGCCGAGGAGCCGGAGCTGTGTGGCGTAGGCGTGGGAGGCGGGGCGTAGGTCGAGGCGGCCTGTGTCGGGGTCGTAGGCGGCCGGGTGCACGCGGCCGTCGTATTGGGGGCAGAGGTCGGTCCAGCGGTCGAGGATGTCTCCGCCGCGGACTCCTGCGGCCCAGCCCTGTTCGGAGCCGAGGCGGGCGAGGACGGCGGCGAAGGGTTTCGGGTCGCGGCCGTCGGTGTTCCGGGTGGCTTTGGTTCGTCGGCGGGGCTTCGCCGGGGTGGTGCCGGGGCGGTGGCCGGCTTTGTAGGCGGCGAGGGCCTGGCGGGCGAGGTCGGCGCCGGAGTGGGTGGGGTTGTCGGTCATGGTGATCGTCTCCCAGGGGGGTCAGAAGCTGGTCTGGTGTGGGGTGCGCAGGGCTTTGTCGACCAGGCGGTTGTTGTAGAGGCGGCGGGCGTCGTGTTCGGTCATGCCGCTGGCGAGAGCGGCGTGGACGAGGTTCGGGTCGTGTTCGGCGGCGGCCCGTTCGGCGAGGACCTGGTCGCGGGTGAGGGCCTCTAGGGCGATCTCGTCGCCGAGCTGCGTCACCGCGATGTCGCCGTCGCCGGTCAGCAGGTCGTCGACGGCTCCGATCGCGGTCCGCAGACTGCGCTGGGCGCGGGCGCTCGTCGGCGTGCCCGTGCGGGTTTCGGCGCTGCGCTGCTCTCTAAGGGTTTCGATGCGGTTCTTCCTCGCGGTCTCCTCGGCGTGGTGCCATGCCTCGACGCCCGCAGCGCGCTGGGCTTTGGTGGACCAGAGCTGGTGGGCGCCCTTGAGGCGGTGGGCGAGCATCCCGGACGGTCGGCGGGCGGCGGGGACTTCGGCCAGTGCGAGGAAGGCCCGGACGTCGGTGGCCGTCCAGCCCGCGTCGGCCACGTCACGGATGACCCAGGCGATGCGCGGGGTGGAGGCGCCGCGCAGCCACGGCACGGTGGCGGTCAGCTCGGCGGCGAGCCGGTAGCGGCGGCCGATCCGGTTCAGCGCACGGCGCTTCGGCTTCTGCTGCTGGGGGGTGGGCGAGGGCTTCTTCCCGTTGGCGAGCTCCTTCTCAGGGGGAAGCGTGGGAGAACCGGTAGTGGAGACAGTTGAGGTACCGACCTGCATTGGGGTGCAATGGAGCTCAGCCGAAACAGGCGTCACAGCACCCTGCTCAGGGCCCTTCCGGCCGCCCTTCGCAGGGGCCTTCGAGGACGACTTCGCCCGCCGCTTGCGCACCTTCCGGGCCGCCTTCTTCGCCAGCCTGGCCATCAGCTCCCGGCCGGTCTCCCCGATCCCCGTCGCGGCGCGCGTGTACGCGGGCGCGGCCTCGTCCCGCAGCACCGTCCGGATCCCCAGTGCCGCATCGAACGCCTCCGGGATCATCCGCGCGAACTCCGACGCCTGCGCAGGCCCGCCGGACACCCGGGTCCCCCGCGCGACATAGGCGAGCAGCCCGGCCTCCCGCAGCATCCCCAGGTGGTACTCCACCGACCGCTCCGACAGACCGGTACGGCGCACCAGGTAGGCGATTCCCGGACGGCACGGGAACAGCTGCGCGAGCTCCTGGGCGATCCGGACCGTCGTCGGCCCGAACGAGCGCGGGCCGTGCGCCCGATGCCTGCGTGGCTGGTACACACCGGACCCGGCGACCCAGTGCACCGCCTGCAGCCACGAGTAGCCGTCCAGCGCGATCCGGCCCGACGACGCCGACAACCACTGACTCGCCTCCGGCACGAACAGCGCGGGCAGCACAACGCCCACGTCGCCGTCGACCGACGGACGCGCGGACGGGACCACCACGGCGGCTTCCGCCGCCACGGCGCTCACCGGCCCACCGCCGCGTTGGTCGGAGTAATGGGGGCGACAGGGGCCGTCGGCGTGGCCTGCTGTGTGCCGGAGGGGTGAATGGAACTGTTGAGAGAAGCCATGGCGGCACCCTCGGATGCCGAGGGGTTAGCCACGCAAGCCCCGGCCGACACGGCAGCTCGTGCCCCGGCCCGGCCCGGGGTCGCTGCCCGGGGTGCTGTGCAGGCGTCGAGGCTGACTGAGTTCTCGACAGCTGGCTCGGCTGGTGCTGGGCCCCTGTCGTTCGCAGGTGGGGAATCCGACCGGGTAGCGGCACTCGGTGCCGCCGATGAGCTGGGGCAAAGAGCCCAAAAGGGGTGGAGGTGCGGGGTGAATCCCGCCAGACGGGAAGCTCGTACTTCCTGAATCTGGATGAAACGGTCGGGGGTGGGCTGGAAAAAGGCGCACAGGTACGGCACACTGGCTCCTGTTGTGGGGCCACGCCGCATGACACAACGAAGCCCCTGTTGTGAGGTGGCTTCAGGTTCGGGGAGAACCAGTACGAATGTTCGACCGGCTGCGAACCGGACGGACAATCCCTTCAGAGGGGCTTCCAACCCTCTGGTGGCAGATGGGGCGTCAGCCGGGGTGACTGCGAATCACCCGGGGAGCTGCGCGTCCCGGCGGCTAGAAGACCTGCAGTGCAGGCGCCGCCTCAATTACCTACGACGTCTCGACCCCCAGGGGAGAGATGTACCCGCGACTGGACCGTTGCGGAAGCATGACGAAGGCACCCGGTTCCCGGAGCGACGCGCAGGTCATCGCTGCTACGGGGGTGGGTGCCTTGTGTGTTTGGCGACGGGTGCGGGTACCCTGCAACATGTCGAGACCATCCTGAGTTTGGTCTGCGGCCGTGCCCCGGAGTGCAGCCTCGCGGGGCTTAGCCATGTCTGTAGTGATCGTATCCAGGCACACACTACCCCCCTCACGTAGCGTACCGGCACCCCGGCACCACCCGTGTCGCCCCTCCCCTGCACCTTCCTGACGCACCGCCAGTCGAACAGCACCCCGCCCCCTGGTCAACCAACAGGAGCCCGGACCGGCATGATGAGCAGCATGCACACGCCGACCGACGATCCCCTGGACGTGGAGACCTTCGCCAGCCCGGCGCAGCAGCGCCGCTACACCGCGGCGATGGAACGGATTGCCGCCGCCCGGCCTCACGGCACTCCGGTGCGCGTCTACGTCAGCGCAGCACCCAAAATGATGGATAGTCCGAAGTGGGATAGCTGGCTCGCGCAGATTACTGAAGAACTGCCCGCCGGCGTCGAGATCCTCCACTACCGAAATACTTTCGACGAGCGCTCGTACGACTGGGACAGTCTCGTCGAGCAGCTCGAGGGTCTCGTCATCATCGGCAAACAGAAGCGGGCCGGCAGCCGCGTCAATCTCCTCGGCCCAGTCGCGCGCCTCGAGCTCCGCTCGCTCATCGCACAGAAGCCCGTACTCCTGTACGGACACAGCCTGGGGTTGATCCCCGTCATCGACTGCCGAAGCCAAGTACTCCGCCCCGAAGGCATCCCAAGGTTGAAGCTCATCGCACCGAAGCGATGGAAGAAGGACGCCGCGACGCTCAACGCAGCGCTCAAAGCACTCGGCCCGGGCAACATCGAATCTGAGGAAGAAGTGAACGCGGCCGCTCCAGTTCATCTCGCCCATCCGTTCGCCACACCTCCCCGCTGACACATCATCACAAGGACCGCCGCAAAGATCACCGACGGTTCGGTAACTCTTATACGCGCAGCAAGAATTAGCAGTAGGTCTAAATCCAACAGCAGTAGAAGAAATCGACAAGGGTGTTTGTGTGAAACTCTCCTGCTCCCGCAGGGCGGGCGAATTTCCATTCGATTCCGTCACGTGGGAGGCAGGCTGCAATGATGCCTGCTGTGCGGGTGCCATACCGGATCTGACGGACTGACGCCCACGAGGTGCCGCTCGGTAGGGTCACCCCCATGCCCCTCGCCCTCTTCGACTTGGACGGCACGCTGATCGACCGGCAGTCGGCATTCAGCGACGCCATTACCCGCTTCTCCCATAAGCACGCCTTCGGCCCACAAGTCCAACAGTGGCTGCTCACCGAATTGGCCGAGCGTGCGAACGTAGCGGACTTCGCCCGGCTCTGCGCTGTCTTCGACCTGGATGAGCCAGCCGCAGACTTGTGGCAGGAGTACGTCGACCTGATGGCGGCTTCCGTCACGTGCCGCACGGCCGTCCTTGAGGGCCTGGCCCGACTCCGTGCCGCGGCGTGGACGATCGGAATCGCTACCAACGGTGCCTCCGACATCCAGCGCGCCAAGCTCGCCGCGACCGGCATCAGCGAACTGGTCAACGGCGTCGCGGTCTCCGGCGATCTGGAGGTGCGCAAGCCTGACCGCCGACTCTTCGAGCTCGCCGCCGCCCGCTGCGGTCGGGACCTCTCGGACGGTGGCTGGATGGTCGGTGACAACCCCGCCGGAGACATCGGCGGCGGCTATCAGGCCGGCCTGCGCACCATCTGGCTGCGCGGGCACCCCTGGCCTGACACCCTCGCCGCCCCCCACCACACCGTCGGTGATGTCACCGACGCGAGCAACCTTTTGCTCAACGAGACCCCGGAGTAGCACTGTGGACCAGCCCACCGTCGGCATCCTCCACCCCGGCAGCATGGGCGCCGCCGTCGCCGCCTGCGCTGCGACGAACGCAACTGCGGCCCTGTGGTGCGCAGAGGGGCGCAGCCCAGCGTCCACGGCCCGCGCTGAGCAGTTCGGCCTGATGCCGGTGGCCACGCTGAGGGAGCTGCTGGATCGCAGCGACATCGTCATCAGCCTCTGCCCGCCGGCCGCAGCCGAGGACCTCGCCCACGACGTCGCCGCGCACGGCTTCACCGGGGTGTACGTGGAGGCGAACGCCATCAACGCGGAACGAGTGGTGCGGATCGCGGACCTCCTGGGGACGACGGCGACCGTAGTCGACGCCGGCGTGGTCGGCTCCCCGCCGATCGGCGGCAAATTGCCGACGCTGTACCTATCCGGCCCCGTCTCCGCAGTCGCGAACGTCGAAGCGCTCTTCGCAGGCACTGCAGTGCGGACCAAGACACTGGGCGGCGAGATGGGGAAGGCGTCCGTGCTTAAGCTCGCGTACACCAGCTTCCAGAAGACGTCCCGGCTACTGGCCGCGCTGTCGATCGGCATTGCGCGCGAGCACGGTGTCGACCAGGAGCTCATGGAGATCGCCTCCAGGCGCACTGACTCATACCTGGCAGAGCCTGAGTACATCCCGAAAACTGCTTCCCGCGCGTGGCGGTGGAGCCCGGAACTGAACGAGGCTGCTGACATGCTCGACGCGGCTGGCCTCCCTCCGGAAGTCCTGCGCGCGGCTGCGGCGAGTCTGGCACGGTGGAACGACGCCAAGGACGACGGCGAACTCACGCTCGTCGATGCCCTGGACCGCCTCGCCCACCCGTAGCTCATGCCCTCAACGCTCCCTTCCGTGCGGCCAGCAGCCGCTCGATCAGACGGGCCGACTCCTTCGGTGGCGTCAGTGTCGTGTCCACCGTGAGGTCCCAGACCATGTCCGGGTGCGCGTCCAGGTCCTCGCGGGTTGCGTCCCACGCCGCGAGGCGCGCCGTGGTGTCGCTGTCGCCCCGGCCCTCGGACCGCTGCTCGGTCACCTCACGTGGGCACCACAACAGGACCCCGGCCCAGTCGGCCGGGTAGCTGTCGACCAGGGCGCGGATGCCGTCGACCTGCCCGAGGTGCACCACTGGCACCCCGGCCGCGAACGCCGTGTCCAGGCCTGGACGGTCGACCAGGTACGTGTTGCCGTACCGCCTGTTCGCGTAGACGACGTCGCCCGCGGCCTCCAGCGCACGCAACTGATCCGTCGTGCCCATCCGGTAGCTGGCGGTTTTGCCTGTCCCGACCTTGAGCCGTGCGAACTGCGCATATTGCGGATTCAGCTCGGTGAGCGCCGTGGTGACGGTGTCCTTGCCTGCTGCGGGCGGGCCGTAAAGGATCACGCCCTTCCGTCCGGTCATGCGTACATCGCCCCCATTGCCTGCCGCGCCTGGTCCGCGAGCGTCACCGCGGTCCCCAGCCGGTTGTCGACGACCAGGTGCGGGACCGCCGGGCGCAGGTCCAGGTCGATCGTGGCCATGTACTCATCCCAGCGCTGGAGCTTCCAGGCGTCCCGGGCCGCGGAGCGGAAGGTGATGTACTCGCGCATCGACTCCTCGTCGCAGCGGACCCAGACGGGGAAGACATCGACGCCCAGACTTGCGGCGCGGTTGGCGAGGCGCTGCATCCAGGCCGTGTCGGTCATCTCCGCGATGAACGGCGCGCTCAGCACGGTGCTGATCCCGCATTTGATGTTGGCCATGGCTGACTGCATGAGGCAGTCGTATTCCACCGACCGGACACGTTCCCTATAGAGCTCGGTGTGGCGGTCGTTCGGGTCGCCGCCCAACGCGACCAGGAGACGCTCCACCAGTGGTCGGGTCAGCGGGTCCTTGTCGAGCAACGGCCAGCCGGTGAGGTGGACGAAGAACCTGGCCAACTCGGTCTTGCCGCTGCCAGCGAAGCCGCCGACCAGAATCAGGACGGGGCGGTGCGGGTCTCCGCCGGTGTGCCTCCGCTTCCAGGCGTCGATGATCCGCTGCTGCAAAGCCAAATGATCGGCGTCGTCGCTGCCGGGCGCGATCCGGTGGATCGCCCGCTCCACCGCCAGGACGTGGGACCCGTTGATGCGGTCCTCTGCCGGTGTCAGCTGGAAGCTGCTCTCCTCGCCGGGAAGAGCGTTCCGGAAGCCCAAGTCCGGCTCAGTCGCCCGGTACAGGAGACAGTAGGCACGTCGGTAGTGCGGGCCCGGGTAGACCTCGCCAGTCTCGTGCTGCCACAAGGTCTGGGGATTCGCGGCAGGGATGCCCTTGAGACGGGCCTGCTCCGCGACTGCGCGGAGGCGTTCGCCAGCCTTCTCCAGGGTCAGGCCGTGGGCCTCCCGTTGCTCACGTAGTTTGTCCGGCCGCCACCCCGACCTGTGCTTCCCCACCCTGGTCCCCTCCGCCATCGTCATGTCCGCGAGCCTAGGCCCGCGCCCCCAAAATCCATGTGTACGCGGATGTTGAAAACCCATGAACGGGGGTGCGCACAGGCTTCGACAAGCCGCTGTGATGTTGGGTCCGCGCCAGAACGAGTGTGATGGCCCCCACAAACGCGGAGCGATTGAAGGGGCGCGACACGGTGGAACCAGCGAGCACAATCGCAGGGCACTACCTTAAGCAGATTCAGCTTAAGATTTTAGTGGCTCTCCTGGCTGCCGCTGCCGCGAAGCCCCGGTCAGGGCACGGTGACGGTGTATCGCATCCGGTACCGATGAGCAGCCTTGGTCAACAAGGACACCTCGATGGGGCGCTCATCGTCCGCGTAGACGACGCGGAACGTCACCATCACGGGCATGTCCTTGGGGAGCTCAAGAGCCACAACCTCCTCCTCCGTGGGAATCTCCGAGGAGACCTCGTCCACGAACGCCCGGGGCGGGTATCCGCGCTCTGCGAGCAGGGTTGGGGTTCCTCCCTTGATCTTCCGGCGCTCCATCATGGCCGTACCCTCGGCCAGCTCGAGCGGATAGTACGAGTGGGTCAGCTCTGTGGGCTGGTCGTCGAGGTAGAGGATCTGCTTTCTGAGCAAAGCCTGGTCGGCGTCGTTCAGGCCGAGGGCGTGGCGGACCTCAAACGGGGGCGTGACCGCAGCGACCTCGAGCAGCGTCACGGAAGCGCACTGCGAGCGCTTTTCCGCTTCGGTGATCCAGCGGTACGGCTCTCCCTGGCTGACGGGTGGCATGTATACCTCGGGCGAGATGGACTGCTGGGTCCTGCCCTGGACGAACACGCCCTTGCCAGGCTGGCCAACAAGAAGCTCTTCCTCCTTCAGCATCTGCAGGGCCTTCTGGACCGTGGTGCCGGCGACGTTGTGCTCTGCCATCAACGCGGGTGTAGAGGGCAACTGGGTGCCGGGACAGAGGTCCCCACGCGTGATCTGACGGCGGAGCGTTGCCGCAATCTTCTGGTGAGCCGACCGGGGGTCCGTGAAGGTTCTTGCCATCTTTCAGCTCGCCTCCTTCCTCTGTCGGTAACGGAGGTTCCGCGTCATCGTCATGATGCTGACCTCGATCGGTTCTCCGGCGGCGGACCTGGTGAAGCGGGTCAGTACCAAGACGGGCGTGCCCGGCCGGAGGCCCAGTGCCTCACATTGACCGGGAGTCGCGATGGCGGCGGCGACATCCTCAAGAGGTTCGTCTTCGGGGGTAAAACCCAGGGCTGCCAGGAGCGTGACCGCGCCGCCTCGAATCTTGGTGCTGGCGGCGAGCTGAGTATCCCGCGCCACGTGCGCGGGGTAGTAGGAGTCGGCGAGTTCGACCGGTTTGCCATCAAGCAGGATCAGCCGGCGGCGGACAACGGCCAGCTCACCCTGCGGGACCCGGAGGAACTCGCGAACCGCGCTCGGCGCTTCGACTTCCTCGACGGCGAGCAACTGCTGGCTGCCCTGCCTGCCGCGCGCAGCTGCCTCGGCACTCCAGGCGTCCGCTTCTCCTCGTTTGCGTGCCGCCAGGTACGGCTGCGCGTCCCCGATCCACGCGTCGTCGCTGCTCACGCCGTGTCCTCTCAGTCGTACTGACCTGCTGGAAACCCTAATGCCATGCCACTTCAACCAGTAAGGCCCACCGTAGACCTTGCTGCCATAAGGCTTAAGGACTTATGGTCTCATCCAGGTCGCCCTGCAAGGGATGGGCCGCCGGAAGGCGCCTATTTGCCCTGTCCGAATGCACCTGATCGACGTGTCCCGAGCTGCAGACCCCCTACCGAGAGGAGCACCACCAACCATGAACGTCACCCGCTGCCCCGCCTCCAGCCTCGCCACCGAGCGCTTCGACGCCGAGACGCTCGCGCTCCTGGAGGCGGTCGAGGTGCCGCTCCCCGACTTCGCCGGCATCGATGTGGACGTCGCCTTCGGCACGCCGCTCGAGATGTACGGGCTCGTGACGTCGGACGAGCTGGTCAGGTGGGACGCCGCGTCCGCGCTGAAGAAGGGCAAGACCAAGGCCCGCGACGAGGTCATCGCGGAGTCCGGCGCGCGGCGGGACGCGGCCCGGGACATTCTCGCGGCCGACCCGACCGCCACAGAGCTCGTCCGTGAGCGCCTGGTCGACGTGCTCCTCCCCTACGCCGCGCAGCTGCGCATCGCGCCAGCCGTGGCCGCGCCGGGGCCGCTCGCGGCCTGACCCCAGCACTTCCGGCTCTGACGGCTCCCATCGTCGCCACCTCTGTGGCGGCGGTCGAAGCGGCCAGATTCACCGACCGCCCAGCCCTCTGTGAACGCCGTGCTCGTCGCGGCCGGATCGGCGGAGTGCACGTTCCTTGAGAACTGAAGACGCGACCACCGGGTGACGACTACCGCCCCTGACCAGGCAACTGGCCGGGTGTTGAGGCAAGGGTGACCGGCTTGGAAGCGTCAGAAGGGCAGACCGGAGCCACGAATCCGGTCACCGTGAACGGCGGTACGAGGCGGGGAAGTGAGAGCGACCCTGCTTCGTACCACGGAGCGGCAGCAAGGCAGATCTCGGTGTCTGTTTCGGCTGCCGCGTGGGCCGAGCGATCACCCGCCCCCGCAGAACCTGCGGCGGTTGCGCGACGACAGCCCCCAGCCGGTAAGCGGCAACATCGCACGACCCGGCAGGTGAGCCGTGGTCGCGGGCACGCCACCTCCCGGACGAAAGGTGGCCAGCGCGGAAGGCAGCAGGCCGCGCGCCGCAACACCCCCAAGCACTTCGCAGCCCCGCGCTGCCCAGTCGCCCGCCGCCCGGCCCTCGGCCGGTCGGCGGGCGGTGGAGAGCGCGGTGGACACCCGCTCTACCAACCGAGACAGCCCCAGGGATTAGGCCCCCGGGGCTGTCCAGGACCTGGATGGAGGCCCCTGTTGAACATCCTCAGCATCGCACGCCTGGCCGCCGCCCCGTACCCCGAGGCCCGTACGCCCGTCCCGCGCGCCGGGACGATCGACGACATCGAGTCCGAGGACGACCGCCGCGGCCTCGAACCGGACGACGACTTCTACAGCCTGATCCAGCGCCTGGTCGCCGACGGCGACCGCAGGGCCGCCAGCCTCGGCCGGAGCGCGCCGCGCACCGCCGCGGAGATGCGGGCCCGCCTGAACAAGGGGACGACCCGGTGAACGCGGCCGCCGCCGTCGTCTGGTTGACGGAGGAGGAGCGCCTGGCGTTGTCCCGGAAACTCGCCCAGGTCAACCGGCGGACTGAGACGAGGCCCCGATGAGCACCCGCGCTCGGACGACGTTCGGCACTGGGATCATGCTCACGCGCCGACCGGTGCTTCCGGCCTCCTCTCCCGGGCTGTATGTGCGGCATCGTCATCTCGGCTTCGTCGCTCACCTCACCGCCTCGTCCACCAGCCTGAGCACCGTACGCGGCCTGACCCTGACGGTTCTCACCGCGTACGGGACCCACCGGGAATCGGCTGAGGCCGCGCAGCTGGTGGTGTCTGAACTGGCCGGCAATGCTGTGCGGGCCCTCGGCGATCACGTTCCGCTGGTCGTTGAGGTCTACCGGACCGCTCTCGGGGTCGCGGTCACAGTCCACGACCCCGTCCCCGAGGAACTGCCGTACCGCGGCGAAACGCCGATGGACAGCGCCGATGCGGAACGAGGCCGGGGCCTGCTGATCCTGGACGTCCTCGCGCCCGGTTGGAGTATCGAATACTCGCTGATCGGCAAGCAGATCCGCTGCCACCTCGGCTGAGTAACCGCCGATCCCGGGTGCCCCGGGTGATCACCCGGGGCACCTGCCTCTCTATTCCCTTCTGCCGCTGCCCGTGCCGGGCGGTGGCCTCTCCCCGTTCCGACCCCGGGGCACTGCCCCGGGCCGCCACCGCCTATAGCTCCCGGAGGACTACATGCGCGGCGACATTATCCGCACCACCTACGCCCCCTCCCCCGCCCTGCCCGTCACCACCGACTGGCGTCACAACGCCGCATGCCGCAGCGAGGATCCCGACCTGTTCTTCCCCATCGGCAACACCGGACCGGCGCTCCTGCAGATCGAGGAAGCCAAGGCCGTGTGCCGCCTTCGCTGCCCTGTCATGGAGCAGTGCCTGCAGTGGGCGCTTGAGTCCGGCCAGGACTCCGGCGTCTGGGGTGGCCTCTCCGAGGACGAGCGTCGCAACCTTCGGCGCCGGATTGCCCGTCGGCGGGCCCGGACCGCGGCCTGATCCGTTCTGCCAGCTGCCTCCTTCGCCTGTCCCCGCCCCTGTATTTCCGGGGGCGGGGACAGGCGGAGCGCAGGGAGCCGGACAGCCCGGTCCAGCCACGAAGGGAATCGCTATGCGCTCTCTCGACGAGTTCTCCGCCGCCCTCGGATCCGTCATCGCCGGGGCCGCCCAGCAGGCTGTCACCAACACCCAGGCCCGCGCTGTCGTCCAGGCCGCCGCGACCGGCGGGGAGGACGCGGTCCGCACGATGACCGAGAACATGTCCACCGCCGACCTTCAGCGACTCAAGGCCCAGCTGGAGCGCTGACAGCCCTCCTCTTTCCGGTCCCGCCACCCGGGACTGGAACCAAAGTTCCCGCTTACCCCGCCGCCACTTCCCCGGCCGGCTGCCCGCCCTGCGGGCGGCCGGCCTTCTCCATGCTCAGGCCCGGGGAAGAGTGCCCAGGGCCCGGCCCCTATATATGGGAGGACGACCGCATGTCCCGAACCATTGCTTTGCACCGCGCGCTCGACCGGTCCGGCCTCGCGCCGTCCCCGGTCCGCTCCGTCCCGGCCCCGGCGGCCCGTTACCACCACCCGCACTTTCTCCAGTCCCGCCTGGGCCAGTGGGGCGCCGTCGTCTACTCCTTTCGCCCGTTCACCGGCAGCGAGCCCGAACCGCAGACCCCGATCGCGGCCTATGAGGACCGGGCCCTGGACCGCGAGCAGCTGGCGGAGATTCGCATCGAGTACGGCGCGGCGCGGGCCATGTGGTCCCACGCCCGGCTCCGCGCCCAGGCCACGCCGGTACTGCGTGAGGCCGTGCCGCTGTGGGCGGCATGGGAGGCCGCGCACACCGCGCTCACCACGACCTTCCGCACGTTCTGGGAGACCCCGGACGGCCGGTGGCGCGCGCAGCTGCTGCGCCTGGGCGACGCCGAGAACGCTGCGCGGGATGCGGCCCGCGCATGGGATCAGGTTGCCGGGAAGCTCGCCGCCCTGGCCGATGCGCAGGTTTCCGCCGCCGGGTACGAGCACGAGCTGGAGCTGGCCGCCGTCGCCGCTGAGGCCGGCACCGACGTCTCCGGCTGGCACGTCGCCCCCGCGAGCGAGTACGGCGACGGTGTCTGGAGCACCGACACTCCGCTGGTCCACAAGGTGCGCACGGAGATCGCCGCACAGCGCGCGCGGCTGCGTGACGTCGCCGATCTCGCCGGGGATCGCGAGCTGGTCTGACGGCTGCCCGAGCCGCCCGCACCAGCCGCCGACCCTTCGGCGGGCCGGGACGGGCGGTGACGGGGAGCCGGACAGCCCGGACCGTACGCGAGAGGAATCGTGATGACTGTGTTGACGCCCGCCCTCATGGAGACGACGGCAGAGGCCGAGGGTCTGCTTCAGCAGGCCGCCCGGTTGGAGGTCGACTGGTACACCGCTCGGCGGATGTGGTTCGGCTCCAGCGGGGAGCCGGTCACCGGCCCGCAGGCCGCCGGGTTTTTGGAGGCTGCTCTCGGTCTGCTGGACCGGGAGGGCTGGGAGCCGGGCTCCTTCGGTCTGTGGGAGGTGCTGGCCGGTCCCGGGGATCTGGCCGGTGTGTCCGTCAGTGTCCTGGAGCTGGTCATCTGTGCCCGCACCGGTGCCGGCGCCGCCGCACCGCGGCTGTGGGACACGGTGCCGGGCCGCACGGTCGAGCAGGTCCGCACCCTGCTCCTGGCCGGTATCGCCTACGCCCGCCGTCACGGCCCCACCGCTCAGCACCCCGCCCTGACGCCCTGACGCTGATGTCACTGCTGTTCCCGCCCGGCGCTGACCTCCTCAGCACAACGGTCCTCCGGCTCCGCGGCATTCAAGCTGCCGGGGCCCCGGAGGGCCTGCTCACGACCCTACCCACCGCCGCAGATCCACGGTGACCTCTTGCACGGAGGCGCCCGGAAGAGAGGACATTCCGTGGCCACCAAGCCCGCCACCCGCCGCAGGCGCCAGCCCGCGGCGAACACGAAGCCCCGCAACGGGCGCGCCAAGGCACCGGCGACGCCGCCCTCCATTCCCGCCCAGGCCGCCGCCGAGAACACCGTGCCGCTGGTGTTCGAGGAGACCGACCCGGTCGTGGCCGACGCCGCCGACCGCGCCGCCGACCTCCGGGACCTGGCCGTCGACGACGTCGCGCGGATCCTCGCCGACGGCCAGGTGCGCGCCGCCGAGCTGCTGGACGGCGCGCGCACAGAGGCGGCCTCGATCACCGAGGCCGCCAACGCGGAGCAGGCCCGCCTCCTGGCCGTCGCTGCGACGGACGCCGACCAGGTCCGTACGAAGGCCGCCGCCACGGCGGCCTCCGACGCCGACCAGCGCCGGGCCGCCGCCGAGGCGACGGCGGAGCAGCTGCTCGCCGACGCGCGCCGCGACGCCGACGCCGTCACGACGACGGCGGCCGGCGAGGCCGACCAGGTCCTCGCCGACGCCAAGACGGCTGCCGAGCAGCTGCTCGCCGGCGCCCGTCGACAGGCGGAGGAGATCACCTCCGCGGCAGCCGTAGAAGCGGAGCAGGTCGCCGCCACGGCGGCCGCGATGGCGGAGCAGGTCCGTGCCGAGGCCGCGAAGGCCCTCGCCGACGCGGAGAGCGCGTGCACCGAGCTGGTGGCCGGCGCGGAGCTCACCGCGGCGCAGACACGCACCCGCGCGACTGCCGACGCCGAACAGCTCCTGGAGCGGGTGCGGGGTGAGGCCGACCGGCTGCGCGAGAGTGCGGACGCCCAGGCCGCGCAGGTGAAGGCCGGGGCGGAGAAGGCGGCTGCCGAGCTGCGTGAGGACGCTGCCCGCGAGCGGGAGGCGTCCCGTGCGGATGCGGCGCGTACGCGGACGCTGGCCGAGGAGGACATCAGCCGGCTGCGGGCGACGGCGGCCGAGGACGCCGAGCGTCTGACCCGCACCACCCGCGAGGAGGCCGACCGCATCCTGGCCGCCGCCCGCACCAAGAGGGACGCGGACCTCGCGGAAGCCGAGCAGGCGCTGGCGCAGGCCCGGCTGCGGGAAGCGGACGCGGACGTCACGCTGAAGGCCGCCGACGAGTTCGTGGCCGAGGCCGCCGCCCGGATGAAGCGCGCCACCGACCGCACCGAGCAGGCCCTGGAACGCAAGCGCCTCAAGCTCCAGGCCGGCGAGGAGCGCCGGGACGCGAAGGAGGCCCGCAAGGCGAAGGCCCGCGAGCTGCGGGCCGCGGACCGCGCCGGGAAGCCGGCCGTGACCGACCGCGTGAAGCAGTTCGTGAAGGTCAACGCGGAACGCCTGATGGTGATCGGTCCGATCACCGCCCCGATGGCCGTCGCGTGGACGGGGCAGGCCGGGTTCGCCGAGGACATCCTCGGCTGGGTCGTCCCGTTCACGGTCCTGTTCGCCGCCGCGTGGGAGCTGTCGACGGCGTTCGTGGGCTGGATGTACCACCAGGCCCGCCAGGGCGGCGACGCCGGAACCCTCTACCGCGTCAGCACGTGGATCTTCGCCCTCGGGGCGGCGGTCATGAACTTCTGGCACGCCTCCGGTGAGCCGGTGCCCGGCAGCCGGGTCTGGGACGCGAAAGCGGAGATCTGGACGGAGCAGATCACCTACTGGCACTTCACCCCGAAGGCGGTGGCGTTCGCCGCCATGAGCATCGTGGGGATGGTGCTGTGGGAGCTGTACGCCTCGCTGATCCACCGCCGCAAGCTCCGTGAGGACGGCAGGGTCGCCAAGGCGCGGCCCTCCATCGGGGCGGTCCGCTGGTTCCGCTACCCGGTCCACTCCTTCACCGCCTGGTCCCTCGCGATCACCGACCCGCGCCTGACCACCTTGGACCGGGCCTGGACCGCAGCGGGCGCGGAGCTCGCGGACCGCAAGGCGGTCCGGACCGGTCTGGCCCTGCACCGGGTCATCGTCCCCCGCATCGCGGCCGACGATCACGGACCGGCCGCCATCCCCACCGTCCTCACCCTGACCCGCACGGACCGCAACGGACCGCTGGAAAGCCTCGTTCCGGTCCGCCCGGTCCAGCCCGGCGGGTACGCGGTCCGGTCCGGTCCGGGCGAACGGAACGCGGTCCACGGTCCGGTCCGGACCGCTGGAGCCATGGACCGGACCGGCGGACCGGCTCTCGCTCTGGAGGCCGGTCCGGCCGGATCGCAGGGCGCTGACCTGCTGACCGGCCCCGGTCCGGACCGGGGCTCCCGGACCGCGCCCGCCGCTCAGGGCGCGGCGACAACGCGCAGGGTGACGGTCCGGACCGCCGACGCCGCTCCCGGACCGTGGGAGCCGGACCGCACCGGACCGGCCGACCAGGAAGCACCGGACGAGATCGACGGTCCGGACCGTGGCGAGGACGGCGGTCCGGACCTCACGGTCATCACGCTCACGGACCTGGAGCGGACCGCGCTGGACCGGCTCCGGACCGCGAACGAGCCACTGAACCGGACCAACATCGCCAAGGCGGTCCGGACCGAGGGCGGCTCCATCGCCACGGACCGCGCCGGACAGATCGCGGTCGCCCTCAAGCAGCACACGGTCCGCTGACCGGACCGCCCGCACAACGCCCTGCCGCTCATAGTCGCCCCCGGACCGCGCTCGCCCACCGAGCGCGGACCGGGGACGGCCACGGCCGGCAGGCCGCTCGCCCGCACCGTGCCCCGAGCGCGGATACAGCGGGCCAGGCACGAACCGAGTACCACCCACCCCGCGCCACGACCGCATCCGTCTCCTCTGCACCGAGCTCGGGCACCGCCCCGAGTGGAAGGAGATCCGCGACGCGGTTCAGGCACACGAAGGCCCCCTGCTGAAGCGTGATCAGCGGGGGCCTTCGGCTTCTCTGCTCACGCAAGAAAGGAGCACAGCATGGCACCCACGACGACCGGGCCAGCCCCGAAGTCTGGGAGCTTCACCCGTACGACGACCCCGCCGGCGCCCGCGCTGGCACCCCCCGCGGTGATCCCGCCGACCCTGGAGATCTGGGCGCCCGACCCCCCGACCTGGGGCCAGCGCGTGATCCCCAAGGGGATCCGGTCCGCGACGGCTGACCTGGGGCTTTGGCAGGAGCCGCGCCCCTTGAAGCCCTCGTACCACCTGGTCCAGGTGATCGAAGTCCTGACCCGCTACGGCTGGTCCCAGTCCTTCGATTTATCCCCCACCGGACGTATGTGCATCAGGGGTGCCCAGACCTTTCTGGAATCCACCGGGCATGTGACCACGATCGACCGGGGTAAGGCCGTGAATTACCTCCAGACCCAGCTGGCCCGCCAGGGCGTGAACATGCGGTTCTGGGAGTGGAACGACCTTTCCAGCAACACTTTCCGGGGTGTGGAGGCCACGATCTCTGCGGCCTCCGACATGGCGCGTAAGAACGGAGACTGAAATGACACCGGACGAAGAGAGGGTATTCGAAGGAATTCAGGCCGGAATGACGGCCGGAATGACCTTCGGGAATAGCGCTCCGAACGCTTCCCCGTACGCCGATGAAGGGCCGTACGGAACCCCGGTCGCAAAGCACAAGAAGGCCGGTCTGACCCGCCGCGGAAAGGTCGCCATCGCGGTGGCCGGGGTGGCGATCGTCGGCGGCGGAACCATCTGGTTCCAGGTCCATTCGGCGGCCGTCGTGAAGGACGAGAAGGAGGCCGCCGCCCTCCAGATCCAGATGAAGAAGCTGGAGCTGGAGGAAATGAAGATCCGGAACGAGCAGGCGAGCACCGACAAGAAGGCCGCGACCGCCTCCGCCGACAAGATCCAGACGGCCGTCGACAAGTGCGTGAAGGACTCTTCCGACCTGATCGGCAAGGGGTACGGATCGCCCACGAGGAGCGATGTCGTGGCGGACTGCAAGCAGCAGTACGAGGCCACCGACAGGTCCGGCATGGAGGCCGCCGGCACCGCCCGGGATACCGGTAACGGAGGGGGTGGTGGCGGGATCAACTCCCCCGCCCTGCTGGGTCTCGTCGCCGGCGGCGGCCTGGCCGTCGCGGTGTTCGCGCGCAAGGGCAAGAAGGCCGACGCGTAGTCACGCACGGTGGTTCCTTACTCCTTCCCTCCTGGCGGAGAGTGCCGTAATCGGGCTCCATGGCCGACTGATCGGCCGCTCTCCGCTGGGAGGTAAGGAGTAAGGAACCACCGGCGACCACGGAGAGTGAGGAAATGATGGCGACCGATACGGTGCCCCCGGTCCCCGGGGGACCACCCGATCTGCCCGCTTCGCCAGCCGCCAGCACCGCGCCCGCGCCGGCTGGAGACACCGGCATCATGGCCGCCCTGATGGCCGCGGTGGAGCCGGCCCGGCCGGTCACCGCGACCGGCGCCGGGGCCAGGCCGGCCGGTGACGATCCGGCCGCGAAGGCGGACCCCGACGGAGTGGTGGACCGTTCCTCCCCAGGCGTCACCAGCGAGTCGTTCAAGGCCCCGGAGGACCTGACCGGGGCCGGCTCCGACGCGGCCGGTACCCGGTACAAGGAGGGCGTGATCAAAACGCTGATCCGGGCCGGTGCGACCCGCTGGGCGAAGGGCGGCGGGACGGCGAACAAGCGGCTGGATCTGGAGAAGGCCAGGGCTGGCGCGCACCAGGTGAAGGAAGCCCGGACCACCACGGTCATGAAGTCGCCTGGGCTTCCCACCCGAAACGGCTCCGGAGAGGCCGGCGGAGGGGGTCGGAATTCCGGCGGAAATGGCGGCGAGAATTCGGGCCGGAATTCCACAGGGAACGGCTCCACGGGTACCGGGCGCGGCGGAAGCGGCGGTGCCACCGGAGGCGGTGGGCGAGGCTCGTCCGGCTCGACTGGGAGCGGCGGATCCGGAGGCGGGCGCGGCACCAGTGGAAACGGTGGCGGCGGCGCGTCGAAGGAAACCAGCTCCAAGGGGACAAAGGACTCCGGAAGTAAGGGGAAGGACGACTCCTCGGGGAACGCGGGATCTGGCGGAAAGGCTGGCAAGGACGGAAAGCCCGGGGCCTCCGGAAGCGGCGGTGGGTCGACATCGGGCGGCCCGTCCGGCGGTAATTCCGGCAACTCGAAGGACAAGGCCGACAAGGGCAAGGTCGACAAGGCCGGAAAGGTCGGCGCCTCCGGAAGCGGCGGTGGATCGACGTCGGGCGGCTCGTCCGGAGCTACCTCCGACGACTCCAAGGGCAAGGCCGACAGGGGCAAGGGAGTGAAGGCCGACCCGGAGAAGGGCGGCGGCAGTGGCAAGGGTTCGGGCGGCTCTTCCGGGAGCGGCGGCGGATCCGGCTCGTCGAGCGGCGGCGCTGGCGAGAACGGCAAGAACGGCGCCGCCGGCCACGGCTCGAACGGGACCGACAACCGGACCCCGCTCCAGCGCTCAAGGGAGACGGGTCACGGCGACGGCTCCGCGGTCCGAAACGCGGTCGACCACGTGAAGGCATACGCGAAGGGCGCGAAGGACGGATACCAGGACAAGAAAGAGGAGAACGGCAAGGAACATGCACGGCTGGACAAGGCGCACACCGGTCACAAGGCGAAGCAGCAGGACCCGAAGAAGGACGACCCGAAGCAGCAGGGGACGACGGTCACCGGGCCCAGTGGCCAGTCGATCGTCATCGCCCCGCCGGATGAAGGAGACGACGGAGTGAGCACGGATGTGAAGCCCCTCCTGGTCAAGGAGATCGACGCGAACACTCTGACTCTGGGAACGGAGGGTGCCCGTGGGTCGATCAGCCGGAAGGAGCTGCGCAACTTCAAGCAGTACGAACGCAAGGTGGAGACCAAGGAGAACCACCTGATCAAGGTGGCTGACGCGTGCAAGCAGCTCGAAGCCGCCGCCCAGGACGAGGCGAAGGACTGCCAGAAGCTCGCCGAGCAGGCGAAGGCCGTCGAGGGCGGGGAGAAGCTGGCCGCGAAGCTGACGAAGCTGGCCGACGCGGCGAAGGCCCAGGCGACGGAGGCCGCCGAACTCCACAAGCGTGCGAAGCGGGCGGCGGAAATGTGCAGGGTCGTCCTGACCAACATCGGGACCAGGTACGCGCCGCTGTACAAGGCGGTGGTGGACAGCGACGAGACGAAGCCGGCCGAACTGCGCTTCTACAACGACAAGGGCTCCTACGCGCCCGCCGCGTAGGACCGGACGGGAGACCCGATCATGGCGGAGCTGACGTACAAGGTCCTCGTCCGAAAGACCCAGGACAAGGAGAAGGCCCTGGCCCGCAACGCGGAGGGCGTCAAGAAGGCCGCGGACAACATCAGGGAACTGGCCGACGACACCGCCTCCGACGCGGACGCGCTGGGAGCCAAGAGCGTGGACCGCGACTCCCTGGCGGAGTGCCAGGAGCTGTCGAAAATCATCCGCGGGGTGTCGGAGGCCGCGATCACCTACGCGTCGAGGACGTCCGACACCGCGAAGGCCGCGAAGGCGGCCGGCGACCAGGCCCGCACCGCCCACGCCGGGTTCCAGGAAGCCTTCGACCGCTCCGACGTCGACGGCTTGGAGAAGGTGTCGCGCTACTGGTTCGAGCAGGAATAGCACCACCACACCACCGGCGCGGCCGGCCTCGGGGATCGCACCCTGCGGGCCGGCCGCGCCCTTGCGGATCACCCGGTACCCAGACAGGAGTTTCCCCTCGATGTCCACCATCACCAGGACCGTGCCGAACGCGGAGCCGGCGGAGCGCGCCGCCGCGGCGCTCCAGATCGTCCTCCCTGTCGGGGTGGGCATCCTGGCCCCCTACCTGGAGCCGAACGCGGCGGCCTACGCCGGGGCCGGTTTCCTGGTCGGCGCGACGTTCGCCAGCGCCAACTACATGAACCGCCTGGGCCGCTGGGCGAACCAGCTCCCCGGCATCGACATCGCGCGGGCGCACCGCGACACCATGGGGATCTCCACGATCACCACCGGTATGGGCCTGGCCCTGGGCCAGCTGGGCGGAGCCCAGGCGTCCGAAGCGCTAATGGCCGGCGTCCTCGAGCCGGCCACCGTTCCCGGGATCCTGTCGCTGGGCTGGTGGGCCGCGGTCGTCTTCACCGGCTGGCGCCTCCGCCGCGTCTTCGGCAGGCAGAAGCAGCAGATTGAGGTGGAGCAGACGCCGACACAGGCCGCCCCGGCAGCCAACACCGGCGACCCCGGCCCGGTATCCCTGGCCGACAAGATGATCGCGGCCTGGGGGCGCGTGATCAGCGACCCGAAGACGGGACGCCACCGCAACCAGGTCCTCTCCGACGTCGTGATCTACACGGACCGCTGGGAGGGACGGATCACCGCCGCCCTGGGCGACTCGGTGAACGTGTCGAAGGAGACCGTCTCCAGCCTCTTCGGCCGCACGGTCGACGACATCACCATGACGTACGGCGCGCACTCCGGGGAGGCGTTCATCACCGTCTGGTACACCCGGCGCGCGGAGCTGGACCCCTCCACCCTCCAGGGCGCCTGGAAGCGGGTCCGGGCGCGGGTCCTCCCGAAGACCCACCTGGAGGAGGTCGGAAAGGACGAGAACACCGGCGGCCAGGTCGCGCGCGTCGTGGCCGACGACGACCTCGACGCACTCCCCCGCGTCGTCAACCTCGGCGAGCTGGCCGGTGCGCTCCGCCGCTCCATCGACCTCGTCTCCTACGAGCTGGGACGGCGCGACCCGCGGCGCGCGATCATCCGCGTCATGGACCACAACCCGCTGGAGGCCGGCCACGACTTCCAGGGCCTGGACTCTCTGAAGGCCACCCCGGGCGGCTGGGTCAGCATCGGGAAGATCGTCTCCGGCTTCCCCGCGAGGATCCAGCTGTTCGACCCGAAGCTCGGCGCCCTCCACGTCGTGATCGCCGGTACCACCGGCTCCGGCAAGGGAGGCACGGGCCAGATGATCAGCCTGGCGTACCACGCCAACAAGATGGCCCAGATCTACGGCGACCCCAAAGGGGCGAGTAACCCGGCGATCCCGAAGATGGCCGCGTACAGCGGCCTGACGCAGTACGGCGCCCTGGGCGCCATGCGGCTGTCCTGGTGGGTCCTCCAGCACCGGATCGATGAGGCCGCCGCCATGGAGCTGAAGAACTTCGAGCCGTCCGCGATGCGGCCGTACTGCGCCACGATCCTGGACGAGGCCGCCCAGATGCTGGCCCCGGGAGCGCCGAACCGCAAGGAGGCCGTGAAGATCGTCAAGGACGGCGCGTCCCTGACCCGCTCCCTGGGCATGCCCTGGGTCCTGATCAACCAGACCGTGAACCTGGACCAGCTCGGTGGAGAGCAGGCGATCCGTGCCAACCTCCTGGCCGGCGGCACCTGGATCATCCTGCGCACCGACAGCGACCAGGTGAACCTGGGCGACCTTCCCCCCGGCTTCGAGGGCCTGGACCCCTCCCTGATCCCGCCGGTGTGGGTGGAGGACGACGACACGCTGGTCTACGACCCGACGATGGAGGAGTCGGACCCGCGCCGCACCTTCGGCCTGGGCTACGTCGCGGCACCGGGCGGGCGCGCCGGCATGATGCGGATCGACACCCTGGAGGACGCCACCGCGCACATCCGGCCGGAGAACATCCTGGCCCCGGCCGACGTCCCCTGGTGGGGCGACCAGGCGCACATGGAGGAGCTGGCCCAGACCCCCATCCCCGGCTTCGAGGAGAAGGACGGCGAAGGCGGGACCGGCGAAGCGGGGACCTCGTTCGCCGGCGTCTATCTCCCGAAGGCCAAGGAGCTGACGTCGGAGGAGAAGGTCCTGGCCGCCCTACGTGACGAGTCCGACCCCATGTACGTGGACATGGTCGACGAGGGCGACGACATTGACCCCGACGACATCGACTACGTGGAGCGGGGCCAGCTGCAGGCCGCCTGCGGAGTGGCGGAGTCGACCTTCGCGAACGTACTGAACAAGCTGGAAAAGGCGGGAAAGATCCACCGGATCAAGGAAGGGAAAGCCTCGAAGGTCGCCCTGGGCGGCCGACCGAAGGCCAGCGACGAAGCCGCCTAACCGCTGTCACATAGCGGCGCGCTTCCCACATGGGGGGGCGCGCCGCCGTTCCAGTTCGTACTGAACCCCGCCCCAGACCCCCGCGGCACAGCATCGCGCCGACCACGGCCAGCACCGACACGCCGTAGCGGCCGTCACCGCACAGCACCACGCGCCCCGCCGGACAGCCCATCGCCGGTGGGGTGCCGCCGTCCCTGCCCTCGACCCGCTGGAGGAACAGCCCGTGCTCATCCCCCGACCGCGCCGCCGGATCGGCCGCCCCCGCCCTCAGCGCCCCGGCCCCCGCTACCCGCAGCGCCCCGCCCGGCTCCCCGGTACCTGGAGCCGGTGATGCCCCGCCCTCGGAAGAAGGGCCGGCGCCGCGAGGTCAAGAAGGTGCCGCGCAGCACCGCGACGCTGGAGGAGTTCGACCGGCGCTCCTGTCCCGAGGGCCTGGTCACCAGACGCCAGCTGCGCGAGCGGGGCCTGAGCCCCGGCGGGCACGGCCCGGTCGCCATCCTGTGCTGCAAGTACTGCAGCTACTGGCCCGACATCTCGTGCGACCACCCTCAGCGCGGCTGGCTGTACGACGTGGCGCTCGCCCGGCCGAAACGCGTGCCGACGATCGCGCAGGAATGGGCGCTGGACCGGGCGATGGCCGCGAGGTCTACGTGCCCGGAATGCCTGCGCCGGTTCCGACGCTGCGTACAAGACGAGACCATCTCGCTTGCTGCGCGAGTGGTCGGCAGCCTCGTCCTACTTCTCGGCCTGCAGATCAGCAAGGTCCTCCGGCTCACCACCGGGGACGTCTCGCTGGACGGAAAGACCGTGCGCCTGCATCTGAACGGCCACCACGTGGACCTGCCGCCCCGTATCTCGACCCTCGTCGGGCAGCGCCTGGAGCAGGCCGAAGCGGCCTGGGAGAACAACCGCTCCGCCAGCACAACCCCGTGGCTCTTCCCAGGCCACAACCCGGCTCGTCCGCTGTGCCTGCAGTCGATCCACCTTCAATTCCGCAAGCACGACCTCAAAGGACTCGCCGGTCGCAACGCCGCCCGCCTGGCCCTGGCCGCCAACGTTCCTGTATCAATCCTCGCTGAAGTCACAGGTACCAGCGTGAGCAATGCGACCCGGTGGGCCACCCTGGCCAAGCGCGACTGGACGGACTGCATCGCCACCCGCCGCGACGACGCCTGAGCTATCACCGGCGGTGACCTGGAGCGACCACTGGGCGGCGCTGCGATTCGTGCCGTGCTTCAGCGGATGTGGACTGCGAGATACAGATCGCTACGGTTTCCCTCATTGTCCGGGTATCCCATTCCTGGCAGTACGAGGAACGTGCCCGAGCTGATGCCCGGTGCGAAGGTGATGCTGACTGACTGGGGTGTACCCGGGAGGTGACCGGAGCCTGAGCATGATCGGCAAAGCCCTGCAGCGGTCGTTCCCCGTCCGCTGCAGGCGGAACATGTCTCATGTTCGTTCGCCAGGAAAGCTATGGGTCCGCCTGACGCGGCTGCCGCGCGACCAAGGCGCAGTTCCTGGATGGCGGGGCCCTCATCGACGGGCACTCCGTTAAAGGCGTCTTTCAACCGTCCCCATAACGGCGGGCGCGGGGGTGCGGGGACAATCTCGAGAAACGTTGCCCTGTGCGTGGACTCGGTTTGAGGATCGACGAGCCGGGTGTTCTGGGGCGCCTTTAGACGTAGGACGTGCTCCGCGGCTGCGGCGATGTCAGCGAGGATTGCGGCGGGAAGCCAGGCCTGTGCTGGGTCTGGGGAAGGGATTTCCTGGAGAGCAGCGCTCAGCGGTGGGCGCCGATACGGATTCTTGTCGAGAAGTGCTGCCAGCAAGGCGGCGATGTGGGGGGAAAGGCCTGCGAGATCTGGCGGCTCGTGAACGGACCGGTATTGCACCTCTTCCCAGCGTCCCTGTCCGAAGGGGTGCCGCCCAGTCGCCGCGTAGGCAAGTACTGCTCCGAAGGCGAAGAGATCAGCGCGCTCGTCTGCTGTTGCGGTGGTGAGGTACTCGGGTGCCATGTAGCCGATCGTGCCGACGGCTTGGCCCACGTTGGTCAGGGCACTGTCGTTATGTGTGCGGGCGATACCAAAGTCGATCAGGTGTGGACCCGTGCGTGACAGCAGGACGTTGGCAGGTTTCAGGTCTCGGTGAACCGTGCCAGCCTCGTGAACGGTGTGCAGAGCGGTTCCCAGCTGGTGAGCTATACCTGCCCAAGCGGGTGTTCCCAATGGGCCGTGCCGGATGACCGCGTCAGCAAGCGTGGGGCCCGCGATGTATTCGGTAGCCAGCCATGGCTGGGCCGCATCCGTGTCCGCAGCAACGATCTTGACCAGTCCTGGTCCCGTCATTTCTTGCGCGACGCGAACTTCGCGCAAGAACCGGCGGCGGAACTCGCTGTCGCTCGCGTGCTCGGGGCGCACCACTTTGAGGGCAACCACGTCGCCCTGCGGCCCGCGACCGATGTAAACCACACCCATTCCGCCTTGACCAAGCCGGCCCAGGAGCTGGTAGCCGCCGAGCTCCACTGGGTCGTCCGTCAGTAGCTGCTGCACTCGTCCCCCATCTACATGGCCCACGCAGCATGCCACCCGCTGGTGTCCGCTTGGGCAAGCGACTTTACGGACTTCTTTCCGGTCGTAGCTACCCAGGCGACAGGAATACGACTGCTGCGGAACAAGTGCTCTCCGCCAGTACCCCTGCGCACCCAGGGCTGCTGTGACCCCTGCGCCCGGGGCTACGAGCCCAGCCCCGACACCTACTTCGCTTCCACGGCCCCGGTGACCCACCGGCTGGCCGCCTGATCAACGACCCTCCCGAAGGAGAAGTCACCGATGCTCAGCAGCCTCTTCGCCCGCCGTCCCGACGCGCAGGACCCGGCCTTGTGGACGCCGCCGGGAACGACCGTCGTCCAGCGCTACCGCAACAGCCTCGGGCCGCTGGAGGGCGCGATCGTCCTCGTCTACACCGCCGCCAGCGACCGCAGCTCCTACTACGCCGCCGCGTGCCTTGGCTGCACCTACCGCGCGGCCTGCAACGACCGCCGCGTCCGGCTGACGGAGACGGAAGCCGCCGAACTCGCCAACGTGCACGCCGCCAGCTTCCGTGCGATCAACCGAGGCGTCCCGGCGATCCCCGACGACACGAGCGCCGCGCAGATCGTGCGAAGCCGGCTGTGGAGCAAGCGCACCTACGGCACGTCGCCGCACCACGTGCACCTGATCGACTTCCATGAAGACCGCGTCGACCTCCAGCGCGACGACGACTTCATCAAGCAGGCGATGTTCGAGCTCGTGCGGACCGAAGGCGACTTCCTCCAGGCCGTGCCCGCGTACAGCGGCACCGGCACCCGGTTCCTGGTCCAGCCGCACCCGCCCCGGAAGTGACCCGGTGCGTACCCGCACCGCCGTGCTCCTGGCGGCCGCCGTCCCGGTCTCGGTCGGCACGGCGGCCGCCGTCGCGCTCAAGGCTGGCCACTGGCGGCTGTACGCCGACCGGCACCGCATCGCGCTCTCGCCTCGGCCCCGCCGCTCCTGCCCCGACTGCCGGGGCGAGGGCGGCTGATGGACCGACAGAGCCTTCCCCGACATGGAGGCGTGCAGCTGCTGGGCCGACCGGCGCGAGCTCCGCATCCGGCTCCTGCCCGTCCCGGCCTGGCCGGACGAACCGCCGTTCTGAAACAACCCCACCCCCGGCCACACAGGCCGGGGGCGGGACCGCCGGGTGACCGCAGCATCGGCAAGAGCCGGCCACCCACTCCTCCACCCTTTCGAGATCAGGAGAACCACAGCATGCCCCGTCTCACCACCGAGCGTTTGGCCCTCTTCGGCACCCTGCTGGCCACCTTCGGCGAGCTGCATCCTGCCTGTGATCACTGGGTCCAGGGCAGCAAGACGGCTTCGCGGAAGCGGCTGTACGGCGAGGACCTGGTCCACGCCGACGGCTCCCCCGCCACCCAGGACTCCACCCGCCCGACCATGACCACCAGCACCCTCGGCAGGCGCGCGGTCGCCTGCCACGTCGCCTCCTACACCGCCGTACAGCTCGGAGCGACCGTCGCGATCACCCGCGCGTTCGGCTACCGGATCACCCCGGCCGCGCTGCTCGCCGGCGCGGCCATCAACGCGTCGACGCACGCCGCGATCGACCGCGGGGCTTTACTGCTGTGGCTGGCGAAGAAGACGAACAAGACCGGCTACATCGAGCACTGCCAGGCCGCCCGCGTCGACGACGACGGCAAGGCCACCTCGGAGCTCACCGGGCCGGGCAGCGCGTGGATGGAGCTGGACGTTCTCTGCACCAAGTCGGCCAGCGCTGTGCGTCGGCGCGAGAAGTCAATCCTGCGCGAGCTGGAGCTGTCCGAGGGAGCACTCATCGGCGAGCCACTCATCGGCCTCATGGTCGGCGATGAGGTCGCGCAGTCCCGCCTGCAGCTCAAGTGCCAGGCGATCACAGGCGGCTGTGAACGTCCGCAGGTCGTCGGCGCTGGCCAGCAGGGTCAAAAGCTGGAGGACCTGGCCACTGTGGTCACGCGGGATGCTCAAGAGATCGGCGGCTGCCAGGACCGTGCCGCTGACAAGGTCCCGGCTGGGGAAGCGCTGCAAGGCGCCGTAAACGGCTTGGTGGGCGCCGTAGTCCTCCTCCGCGCGCAGCGAGGCGATCAGGGTGCGCACCGTGCGGGGGCCCTCGGTGCCATCAACCATGTCCGCAAGCGCAACGTATCGGTCGTAGCGGCGCCCGGCCTCGTCGTCGGAGACGGAGGTGTTGCTGTCCTGGACAAGGTCGCCCGTGGCCAGCAGCTCTTGCCGCCATGCATCGAAGTCACCGAACGGCATAACTGCTCCCCCTCGTGGTTGCCCGCAGGGCCGGCGGCGGGCTCGATCTGGGACATTACCGAGGACTCGTTCTGCGGTCTTCTGGCGGGTGCTCGATGA
The DNA here is from genome assembly GCF_009600885.1 of Streptomyces jumonjinensis. Classification (GTDB taxonomy): domain Bacteria; phylum Actinomycetota; class Actinomycetes; order Streptomycetales; family Streptomycetaceae; genus Streptomyces; species Streptomyces jumonjinensis. The sequence continues at coordinate 140,657 of NZ_VCLA01000157.1, forward strand.
CGAGCATCGAGCAGGTCACGGTGCTGGCGACGTTCGGGACGGTGTGGGCGGTGCTCTCCGTGGGCCACAACCTCGCGGATCACGTGTTCGGGCAGAGCGACCGCCAGGCCGCGAACAAGGGGGCGCCGTCGGCGACGGACGTCGCCGACGGCGTGAGCCCGAGAAAGGGCTGGGGTGCCTGTCTGGAGCACGTTGCCCAGTACCACTTGGTGATGGCCGTGATGCTGGCGTTGGTCTGGGCCGTCCTCCCGCTCCAGATGTCCTGGACCGGCCTGGCGGCCGGCCTTGCCGTCTCGGCGGTGACGCACGCGTTCTTCGATCGCCGGTGGCCGGTGCGCTGGCTGTTGCAGCACACCGGCTCGCCGGACTTCGCGGAGCTGAGGACGGCCGGGATGAACGGTATGTATCTGACCGATCAGGCCCTGCACCAGACCGCTCTGCTGGTGTCCGCACTGCTGATCACCCTGGTGTGAGCGGGGGCCGAGGATGAGGAAGTCCCAGGTCAACGGTCCCGGTTCGCTGGAATCGGCTGGTCTGCTCTCGTTTACTGCGGAGGAAGTTGAGCGTCAGGTCGATTCCTTCCCTGCACCGGGCCACCGGCGTCGGCGCCGCCGCCGTCACCACCTGACTCACCACCCGCCCCGGCGGCCGCCGGTGAGCCGCACCCGGCTGGAACGCGTCCGCGCAGCGGTCGGCATCGCCTCCCTGGCTCTCCAGCAGATCGAGGACGACCTCAGCGCCGACGACGTCGACGAGGAGGAGCTCGCCGCGATCCTGCGCGAGCTCATCGAGTACACCGACCCGCCCGGCGGCTTCATCCCGGCCTTGGCGCAGTTGGTCACCGTCGCCGCGCGCCGCGCCGAGCAGATCGAGCCCGACCGCGACGGCGACGCCTCCTGCCCGCTGCACGAAGCCGCCGCCTTCCTCACCGACAACGCCGGGCAGCGCCTCATCTGGGCTGCCCGCGCCCTTCACCCGCAAGGGGACATCTGACATGGCGAGCGCGAAGGCAACGACCCTGCCCCGGGGGCAGTGCGCGCAGTGCTGGTACCACGCGTACGCCAGCCGCGAGGCGCACGCCGGGCTCGGCCCGCGTGAGGACTGCCCGCAGTGCGTGGAGCACATGGCCAACGGCCACCCCGATCACATGATCGTCCTCTGACGACGCTGCGCGAAGCCGCCGCCCCGCCACTCCAACCGGACCACCCGGCCTGCACCGAACCCCCGTTCTGAGCACCGTCACCCCCCGGGCGGCCACACCACACGGTGCGGTCGCCCGGATCCGTCTGCCTGAAGGGAGAACCTCCATGGCCACCACGATCCCCACCGTGGACAAGAACCTGGACGCCGCCCGCGCGGCGGTCGTCGCCGAGATCGCCCGCACCGACAGCAAGGCGAGCCTCTTACTGGCCTTCGACGGCGTCCTGATCGCCGGACTCATCGGACTCGCCGACAAGAGCCTGCCCACGCCCGTCAAGATCTTCGGCACGCTGGCCGTCCTGGCCCTCGGTATCGCCGTCGTGCTCCTTCTCCTGGTCGTCCGGCCCTGCCTGAGCGGAGCCGACCGGGCCTCCTTCCCCTTCTGGGCCACCCTCGACGAGGACCAGATCCGCGCTCGGATGCAGACCGACACCCGCCCCGCCAGCATCCGAGTCCTCTCGGTCATCGCCCTCGCCAAGTTCACCCGCCTGCGGCGCGCCATCGACCTCAGCCTCACCGCCCTGGCCCTCCTCGCCCTGGCAGCCGCCAGCACCCTCGCCTGACTCCGGATACGGACTCCACGCGTCACCCGGACTCGATGTCCGCAGCCCGCCGGAACCACACGGGCTCACCCAAAACCACCAAACCCAACAGGAGGTGATGACGCATGAGCGTCATCGGCAAGACAGAAGGCATCGACCACGGCACCCTCCGCGGCTACCGCCAGCACCGCTACCGCAAGGTCGACACCACCGAGGAATGCGGCTGCCTGAAAGCGCTGCGCGACGAGAACGCGAAGAAGACCGCCGCCCGCACGACCGACAGCAGCCCGGGTCGGAACGCGCGGCAGCAGTGGAACGGCGGCGCGCTGCGGGGCACCTCCCGCCGCGAGGCAAACCTGCCCACCGGCGCGGACTGCCCCACCACGCACTGCGGCCAGGACGCCGCTGGCCACTCCCCCGGACCGCGCGGCTGGGTCCGCGTCCACGTCGCCGGATCCGCCGAGCCCGCCCGCGACTACTGCTCCGGCAGCTGCGCCACCTACGGCATCGCGCTGGCCGAGCTCCGCATGGCCGCCTGATCCCCCACTGACGCTCAACACGTCGGCCTGCCACGTCGCGTCCTACACCGCCGTGCAGCTCGGGGCGACCATCGGCGTCACCGCGCTGCTCGCCGGCGCGGCCATCAACGCCTCCACGCACGCCGCGATCGACCGCGGCGCGCTGCTGCTGTGGCTCGCCCGGAAGGCCAAGAAGACCGGCTACATCGAGCACTGCCAGGCGCTCCGCCGCGACGACGCACCCGACAACGTCCACCCCCTGCAGAAGCTCTGACCCGGACGCTCCGCCTGGCCCTCGCCCACCCCGCCCCGGCGCGGCGGGCGAGGACCGGACAGGCCGCCCGGCCCGCCCGCTGGCAACCGGCCCGATCCCGAAGGGACTCCCTATGAAGGCCCGACTGCCCTGGACCTCCCGCGCGGACCGCGCCCGCTGGCGTACGGCCCGCACTCTCGACGACCTCGGGCGACTGACCGCCGACTGGCTGGAGGGCGGACTCGCCCACCACCTCGGCTACCCGGACGGTCCCGACCCGGAGACCGCACCCCTCGTACCCGTGCTCGCCCGCCTCAACCGCTTGGGCCTGGTCACGGTCAGCAGCCAGCCGGGGCATGCCCCCGAGGCTGGCTGGGACGGTGCCGTCTACGCCCAGCGGGCTGCCGTCGACGGCTGGACCACGGACCGGGCTCTCCTCGGCGCGCTGATCAGAACGGCCCGGGACCACGACCTCCACATCATCGTCCACCCGCCCGGGCTCCCGGTCGACCGCGGGCGGGTCCCGGTCACCTGCCGGTGGGACGCCGTCACCGGCTGACCAGCACACGTTGTTCTGGGTCCATCCGACCAGCCGCGGGCGCACCTCCACGGGGCGGTGCCGGGGCTGGGCAGGCCGTCCGGTCTGCACCACGCTGCACCGGCCCGTGCTGTCCGGTGCCCTGTCTCGCGTCTGTGCGGAGAGCCGGGATCGCTCAGCCAGACGCAGGCCGCTGGATTATCCCCTGCATACCGACCATCAGAGCCTTGCGAGACTTGCGGAAGCTACGGCGTGCCTGGGCACAAGCGGAATCGTCAAAGATCGCTCCGTCGGCGACCGCGTCCCGGTACACAGTCAGCTCGTAGGAGGCTTCGTCTGCGAGCTGTGCCACGTCAGCCGGTGCGATCAGCTCCAGCAGGTACTTTTTGGCGTAGACGTTCTGACCGGCGAAGCTCGCGCGAGCGAGCTGGGCCCTGTCCGAAGCGGCTGTGTCCACTTCCCGGCTCGCCAGTGAGATACCGTCGCGTGCGTTCGTCAACGCCTCGAGGAGCTCGACGCAGCGTGTCTCCAGCCGTTCCCGGTCGATCTCAGAGGTATCCCGGCGCCACCGTATCCGGTCCCCAACCAGGGTGCTGCCAACCCCGATCAGCGCACCCAGCCCCGTCGCCAGCAGAGTGGTCCAGTCCATGAGCGCAGCTTAGGCCGGGGGTGCTGCGTAGCACACACCGTGCCGAGGATCTGACCGCATTGGCTGGGTGCCGGGCGCGTAACTCGGGCTACCTCTTCTGGCCTGCCTCGATCGTGAATGCGGCTACGAGACAAACCACTCCCGCGGCCATCGAGCCGAAGAAGGCCCCGTCGAAGAGCAGGCTGTTCGCGCCCCCAACTGTGCCGTTCTCATGACTGCAAGATTTCTCGAACGGGAAGCTGGCGGTGTGCAGATCTTCGCAGCGGTTTTGTAGATCCTCGTTCAGCACACTCGCTTTGACCCAAGAGAGTCCCCATACGAGGAAGAAGATCCCGGCGAAGGCGCACACGGCTCCCCATAGCCGGTTGAGTCGGGCATCGCATGTCCCGGTCCTTGTCATGCGGCGGAGCGTACTGCGGCGTCCTGACAGCGACTCAAAGTTCTGAAAGCCGGGACGATTGCGAGAGGGACCAGCGAGGCCCACTCACTCCGCTTCGCGCATTCCGTCACCCCACGAGCCGTACTCCGTCGGTTCCCCAAAGACCGCTGCCGGGGCCAGCAGCTGGTCCGAGCGGCCGAACCGGACGCCTGTCTCGCCCGTGTGGGCCTGGGCTGCTGCCTGGAGTGCCACGACGGCGCCCCCGCGGCCCCCTCCACCTACATACATCCCCCGGCCAAACACCTGCTGGCCGCCTGAACCCGAGAGGACCACCGACCATGAGCACCAGCTCCTCTGCCTTCACCGAGCCCGACCGCCCCACCGACCTCCAGATCCGGTTCCTCACCATCGGCGGCAGCTACGTCGACGTCACCGGCCCCGGCCACTCCTCCGACAAACACCGCTGGGACTGCCACGGCTGCAAGGACACCTCGCGGTACCCGGAGGAGAACCACCTGTGGGACATCCGCGAGAAGGCCAACACACACGCCAGCCTCTGCCGCGCGATCCCGCTGACGTGACCCCCCGCCGCCTGTGCGCCGCCCTGCTGCGGGCCGGAGAACGGCTGTGAACGGCACGGGTGTTAGTTTCCTTCCCGTGTTGGAACACCAGGACGAGACCAGGGCGGCCTACGACGGGGTCGTCGAGCTGTCTGCCTCGATGTTCGCTAATCGGTTGGAGACGCAGCCGTTCGCACGGAACGTGATCGCCACCTTCGCCGAGCTCGTGCGTGGCACGGGGAGCCTGCGGGCAGCCGACGTCGGGTGCGGACCCGGTCATCTGACCGCCATGCTGCACGACTTGGGGCTGGACGCCTTCGGGCTCGACCTCTCCCCGGCCATGGTCGACCACGCCCGGCGGGCCCATCCGGCGCTGCGGTTCGACGAAGCGCGAATGGAGGCCCTGCCGGTCGAGGACGGCGCGCTCGGCGGAGTGCTGGCCCACTACTCGGTGATCCATACCCCACCTGGGGAATTGCCCGCGCTGCTCGCTGAGCAGGTGCGTGTCCTGGCCCCAGGGGGCCTGCTCCTGGTGTCCTTCTTCGGGACCGAGGGACCGGAGCCGGTCCGCTTCGACCACAAGGTGACGCCCGCCTACAGCTGGCCGGCGGAGCAGTTTGCCGAGTTGCTGGCCGGGGCCGGGCTCGTCACGGTGGCTCGGCTGCTCCACGACCCGGCCTCCGAGCGGGGCTTCCTCGACACCCATTTGCTGGCCCGCCGCCCGTAGAGCGTTGCCTGTGGCCTGGGGAGGGGTAATGCCCCTCCTCTCTGACCGAGTCGCGGTGCGCAGGCACTCTCCACGACCGCCGACACGCGGGAGCGGCCCGAGGCGTGCTGCTGCTCGCTTCTGCGCATTCGTCAACGAATGCGCAGAGCCGACGGATCAGGCTCAGGTAGGAGGGGGTGGGATCCGCAGCGCGCTGCATATGGGGCGCGTCCTGGAGCCACCGTCGCCACAAGCCGGCCGACTCCAGGAAGCGCGCGGAATGGTCGCCTCTCAGATTCAGGTCAAGGAACACGAGAGCGCCCATTGCTGCGGCCTGGTCGTAGGCGAGGTCGGGGCGGCGAAGATAACGATCAAGGTAGGCGGCGAGCAGATCAGCGTCACGCGGCGTGCCGAAACTGGACAGGGCCACGCAATAGGCCAGCCCGGCACAGCAGACCTCGCTGGTCAGCAGGAGGCCCCCCATGCGCTCCCGAAACTCGGTCCGGCGGGAGACGGCCACAAGCCACGCGGCGGTTCTCCGCTCCCGCCAGCCGCCCTCAAGGAGGGTGGCGATCTCCTGCGCGGTGATGGCTCCCGCGTCTTCGCCGAGGGTTCGCACGAAGCGGTCGTACTCAGGACTTTGCATACGCAGCAAGGCACCGCTGAGCTTCATATAGCGGCGCTCGGGCGTGACATAGCGGCGAACCAGGGCCAGCAGTTCGGCATCCTCGTGGGCATGGCGTATCACAGGTCCGATCCTGGCTCGCTGGTGCGCAACTCGGCTAGGCTTTTTTGACGCCACGCCGCTCGTCCGCGGGACGGGGTGACGACTGTGCGCCGCCCGGATCGAGTGCTGCGGGGCCGGCGTTTTGCGTGGCTGTGCCGGATTGCCCTGACGAAGCCCAGGATCCCGTTGACGCTTGCGAAGGAAGCTGCGCTGGAGAAGGCGACGGCAGCACGCCCGGTGTGCCCCGGTCCCTGTGGCCGACGCTCTTTCCACTCCTTATCGTGGTTGGTTCAGCATCATGAATTGCTCGTGACTGTCCTGGTGTCAGTGTTCCCAGTAGTCACGCTGCGGTAGTTCAACCCATATGTCGGGTGGTCCCACGACAGCGCGTGCGTCGGTCAGCCGCAGTTCTGCGAAGGCACAGGCGTACGCGACCGCGTTGTGCCGGTAGAGGTAGGAGGCCAGGACTTCTCCGGGGGTGCCGTCCGGGTCCGGTGCGCCGCCCGGGTGGAGGTCCCAGCCTTCGATGCCCCCGTTTTGGACGATGCTGCCCTGGTTGCCGCTCTTGGGGTTGGCGTACAGGCCGTAGCAGACGGTGCCAGCGGACAGCCGGGTCAGTACACCCGGCATCTGCGGCGCGTACCCCCATGGCTGGGTGACGACGCACCCGCCCGGCACGGTGGTCACGCCGACGACCCGCAGGCTTTCGTCCGGGTCGTACGCGTACGGATCCTCGATCAATTCCTCCAGCTCCTCACCTCTGGCTGGAGTCGCCTCCAAGCGGCGCACCGCCTCCTCGGCGTTGATCCCGGTCACGCACGCCAGACCCGTGCCCTCGTAGTGGATGCCTCCCAGCGCGGCGACGAGCCGTCTGCCCTCCTGCGCCGCCGTGCGTTCCGCCTCGCTCAGCCCGCGCTCTCCTTCAGGCATCACGAACAGGTCCGGTGTCGGCCCGGCCAGGCTGAGCCGCCCCGGTGACCAGCCGCCGATCAAGGGCCGCCAGGGATCCGCTCCGGCTGCTTCGAGGGCCCGCGCGTTGTCCGGTCGGTCGGACAGGACGGCTTCCCACAGCGCCGTCGTCCCGTCCTCAAGCGCGTCCACATCCGCAACACGTCGAGCCATCTCCGTGACTACCGCCGTTGAGCCGAAGCCTGCCGCCCGGTGCAAGGGCCGCCCTCCGCCCCACACCTCTGGATCTGCACCCTGATCGAGCCGCCGCCGGATGCCGCCGTGGTCCTGCCAGTCCTCCCAGCCCGCACCCGCCCAGCCGTCATCGTGAATCGTCACCGTGCCCCCTTCAACCCCCAACTGGCCAACTCCGTCCACCGCTCCGTGCGCACACCATCGCAGACAGGTCTGACAACGCCCGGGGGCAGCCAGTCACCGCACGCGCCCGTAGCAATCAGATGACCCTGACGGTTCTCCAACGCCTCCTCGGGGTCAGCTCTTTCACGGCCGAACGGTGGACCGCGGGAGCCGTCAGGGCCTCCCACGCAGCCGAGGCCGCCCACCGATCAGACGGATGAGAGTCATGACGCAGAAAGGAGCTGGAAGACCCCTACCCACGGAAAGTCGCCTGTCTTGTGAAATGCACGAACGCTCCAGCGTCCTGCCGGCACAGAAATCAGGGCCTGCTCTGGCAAGCCTCCCTGCTCCCGGTGCTCCACGGCCAGGTCAGCTCCCGCTACAGCAGAATCCAGGAGAACCGCTGCTCCGTCGGTCTCCCAGACCCCACAGCCTTCCCACTCGGTTGCGGGATCGTCCAAGACGGCCTTGGCCGCTTCAAGGAACTCGGCATCAGAGTCGGCGGCGAGCCATCGCAGGAAGACGTTCTGCTCAGAGAGGTAGCAGGTCGTGGCGGGCTCGTCGGCTAGCACCAACCCGGAACCCTCAAGGCCTACATCGATAATCCCAGCCCAGCCTTCCACGTCACATGCACGGTCGTAGTCGTCGGGAACCTCAGTGCCCCCGACGATCACTCCGTCTTTCGTGCAGCCGCCCCACTGGTTCAGCGCAGAGACGGGGATAACGATCAACGGGCCACCCATCGACTGCACCCAAGCGAGATCGGCATGGACGTGACGAGAGGCGTTGCGGGATGCGGTCATGTGGTCAGTCTGCCCTTGTTCACTGACAACGCCTGAGGCGCTATTCCGCACACGGGGGCGCCTGCGGCTACCCGGCTGGGAGCTCGACTGGCCCGCCGCGACGTCCGTCCGCCGGCCCCCGACCCGACCCCGGCCGCGAGCGCCATGTGGTCCAGCCACTACGAGCCCTGGACCGAGCCGGTCACCCCCGACCAGCAGCAGCGCAACCGCGAGCTCCTCGCGCAGCACACGCGCCGCCCCACCAAGACCCTGGCGGAGGCCAGCTGATGAATCCCCAGACGCACCTCGCCGTCATCGACGGCTACGTCGACGCCATCCCGGCCCCCGGCACCAGGTGGGGCACCGCCCGCTTCGACCTGATCCGCTCCCCCGCCGACCCAGACGCCGTCGCGCCCGACACCCCGGACACCGTGTACGCCTGCACCACCCAAGACCCGCGCATCGCCGATCTACTGCTGTCCGAGATCCAGCCCGGCGACCTCCTGCGCGTCACCGGCACCATCGTCCAGCCCGACGCCCCGACCGCCCCGGCCCACGTCAGCGTCGATGCTCTGGAAGTCCTACAGGCAGCGCCGGCCCCCGTGCTGCTTGACCTCGTGCTGGAGCGCTGGGGCAACTACGCGGCGGTGTTCGACGCCGACCGCGACGCCGTTCCTGTGTTCACCACATCCGGCCAGTGGGTCGGCGAAGCCACCAGCCCCGACGCGGTCGCTGCCCTCATCGACACCTACGAGAACGGCGGCACGCAATAGCGACCGCCCTCCCCATGCAGCGCACCGTCCTGGAGCGGTTCCCCGCCAGCCCCCTGCAGCTCCTGGCCCGCCGACGAATACCCCGCCGCCCAGCGAGCCCAGGGCACGCCCGGTCGTGATGGACCTGGCGAGCGACCAGTTCCTTGTGGTCGCCAACGCCACTGCCCAGTAGCCCTCGAACACATAGAGCGCCGTGCCCGCCTTCCGCGCGGCACGGCGATGTCTGGCACGACACCTTCACAGAGAGGATGAAGATGCTCTTCCTCGTCCGCCACGCCGAATCCATCGAGAACGCCACCAAATACAGCGGCTTCTACGAGAACCCCCGTCCGTGGACCGGGCCGGCCGCGCATGCGCTGTCCCGGGACGTTGTCGGCTTGACGCCCCGTGGCTTCCTCCAGTGCCTGTGGCTGCGGCAGACGCTGCGGGACCTGACCGGCCCTGACCCGGCGGTCCGCACCTTGCAGTACCGCCGCGCCCTCGACACCGCCGTGCTCGCTCTGCCCGGCCTGTCCTACGAGGTGACCGCGCTCCTCAACGAGCAGCACTACGGCGCGGCCACCTACATGACCAGACAAGAGCTGTACGCCACCTACCCCGAGGGGACGGAGGACCGGCAGACCCGCAAGCACCTGTGGACGCCTCCCGGCACCGGCGGAGAGTCCCTGGCCTGCGGTGTCCTGCGGCGGGCCACGGTGTTCGTCGACGGCCTGCGCACCGCGCCGACGGCGGATGTCGTGGCGTTCACGCACCACACTGCGATCCTCGCGCTGCGCGCGGTCCTGGAGCGCCGGCCGGTGACCGACCTGGTCGACGAGGCCCGTGTGCGCAAGACACCCAACGCCGCCGTCCTGGTCTACGAACAGGTCGACGGCCTGTTCCACGCCCGCGGCATCATCCAGCCGGACTTCTGAGGAGGCCGCGGCCATGAATGTCCTGTACCTCAACGGGCCCGTGCAGAACGGCCCCTTCACCATCGCCGAACGGCCCGGCAAAGCGGCCGGCATCCGCGCGGCCGAAGCCCTCAACGCCCTCCTTGGCACCGGGCCGGTCCCGCATCTGTGGAACACCGTCACTCTGGCCGGAGACCTGCGCCACCGTGACGCCCCCGACCGGGACACGGTCGACCGGCAGGAGCGGGAGGAACGCGCGATCGCCGCCAAGTACGCACCGGGCGCGGCCCCGGCCGGTGGGATTCTCACCGACACCGCGCCCTTCGTGGCCGCCCTCGCGCTGGAGATGACCGAACGCCTCCTGCAGGAAGGCGCTCTGGCCCTCACTCCCACTGCGGTCCATCTCTGCGCCCGCTGCGATCACATGACCGACTCCGTCGCCCACGCCTGCCGGGCATGCGGGCACCAGGGCTCCCGGCCTCACACCCGGCGGTTGCTGGTCTGGGACCGTGCCCCGGGTACACCGGTGCTCGCGCGGGATGACTTCCACGCCCACCACGCGCGGCCACCGGGACATCTGCTGGCCATCGCCCACAATGTCCCGGAGCGGCTGATCCTGTCCCGCACCCGCGACCACGGCATCAGCCTCGCGCCACTCGGGCTCGACGGCCTGGTCCTGGACCCGCGGGCCGGCGTGCACGTCGCCGTGCTGGCCGCGGCTGTCCGGTCCAATGCCGGGCGGCCGGTGATGACGGTCACCGAGAACGCCGCGGCGAACGTCGCCGCTTACGGGGCCCCATTCCGGCGGCACAACGGAACGCGGCTGCGGTACGCACTGCACGGACGCATCCCGTACGACGACACCGCAGCGCTGCAACGGCTGTGCGAGGTGCACCACGTCAGCCCAGCGCTACGAGAGCTGTTCCTCTCCTGGTTCCTGCCCCTGTGCTCCCTGCACATCCGGGCGGGCATCACCCCGGCACAGCTCCCGGCCCTGCTGAAATTCTGGCGCCGCGCCCACCTGGCCCGGCCGGATACACCCGGGCGTGACGTCCTCGCCGAACTGCGGCGCAGCGTCGCGGCGGGTGATATGCGCTGGGTGATGGACATCCGGACCCTGTCCCAGGCCATCCCCGAGTACCCGATCCCCCACGGTTCCGCAGAGGAGCCGGAAGGAGCGAGCTGATGAACGAGAACAACTGGCAGTTCGTCAAGAAGCGGACTGCCGCCGACGGCGCGGTGTACGTCTCCGCCGACGGAACGCGCTACCGGCGCACGGGTGGACCCGAGCTCCAGGCGGAGGCGGAATTCCAGCGCCGGATCGCGGACCTGGACTACCCGGTCCCGCACGTCCTGGAGGAGGGCGTCACCGACGACGGCCACTACTACGTCGTGGAGAAGTCGCTGGGCGACCAGACCCTCCACGACCGGGCGATGGCGTCCCTGGACGGCGGCCGCGACCTGCACGACGACGTCGCCGACACCGCCGCGCAGGTCGCCGCCCGGCTGCTGCGCGCCCAGGCCGGCCACCTCGTCCAGCCCACGCCCGGCTCACTGCGGCAGTGGATGGACAGCGCCGGGTTCACCCAGAACGTCTTCCAGGAGAACCCCGACCTGGACAACACCCGCACGCACACCGCGCTCGAGCACGCGCTGCACCGCCTGGGCACGGTTCCGCTGGTGCAGGGCCACCTCGACTACGGCCTGCCCAACGTCCTGCCGGCCGGAGTCATCGACTGGCAGCACCACGGCCTGGTGCCCCTCGGATACGACGTCCTCCCGGCCCTGGAAATCATCGCCTTCAAGGGCGGCAACAAGGGCTACACCGCGAGCCCCGGCCAGCGGCGCCGCTACCTCGCCGCGCTGGACGACGCGAGCCTGAACGCAACCGGACAGCCGGCCAGCCAGAACCTGGGCGCCTACCTGCTCGTCAAGGCCCTGTTCTTCCTCGCCCTGATGCGGCCCACCGACCCCTCCCGCACGGACAAGCACCTGAAGTGGGAGTACCGCCGTCACCTCTTCACGAAGGGACTTGAGCAGTATGAGCGCACCGGGACGGTCGATACCGCCCTCTTCCCCGCCCTCGAACAGTTCGCTGCTGGGCACCGCGCTGGCGACCATCCGTGACCGCGACTACCTCCTGGACCGCGCAGGGGTGATCTTCAAAGTCATCGGCGACGTCCATCCCGGCACGCACTTCCTCGGGTACGTCAAGTACTACCCGGATGCCCGCGGCGACCGGGTGCTGTACGGCCGGACGTACCGGCAGAACAGCGTCGTGTCCAAAGCGTTCGGGATTCTCGCCGACCGGCCCGAGTGCTACCTCTACTCCCCCGCTGTGGGGTGCGTCATCACCGGCGTGCCCCGCGAGGACATCGTCACCCACTACTCTTGCCGCCAGACCCTCGCCGCCCTGCACCAGGAGCCCGGCCTCCTGGAGCAAACGGCGGTCAGCGAGGACCTGCTCGCCATCGTCAACTGGATCGTCGCGGCCGGCGCTGCGGACGTCATCGGCGTGACCGGGTCCTTTCTGGTCGGTGCCTGCAACGCCCGCTCCGACATCGATCTGGTCTGCTACGGGCCGCGTGGCTACGAGGCGGCGCAGGCACTGTTCGCCGAACGCGGTCTCATCCACCCGTACGAGGGCGAGACACTCACCCGGCTGTACGTGCGGCGCGCCAAGTACATGGTGGGAGGAAGCTTCGACGCGCTCATGCGCCAGGAGGCCCGCAAACTGCAGGGCCTGACAGCCGGTGCTGGGGCGCACATCAACTGTGAGCCGCTGAGGGCCGACGGCGACAAGACGTTCGCCGCAGTGGTCGCCAAAGAGGTAGGGGCGATCTCCGTCCTCGCCCGGATCACGGATCACTCCGAGGGCCTGGTCACCCCGGCGCTCTACGGAATCGAGGTGGACACGGTCACCGAGTCAACGGTCGACGAACCGTCCGTGTTCGCCCGCCGGATCACCCACCTTCGCAGCTACCTCGGTGCGTACACCGGGGCGTTCCGCACCGGCGACGTCGTCTACCTGTCCGGCCGGTTGGTCCACATCCAAGGACCCGACGCACACAGCGGCTTCGGCATCGAGCTGACCCCGTGGTCGGCAGCCGAGTCCTTCCTCGCCAACCTGACCCGCTGAGCCATCCCTACGGCGTCCATGGCCCGCGTTCACGGTTGCTGAAGTACCCAGGGCACCGACGCCAGGGTCGTGATGGACCTCGGCAGCGACCATTTCCTCGTGGTCACCGACACCACCACCCACTAGCCCGCCCAACCGAGAGGCGCACATGACTGAGACGTTCGAGACCATCCGCTACACCGCCGATGTGGTGGCTCTGACGCCCGGCGGCGACGTCCTGCTGATCGAGCGTGGCTGGCCGCCGCACGAGGGGGCGTGGGCGCTAACTGGAGTACGAGCGGGTTCCTACTGAGTGCTGAAGCGGTACGTCGTTCCATCTCAGCTGGTAGGAGGCTCGCTGGGCTCGATGAGAGGGCTTCTCGGATTTTAGGCTGTTCTCCTGAATTTCAGGAGTTGCTGCTGTAATTTCCCTGTCCATGGCAGATCTCAGGACGCGCGCGCTCTCCCTCGTTCCGCCGCTCAGCGAACCGTCTTCCGCAGACGGGGAGTTGCCGAGTGACGAGCCGGGTCTGAGGGATGTCCTGTCGCTGCAGCGCAGGTACGCCGACGGGGCCGACCGGGAGGACGAGCAGCTGTTCTTCATGGACACGCTGGTCGAGTACCAGTGGGCGCGAGATGTGGCGGGTCTGGCGTCCTCGACGCTGGACGGGCTGACGAAGCCGGTGATCGAGGTGTGCGACCACTACGGTGTCGTGCCGTGGCGGCTGTCGCCTCGTCATGTCGATGCCTACTTCGCCGGGGTCGGCAAGCGCCAGGCGCCCACTATCCGATCGAAGCTGAACCGGATCGATCACTTCTTCGCGTTCCTGGAGCAGCGCTATGCGCACGAGATCTTCCGGCGGTTCGGGGCGACGGTCGAGTCGCCGATCGATCCGTTCAACCGGCATGCACACCGAGGCGACTTTGGCCTGCGGGTGCCGCCGTCAGCGCGGGCGGTGGGCGAGTTCTTCACCGGTTGGCGGCGGGAGCTGGCACACGCCCGCAAGGAGGCGGTGGCGTGCAGGGACTACGTGATGGCGAAGCTGATCTACATCTCCGGGGTACGCGCTTCGGAGCTGTGCCAGATGCGTATGAAGGACCTGCACTGGGAGGCGGGCGACTTCGGGCGGTTCGTCGTCCAGGGCAAGGGCGCCCGAGGATCGGGGCCGCGGCAGCGTGAGGCGTTCCTGTTCGCTGAGGGTCGTGAGCTGCTGTGGTGGTACGTGGAGGAGGTGCGCGGGTTGTTCTCGGACGACCCGGAGCACCCTGAGTCGCCGGTTTGGCCCTCGGAGCGCCTGGCCCGAGATCTCGGAGGCGAGCCGAGTCCGGTGGGGCCGACGGTGACGACGTCGACGTTGCGAAAGGCGCTGGTGCGGGCCTCGGCGGCTCACCTGTCGGGTCCGGTCGAGCGGATCTTTCCGCATCTACTTCGGCACGCTTGTGCCACGCACCGCTACGAGGCGGGGATGTCGCTGTGGGAGGTGCAGAAGTTGCTTGGTCATGATTGGACGACAACCACGGTTCGGTACATTTTGTCTGCTCAGGGTGATCCGGAGATGGCGAGCCGGCGCTCGTCGGCTCGGGCATCACAGCGGTTGCGCGCGGACGCGGGGGGTCTGTCGTGAAGTGGAACTTGCGGTGGGCGGCGGCCAACCGGGGCATCTGGCGGCCTAGCGAGTTGATGCCCGTGTTCGAAGAAGTCGGGTTCACTCCGTCGCTCTCGAAGGTCTCCGCGCTGTGGTCGGGTACGCCGGTGACAGTGCGGCTGGAGGACCTCGACCTGATCTGCGCCGCGCTGCAGTGCACGGTCGCGGACCTTCTGGTCGCCGAGCCCGTGGCCCGGAAGGCTCCGGCAGTCCAAGGTGAGGAACTGGCGAGGGCCGCGGGAGAGCTGCCGCGGCCGGTGCCACGTCGGCCGAGCGGAGCGGGGCGGCCGAGGTCGCTCCCGCCGAACTGAGATGGCCCGATCACGCATACGCCTTCCTTCGCTGGGGCAGTGCACGGGCTGTCTCGGCTGGGGAGCGCGAGCGCAACCGCCGTTCTGTTCCCCGTGCCACCAGTGGCGCTCCAAGCGTTACCACCCGGCAGCCGAGTGCAGACGCTGCAAGCGGCTGTGGCGGGTCAACAAGGACGGCTTCTGCCGCGCATGCGTCGTGGCGATCACCGAGTACGACGCGGCCTGGTACTACGAGCCGGTCCAGGCCGCACGCCAGCCGGTGTGGACGCAGCTCTCTTTCTGCCTGCCGACATCCATCCGGCGGCCCGCGGCGCCCACCGGCACCTACCGGCTGCAGACCGACGGCCGCTACCACGCACCTGGCTGGGCGCGCGCCCAGCGTCCGGCCGGCGTCCTGGACGATGGGCGTGTCTGCCCGCCGGCAGTACGCGGACAGATGGCCATGTTCTCCGCGCCCTACCGACTGCTGGAACACCACGCCGTCTTGCTCCGAGACCGGCTCCAGGGCGATCTGGAACGACTGAAACCGCTGATCAACGAAGTACAGACCGAACACCGCCTGAGCCGTACCTGGCGCGTCAGTGCCATGGATGCCTTGGCTCTTGCTCTGGCGGCCCGCGACGCCGCAGGTCAAGACCTGGTCGATGCCACCATCCTTGAGGCCCTGCCTCACCGGCCCTCCGGAGTCGCTGCGGTCCTGAACAAGGCCGGGTTGCTGGCGCCTGATATCGAGCACGGGGTGGCCGTGCTGCCGCACGCCCAGCGTGCCCGCCCCCAATCTCAGCCACGAAGCTGTGATGACTGCCTTTCGTGGGGACGAAACCAGATATGCGAAGCCTGTAGGTACTGGCGTCACACATACGCTGACCAGCGAGGGTGTTGCAGTCGGTGTGGCGCCGGGCCGCTTCCCCTGCGGAACGGTCGATGCCGCGACTGCACTCGACAGCGTCGTCAGCTGGGACCTGACACCGACGCCTCTACCTGGCGACAACTACGCTTTGCCGGACCGTCCTTGGCGAACGACAGCGCGACCCGTCGCGAGCTCCTCGCGGATCGCCCGGAGCTCAGTCCGCCAGCCGTACTTGAAGGTCAGGCGACGATCTTCGAGGTTGAGCGGGACTGGCGCCCGCTTGCTGGAACCGTGCTGCCGGCCCCGCTGCCGCCGGTGAAGTCCCTGCTGGCGGACTTCGCCCGGTACACCACCGAGAACCGCTGGAACCGGTCAGTTCACGAGTCCAGTGCTCGGGTTCTACGAGTGGCCGCCACCTGGCTGGGTGCCGACACCGTATTCCGCGAGGACGATCTTCAGGCGCTGCACCGCGTGTTCGGCAGCCTGGGACGCATTCGCGGGCTTGTCGCCTTCCTGGATCAACGTGGACAGCTCGTCACCTCGTCGCCGCGGCGCAGCGGCGACGAGGCTTTCGTCCAGCGCACCATCGCCGCCCTCCCTCCACGAATCAGCGACGAAATCGGCACGTGGGTCGGGGTCTTGCGTGGCGCTAGCAGGTCCCACCACCGCGTCACCGACTACGCCACCCTGCGCCGCTACCTCATCTACCTGGCCAAGCCACTCACCGACTGGACCACCCGCTACACCACCTTGCGCCAGGTGACGCAGGCCGACGTCACGACCGCTGTCACTGCAGTCAAAGGCCCACGCGCCCACGAGCGCGCAGTGGCGGCCCGGTCGCTCTTTCGAGCCCTAAAACACGCCAAGCTCGTCTTCGTCGACCCCACCCGTGGCCTCCGCATCACCCGTCAGGAACTGCTGCCCACAACCCTGGCCCCCGACCGGCTGGCCGGGCTCTTGGAGACCAGCTCCAACCCCGCTACCCGCCTAGTTCTCGCCCTGGTCGCCCTCCACGCAACCAGCGGCACTGACCTGCGCAACCTCGTCCTCTCCGACGTGCTGCTTACCCGACAGCAACTTCTGATCCGCCGCCCCCACGGCCGTCACGTCGTCCACCTCGACGACACCACAGCCGCCCTACTGCATGCCTGGCTCCGCTACCGCCATCACCGTTGGCCACGCACCGTCAACTCACACCTTCTGCTCACTCAACAGACGGCCAACTCGACCGATCCGATCTCTGCGGACTACGTCTCCAGACGCTTCAATCCCGCTGGTCTGACTCTGCGCGCAGTTCGCGCCGACAGGATCCTGGACGAGGCCCGCGAGACCGAAGATCCCGTCCACCTCGTCCGTGTCTTCGGAATCTCCATCACCACTGCCATGAAATACATCCACACGGCCCACCCCCACCGCGGCGGCACCATCCCTGGGTGTGTCTGAAAGATCGTGTAAGTCCATGATGTGACAGTCTGGCCTGGGGCTCGGCCTCGGGCTCTCGGGCCGGGCGGATCGGACGAGTCATGGCAGACAAGACAGAACCAGTCACCTCGGTGGCGGCCGGAGACACGATGGTCGACGACGTCGTCGAGCGGCTGCTCGATCAGGCTGATGCCTCGGGGGCGGCCCTGCTCGGCGAGGGCGGGCTGCTGACGGAGATCACCAGGGCCGTGCTGGAACGGGCTCTGGAGGCCGAGATGAGCGAACACCTCGGCTATGAACGCGGAGATCCGGCAGGTCACGGGTCGGGGAACTCCCGCAACGGGACCTCGCCCAAGACGGTCCTGACCGATGCCGGCGCGGTCACTTTGGCAGTGCCGCGGGACCGCAACGGCGAGTTCGAACCACGTCTGGTCCCGAAGAACGCCCGCCGGCTAGCCGGGTTCAACGACCGGATCCTCTCCCTCTACGCCCGGGGAATGAGCGTGCGCGACATCCGCTCCCACCTGGCCCGGATCTATGGCGTCGAGGTCAGCCCCGACCTGATCAGCAAGGTCACCGACGCGGTGGTCGAGGAGCTGGTGACCTGGCAGAACCGGCCCCTCGACGCCGTCTGGCCGATCATCTACATCGACGCGCTGTGGGTGAAGATCCGCTCGGGTTCGGTGACCTCGAAGCCGGTCTACCTGGCCGTCGGCGTGGACATGGACGGCCGCAAGGACGTCCTGGGTCTGTGGGTCGGAGCCGAGGGCGAGGGCGCCACCACCTGGATGGCCGTCCTGTCCGAACTGCGGAACCGGGGCATCGAGGACGTCTGCATCGTCGCCTGCGACGGCCTGAAGGGCCTGCCCGACGCGGTCACCGCGACCTGGCCCAAGGCCACCGTCCAGACCTGCGTGATCCACCTGACCAGAGCCTCGCTCAGACTCTCCTCGGTACGGGACCACCCCAAGCTGGTTCCGGCTCTCAAGGCCATCTACACGGCCCCGACGGAGCAGGCGGCAGAACAGGCCCTCGATGCACTTGAGACCTCTGACCTGGGTGAACGCTACCCAGCCGTGGTCCGGGCCTGGCGAGCTGCCTGGCCTGAGTTCACGCCCTACCTGGCGTTCCCGCCGGCCATAAGGACGGTGGTCTACTCCACGAACATGGTCGAATCGATCAACGCGAGGCTCCGCAAGGCCACCCGCAACCGCGGTCACTTCCCCTCGGAACAGGCCGCGTTGAAGGTCCTCTACCTCGCGGTCCGAGAACAGATCAACCCGACAGCGCGCGACAAGAACCACGTCGCCGCACACTGGAAAGAGGCACTGAACCAGTTCTCACTGTTCTTCGAGGACCGGCTCAGCATCCAATGACACCAACCGACTTACACAAGATCCCTGACACGTCCCATCCCTGCGGGCGCGGCTCGTTCAGATACATGCCGGTGAAGGCGCCGTCGAATCCGGTGGCGCGGGCCGCGTCTTCCAGGCTCGGGTAGACGGGACCGGTGGTGCTGCCGCCGGTCATGACGTCGAAGTCGGCACGGGTGAGTTCAGGCTCGGGCCACTGGTGTGCGCAGCGGCAGCGGATGCTGATCTGGTTGCCATCGCAGATGATCATCCAGTCGCGGCGGGCTGAGCAGTTGGGACACATGACGACGAGGCCAGTGATGAAGAGTTCCTCGGGGTGGTCGACGCTGCGGATGCGGATGCGGACGCCGTCGGGGTGAATCTCCTGCTGGAGGCGGAGGAGGGGGTCGCCGCCGGAGGCCGGCACCGGGGCAGGGGCAGGGGCAGGGGCCGGGGCCGGGGCCGGGGCAGGCTGCTGAGTGGTGGTTCTGGGCTGCTGGTCAGTGTGGCTGTGGATCACGGTTCTCCTCCAGGGCTCGCTTCTTCGAGCCATAGCAGTGGGGCTGGTGGGAGTCCAGAGGTTTGTACTGGTCAGCGGCGTGACCGTCGCTGACCTGACGGGGTCGGGGTGGTGTACGTGACGACCGCAGTGGGCTTCGGGGCCCGAGGGCGGGCGGGCGCCGGGCCGGTGGCCGGCTTCGGGATGGTGGGGAGGCCGGCGGTGTGGCGGATGCGCCAGATGAGGACGTCGTTGACGTTCTCGGCAGTGTCGAGTTCGCGCTGTTCGACCACGGTCTTGAGGAGGGCGGCGGGGTCGTGGCCGGCGTGCCGGGCCTGGTCGAGGGTGGCGAGGAGGGCGTCCCAGCCGGGCTCATGCCGGAGGCGGGCGGCCTGTTCCGGAAGAGCGCCGACGATCGTGGCCGTGTGCTGGTGGCGTACGGGTTCGGGGAGGCGGCGGGCGTGGTCGTGCATCGCCCTCAACGGCGGAGCGGCAGCAGCCTGGTAGGCGGTACGAAGGTGCTGGGCGGCCTGGCGTGCGGCGGCTGCTTGTTGGGCGTGGCCGTGGGCGGAGTGCCAGCGGGCGGCGGCGAGGGTGACGAGGACGAGGGTGGAGAGCACCATGGCGGTGGTGCCGCCGTCCTCGCCCCGTCCGAGCGCGTCCCCGGCGCGGAGGACTCCGCGGGCGGCAGACCGAAGAGCGCGGTGGTCGGCTCGGGCGGCGCGTTCGTGGGTACGGGTGGCGCGTTCGAAGGCACGCGCCGCCTGGGACAGTTCCCGGCGGGTGGTGGCCGGGGCCGTCTTGGCGAGGGCGTCGAGGAGTTCCCCGGTGCCGACGAGCTGGGCGACGACCGTGCCGTCGTCGTCCTGGTCGAGGGCGGTGGCGGCCCGGATGACGGGGGTGACGGCGTTGCGGCGTGCGGCGGCCGGGCGGGGCCGGGGTTCGTCCTCCGTGTCCAGGGCACTGGTTTCCAGGCGATGGCGGATTTTCGGGAGGGAGAGGTCGGGGGCGAGTTTGGAGCCGGAGAACCAGACGGGCTCGCCTGCCCGGTTGCGGTCGGCGGGGAGGGCGACCTTGTAGCCGAGGGTGTCCCCGGAC
>NZ_VCLA01000157.1:160787-179534 GCF_009600885.1 Streptomyces jumonjinensis
GACGCCGGCGACCGCCAGGAGACCCCACAGCCAGATCGGCCAGCCCAGCGCCCTGCCCTCGACGACCACGACCAGCACACAGACCATGGCCACACCGAAGAGGGCGGTGCCGAGGTAGTCGAGGTCCGGCTTCCGCTGCGCCTTGGTGTCGGGGATCCGCCGTACGAACAGCAGGGTGATCAGGCCGATCGGCACATTGATCATAAAGACGATGCGCCAGCCGAAGTCGCCGAAGTCGAGTGCGAGCAGCAGACCGCCGATGATCTGTCCGGCCACCGCGGCGAGTCCGGCGGTGGCCCCGTACAGGCTGATCGCCCGGGCGCGCGCCTCGCCGTCGGTCGCCGCCTGGATGGTGCTCAGCACCTGAGGGACCATCATCGCCGCGGCGGCGCCCTGGAGAAGACGGGCGATGATGAGGAAGGTGATGCCGGGGGCGAAGCCGCACAGGGCGGAGGTGAGGGTGAACGCGATGAGGCCGTGGGTGAAGAGGTGCCGTCTCCCGAGCGCGTCTCCCAGCCGGCCGCCCATGACCAGACCGAGCGCATAGGTGATCCCGTATCCGGACACGACCAGCTCAAGACCGGATTCGGAGGCCCGGAGGTCATGCCCGATGCTGGTCAGCGCGACATTGACGATGAAGATGTCGGCGATGGACAGCGAGAACCCGGCCAGGATCACCACCAGACCGGCAGGGGATAAGCCCGGCGACGCCGCGCCGCCGGCCGGACCGGTCGGCGCCGTCTTCGCGGCGGGGCTGCCTGCGGAGGACGTCCCTGTAGTCAAAGCCTTACCTCTCTCACGACTCTCCCGGTCTCTCCCTACTCGATCTCGGTGGGAGTACCGGTGATCTTCGACATGATTCCCTTGGACGGGTCCTTCGCCGATTCCGGCCAGGGCGTCAGAGCGTTGTACCCGCGGTGGGAGGCCGCCGGCTGGACCCGGGTGTCCATCGACATCCGCATGAGCGGCGGAGCGGTCGCCAGGTTCGGGATCGACTTGTGGCACATATGGGCGTGGAAGACGAGGACGTCTCCCGGCTCCATCGCGGAGAACAGCAGGGGCTCGTCCTCGCCGACGAAGTGCGGCGGGATTCCCCTCACCGGGTGGCCGAATCTGCGGAAGGAGTCGTTGACCACATGGTCGCGCGGACCGTGCCGATGGCTGCCGTCCGCCAGCGCGACGCCGCCGGTCCCCTCGGTCGTGCCGATCAACGGCACCCAGACGGTACGGAAATCCTTGTTGGGGCCTATATAGAAGCCGTCCTGGTGCAGCGGCGTCAGATAGGAGAAGGCCGGATCCTCGGAGCCCGCCTGCGAGGGGTAGTACCGGATGGTCGTGGACCGGAAGACGAAGACCTCTTCGCCGAAGATCTGCTCGAACAGCCTGGTCGTCGGTGCGCTGTTCCAGAACTCGTCGTACTTGATATGACCGTGCATCGCCACTTCGTCGACGGCCTCGAAGGAGTCGATGGTGAATTCGTCGAGCGTGGCGTGCGGATCCGCGGCGCCGAGCGAGACGAGCCCGTGCAGCATCTGCTCCGCCGCCGTGCGTACGAGAGCGCGGTCGAGCACGCCGCGCAGAAAGAGATAACCGTGCTCGTCGTAGAACCGGTCGAGCTCTTTCCGGTCATCGAGCAGCGGGGTGCAGTCCGTGTACTCCGCGTAATCCGTCCGGGTCTTTGCCGCGGTCATGAATCCCTCCATGTGACACCGTGCGTATTGGGGATGCCTGGAAAGAACGGGCTGAGGCGAAGGGCGCGGGGCGCGGGGCGCCGTCGCCGGCGGGCCGGGGCCGGTCCGGCGGATCAGGCCCTAGAGGGCGCCGCCGACCAGCAGGGCCAGGTCGATGAGGCGGTTGGAGTAGCCCCACTCGTTGTCGTACCAGCCGACGACCTTGACCTGCGGGCCGAGGACCTGGGTCAGTTCGGCGTCGAAGACGCAGGAGGCCGGGTCGTTGACGATGTCGCTGCTGACGATGGGCGCCTCGGTGTAGGAGAGCAGGCCCTTGTACGGTCCGGCGGCGGCCTCGGCGTAGGCCTCCTTGACCTCCCGCACGGTGGTGCGGCGGCTGGTGGTGACGGTCAGATCGGTGACCGAGCCGGTGGGGACGGGCACCCGCAGGGCCAGGGCGTCGAGACGGCCCTGGAGTTCGGGCAGGACCAGACCGATGGCCTTGGCCGCTCCGCTGGACGTGGGCACGATGTTGAGGGCGGCGGCGCGGGCCCGGCGCAGATCCTTGTGCGGGGAGTCCTGGAGGTTCTGGTCCTGGGTATAGGCGTGGACGGTGGTCATCAGACCGGATTCGATGCCGATGGCGTCGTGCAGCACCTTGGCCAGCACCGCGAGACAGTTGGTGGTGCACGAGGCGTTGGAGATGATGGTGTGGCGTTCCGGGTCGTAGGCGTCCTGGTTCACGCCGAGCACGATGGTGACGTCCTCGCCGCTGGCCGGGGCGGCGATGATGACCTTCTTCGCGCCGCCGTCGACGTGGGCGCGGGCTTTGGCGGCCTGGGTGAAGATGCCGGTGGACTCGATGACCACGTCCACTCCCAGATCACCCCAGGGCAGGGCGGCGGGGTCGCGTTCGGCCAGGACCCTGAGGGTGGTGTCCCCGACCCGGATCACGCCGGGCTCGGCGCTGATCTCGCCGGGGAAGCGGCCCAGGATCGAGTCGTAGGCCAGCAGATGGGCCATCGTCGCCACATCACCGAGGTCGTTCACGGCGACGATCTCCAGGTCCGCGCCCCGGGCGGCTGCCGCGCGGAAGACGTTGCGCCCGATCCGCCCGAAACCATTGATGCCGACACGAACAGTCATTCGTCCCTCTCCTTAATGAGTGACAAGGTGCGATACGCCTTGCGCCCTATGAGGCAACAGGGAACACTATAAGCAGCTTAAATAAGCATGCAATGCAGTTTTCCGGTGCGCGGGCCCCCGAAAGGCGGCCTGGATGCGAACGTCCTCACCATAGCCAGGGAGCACTGCGCCCGGTTCTCCGTACGGCGGCCCGCCCAGGGGGAGTTCGGACGCCCATCGGCCTGTCGGCGCTGAACTCCCCGGTGTCCGGCGGCAGTCCGCGCCCGTCGGCCGGCCGGACAGCGACCGGGCAGGTCAGCCAGGCTTCGCCGCCCGGCTGGAGCGCGAGCGGCGGCCGGGCCGGACCGGACAGCGCTCTGTTCCCCAGCGGTGGGCCGGGGTGCCCTCAGGAGGCCGAGCAGTTAAAGAAACCCGCAGGTCAGATGAATTACTCAGGGATATGCAGACCGATGGCGCGGGTCGGTCCAGCGCGTCGGAGGCGGCATGGCCGACGGAATCAGCGGAACACGCCGGGCCTCTGCGCGGGAGCGTGGAATCCAGTGATGGGAGCGGCGGCCAACTCGTCGATAGTTTGTCAGATAGCGCCGCGCACCCGGCCGGGAGAACAGCGGACCCGGCCGGGTGAACCGCGAGATCAGCCGCGGAGGGGTCAGCCGGTGAGCAGTTCCAGCACCCGGTCCACATCCGCCTCGGTGGTGGAGACATGGAAGGAGCAGCGCAGCCGCCCGGCGCGGACGGCGGCGACGACATCGTGGGCGGCCAGGTGTCCGGCGGTGCCGTCGGGGACTTCCAGGGAGACGATGGCGGAGTCGCCCGGCGCCATGCCGAGCCCGGCGCGGAACCGGTTGGCCAGGGCGACGTCGTGGTCGTGGATCCGGGAGAGCCCGAGGTCGTCGAGGAGCTCCAGGGCGGGCGCCAGTCCGGCCCAGGAGTGCCAGGCCGGGGAGACGTCCAGCCGCCGCGCGTCCTCGGCGAGCCGCAGCGGGGTGCCGTAGAGGGATTCCCAGACGTCCTGGCCCGCGTACCAGCCGGCGGCGAGGGCCGGCACCTCGGCCAGGGCCTCCTCGGTCCCGGCGAGAAAGGCCGTGCCGCGTGGGCCGAGCAGCCATTTGTAGCCGCCGCAGACGAGCAGATCGATACGGGCGGCGGGCAGCGGCAGCCAGCCCGCCGCCTGGGTCGCGTCCACCAGGACCCTGGCGCCGTGCGCGGCGGCGGCGTCCAGGATGAGATCGAGCGGGGCGAGGGCCCCGTCGGCGGACTGGACGGCGGAGACCGCGACCAGATCGGTGCCGGGGCCGATGGCGTCCGCGAGGCCGGCGAGCGGAACCGCCCGGACCCGCACCCCGCGCTCGCGCGCGACCAGGAAGGGAAAGAGCAGTGAGGTGAAGTCGCCCTCCGCCAGGAGCACTTCCGCGCCGGGCCGCAGCCCGGCGGCGATCAGCCCCACCGCCGACGACACCTGGGATCCGATGGCCACCCGGTGGACGGGCAGCCCTATGAGCCGGGCGAAGGCGCTCCGCGACCGTTCGACGCACCGGTCCATCTCGGCGAAGCCCAGCCGCCCGGCCGCCCTGTCGTGCTCGACCGCCAGCACCGCCCGGTGCGCGGCGATGGGCGGCAGGCCGTAGGAGGCCGTGTTGAGGTAGCAGTTCTGGTGCGAGAAGAAGGCACGAGGCGACTCCATGAGGGAATCGTGCAGGACCCATCGACCGCCCGGCAAGAGAAATCTCCGGAGCCATCGGCGAGTCGTGTCCTTCACGGTCCCGTCCGCCAACCTCCGTTGAGTCAACCCACAACCTACCCCCCTCCCCCAGGGAACCGTTGACCTCACGCAGGTGAACCACCCCCACCTGGCACAAAGCCACCATCAACGGCAGCACCGCCTCCCCGGCCTACACCCAGTTGGCCGTCGACATCACCGCCCTCGCACGGACGATGGCGTCCCGGCCGAATTACAGTCCCGGTACAACGGTGACTACCCGAAGTTCACCCTCAGCCCGCTCGGCGACGACAGCGACCCCGGCGCGGCCAAACACAGCGGCAAAGTCCTTGAGGTCAGCGCTGGCTCAACAGCCCAGGGCACCTGGATCGCCAGGTGCCGGTGTCACCGACACCAGCGGGTTGCTCCAGCAAGGCCGGGTCCGCCTACTCCGGAACAGAGGCCCCGCAGCACCCCGTGCACAGCTCCCCGGCTCCCCGGCCCCCTGAGACGAAACGGCAGGGTGCGCCGAACTGCACAGCCACGGCTGACCCGCGTCAGATCGTGTCCGACAATGCGTGTGACTGGTGTGGGCTCGGCGCGCCGATAGGCGAGTTCCTCTTCCTACCATTTATCGCCCACATCATAGTTCGATGCGATCAGGGCAGAATTATGGGACATGGCGAGCAAGTAGTACTTACCTAGGGCGTCGAGTCTGTCGTAGAGCGACTCGACGAGTTCCCAGTCGGGGACCTCATCGAGGTTGGACCGCACATCCAGGTCGACCGGGATTCTATCGAAAGGGAACTCGTTGTCTGGGTCATCCACGATAAGGGTTGCCTCGAATCGGTCGTCGGTGTACCAGAAGTAATATCCTCCATCGTCGGTCCTTGTGGTCTCCTTCGGGTCGAAAGAGAAGTCGAGAATCCTTTCCACTTCTTCACGGATCTCGACGGCGAACTCCTCTCGGTTCCAGGCTGCAATGGCCGGGCCGATTTTGATCTCGAATTCTTTCTGGAATCCGGCGAAGGGCTTGAACCTGCTCACGATTGTCTCCTTTTGCCACCCGGCGGCGCGGGGCGTACCGGGATGCCCTATTCGGTCAGCCCCGCGCCGCTTTTCCGTCTACTTCGTCTGGAGGTCCAGTTTATAGCCTCTTCCGTAGACGATCACTCGTTCCACTGTCCTGTTACCGTCGTCGAAGGCGCGGAATCCTGATTTGGCGTCATCCTTGCTGAGCCCGCCCCCCCTTGTGTCGACCACCACCAGTTGGACCTGCTGGCTGTTGGCCTTGCTCAGATGGTTTCTGTATGTCCCTCGCGAGGAGCTGGTGCTCATTGCCTTGAAATCGGTGCGCTGTCCGTCGACCCACGCATCGCCCTGGTGCTGCTTGGGCTGGTTGTGATCATTCCTGGATGTGACCCGATGTCCCTGGATGGCCAGAGTCAGGGCAATCTGGAATTCGCCGTCATCGAATGCGAAGTCCATTCTGTGTGCGTCCTTTCCGGATCTCCATGATTCGTCGATACGAGCCACGGTCTTCTCTACTTCGCTCTCCGAGCGGCTCAGGGCCTGATCTGTGATCTTCTGTGCCAGATTCGCCATGGCGCAGCCATCCCGTGCGCCTCTCCTGCAGATTTCCTCGTTGATCTCTTCCACCTCCTCCTTGAGGT
Organism: Streptomyces jumonjinensis; assembly: GCF_009600885.1. GTDB lineage: Bacteria > Actinomycetota > Actinomycetes > Streptomycetales > Streptomycetaceae > Streptomyces > Streptomyces jumonjinensis. Next base: position 166,976 of record NZ_VCLA01000157.1, read on the forward strand.
AGTCATGGAGATCGAACATTCCGCCGAGGATCTGCAGAACTCGCTCCTTACGGAGCTTGGCCGCCGTCTCCGCATTGGTGAAGAGAGCCCTTTCGTAGGCCTCGTTCTGTCGCGGGGTCCCCGGCGCATGACTCCCGGATCTTCCGTCCTCGTTCGGCTGCCTCTTCTCCTTCTTCTGCTTCCCCCCGCTGCCACCTCCGGTGTTCCCTCCGCTGCTTCCTCTGATCTTCTCCTTCTCCCGGATCCGCTCGGGACTGTCCGGGATCCCTCCGGAACAGGAGATCGTGCCCTTGTGGCACTCCTCAACCCCCAGACCGGACGGGTCACTCAGGGATGTCGGATTGTTGTTGGCGTAGACGTAGCCATTGAGGGACTGGTGCTGCTCCGGCATCAGCAGCGGGTCGACGCTGATGAACTGGCCGGTGGAGGGGTCGTATTCGCGGGCGCCGACGCTGGTGAGACCGGTGCTGCTGTCGGTGGACTTGCCCAGGAATCCCTTGTCGTCCGGCCAGGTGCCGGTGGAGCCGCGAACGGAGCCGTAGGGAGTGGTGTAGCGCTTGCTCAGCGTCTGCGAGCTGTCACTCGTGATGGCGACGCCGCTGGTGCCATGGTGGTCAGCGGCGAGAAACGACAGCTTCTCGGCACCGGACTCATTGCTGCGCACTGCCACGGTGGAGCCGGCCGCTTGATAGTAGCGGTTGGCCCACTTCTTGCCGGACTTGAGGTGGACTTCGGTGGATCCGAGATAGAGGACGGTCTCTCCGGAAGCCGCGCTGTCGCGACGTATCAGGAGATTGCCGTCCGCGTCGTAGAGATAACCGGTGGCGGTGGTGCCCTCGATCAGCTTGGCCAGCTTGCCCTCCGGGTTCCATTCCAAGGACTGCTTGATCGTGGAACCGGCCTTCTCGACCCGGGTCTCGGTGTTGCCGGTGGCGTCGTATGTGTACTGCTCCGCCACCGTGTCGCACGCGGTGCCGGCCGAGGACGTGGTGGTCGCCTTCAGTGCGTGCTTGCGCTGGGGGTGATAGCAGTAGCTGGTGGTGACCGGGGTGCCGACGTGCTGCTTCTCGGTCGCGCGCTGCCCTGACGGGGTGAACGTGTAGCTCGTCCAGTACGAGGCCGGGCCACCGAGCTTCTCCGCGGTGCGGCCGGAGGCGGAGCAGTCAGCTGCCGCAGGGGTCCACGCCTCGGTCAGACGGCGGTGGCCGTCATAGGCGAAGCACTGGTTGTCCCCACCGGCTCGGTCGAAGATCGAGGTGACATTGCCGGCCGGGTCGTAGGAGTACTGCAGGTCCTGGACCGGTCCGCGGGTCTGGTCGTCAGTGGCCGAGGTCAGCAGACGCCCGGTGCCGGCCTCGTAGGTGTTGGAGACGAAGACCCGCTTCGCGGCGGCCGAGGTGCCCAGTTCGAGCTGATGGATCCGTCCAGTCGCGGAATAGTCCACGCCCAGGAGGTAGCCGGAAATCCCTGAGGCCCGCACAGGCAGACCGGCGTCGTTGTAGCCGCTTTCCACGGTCTCCGCGGCGAGGCCGCCTGCTGCGGGTTCCTTGGTGGTGTTGACGGTACCGTCGAGACGGTAGGACGTGCTGAAGTTGGTCGTGGCCGCGACCGCGCCAGAGGTGACCAGAGGGTCGTCGGTGGGCAGGGTAAGTGAGGTCGCGGTGGGGCGACTCTGACTGTCGTACGCCGTGACCTTCTTGACGTACGCCTTGCTCTTCGGCTGATTGACTCCGTTCTCGTGCCGGATGGATTCGTCGGGCTTCCCCTTCAGCTCAGCGTCGAAAGTCCAGGTCGCGAGCTTGCTGGCGTCGGAGCGGCTGGTCTGCCACAGGCCGGTCGTGCGGCCAAGGTCGTCATAGCCGTAGAGGAGAGTCTGCCCCTTCGCATCCTTGGTGTGGTCGACCTGGTCGAGGACCGTGTAGGACGTGGTGGCCGTGCCCTTGTCGGGATCGGTGGCGGAGATCTGACGGCCGTAGAGATCGTAGCCGTACGACCAGGCAGTACCGTCCGGACCGGTGACGGTCTTCTGCTTGCCGTCACGAGTGTAGGTGTAGCCGACCGTGGTGTACGAGACGCCGGAGACCGCACCGTACTCCTTGTCGTCCGGCTCAGTTCCCGCGTACGAACGAGTCTCCGTGGTGCGGCCGAGCGCGTCGGTGATCACTCGGGAGGCGCTGCCCCCGTCGACGGCGCTGGAAGCCACCGAGTCACCGGTGTACGTGGTCGTGGTCTGCCACTTGCTTTCGCCCCAGGAGGAGAGCTTGGACTTCACCACTCGGCCCACGCCGTCGTGAACGGTGTCGTTCTGGACCGGTGCCTGGGCGTTTTCGATCCCCATGTACTCGCCGTCGGGTGCATGGGCGCTGTCGTACGCGTCCCCCTTGGTGACGGTCGCCAGCCCGCGCGAGTCGTAGCGGGTGTCGGTCAGCACCCGGCCGGTGCCGATGGCCGCCGGGACCTGGGTCTGCACCTGCCTCAGGAGGGAGTCATGGATGGTGTAGGCCGTGTGGTAGCTGGTGCCGTCCGCTTTGAGTTTGGAGACAGAGGTCCAGGACGGCTTCGTCTGGCTCAGTCCGTAGGCGTACTTGCCGTTCGGGCTGTCGCCCCCGGCCCTGGACCGGTTGGAGAGCCAGGTCGCGGTGACACGGCCGAGCGCGTCATGAGCGTGCTCGGTGCGCTTCAGGTTGGCGTCGAGCGTGTAGGTCACCGAACCTCGAGCGGGATCGAAGTAGGTGTACGACCGGTGCGCGGCGGCCGTCGCGGCCGGCTTGGGGTGAGTGACGATGACACCGGTCAGAGGCCCGGTATTGGCCGGGTAGTACGCGGTGGTGGTGACATTCTTTGCGGCGTCCGTCACCGTCAGCGGCCGGCCGAGCTTCGCGGTGGCCGTGTCGAAGGTGGTAACGGCGATCGTCTGCCAGTCGCCCACAGCCGGATCGCGGTCCGCCGTTCCGCTCTTGGCTGGGTAGCCCTTCGGCTGCCCCGTCCAGGTCGGCAGCCCCAGGGCCGGAGTCTGAGCCTCGGTCCACCCGGTGGCCTTCGGATCGTCGAAGACGATCGCGGCGTCGGAGATGACATCCCCGCGTGTGTCCTTGGAGACCGGCAGGTCGAGCCTGTCATCGGTCTCGACACAGGGCTTGCCCACAGTGCGGGTACGGGAGACCAGGGAGGTCAGTCCCTTATCGGCGTTGCGGGCGTACCAGGTACGGGTGCAGGTCTCGTCGCCGGTGGCCTCCCAGTCTCCGTGACTGTCGGACCGGGTGGCCATGCCGTAGGTGTCGTCGTAGGCGGTGGTGCTCGCCGTGGTCCGCCACTTCTTCGCCGTGGTCAGCCAGGTGTACTGGTACGAGCGCTCCGGGCGGATGTAGTGAGCTTTGACGTGGGCGTACGACTTCTGCTGGCTGGCGGTCTCTTTCGACCAGAAGGTGTTGAGGGATGCGGAGACCGGGGTGTTGCCGTCGTAGGCCACCTGCTGCCGCAGTTGTCCCGCGTACCGGTCATGGTCCACGAGCGGTGGAATATGCAGGGTCGGCAGCGCAACCGGCTCGATTTCGGCCGAGCGGTTGGCACCCTCCTTGCGCTTGTCGCCGTGCATGCCCTGCATGAACACCTGGACCGATTTGGAACGCGTGGCGCCCGCCTCACCGGTGTACGAAGTCACCCTCTGGTAGCCGCGCCAGACGGACCAGGTGCGCTCCTTCTCCTTGGTGAAGGGATCGTCGTTGTAGTGCCAGCCCGGCTGTTCGTACTCGTACGCGTACTCAACAGCGGGGTTCTTGGCTGCGGGGTCGCTGACGTTTATGGAAGTGACCCGGTACTTGTGGAACCAGTCGAGTTGGGAGTCACCGCCGTTGACCGGCCAGTGGACGGGGTAGCAGGACAGGCCGTTGTCGTCTTCCGCCTTCGGCATGTAGCTGCCGCGGACGCACTCCGGGATGGAGAGCACGACCGTGGTGATGGCTCCGGACTCGGAGGTGATGGTGGAAAGGCGCGGTCGGGTCAGCGGAAGGATGTTGGCGCCGCCCGGCTGGGTGCCGCCGGCGACCCGGTTGGGGCGCTGGGTGTAGGTGAAGCCCACGGCCGGAAGCGAGATGGCGGTGCCGTTCAGGCCGGTCCGCTTGATGCCGGTCAGGGCGAGGACCTGGTCGGAGCTGTTGCCGATGTCCTGGCCGTCGAAGAATTCCTGGGTCAGGGCGTAGGAGTCAACCGGTTTGAAGGCGTCGGGCTCGGCCGCAGTGGACCAGACATGAGTCTCGATGGTGGCTACGCGCTTACGGCTGAAGAAGGAGGGGCCGGTGGAGAGGCAGTCCTTCTCGGACGCGGTGCAGATCGAGTCGAAGGGGACGTCCGGCCAGTTGTCGGCGGTGTCCTTGGTCAGTTCGTCGCACTTCGCGGCGGTGCAGCGCTCATTGTGCGTGAACTCGACCTTGCCCGAGGGGTTCCCGGTGAACAGGGTGGCTGCACGCTGGCCGTACCGGATCTCCTTGAGGTAGCCGCCCCTGTCGTACGGGGCGAGCTTGGTCTTCACGCCGTTCTGAGCGTAGTGGTTGCTCTCCTTGGCGTACCAGTAGGTCGCGGCGTTGCCGTGGACATCCTGGACGAGGTCGAGGTTCCACCGCCAGGCCTGGGTCTTGGCACGGTCCGCGAAGGCGCTGCCCGAGGAGTGACCGGGCTCTCCGCTGTCGTCGCCGAAGACGGGGACACCCCAGGTGGACTGTGTGCGCTGGGTGTCGGCACCGGGCAGTTTGTCCAGACCGAAGGTGTACGTCGTGCCGTCACCGGTGACGATCTGCCAGTGCTCGCCCTTGCCGTCCCCCTTCCCGTCCTTGATGTCGTCGCCCTCGTCGCCGTTGTCGGCGCCGGTCAGATGGCGGACCTGGGAGGCGTCGTCGTTCTTCAGCCGCCACTTACCGGATGTGTCGTCCTTGACCAGTTCGGTGGCAGTGCCGTTGAGGACGAGTGAGGCGTTCTCGTACTTCCAGCACTGGTCGTACTTGTCCTTCTGGCCGTCATCCTGACAGCTGCCGTACTTGCGTTCGATATAGGACTCGGTGAGGGAGAAGCCCTCTCCGATCTGCGAGCCCTGGTTGTTGGTGTTGGCGGTGCGGCCGTCGATGCTGCCGGAGTCGTAGGAGAGTGACAGCGGCGGTACCGGACCGGCTGCCGCGGGCGGCAGGGTGATCGGGTACGACCAGGTGAAGGCGCCTGAGGAGCCGCCTGCTTCCCAGGACGAGGAGGCGGAGAGCGGGGTCGCCTTGAGGTCTCCGCCACCCGCCGTCGAAGAAGTGGCCGACGCCGTCAGGGCCATCACCATAGGGGCGGAGCGGGGAGCGACGGTGGTGCGGGCCCTCACCTTCTCCGCCACGATGTCGTTGGTGGAGGCCACTGGGGTGGCGGTCCGGCACGCGGCCTTTTCAGGGCTCGTCAGGACACAGGCCGGCAGGCGCACCAGGCCGAGCCGCGCAGACCAGTTGCCGCCGACGGCCGATGCGAAGGAGCCGTAGTCCACCGTGATGTCGGCTACACCCTGGTGCTGGGCGGCGGCCGTGAAGAGCACGCCGGTTATCCCGGCCTTGCCGGTGACGCGCTGGTCCAGGACAGTGATGGTCGCCTCACCTGCGGCCGAGGCCCGGCTCTGCCGGGCCTCGCCCGACCGTTCGACCGCGCTGACGTCGATCACCGCGTTGGAGGGAGCGGCGGTCACCGAGTCCCGGAGGGTGACCGGCTTCGGCCAGCTCACACGGCGCTCGGTGCGCGCCTGCTCGATCAAGTGCTCGTTGACCTTCTTGTCACGGGCGACGCGCTCCCGGGCCTTCTTGGCGCCCGGACCGGTCACAGGCCGGACCTTGCTGACCCGGTCGTCGGCGGATCTCGGAGCCCCGGGGGCGAGGGGGGCGGCCGTGGCCATCGACGGCAGTGACGCCGGGACGGTCAGGGCGAGGAGGAGTGCGCCGAGCACCGGCAGATGGCCGGAGCGGCGCCAGTCTCGCAAGAGACGTCGTCTGAACACGATGTGCTTTCTGGATGGTGGATGGAATGGCCCTGCTCGGGGCCATGCGAGTACTGCGCGGGGCAGTAGGGAGAGGGCGCGGACCGTGGGTCACGGTCCGCGCCCGGGAGAGCGTCGTCAGGGGCGGCTCAGTCCCCGACGATCAGGTCCTTGTGATGGGTGTTGTGCACAGCACCGGCCCAGAGACGGATGGTGCCGATCTCGCCCGACAGGTGGTTTCCCCAGGTGCTGTTCAGCCAGCCCTTGCCCACAGCCGGGCCGCCGCTGCTTGCCTGGGCGGTGTATTCGGTCGGCTCGCCCTGCCGCTCTGTGAGGAAGAGACTGATCGTTCCCTCCTGGGCGTCATGGGCGCCGACGAGTTGTACCTTCGATCCGAGAGTGGCCGTCTCATTGCTCTGGACGGAGGCTCCCGAGCCATCCGCGGTCAGTCGTCCGAAATGCCAGCGGCCGACCGCCGAGACCTCCCTCTTGGGCTCACCGGTGTTCTCGTCGATCACCGGGTCGCCGTTCTCGTCCTGGAGCTCGCGACCAGGGCCGACGCCGGTCTTCTCGAACCACAGTCCCCAGGAGGAGCCAGTCGCCGTCCGCTGGCCCAGGATCTGCACCCGGTGCCCGTCCGGTTTGTCCGCCAGCTTGACCGCGTCGACGACGGCGTCCACGGCCACAGTGAAGGAGCCGGTCGCATCGATGCTCGGGGTACCGCTGAACTCTGCACCGCCGGTTCCGTCCAGAACGATGGACTCACTGTTCAGCGTGGCTCCCGCGCCGAGGTTCAGGGTCGCGCCGTAGCCGCTGACGCTGTCCTTGACCGTGGTACCGGACCCACCGAAGGGGTCCAGGTGGGCGACAAGCTCGAGCTGGGGCATGCCCGTGCCGTTGGGGCCGTCGAGCTGACTGGCCTCGGTGGCGATCTGATTCTCGGACCGCGCGGACTGCCAGACGGTCACCTCGTCGATCTCGCCGGGGAAGTGGTCGACGTACGCGCCTTTGTACTTCACCCGGCCGACCTGAAAGCCGCCGGGGGCGGACCAGTTGGCGGTGATGGAGTCGGTATTCTGCAGCTGTCCATTGACGTACAGGGAGAGAACATTCTCCTCCTGGTCAACGACGGCCGCCAGATGAGTCCACACCTTCGTCTGAGCCGGGTTCTTTCCGTTCACCCGCTGGTTGGCGATGGAGCTGGAGGCGGCGTCCCCGTCGGCGAGCCGTGCGCACCAAGTCTTCGAGTCCTCGCAGTAGCTGAGGTAGAACGGACTGAAATTGGTGCCGTCCTGGCCGGCCACCGTGGCGTTGGCACCGGTGGCGTCGAGCCGGGCCCAGGCGGTGATGGTGTACGAAGCCGCCGTCTCCAGGACCGGCTTGGTGGTGGCGGCGTAGGCTGATTTCTCCAGCCACAACCCCTGGTCCGCGCCGAGGACCGCCGGATCGGTCTCCGTCGCCGCCTTCTTCACGACTTCGCCGCGCCGGCCGTTGGGGGTACGGGCCGCGCCGGACGACAGGGTCAGGTTGTTGCGCAGTGCGGCATCGGTGGTGGAGGTGTCCACGGCCGCGCCACTGGTCTCGTCGAAGTTCCAGCGCGCGATGGCTGTGGGGCCCTCGCTGACCAGGAATCTGACAATCTGCTCGTCACCGCCGAGTGGATAGCCCGCGGACTTCGCCTGCACATGGAGGAGTTTGGTACCGGAGGACGGTGGCTTGATCGTCGCCTTGTACGTGGCCCCGATCTTCCACTCCGACCAGGTCTTGTCCGTCGACAACTTGTACCGGTAACCGGTGTTGGCGCTGGTCTCACCCGCGCCCGGCCCGAAGACCACCGTTCCCGGCTTGCCCGGGGCGCCGCTGATCAGGCACGTGCCCCCCGAGACGCATTCGCTGTAGACCGTCCACGAGCTGACGCTCGGCTTCTTTGGCGCCTTGCTGTCGACGAGGAAGTAGCACCAGGGGGTCGCGGAGCTGGCCTGATGACTCTTGTCGCTGTTGTAGAGGGAGTGGGTGTAGGCGTTGTAGCGGTAGAGTTTTCCATCAGTGAGGCTGGCGTCCCAATCCTTGCTCTGGGCCGGGAACCCCTTCGATGTGCTGCTGTAGGAGACATAGCCGGTCGTCGGCTTCAGGGACCCGGTGCTGGGCTGTGGCGCATCCGACCATGTGCTGCCGTTCTTCACGTCCACGTCGAAGTAGACGCGCAGCCGTGCGCCGGATTCTCCGCCGGAGGCCGCTTCGGGAGTGGCCAGCAAATCGGGCCGCGGATCGGTGATCACGCTGGGCGAGCTCTCGGACTTGCTGCACACTCGGCCGGAGCCGGAGCGGAGTCCGTACTCCGTGGGAGTGGCGGGCTTGCTGTAGTAACTCACCGACAGAACCGCGTCGTCGTCGAAGCGCTTCCAGGAGACCGTATCCGACTCACTCTTGGCCATCAGCATCAGCGTGAGCCGCGAGAACTTCCCGTTGGCGAAGTCCTTGACGGTGGGCGTGAGGTTCTCGTCCTTCTCCTCCGGATTGTCATTGAAGTTGATCACGGCCTTGGGCTGGGCAGGCGAGCAGTAACTTCCTCGCCCGGCCGACACATTGCGATCACCCATCTGATCCAGCTTGTCCGGACCCGGCCACTTGGTCGCGGACGAGATGTTATTGGTCCGCTCCAGATCCACCCAGCGCGCGTCACAGGAGAAGGAGAACGTCTCCGTCACCGAGAAGGTCGCGTCCAGAATCTGCTTGCCCTTCAGCTTGTCCGGCGAGAACTCGAAGTACATCCGGTTCACATAGCCCGAGCCGCAGTAGTACGAGACGCCGCCGATCACCGCCGTGCCGCACTTGCCAACGCTCATGCCGTTCTCGCCGCCGGAGAAGTTGTAGAACACATCGCCGTCGGAGGAGAGCACAGTCCGCTCGGACTCGTTCAGTTCGACGGACGGGTCGATGTAGAGGGGCAGTTCAGCTGCAGTGGTCCGGGAGATCAGATCCGCGTCCGGAAGGACCTCGACCGTATCTCGGCCGAGGTCAATGCCCATCACTGCGGCCTCGTCCCCTGCACCGGGTCCGGCAAGCGGATCCCCCTCCTCCTGGAGGGCGACCGGCACCACCGGATCCAGGGCTGCGGGGGCGGTTCGGGCGCGCGCGGGGCGTCCGTCCAGGCTCCGGGCCGAGCCGGCTTCCCTCGGGGTGCCACCCGCCGAGTTCCACATCTGCGCGCTCGGAGAGCGGAAGACCACCTGGCCGTTCCCGTCCACGGCCTCCATGCTCCCAGCGGCTCCTGCTCGCATGGTCAGACCATCGGCGTCCAGACCGTAGGCGATGGTCTTCAGCGCTGGATCCTTGGCGGCTTCGAGCGTCTCGATCTCCAGGACCTGACGGAAGCCCTCCGTGGTGGCGGTCAGGATGAGATTGACATCCGGGCGCACGTTCTCGTACACGGCGCGCGCAGCGTCGAGACGCGGCTCGGGCAGGGCGCCCGGCCACCCCAGGGAGACCGAACGGCCGGTCTCTCCAATGGACACAAGCTCGTGGCCGGCACCGCCAGGAGAGAAGGAGACGCTGACCGCCGCCGCCTTCGGGCCGATCGAGCCGTCGGCCCGCCGGACCAGCGTCGGGTCGGGCTTCACCCAGCCGCCGTCCCGAGCGGCGACCCGCACAGGGACAACCGACTGCTCCAGCGTGAAGGTGTCGCCGTCGGGGTTGGCGTACACGGTCGCACGTTCGGTGCGCTCCTCCACGACCTCTACCCGCTGACCAGTCCGCTCGGCCTCGGCCAGGGCCCGCTCGTCAGCCGACGACGCCGGGGATTCGGCCGTCACCGCCGGAGCCGGGGCAGCGACGGCCGGCACCGCTGGCATCGCCAGTGCTGGAAGCAGCGCCACCGACAGCGCCGTTACTGCTCGACGACGCACGCCCTCCGGCATGCGTGACCGTCTCCACCCGAAACCCACAGATTCACCTCGGCGACTATGAATGATCATCAAACGCCGTGATTGAACTGTGGGGATACCTGCACGTCAAGGGCGGTATACCGGCGCGGAGAGCGGCAAGTTGGCCAGGAAGCGTAGGTAAAGGGCGACTATTGACCGATTCCTCGGCCTCTTGGATTCCAAGGCGCGATCGCCATCGACCCTCGACAGAGGGTGACGCCCCCTGACGCCAGCAGCACACTCGTCACGATGAGCGAATGACCGTAACCCTGAGCACCGCAACGCGGATTGATCCTCCCCCTCCCAGATACGGGACCGTGCGCCACAGCGGGCCGGCGAATGCCTGGGGGAGCCCGTGTTCACGCTGCGCTGTCAATGCTCAGCAAGGGTGGATATGACGTAAATCACGCGTTCGGCCTTGGAGCGTTCGGCCCTGTGGGCCGCTGGGCGGCCGTGCGGTCGCCGGAGTTGAGCCGTTGGAGGCCGACGAAGTCGGCTTCGCTCCGGCGGCATTCGGCCTGGGCGCGGACGGCGTCCTGGTGACGGCGGGGGCTGCGGCCGTCCTGGCGTTTGAGGGTGGCGACGATGTGGATGTGGTCGTCGGCGTGGCGGACGGCGATCCAGCGGCATGCCTGGTCGTCGCCTTCGGGCGCGATGCCGGTGGCGTGGACGATGCGGCGGGCGACCTCGGCCCACTCGGCGTCGGTCAGCAGGCGGTCGACGGGTGCGGTGCGGACGGGGCAGTGCCAGACATGGCTCTGGGGCCGTCGGCCGGCGAGGAGGGTGGTGTCCGCCAGGCGTGAAGACACTCCCTAGGACCGTCCCCCTGGAGGGCCGAAGGGCCCGCTGTGCCGGGCCAGGCGGTGCAGCCGGAGGGCGAGTTGGATCTCCAGGGACCTGCCGGGGGTGTTCCAGTCCGGACCGAGGAGCTGTGCGACCCGGTCGAGGCGCTGCACCACCGTATTGACGTGTACGTGCAAGGCATCCTTGGCCTGGGCGAGGCTGGCGCCGTGGGCGTAGTAGGCGTCGAGGGTGCGGATCAGTTCGGTGCCGCGCCGGCTGTCGTACGCGAGGACGGGGCCGAGGACGCGCTCGGTGTAGCCGGAGACGTCCATCCGGTCGCCGAGCAGTACGCCGAGGAACCCGAGGCCGGACAGGCTCGCGCCGTCCCCGGTGCGGCCGAGCGCGTGCAGGGCGTCGAGGCAGCGCCGCGCCTCGGCATAGGTTTCGGGGATACGGCCGGGGGCGTCGGCGGGTCCCGCGGCGCCGACGGTGACGGGAACGCCCACGGCGCGTGTGAGTTCGGCGGCCAGGTCGCGGGCGAGCGGGCCCGGATCCGGCGCGGGGGCGAGCAGCACCATATGGCCGTCGCGGGTCCCGGCCAGCCCGCCGAGCCCGCGGGCCCGGCGGGCCGCCTCGGTCGTCAGCCGCGAGCGCGGCTCGGCGTCGCAGTCGAGGAGGAGCACCGAGTGGGGGCGGGTGAGGTCGACGCCGAGTCTGCGGGCCCGCAGGGAGAGGCTTCCGGTGTCACGGCGGCTTCCCCGGGACGGCGGCCCGGCGGTGAGCAGGTCGTCGAGCAGCTCGCCGCGGACCCGGTCCTCGGCCTCGGCCACGGAGCGGTGCAGAACCATCAGCAGGGCGGTGACCAGGCCGGCCCGTTCGAACAGACTCCGGTCGGCGTCGGGGAGACCGGCTCTCCCGGTGAGCATCAGACTGCCGAGGAGTTCGGAGTCCGCCAGCACGGCGCATATCCAGTCGCCGTTCACGGGAACGGCCCGGCCGCCCGCGCGGGAGGCGTGGACGCCCTGTGCCGACGGGGTGACGGGATCGGTGCCCACCCGGGCCAGTTCCGTGCCGTCCACGTCATGGATCGCCAGACCTCCGCCGAGGAGGCCGGCGATCTCGTGGGCGACGTCGTCGACGCCGCCGCCGCGAAGGACCAGGTCGGTGAGGCGGTCATGGGCGTCGGCCGCGCGGCGCAGGGCTTCGCTGTGGGCGCGGGCACTCTCGTTGGCCGCGTTGAGGTCGACGAGCGCGGAGCGGGTCTCCTCCAGCAGACGGGCGCCGTCGATGGCGACGGCGGCGTGGTCGGCCAGCGAGGAGAGCAGGGCGATGGCGTCGGGGGTGAACTCCCTCGCGGTGCGGTCCGCGGCGAACAGCACGCCGATGACCCGGTTGCCGACGCTCAGGGGCACCCCGAGGATGCCGCGCAGCCCTTCCTCGCGCACCCCTTCGTCGATGGCCCCGGTGTGTCTGAAGCGGCGGTCGGTGCGGTAGTCGGCGCTGGCGTAGGGGCGGGCGGTCTGGGCGACCAGTCCGCCGAGGCCCTCGCCCATGCCGAGGCGCAGTTGCTGGAAGGCAGCCGAGACCGAGCCGTCGGTCACCCGCATGAACGTGTCCCCGGCCACGGGGTCGTTCAGGGTGAGGTAGGCGATGTCGGTGCCCAGCAGGGTCCTGGCCCGGTGCACGATGGCGCGCAGCACGGCGTCGAGGTCGCGGAGCGCGGCGAGGTCGCTCGCGGTGTCGAACAGGGCGGCGAGTTCGGCCTCGCGCCGCCGGTGCTGGGTCAGGGTCCGGTGGATGTCCTGTGCGACCCGGGTGGCCTCGTCCACGACGGCCTGTTCCCGGGCGCCCGCGCCGGCGGCGC
>NZ_VCLA01000157.1:180025-194220 GCF_009600885.1 Streptomyces jumonjinensis
TCACGGTCGCCATGGTGGCAGTCCTCCTCCCTTCCGGCCGCGGCGCCGACGCACCGGGTCCACCGTGCCCGCCGCGGTCCAGCGGGCCGCGGGCGGGCACGACGGGCCGGGTCACGCCGGATCGACGTCGCCGGCCGGGGTCCGACCCGGGTGCGGGGCCGGGGTCCGGCCCGGTGCGGCGCGGGACAGATCGCGGCCACGGGTCTCCTTGACGACGGCGACGGTGACGGTGGTGATCACCGCGGCGGCGCACAGATATACGGCGACGGGTGTCGAGGAGCCGTAGTCCTTCAGCAGCTCGATGGCGATGATGGGGGCCAGCGCCCCGGCGACGATGGAGGCGAGCTGGGAGCCCATCGACGCGCCCGAGTAGCGGACCTTGGTGTCGAACATCTCGGAGATGAAGGCGGCCTGCGGGCCGTACATGGCTCCGTGCAGCAGCAGGCCCACGGTCACCGACAGTGTGATCACGGTGAACGACTCCGTGTCCACCAGGGTGAAGAAGGCGAACGCCCATAGGGCCATGCCCACCGATCCGATCAGCGTCACCGGTCTGCGGCCGAGCCGGTCGGAGAGCGCTCCCCACAGCGGGATGGTGACGAAGTGGACGGCGGAGCCGATGAGTACGGCGTTGAGCGCGGTGCTCTTGGGGAGCTCCAGGTGGGTGGTGACGTACACCAGGAGGAAGGAGGTGAGGATGTAGTACGAGACGTTCTCGCCGAACCGGGTGCCGATGGCGGCGAGCACCTCGCGCCAGCTTCTCCGGAACACCTCCACGACCGGCGGCTGCGCCTTGACTCCCCGGGCGGCGTCCGCCTCGGCCTTGGCCTGGGCCGCGAGGAACACCGGTGACTCGGAGACCGAGACGCGGATCCACAGCCCGATCACCACCAGAACGCCGGAGAGCAGGAAGGGGATGCGCCAGCCCCAGGACTGGAACGCCGCTTCCGACTGGACGGCGGCCAGCAGCGCCAGGACGCCGGTGGCCAGCAGGTTGCCGCCGGGAGCGCCGGCCTGCGGCCAGGACGCCCAGAAGCCCCGGTGCTTGTCGCCGCCGTGTTCGGACACGATCAGCACCGCGCCGCCCCATTCGCCGCCGAGCGCGAAGCCCTGGATCAGCCGGAGCACGGTGAGCAGGATCGGGGCGGCGATGCCGATGGAGTCGTAGGTGGGCAGCAGCCCCATGGCGAAGGTCGCGCCGCCCATCATGAGCAGACTGACCACCAGAAGTTTCTTGCGGCCGATCTTGTCGCCGAAGTGTCCGAAGACCACGCCGCCCAGCGGCCGGGCGGCGAATCCGATCGCGTAGGTGACGAAGGCGATGAGCGTGCCCACCAGCGGATCGCTGGTCGGGAAGAACAGGGTGTTGAACACCAGCGCGGCTGCCGAGCCGTAGAGGAAGAAGTCGTACCACTCGACGGTGGTGCCGATCAGGCTCGCGCCGACGATCCGGGCGATGCCGCCGGAGCGGGCAGGGCCGTCTGGCGCGGCGGTCTTGGCGTCGGTCATGAGGTCACCGGTTCCGGGGTGCGGGGAGGGACGGGGGTGTGCGGGGGCCGTCGGGCACCGGGGTCAATTGGCTCCCCAGCCGCCGTCGAGGGGCAGGGAGGCGCCGGTGATGTAGCCGGTGTGCTCTCCGCACAGCCACAGGGCCGCTGCCGCGACCTCCTCGGCCTCCAGCAGACGTTTGAGGGGCGAGCGGGTCAACAGCACCTGGGAGAGCACCTCGTCGGCGCTGATCCCATGGGCGGCGGCCTGGTCGTGGATCTGGTTCTCGACCAGGGGCGTACGGACGTATCCGGGGTTGAGGCAGTTGCTGGTCACACCGTGCTGCGCGCCTTCGATGGCGGTGACCTTGCTCAGGCCCTCCAGGGCGTGCTTGGCGGCGACGTAGGCGCATTTATACGCACTGGCCCGCAGTCCGTGGACGCTGGAGATGTTGATGACCCGGCCCCAGCCGTTCGCGTACATATGCGGCAGCGTGCGGCGCAGCAGCAGGAACGGGGCGGTGACCATCACCTGCTGGATGAGCGCGAAGCGCTCCGGCGGGAACTCGACGAGGGGGGCGATGTGCTGGAGCCCGGCATTGTTGACGACGATGTCGGCGTCGGCGGGCAGTGTGTCGATCGCGGCGGGGTCGGCCAGGTCGGCGATGTACGCCCGGCCGCCGATCTCCTCGGCGACGGCCCTGGCCGACCGGGCGTCCCGGTCGACCACCTGCACGGTGGCGCCGGCCGCCGCCAGGGCGATGGCGCACGCCCGGCCGATGCCGCTTCCGCCGCCGGTCACCAGGGCGGTGCGGGAGCTCAAGTCGACCCCGGCGGGAGCGGGCGGCCCTCCGGGGAGCGGAGGGGGAGAGATGCTCGTCATGGCCGGAAACAGTAGGGTCACCGGCACCGCGTACCTATGTGGGCGAGCACCACAATGAGCGCGGCGGCTGTGTCGGATCCGCCTACTCGTCGCGGTGCCGGGGGCCGAGCGCGGGCGGTCCGGGCGCGGGCGGACCGGCCGAAGTCGCCTCTCGTGCCGCTCGCTCACCGTCCTCGCCGGGCGGGCCGGTCGGTCAGTCGGTCGGTCGCCCGGCGGACCGACCGGTCAGAGGGTGATCGGCGACTCGCAGGTGACCTCGTCGCGGGGGACGTACCGGGTCGTGAAGGTCTCGCGCTTGACCTCCTCGCCGCCGGAGCCGAAGACCCGCTCCACATTGACATTGAAGCCGTCGAGCGGCGTCTGCGTCAGACAGTTCTTCTCCGGGCCCTTACGGCTCCCCGGCTTCTTCACCTCGGTACGGGGGCCCTTGACCGCCTTGACGGAGTCGTACTTCTTGGTGCCGTAGAAGCTGATGGTGACGGAGGAGTCCGTGGAACTGGCCGCGATGTAGATGGAGTTGCCGGAGTCGTTGAGGAATCGCAGATCCAGGCTGCCCCAGGCGACGGTCGCCTCCCGGCCCTCCGGGTAGCGCTCGATGTAGAAGGAGTGGGCCCCGTACTCCACGGGCTTGACCCCGGCGAAGAAGACGGCGTTGAACATGGTGGTGGCGACCGCGGAGACGCCGCCGCCGGCGGCCTTGGTGTACTGGTCGTCCTGGATGATGATGCCGTCCACGAAGCCGTTGGCCTTGGTCCGCTCCCCCACCGTCTGGTTGAAGCTCCACTCCTTGCCGGGCTCGACCAGCGAACCGTTGATCAGCTCCACGGCACGGCCGATGTTCGTGCTGCGGTAGGGGGCGGGATCGAAGTCGACCGTGAAGGTGGACATCTGCTCCTTGAGCCCCAGGGAGTCGAAGGTCTTCCGGCTGAGCTCGGGCTCCACCGTCGTGGTGGGCAGCGTGGCCGCGCGGGCCGCTCCGTCGCGGGTCAGCAGGGGCATGACGGTCCGCTCCAGCCCGGCGGCGGTGACCTTCTGCCCGGGGGTGCCGCCCTCGGCGAGCACCACCCGGCCCCCCTCCATGCCCAGGACGCCCTCCACGGGCTCGTCGGTGATCCCGGCCAGGGAGCGCTCCACCGCCGGATCCTCGCGGAGCGCCTCGCCGTCGAGCCGGGGGGTGAGCCGGTTCGTTTTGTCGGGCTTCATCTCCAGATGCTCGCCGATCGTCACCGGGCTGATCGTGCTGGACCGGTCCGCCACCCTGACGGTGACCGGCGCGGACATCGCGGGCCGGGCGAACTCGTCCATGGCCCGGTTGACCTCGTCCGCGCCGACGCGGGGCTCGCTGCGGCTGACCGGCAGGGTGACCGGACCGGTCCGCCCGTCGAGCACCGCCGAGCGGAGAACGTCGGTCGCGCCTCCGACGTCGAGCGATTCGCCGACGCGTGCCTGCACCGGCACCGCACGGCCCTCGCGGAAGGTGATGGCGCCCTCACGCGCCGTACGGTCGTGCTTCTCGGCCAGCGCCTCCAGCGCCTTACGGATCTTCGCCTCGTCCACGCGGTGGACCGGCTCGGCGTCGCGGTCGCCGGAGGCGAAGAGACGGCCGATCACGGTGAACGGGTCGGATCCGGACCGCGCGGCCTGGGCGACGGTCTCCCGGCTGTCGAGTGTGAAACCCGCCTCACGGGCCGCGACGGTCGCGGTGCGGTCGCCGATGCGCACCTCGACCGGCTCGGGCCACTGGTGAGACAGCTCACGTTCCAGTTTCCGCTCGGCCTCGGCCGGGCCGAGGCCCCCGATGTCCACGCCGTGCACCCGCGTCCCCGAAGGCACCTCACCGTCGGTGAGCAGCAGTCCCGCCAGATAGAGGCCGCCGAAACCGAGGCACACCGCCCCCGCCACGAGCATGGCGGGATGTATTCGGCGTCGGCCGTCCCCGGCGTTACCCGTGGGACCGGAAGAACGAAGCACGGAAATCTCCTTGTCGATGGCCGCCCCGGCATACAGCGGTCTCCCGTCGCGCGTCCGACGGCCCGCCGATCATAGAGAGACCACCCGTCAAAGCCCGGTAAGACGGCATTCGCCCCCTCACGAGAGCCGCGCTCCGGAGAACCACAGGGGGACCGGCGAGGTCCTCTCGCGCCGAGGACAGCTGTACGGCCGGTCGCCTGTCCCATGAATGGTACTGAGGTTCCGGTACCGCTCCGGCCACCGGCCGGTTCTCGGCCACCCGAAGCACCTTCACCCACAGCGCCGATGCCGCCACCGGGCGTCATGACGCCTCCGGGAACAGGGGCGCCGGAACGGAAGGGCCGAACGCCCCTTGACACACCACAGGGCCCGGCCGCGCGGATGCGGCCGGGCCTCCGTGCCAGCGGTCCGCCGCTGCCGGCGATCCGCCTTCTCTCAGTGGTCTCCCGGCGCCGTCACCGGGAGGTGACCAGGCCGTGCGCGGGCACCTGCACGGTGCGCGCGCCCGGCTCGCCGCCGAGCACGACCTTGCGCAGGGCGGTGTTGTTGTCGAGGCTGGTCTCGTGGAGCCGCTTCTGCGGGTTGGCCACGACCTTGATCCAGTAGGTCCCGTTCGGCACATCGGTGATGTCGAAGGACTGACCGGCGAAGGCCGACGGGTAGGTGTCGCCGGAGCCGATTTCGAGCGCCTGGCGCACCGACAGCGCCTCCGGCTCGCCGCTGGCGCACGCGGTGCTCAGATCGGTGCTGGTGGGGTGCCAGTTGGCGTCCTTCACCGTGTAGTCGACGGCCGCGTTGCTGGCGAGGCAGAACGCTTCCTTGTCGCTGCGCACGACCTCCTTCTTGTCGGCCTTCAGCAGCTGGTAGGCCGCGAAGTCCGTGAAGTGCCAGTGCATATGGTCGTCGCGCGGGTCCCACTCCATGGTGCCGCTCGGCGCGTAGCCGATCTGCTCGCCCTTGGCGTCGTAGAAGTACTGGTAGGCGTCCATCAGCCCCTTGCCCGGCTTGCGGAAGCCGTCCACGACCAGCGGCGCGGGGCCCGCGTTCCAGGTGGTGCTGGCGAAAGCCAGATGGTCCCGGCCCGCGGGCTCTCCCTCGCGCGCGGGGTCGATGCCGATGTCCCAGGCGGGCAGGGCGCGGAGGTCGGGCTTCGGCGCGTCCGCCGGGAGGCCCGCCCGGCCCGACGGGCGCTCGGCCGCGGGCTTCATCGGCGGGCTGACCCGGGATCCATCGGTGCGGCCCGGCCCGTCGCCCGAGGTCGCGACGGCCGCGCGGCCGGTCTTCATGAGCGCGTACGGCAGCGCCGGTGGCGGGGTGATCTCGGTGCTGTCGCCCCGGAGCTGCTTCGGGCCCATGCCCTTCGCCGGGCCCTGCTCCGCATGGCCGCCGTGGCCGCCGTGGCCACCGGCGTGATCGGCGTGATCGGCGTTCGCGCCCTTGGCCGCGGAGCGTGCCTCGGCCTCCGGCGGCTCGCCCAGCGTCCGCACCGTGACCTCGACCGTCTGCGGCTCGTTCGCGATGCCGAGGAAATCGCGGTACTTCTTGGTCACGGAGATCTTCGCCGTGTAGACGCCGTCCGGCACGTCCACCGGGGTGGTGTAGTAGTCGAGATAGGTGTTGGAGGCCCAGCCCTGCTCGACGCCCCACACCGAGCCGAGGGTGAAGGGGTGGGGTGAACAGCCCTCGGGGTACCGGGAGGTGCGCGGCGCCCCGGGGTCGGTCCGCCCGGAGGCGTTGTTCGGGCAGAATGCCTCCTTCTTCGACACGACCTTCCGCCCGGACGCGTCGGTGAGGGTGACCCGTGTGAAGTCGGGCAGCCCCATGAAGTCCTTCACCAGGTCCTTCGGCAGATCCTTGGTGCGGACCTCCCCACCCTCGCGGATGATCTGCTGAACGGCGATCGGCTTCCTGTAGTTCGCGCGCTCGGCCCGGAACTCCAAGGGCGTGCCCTTGACGGAGAGATAGGTTCCGAGGTTCAGAAAGACGCCGTCGGGCACTCCCCCCTCCCCCTTGTACCGTTCGAGCGTCACGGACGGGGAGGCCGCGATCAGGCGGATGTCCGTGTCCGGCGCGGCCTGCTCCGCGGCGGGCGCGGCGGCGGTGATCCCTGCGGTGACGGTGAGCGCCGACGCGACGGAGATTCCCCCGACCCAGAGACGCTTTCTGCTGATCCTGCTCATTTTTCCCCTCGTTGACGAATGCCATTGATCTTGGAACCGAAGTCGGCGCGCGGTTGGTCAGCCCCGGCCGGGAACACCCGGCTGCGGGAACCGCGGCTGATCGTGGAGAGCGGCCGGGGTCCCGTGTGGGTTGTCCGCGGCGGTGCGATCCCGCGCGGGATTGACCGGAAATGCATGAAGTGATAGGGATTCAGCCGAGAAATGGATGATCCGCTGGGGCAGATGAGTCAACTGCGTTATCGCGCACGCGAGTTGGCCGGGCCGGTCACGGGGCGCGGCCGGCCGGCGGGGGCCGAAGACGCTCCTCACCGCGGGGGAGGCGTCGTGGAGCGGGTGATCCGCTCCAGACGGTAGTAGTCGGCGACACAGTGAGCGGGCCAGCTCCGGTGCCCCCGGTGGCCGAACGGCTCCGTCATCCCGCCGACCGGCGTCGGCCGGTACGGGAGTACGCGGACGCCCCGGGCCGCCTGAGCGCGCAGCCACCGGTCCTGGTGGTCCCACTCCCCGGCCCGTACCCGTATGGCGTCCCCCAGCTGGGCCAGCGGGAAGGCGAGGGCGACGCAGACGATGCCGCACACGGCCGCACCGGCCGCCCGCACGGCGCCGACGCGCCGCTCCCGCAGGCGCACGGTGTGCCCCAGCAGCGCTCCGAGGCCGACGAGGAGCACGACGTACAGGAAGACGTAGTCGTTCCAGAGCCGGGTGGAGTTCACCACCCCCGAGCCGAAGGCGGGATAGGCGATGACCGTGCAGAGATAGCCCGCGACGAGAAAGACGAGAACACCGGCGCGGACCGGCACGGGCCGCCCCGCCGGGAGCGCCGCGCGTCCGTGGGGCGCGGTGGTTCTGCGGGACGCGGTGGTTCTACGGAACGCGATGGTTCTGCGGGGCGCGGAGGCTCCGTGGGGCGCGGTGGTTCTACGGAACACGGCGGCTCCGTGGGACGCGGCGCCTCCATGGGACGCGGTGGCGAACAGGCCGAGCAGCACCCCCGCCGCGACCGCTCCCAGGTACTGCCATGTCGTCAGGAGGTGAGCCGTGATGCGCGCGAACGCGCCGAGGGAGTCGATCAGCGACTCGGGCGCGAACAGGGACGGGCCCCGTTCGGCGTACCGCTCGCGCCGGTTCCGTGAGCCCGGGGAGGTGACGAGCACAAGGGTGCCGATCACGGTCCCGGCGACGCCTGTCAGGCACCAGGCCCGCGCGTAGGCCCGCCCGGGCGCGGCGATGGCCCGCCGGCTGAGCAGAAGGACGGCTGAGAGCACCACGACCACGACGACCGATGTCTCCTCCGACAGCGTGCCGACGACGGCGCCCGCCGTGAACACGACGGCCAGGGCGACCGTCCGCCCGCTGCGTGACCTGGCCCGCAGCAGGGGAATCGCCGCCGCGCAGGCGAGCACGGGAGCCAGGGTGTGGGAGACCGACGCCGCGGGCCAGTAGAACGTCTTGTAGGTGTTGGGCGAGGCGAGCAGGAAGACCGCCGTCACCATGGACGCCACCAGCAGCGGCACCCCGCGCGGCGCCGTCAGACGGGCCCTGTCCAGCGCCGAGGCGGTCACGGCCCAGAGGACGGCCAGGACGAGCACGCCGCTGACCGGAGCGAACCACTGGTGGCCGGCGACGTCGAATCTCGCGTAGACCCAGACCAGCAGGGCGTTGGCGATCCGGCCGTTGTCCTTGACGTAGAACTTGCCGACCATCCCGGCCAGGCCGTCGTCGCGCACCACGGGCAGAAAGCACCAGTCGTCCCCGCTGGGACGGACCCAGCGTGCCCACCAGCACGCCGCGCCGAGCAGTGTGAGGGGCAGCAGCGCGAGGGACGCCGTCCCGACCGTCGGCCACGGCCGCC
Organism: Streptomyces jumonjinensis; assembly: GCF_009600885.1. Lineage (GTDB taxonomy): Bacteria > Actinomycetota > Actinomycetes > Streptomycetales > Streptomycetaceae > Streptomyces > Streptomyces jumonjinensis. The sequence continues at coordinate 188,399 of NZ_VCLA01000157.1, forward strand.
CGGATCCGGGACTCCCCTTCCCCGGCGACTTCCCCGGCGACGGCAGCGCGCTCCCGTCCGGCTGCCGCGGGGCGGTCGTCCCCTGCCCGTCAGCGGCCATGCAGGCACCGCCTTTCACTGTCGCCCTCGGCGGAGACGGTGGCGGTGGCGGTGACGTCCGCACCGTGCGGGCGCCCCGGGCGGCCGGGGCGGGCCGGTCCGAGGCGGTGACACGGTGCGGACGCCGGACCGGCCGAGCCGTCCACGGCATCCGCGGGACCGTCCTGCCGCAGGGCCACGGCAACGGTCACGGCCCATCGTCACGCCGTATCCGCCCGCCCGCGAGCCGGGAGGAGCCGAACCGGGTGCCAGAGCCCGTCCGCCGCCCGGCGGGGAGCAGGCGCGTCCCGCGGAGCGGGGTGGGCGGGAACTCTCCACCCACCTTGATCGTTTTCTATTCGACCACGACCGGCAGTTCTTTCCCGGAGGCAACACTCCATGACCACCGACGACCGCGTTCGTCCGGCGACCCCCGATGACATTCCGACCGCTGTGCGAACCCTCGGCCGCGCGTTCAGCGACTACCCCTACACCCGTCATGTGGTGGCCGCCGACGACCACGCGGAGCGGGTGCGCCGTTTCCAGGAGCTGTTCCTGACGCGGGTGGGGATGGTGTACGGCCGGGTCTGGGTCGGCGACGGCGGACTGGCCGTGGCCGCCTGGACCACTCCGGACCAGGACCCCACCCCGGGCCTCACCGAGGTGGCCCCCTCCATCGGCGAGCTGGCCGGCGACCGGGCGGAGGTGTTCGAGGCCACCGAGAAGCTGGTGGAGCCGTACCGCCCGACCGAACCGGTCTGGTATCTCGCCACTGTGGGCGTCGACCCCGACGCCCAGGGCCGCGGCCTCGGCAGCGCCGTTCTCCGCCCCGGCATCGAGGCAGCGGCCCGCGCCGGATACCCGATCTATCTGGAGACCGCCACCGACCGGAATGTGTCGCTCTACGAACGTCTGGGCTTCAAGGTCACCGCAGAGGTGACGGTGCCGGACGGCGGGCCGCACATCTGGTGCATGCGCAAGGACGTGTCCTGATCTGAGCGGCCGGGCGCTCGTCGGCAGTGGTCCGACGGAGCGCTCGGCCCCTCCCTTGAGGTTCCACACGGCCCGCGATCACCCGCCCATGGGTGCGCGGGCGTCCGGCGCCGCCTGACGCGCGGACCCATGCGCCGCGCTCCGGAGGCGGCTCGTGCGGAGTCGTGCGCCCGCGCTCCAAGGCGGCCCCGCGGTGACCGGGCACCCGACCCCTGCGGCGAGCGGCGGCGCGTGCCCGACGGCCTCCTTCTACCTGGTCAGCTCGTCCAGGACCGCCGAGGCGAGCGCCGCGTCGAGCGCGCCGACGCCGGTCAGATCCGCGACGGTGACCGCCCCGGCCGGTCGCTCGACGGGCCCACTGAGAAGAAGACCGGCGGGGACGTCACCCGTGGCGGCGGCAGCGCCCGCCCGGACCGCGTGGCCGAAGTCTCCGTGGTCCAGACACTGGTCGTGGTCATCCGTCGCGATCATTCCCGCGCGGGCGAAGAGCGCGGGCGGCAGTTCGTTCTTGTGCGGCATATCGGCGCCGATCCCCGTCACCTGCGCGCCGTCGCGGACATGGGCGGCCTGAAGAACCGGGGCCGTGGCCGGGGTGGCGGTGATGACCATGTCCGCGCCCGCGGCCTCCTCGGCGGAGGCGGGCCGGGCGGGCCGGCCGCGCGCGGTGAGCTCATCGCAGAACGCCCGGGTCCTGGCCCGGCTGCGCCCATGGACGAGTACGGCGCCGATCGGGCGGAGCCCGGCCAGCCAGTCGATGTGCAGACGGGCCTGTTCCCCGGTGCCGAAGACCCCCAGGGTCGTGGCGTCGGGACGGGCCATCGCATGGGTGATCAGCGCGCCCGCGGCTGCGGTGCGCCAGGCGGTCAGCAGGCCCTGGTCGTCGAGGATCGCGCGGATCCGCCCCGTACGGGCGCTGACGACGCACACCACACCGTGGTTGGACGGCAGGCCGGCCCCGGGGTTGCGGTAGAAACCGGTCACGATCTTGACGGTGAAGTCGGCGGCTCCGGTGATCCGGCCGGCTTTGACATGGCAGTCCCCGTCGGCGTCGGGGAATCGCAGATGCAGCGGCGGCGGCACGGAGGTGCGCCGTTCGGCGTGGGCGATCAGCGCCCCGCGCACGGCGTCGAGAACGAGTCGTGGGGTCGCGGCCCGCTCGATGGCTGCCGTGCCGAAGACGGGCAGGGTCATCGGTGCGCCCTCATCCACCGCGTCAGGGCGGCGAGACCGGCCTCCGGGGCACGGCGGCCGATGCCGATGCGGAACCGGTCGACGGGCGTGGGGGTGAGCTCGGAGCGGTAGATGCTCGCGGGCAGCAGCAGCACTCCGGCTTCCTCGACCAGCCGGGTGCAGAACTCCTCCACTCCCTCCGGGCCGAGATAGCGGGGGTAGGCGACACAGCCGCCGTCCGGCGCCCGCCACTCGAAGGCGTCCGCGAACTCGGCGAAGAACGCGTCGAAGACCGGCAGGTTCTCCGCGATCAGGGCCCGGTTGCGGTCCAGGATCGTCTTCCGCGCCGTGAGCGCGATACGGGCGAGAATCTCGCTGGGGCCCGAGTTGCAGATGGTGGTGTAGTGCTTGGCCCGCTCCAGCCGGGCGAGCACCGCGCGGTCGCGGCAGGTGATCCAGCCGACGCGCAGCCCCGGCAGCCCCAGGGACTTGGAGGTCACATTGAGCGAGAGGGCGCGCTCGGACAGATCCGACGCCTGCGGCAGGGTCCGGGCCGGATCGCGCTCAAGACCCCGGTAGACCTCGTCGCTGAAGAGATGGATGCCGCGCTCGTCGCAGAGCCGTGCCAGCGCGGTGAAGTCGGCGGCGCCGATGACCTTGCCGGTGGGGTTGTTGGGGAAGTTCACCGAGACGACGCGGGTGTTCGGCCGGATCGCCGCCCTCACCCGGTCGAGGTCCAGGGCCCAGTCGCGTTCCGGATCGAGGGCGACGCCGGTGACCTCGCAGAGCGCCAGCGGCACGGTCTCGGCCGACTGGTAGTTCGGGGTCACCACCACCGCGTGGTCGCCCGCGTCCAGCAGGACGTTCATCGCGAGATAGAGGGCCTCCTGGGCGCCGGAGAAGCAGATCACGTCGGCGGCGTCCGCCCGCTCGTACATCTGGGCGATCACTTCGCGCAGGGCCGGATCGCCGTAGGTCTCCGTATAGCCCAGCGACAGATTCCCGAACGCGGCCCGGTCCGCGCCGTCCGCCAGCGCGAGCAGCTCGGAGAGCGTCATGGTCTCGACATCGGACGCGGTCATATGGTGACGCGCGGTGAACTCCCACCGGGAGAAGTACGTTTCCAGCCGGAAGTCGGGCAACCGGGTCATGGTGCTTGGTCCTTTGCGCTTGGTGCTCTGAGCTCGGCCAGCAGGCTGTAGAGGGTGGATCGGGAGATCCGCAGCGCGCCCGCGACGACGGGAGCGGCGCGGCGTACGGCGAAGACCCCGGCCTCGTCGAGCCGGCCGAGGACGGCCAGCCGGTCCTGGCGGGTCAGCCGCTCCACCGGGCGGCCGGACTCGCGTACATACGCGCCGACGGTGTGCTGGATCCGCTCGCTCCAGTCCTGTTCGAACAGCGGTTCAGGGCGGGCCGCGCTCGGAGCGCCGAACGCGGACAGCACGGCCGCGGCCTGCTCCAGCGGGGTGCGGTCGAGGTTGACGCACAGGACCGCGGAAGCCTTTCCGCCCGGGTCGCGCAGGACCGCGCTGACGGACGACAGCCGCCGGCCGTCCGCGAGCAGCTTCTCGTACGGCCCGAACACATCCCGGGCCGAGGGGTCGAGCGCGTCCAGCTCGCCGAGGAGCGAGGGGTCGCCGGGCCCCCGGGAGGTCATCGGGTTCCAGACGGCCAGGATCCGGTCGGTGTCCGGATCGTGCAGCACCACCTCGGCGTAGGGGCCGAGCAGCAGCGCGACGGCCTGGCACACCGGCGCCCACATCCGCACGCGAGGGTCGGCGCCCTCGTCCACTGTCTCCATGCCCGGACTATACGTCCAGCTCGGACAGAATATCCAGGCCCTCTCCCCCGGCAGGGGCCGCGCGGGCCGGCGCGGCAGCCGGACACGGGACGGGAGGCTCACCCCGGGGCGCCGGCCTGCCGTCCCGGCCGCCATTAGGGGGATCCCCTGAGAACTCGCCCTGTCTCCGGGCCGGTTACCCCGAGATGCGGGCAGGGTCGCTCTCCCCAGTGCCGACGATTCCCCGGCCGGCCGTCATCGCCAGGATGAGAAGCGTCCACGAAGATGACTCTCCTCTTGAATCCGGAGCAGCCGATGAGATCCCGCACGCGTGCCGTCCTGTCCACAGCCCTCGTCCTCGGGCTCGCCGCGGGGCCGCTGGCCATTCCCGCCTTCGCCGAGTCCGCCCCGGCGGCCGTCGCCGCCGCCGGGCCCGATGTGAAGGCGCTGCGCGCGGCCCTCGCCGGGCTGCCCGACAAGGACGCGACCGCGGCGCTGGTACGGGTCGGAGGGCACGGCCGGTGGCACGGCACAGCCGGGGTACGCGATATGAGGACCGGCGCTCCCGCTCTGGAGCACGCTCGCTTCCGGGCGGGGTCGACGACGAAGGTCGTCACCGCGGCCGTGGTGCTGCAACTGGCCGCCGAAGGCAGGATCGAGCTGGACGCGCCCGTCGGGACCTATCTCCCGGATCTGCTGACCGCCGACTTCACCAAGCCCGTCACCGTACGGAATCTGCTCAACTTCACCAGCGGCATCCAGTCGGGCAGATCACTCGGCGACACGGTGGAGCAGGAGTATCCGCACCGGTTCGAGACGCTGACGCCCGAGGAGGTCGTCGCCTCGGGCGTCGCCAGGGGGCCGGCGTTCGACCCGGGCGAGCGGCAGCAGTACAACAACATCAACTACACCGTGCTCGGCATGCTGATCGAGAAGGTCACCGGGGACACCTACGAGCACCAGGCCGCCGTGCGTGTCTTCCGGCCGCTCGGCATGGGGCGCACCTCCTTCCCGAAGGGCCCCGATCCGCGTGTCCACGGCCCGCACAACCGGGGCTACCAGTGGATGGACGGCCGGCTGACGGATGTCACGGAGTGGAACATGTCGGATCGCTGGGCGGCCGGCGACATGATCTCCACCACCGCCGACCTCGAACGGTTCCTGGTCGCGCTGTTCCGCGGAAAGGTGGTGCCGGAGCCGCAGCTGAAGGAGATGTTCACGGTTCCGGACATCGCGGGGGCGACCAGGAGCGCGAGCCTGGAGCGGTTCGTCGTGAACGGAAAGGAGGTCTGGGGGAAGACGGGCGCGCGCCCCGGCTATCACACCGTCATCGCCGCGACCCGTGATCTGTCCCGGACCGTCGTCTACTCGGTCAACAGCACCGACGCCAAGGGCGACGGGTTGAAGATCGCCATGCGTTTCGCCTTCCCGGCCTTCAACCGGTGAGCCGTGCCACGGGCCGCGACGGCTTCCGTCCGCGCTGACCGCCGGCCCGCACGGCGGCCGGAGGCGGGACCCGTCCGCGCTGACCGCGGACCCGCACGGCGGCCGGAGGCGAGCCCGGCCACGGTGACCGCCCCGCCCGTGGGGGGGGGGGGGCGGGGCGGGTCCGGCCACGGTGACCGGTGCCGTGCGCCCGGCCGGGGCGGGTCAGGGCCGGGCGGCCCGGACCCGCCGGCGGGGTCACGCCTCCGCACCGCCGGGGATCTCTTCGAACGAGAACCCCGAGGTCGGTGCGGGGTTCATGGAGCCCTCCATGAACCCGTTCATGAACCCCTCCAGCATCTCGTCGAACTCCAGC
>NZ_VCLA01000158.1:0-2186 GCF_009600885.1 Streptomyces jumonjinensis
CGTGGGACCGCGACCGCTTCACCGCTGCCCGGGCCCGGCGCCACTCGTCCCGGGTCATGGCGTACTCGACCTCCCCGAGTTCGGAGCCCTCGATACGATCCGGCCAGTCGCCGAAGAAGGTGCGGAGATGACGGAGGCCCGCCTTCTCCATGACACGCCGTGAACGGGCGTTGACCGACATGGTGTTCGCGGTGACCGTCTCCACGCCCAGCCCGGCGAAGGCCCGGTCGATCAGGGCGACGGCGCCCTCCGTCGCCAGGCCGCGTCCCCATGCCGTTCTGTTCAGGCGGTATCCCAGCTCGACCACGGCCGCGCTGTCGGCGGCGACGGGACGCAGCTCGAACCAGCCCGCGAAGACGCCCGTCGCCCGGTCGTCGGCTGCCCAGAACCCGGGGCCGCCGATGCAGGGGTAGTGCCGGGTCAGCCGTGGCAGGGAATCGGCGCGCACTTCCTCAAGGGTGGTCGGTCGGCCACCGTTGAGAAAGCGCATGACCTCGGGATCGTTGTTGAGATCAAACAGATGGCCGAGATCGCTGTCGGTGAGCGGGCGGAATCTCAGACGGTCGGTGATCAGGGGAGCGCTCGTGATCCGATGTTGCCGGGCGTCGCACCCCTCTGCCAGTGAATATCCGCCCCTGCCGCAGGCCCGGCCGGGGGCGGGAAGGCGGCGGCGTGTACGGAGGCGGGGGCTCGTGACGGTGTTTCACCCGTTAGGCCAGCCGCCATTCGCCCATGGCCGGTATCGGGGAGAAGTGACAGACGGCTCCGGAATCATTCATATCGAGAATGGCGTAAATCCCGCTCTTGCGCGGGAGATTGAGATGGCTGAAAGGTATTCGGTTTCCGACCGGAAGCGGAAGGCCGGAATGGGGCCGCCGGATACGGGCAGTCCGCCGGTCGGGCGGAGAGCACCGCGGAACGCGAACGGAGCGTCCTGGTTTTCCCGGATCCCCGGCCCGGCCGACCGGTGCCGATGACGCCGTGCGAAAGGGGCGAGGGCCGCTCGGGAAGGCGACCGCCGTGCCGTCGGGTGAATATGCCGAACGAATGTACGTGGGGCGACTGCACTATTCGCCGGGTCAGTTGCACCTTGCCCTGTCGTCCCGGGTGCGAAAGGCTTACGGCAACACGGGGAACGTATGAGCGGGGAGGGACCGACCATGCCGCTGGACAAAGGACTTGACTGGCTGCTCGACGATCTGACCAAGCGGATCGAGCACATCAGGCACGCACTGGTGCTGTCCAACGACGGTCTGGTGACGGGGGCGAGCACCGGGCTGGCGCGTGAGGACGCCGAGCATCTCGCCGCGGTCTCCTCAGGTCTGCACTCACTGGCCCGCGGCTCCGGGCGGCACTTCCGCGCGGGCAGAGCGCGCCAGACGATGGTCGAATTCGACGAGGCCCTGCTCTTCGTCACGGCCGCGGGAGAAGGCAGCTGCCTCTGTGTGCTGAGCGAGGCCGAGGCGGACGTCGGCCAGATCGCCTACGAGATGACGCTGATGGTCAACCGGGTCGGCGAGCATCTGGGCGTCGCGGCGAGACAATCGGGTGCTAACCGTCCCTGACCTGCGAGAAGCCTCAACCGTCAGGAGCTGCTCGGCCAGGGGGCGGGAGGGTTTTCCACAGGCCGGGCGCGATGTCGCCATGCCGGACTATGGTCGTCACCGAGAGTGTTCACCGTCACGGGGAGACCGTCATGGCAGTGCGCGACACACTGACACACGCCGGAGCCGCTCGACTGCTGGAGCTCAGGCGTGCCGAGTTCGACCTCGCGGTCCGGCTCGGCCATATCCGCACCACGACAGCCGGGGACGGCGGCGGTCCGCCAGGGGTCGCCCGCGAGGAGATCGACCGGCTCCGTGCGGCCCCGGGCTTCCCCGGGGAGCTGCGGCAGCGGGTGCGCACGGTGGGCACGAAGGAAGGGGCGGAGCTGCTCTCCGTCAGCCCGGGGCGCTTCACCCGGCTCGCCCGCATGGGCTGCGTCGCCCCGATCGCCTTCTATCTCAACCGGTATCACGCCGTCGTCTGGCTCTATCTCGCCCAGGAGCTGACGGACTTCGGCCGGATGCACCCCCGTCTGCTCAGCGGCAGAACACCACCCGCTCAGCGGGCCCTGCTGGACGCGGGGGAGGACCGGCGACCCCGCACCTGGCGGGGCAGACGGCTCGGGCTGCTGCTGCGGAGCG
>NZ_VCLA01000158.1:2196-5613 GCF_009600885.1 Streptomyces jumonjinensis
CGCCGCCGTGCTCGACCCGCTGACGCTGGTCGAGACGGTCACCGACGCCCATGAGCGTGCGCGGCTCCAGGCCCTGCGTCCCGGGTCCGACACCGTCGAGCCCCAGTCGCCGGCAGCCCGGGAGGTGCTGGAGCGGCTGATGACGGCCGATCATCCGGACGAGATCCGGTGGCACCGGACCCATCTGGCACAGCTGCTCCGCGAGGCCCGGGGAGCCTGCCCGGCCGCCCGGCCCGCGGTGAGCCCCGTGGCGTCCGGCACGGCGTTCGGAGGGAGCGCCGGGGCCGGGGCGCCGTGTGCCCAGGGCGGCGGGCGCACGGTCCGGGCCGGGGAGAGCCGGTCCGCACCGACCGGCGGAGTCGGCGCCGGACTGATCCCCAGGGGCGGCCGGCCGGTGCCGGTGCGCCGCCGCCCTGATGGCCGCGGCTTGCTCGGACGGCTGCGGCTGCGCGGGCCGAGGGCCCGTCGCTGAGGGCGGGGGGCCGTCGCGAGGGGCTCCGGGGAAGACTCAGGCCGCCTTGTGCGGCAGGGAAGGGACGGTGGCGCCGCCGCCTTTCTGCACCGCCTGGACCACGGCTTGATGCAGAGCCCGGCTGTCGCCCTCGGAGGCGCACGGAATGGGACTGCCCGACATCGTGAACCAGTCGGAAGCGCCGCTGTACTGCACCGCGACACGCGCTTCGTCACCGGCCCAGGTGGTGTGCACGGTCAGATCCCCGGTCAGTGCGCCCACCTCGTCCGTGAGCACTCCTCCGCGCCCGGAGTACACGCCGGTCGTCGTCCACGATGCCCAGCTCATCCTCCCAGGTTCGCACCGCCGGGCCGGATATGCGACCGATGGCCGCCGGAGCCGGGAGCCGGGAGCCGGGAGCCGGGAGCCGGGAGCCGGGAGCCGGGAGTCCGGAGCTCGGAGCGCCCCGGCCGGATCGCACCCTCCCTGTGCCCGGTGTGAAGCTCCGCTATGGGACCGCTTAAGAAATCCTCGATGGACTACTCGGCCCACCCTGGGCAGATTGGTGCAGGTCCCCCGACCGACGCTGTCGTACGTTGTTGCCACCGGCGCGCATGCCACAGCCTGCCGTCTCGTCATGATCGATCCGATGACATTCCAGGAGCCACCCCGATGAAGGCACTTGTCAAGCAGCATGCCGAGCCCGGACTGTGGCTGGTGGACGTGCCGGAGCCCGAGATCGGACCCGGCGATGTCCTGATCAAGGTGCTGCGCACCGGCATCTGCGGAACCGACCTGCACATCCGCTCCTGGGACGCCTGGGCCCGGCAGGCGGTCAGCACCCCGCGTGTGCTCGGGCACGAGTTCGTCGGCGCGGTCGCGGCCGTCGGAGCCGACGTCGAGGACATCGCGGTGGGTGACACGGTGAGCGGCGAGGGACACCTCGTATGCGGCAAGTGCCGCAACTGCCTCGCCGGCCGCCGCCATCTGTGCCGCAGCACGGTCGGTCTCGGCGTCGGCCGGGACGGCGCCTTCGCGGAGTATGTCGCCCTGCCCGCGTCCAATGTGTGGGTGCACCGCACCCAGGTGGACCTGGACATCGCCGCGATCTTCGACCCGTTCGGCAACGCCGTGCACACCGCGCTCTCCTTCCCGCTGGTCGGAGAAGACGTACTGATCACCGGAGCGGGGCCGATCGGCATCATGGCCGCGGCCGTGGCCCGGCACGCCGGAGCGCGCAATGTGGTGATCACCGATGTCAGCGAGGCCCGGCTGGAGATCGCCCGCAAGGCCGGGGCGACCCTCGCTCTGAACGTCTCCGAGCACGGCATCGCCGAGGCCCAGCGCCGACTGGGGCTCAAGGAGGGCTTCGACATCGGCCTGGAGATGTCCGGCCGCCCCGAGGCCATGCGCGATATGGTCGACAACATGACCCACGGCGGGCGCATCGCCATGCTGGGCCTTCCCGCGGAGGAGTTCGCCGTCGACTGGTCGAAGATCGTCACCTCGATGATCACCGTCAAGGGGATCTACGGACGTGAGATGTATGAGACCTGGTACTCCATGACGGTTCTGCTGGAGGCCGGACTCGACCTCACCCCGGTGATCACCGGCAGCTACGGTTACCGGGACTTCGACACCGCCTTCGACGAGGCGGCCACCGCCCGCAGTGGAAAGATCATCCTCGACTGGACCCGGTGACCGGTCACGGCCGACCGATCCGCCGGTGACCCGGTGACCCGGTGACCCGGTGACCCGGTGACCCGGTGACCGGTCCGTCGGCCGGCGCCCGTGCGCCGGATCGCCCACGAACGAACCGGAGCGCCCCCGGCCGAGCCGGGGGAAACCCGACCACCAGCCCGCAGCATCCCCGAGGGAGCACTCTTCATGTACGCGTCCGTACGCGCCGACCTCCTCACCACCCTGGAGGAGATCCGCGCAGCCGGTCTCCACAAGCCCGAGCGGATCATCACCACCCCGCAGAGCGCCACGGTCTCCGTCGCCGCCCACGATGTGCTCAACTTCTGCGCCAACAACTACCTCGGTCTCGCCGACCACCCCGAGGTCGTCTCCGCCGCCAAGGAAGCGCTGGACCGCTGGGGCTACGGCATGGCCTCCGTCCGGTTCATCTGCGGCACCCAGGATGTGCACAAGGAGCTGGAGGCGAGGCTCTCGGCGTTCCTCGGCCAGGAGGACACGATTCTGTACTCCTCCTGCTTCGACGCCAACGGAGGGGTCTTCGAGACCCTCCTCGGCCCCGATGACGCGGTGATCTCGGACGCCCTCAACCACGCCTCCATCATCGACGGCATCCGTCTCTGCAAGGCCCGCCGCCACCGCTACGCCAACCGCGATCTGGCCGATCTCGAACAGCAGCTCAAGGAAGCCCAGAGCGCCCGCCGCAGGCTCATCGTGACCGACGGCGTCTTCTCCATGGACGGCTATCTCGCGCCCCTCGCCGAGATCTGCGATCTCGCCGACCGCTATGACGCCATGGTCATGGTCGATGACTCGCACGCCGTCGGCTTCGTCGGTCCCGGTGGCCGGGGCACCCCCGAACTGGCGGGCGTCATGGACCGGGTGGACATCATCACCGGCACCCTCGGCAAGGCGCTCGGCGGCGCCTCCGGAGGGTATGTCGCCGCCCGCGCGGAGATCGTCGCACTGCTGCGCCAGCGCTCCCGCCCGTATCTCTTCTCCAACTCCCTCGCCCCGGTGATCGCCGCCGCCTCGCTCACGGTGCTCGATCTGCTGGAGTCGGCGGGAGAGCTGCGCGAGCGGCTCAACGAGAACACGGCGCTGTTCCGCCGCCGGATGACCGAGGCGGGCTTCGAGATCCTGCCCGGCGACCACCCCATCGTTCCCGTCATGATCGGAGACGCGGCCGAGGCGGGCCGGATGTCCGAGCTGCTCCTGGAGCGCGGGGTCTATGTCATCGGCTTCTCCTACCCCGTCGTTCCGATGGG
>NZ_VCLA01000158.1:6000-10245 GCF_009600885.1 Streptomyces jumonjinensis
CGGGCTGAGCCCGGCATACGGTCATGGATCACCCGGCTGACACAATGGCCGGGTGATCGACCCCCGACGGCTGCGCATTCTGCGAGCCGTGGCGGACCACCGTACGGTGACCGCCGCGGCTGCCGCGCTCTACCTCACCCCCTCGGCCGTCTCCCAGCAGCTCAGCGCGTTGGAACAGGAGACCGGCCACACCCTGCTCATCCGCGGCGGCAAGGGGGTGCGGCCCACCGCGGCCGGGGAGATCCTGCTGGCCCACACCCATGCCGTACTGGCCCAGCTGGAGCGTGCGGAGGCGGAGCTCGCGGCGTACGCGGGCGGGTCCAGCGGTGAGGTCACCGTGGCCGCCTTCGCCACCGGCATCGCCGAGGTCGTCGCCCCGGCCATCGGTCTGCTCACGGCGGACCATCCCGGCATCCGGGTCCGGGTGCGGGACGCCGAGGGCGACGAGAGCCTGCCCCTGGTCCTCGACGGCGAAGCGGACATCGCGGTCGCGGTCGAGTACCGGGGGGCTCCCGGCGAGGGCGATCTGCGGCTGGCCCGGGTGCCGCTGTACGCCGAGCCGTTCGACGCCGTCCTGTACGCGGACCACCCGCTCGGCACGGCCGACCGGGTCGAGCTCCGTGAGCTCGCCGACAGCGAGTGGATAGGGCCCTACCCCGGCAACCCCTGTCATGACATGGTGCTGCTCGCCTGCGAACTGGCCGGTTTCCAGCCCCGGCTGACTCACTGGTCCGACGACTTCCGCGCCGTGGTCGCCCTCGCAGGCGCCGGCGCCGGGGTGGCGCTGGTGCCTCGCTCGGCCCTGCGCGGGATGGAGGCGAAGGACGCGATCGTACGACCGGTCGCCGGGCCGGCGGCGACTCGGCGGGTGTTCGCGGCCGTACGCCGGGGCGCCGAGGGGCATCCGCTGATCAGCCCGGTGCTCGAAGCACTGGCGAAGGCCGCGGCGGGGATCTTCACCGCTTGACGGCGGTGCTCTCCGGCGGGGGCGTCTCCGGTCGGCTCGGGGCGGTTCGCCCGCGCTCCCCGGAGCGGTGCCCGGCCTGCCGTGAGCTCATCGGCGCCGACGCCGACCGCTCCCGCGAGCTCGCGCGGTCCGGGCTCCACGAGCGGGCGCGGTCCGCAGTACGCTACCGCTGCCCGCCGGGCGGCCCGCAGCGCCGGCCGTGTCCTGCCCACGCCTCCGCCGCCGGTCAGCGTGACCGGCCGGTGGCCCATCAGCTCCCGGTCCAGCCGGGACAGCCCTCGGTTCCGCCCGGTGAAACCGGTCGACTCCGCAGGAAGGTTTCCCGGCACGGTCCCAGTCCCGCGTCATCCGGATGCCGCGGGAGCTCTTGTCAGGAGGGGGCTGACGCGGACTCCACGGCCTCTTTGAGATTGCGCAGCGTCCGGCGTATGTTCCCTCGCTGATACTCGGCGAAGGTCTGTCCGCGGGTCGCCAGTCTGTCGAAGGCGTTGGTGAGCGCGTCGGGCCAGGCCCTGCGGTCGTCCCGCCAGGTCTCGGTCACCCGGGTCCCGCCGTCGATGGAGTCGAAGCGGTACTCCCAGGTGGCGATCCGTCCCCGCAGCACCGGCCGGCGTCTGCCGATGGCGTGGACCCGGAAGGCGAAGCGCTGCCCGGGGATCGCCGCCGTGACGGTGCAGCGGGTGGTCCAGCGCAGCGCCCCCCGTCTGTTGTGGCCGTCGAACTGCATGCCGACGTAGGCGTCCCGCGCGCCGTCGCGCACCGTGGCGCCGAGGTTCTCCGGACTCCAGCGGCCCATCAGGGCCGGGTTGCTGACCTGCTCGTAGATGGCGGCGGGAGGCGCCTGGATGACGATGCTGTCCGAGACCGCCAGGGTGCGTGGCATGGTGTGCGACTCCGATTCGTCGAGGAGGGGCTGTGCGGGGCCCTTGCCCACGGAGCGGAGTTCGACTCCTCGCTCCGCCGTGTCTCCCGCGCCGCTTCAGCGGGCTGGGGGTGGGCAGGGCTGTCCGTGACCGAGCGGGTCCGCCTCTCACCGTCGGGCACCCGCGCATGTTACCCATGGGTAGAGTCGAAGGTGAACTCGCCCTGTGCCGCTGCTCGTTCGACTGTCCGGATCCGGTCCGCCGGGCGCCTCTTCCCGACGGGCGGCGGTCGGCGTTCGCGACGGAGCGCCCTCCGTTCCGGGGAACGGATGAGCGGAGCACCGTCGAGCCGATGGCGGGGCCCGGATGGGCTCCCGCCATACGGTCCGGCCGAAAGGCCCTACGTCGTCGGCAGTCCCAGAGCGGCGGCGGCGGCCTGGAGCGCCGAAGCCGTGGAGAGAGCTGAACTCGCCCCGTCCGCCGGAGTCTCCGGGGTGGCCGGAACGGTCGTCTCCCCGGTCGTTGTCGCCGCGTCGGCGGCCGAGTCGAGCAGCCCTGTCAGCCCCGTCAGCTCCGGAATCGAGGAAGCGGTCGCTCCGGCCTCGCCGGAGTCCGCGGCGGCGATGAGCGGCGCCAGTGCAGTCTGGAGGGCGGCGAGCACGTCCTCGTCGTCCTCGCCGTCGTCGTCATCATCGCCGTCATCATCGTCGTCGTCGTCACCGTCGTCCTCATCGGACCGCGCGACCTGGGCCAGGTTCTCCTCCAGTGCGGTGAGCGCGCTCTGGATCTCCGCCGTGTGCCCGAGGGCCGTCTCCGGCGGCAGCAGGCCGGCTTCCGGGGCCGACAGTCCGGCGAGCAGATGCGCCACGGCGGGCGGTACGCCGCCGGCCGCCAGGGCGTCGACGGCCTCATCGAGTTCGCTGGTGTCCCGGACCGGTGACGCGGTGCCCGGCGCCGTCTCGGATGTGAGCGCGGCGGCGGACCCGCTCGCCGTGAGAACGAGCGCGGCGCAGAGCGCGGTCGGCACGAGGGCGCGGGACAGCGGTGCAAGACGCATACGGGATTCCTTTCAGAGCTGGGATGGGTCTCGCACTCACCGTGTGAAGCCCACCCACCCTGCGCAACCGCGTCCCCCCGCGCCACCCCGGCGGTCGCCACCGTGTGCGAGCCCTCTGAGCAGCCGTTTGTCCCGTCGGCGGGCTCCCGTGCCCCCGTGCTGCAACTGAGTGACCGGGTGTCCGGGGCGGCGGACGACATACCGCGCCAGGTTCCGGAATGAGTTGTTCCGGATGGCTTTCGGTAAAGAAAAGATAAGAGCAGAATGAAGAGGCGTGGCTGCACAGCCCGCGGTTCGGTCCGACGCGCAGCGCACAGAAGGAGGCGAGTCGTATGGCCGACGTCTCACACAGGGGAGATCTGGCCGGGCATCCCGATATCTCGGAGATGAGGGACCGTTACGCCAGGGTGCTCGGAGGGCGCGATGTCGCCCTGGTGGACGGCCCGGTGTTCCTGGTCGGCCTGGCATGCGCGGTGTCCCCGTGGATAGTCCACTTCTCGGGCAGCCAGCCCGCCCTCGCGACCCACAATCTGATCATGGGTGTCGCGATCGTCGTGCTCGCGCTCGGGTTCACCGTGACGCCGGAGAGGATGTACGGCCTGAGCTGGGCCATGTGCGCGATCGGCGCGTGGCTGGTCATCGCGCCCTGGGTCGTGGGCAGCAGCCCGGACAAGGGGGTCATCTGGACCAACGCCGTGATCGGCGGTCTCACCTTCGTGCTGGGTCTGGTCTGCACCGCTGTGTCGATGAGGAGCGGCAGAGGCGGGCGAGGCGGGGGCTGAACGGCCGGAGCGGGCGTGCCGCCCGCTGAGCGGCCGTACGCCCGGGGCGTGTTTCTCGGCGGGTCCGCGTCACAAGGGCGCGTCCGCCCGGTGCCGGTCCCGTCCCGCGCCGGTCCCGTCCCGGGCCGGCCTCGGCTCCACCGGTCCATCTCCGGGCCGCCCCCGATGGTGGGCCGGCCCGTTCGCTCGCTGTCAGGAGTCGCTCAGCAGCCAGCTCCGGGGTGAGCGGTGGCGTGCCGTGTCGAGCAGGGTGTGGATGCGCGCGCCCGCCTGGTCGACGTCCTTGACGGGGGAGGGGAAGGCGAGCCGCGCGTCGTCGTGCGTATGCGCGTATTCGAGGCGCAGGGTGATGCCGTACCGGTCGATGGCGACCGGCAGCGCGCGCCGTACGCCGAGCGCCGCCCGCGGCTTCACCAGGCGCAGCAGCAGATCGACGATATCGCCGTGATCGTCGATCAGATGGGTGAGCATCCCCGCCTCGCAGGTGGCGAGGGGATCGGTGTCGGCCTCCATCAACTCGTCCAGACCGACCGTGACCCGCTCGCCCGCCGCCTCCAGCACGGCATGCGAGAACTC
>NZ_VCLA01000158.1:10606-13311 GCF_009600885.1 Streptomyces jumonjinensis
CCGGGGTCGGCGCGATGTCGGTGAACTCCAGGGTGGCGCGCACGAGTCCGCCGTCCCCGTCCGGGCTGTCCGGGGCCGTATCGTCCTCCCATACCCGGCCCATCGCCGGATGGAGATGGATGTGCTCGGTGACGCCCGGCCCGTCCAGCCGGGACACCTCGGTACGCCCCCGGTCGGTGACCACGGTCATCGAATCGGCCGCCGTCAGGATCGACCGGATCCGTTCGGCGCTCGTCGGCTGTGCGGGCGGGGCGTTGAACAGGCGGCGCATACGGATCTCCACATCTCCAGGCGTCGGACCAACGAGAAAATACTTAGGTATGCCTAGCCTAAGCTCTCATGGGTCCGATCGCCAAGCCCGGAGTCCTTCCCGCCCCCGGTTCACGCCCCCTTGAGCATCATCACGCCCCCTGATCCGGCTCTGCTCCGCGGACGGCAACCGAATCACTCCGGGACCGTCCGCCGGCGCGCGGTCCGCTCAGGGTTCGAGCGGACGCACCGACACCGGCATCCCCGGGGCCTGGTGTCCGCCGCTCGCCAGCATGCGGACCTCTCCGCGCTCGCTGATCTCCGCGCGGACGATGCCGGTGTCGTCCTCGTAGACGGGATGGCCGCCGGCCCCGGCTCGCTCGGTACGCCGGACGATCACCGCGTCGTCCTCCGTGCCCGACGCCTGGAACACCAGCTCATAGCTCTCCGCGTACTCCATGGGGCCTCCTGACAGTGTGCCCGGGGGCCGGATGCAGCCTCTTCCCATGCTGGCCCAGGTGCGCCCCCGCCGCCTGGGGAGCACCACCGTCCCGGGGACGGGAGGGGACCTCGGCCCGGCGTTCGAATTGGCCGGTCGACGCCTTGTACGCGCGTAGCCCCGGGGTCACGATGAGCGTGCCGACCGGAGCCATGCACCCGAGGAGGGCCCATGGACAGCTCTGAGCCGCCCGTGACGATCCGTGGTCTGCTGCCGGACCACAGCGACACCCCACTCGACCGGGTCCCCGATGACGACCGCGCCGCCGTGCTGGCCCGGGTGGGCTCGGCGCGCGAGACGGGCTCGGCGTTCCAGTCCTCGGGATCGGTCCGGCCCGCCCCGTAGCGCAGACCCACGGGGAGCGCCCAGGTGCCCGCGGCCACACGACCCTTCCGGCAGTTTGTGATCAAAGTGCACAGCCGGTGCGACCTGGCCTGCGACCACTGCTATGTCTACCGGCACGCGGACCAGAGCTGGCGGGGCCGCCCGGTGACGATGTCACCGGGGACCTTCCGCCTCGCCGCCGCGCGGATGGCCGAACACGCCGCCGCGCACGGACTGTCCCGGATCCATGTGGTGCTGCACGGCGGCGAGCCCCTGCTGGCCGGCCGGGAGCGGCTGCGCGGCTTCGCCCGTGAACTGCGCGCCGCGCTGGCGGGGGTGTGCGAACTCGATCTGCGGATGCAGACCAATGGGCTCCGGCTGGACGACGCGTTCTGCGCCATGCTGGCCGAGGAGGGCATCGTCACCGGTGTCTCCCTCGACGGCGACCGGCACGCCAACGACCGGCACCGGATCAGAGCCGACGGGTCGGGCAGCCATGACCAGGTGGTGCGGGCCGTCCGCCGTCTCGGATCGCCCGCCCACCGGAGCGCCTTCGGCGGGCTGTTGTGCACCGTCGACGTCGCCAACGACCCGGTCGCCGTCTACCGCTCCCTGTCCGGGCTCGATCCGCCCGGCATCGACTTTCTGCTGCCGCACGCCACCTGGGACCGGCCGCCGCCGCGCCCCCACGGCCCCACGGAGTACGCCGACTGGCTGATCGCCGTACACCGCAGCTGGACGGCGGAGGGCAGACCGGTCCGGATCCGGCTCTTCGAGTCCATCACCCGGCTGACGCACGGGGGCATCAGCCTCACCGAAGCCCTGGGCACGGGCAGCTCCGATCTTCTGGTGGTGGAGACCGATGGAGCCGTCGAACAGGCTGACTGGCTGAAAACCGTCGCGGAAGGCGCGCCCGGGACGGGATTCCATGTGGCTCGCGACCGCTTCGACCAGGCCGCCGAGCACCCCGGCATCCTCGCGCAGCGCCAGGGTCTGGACGGACTGTCCGCCGAGTGCCGCGCCTGCCCGGTCGTCGCCGTCTGCGGCGGGGGACTGTACGCCCATCGCTATCGCACCCCTTCGCCCACCCGGCCGGACGGCTTCGACCACCCCTCGGTCTACTGCGCCGACCTGCTGAAACTGATCCGGTATGTGGAGGCGGCGGACGCCGGGTCCACCGCGCACGGGCTGACGCCCGCCCACTTCGACGCGCTGGCGTCGGGGTTCGGCGGTGCGGCGGCCGTGACGGAGCTGGCGCGCACCCAGCGAGGGGTGCGCCGGATCCTGCTCGCCGCGGCGCACCGGTCCGCGATGCAGGGGGCCGCCGCGGACCAGGCCGCGACGCAGGGGACGGCCGTGCACCGGTCCGCAGCCCAGGGCACCGCCGCCGAGGACCAGGCCGCAGCCCAGGGTCCCGCCGAGCACCAGGCCGTGACCCGGATCCCTGAGGCGGACCGGTCCGTACCCCAGGGCGCCCCCGTACCCCCCGCCGCCGACCGGACCACCGCCGCCCGGACCCCCCGTGAACGGCGGACCCGGGACCCCCTTGAACGGCAGACCGCGCCCGGCGCGGCGACCGCCCGCGACCAGGGCTGGCGGGCGGTCCTCGGGCTGTCCCCCGCCGCCCTGGAGA
>NZ_VCLA01000159.1:0-8067 GCF_009600885.1 Streptomyces jumonjinensis
CTGAGGCCGGATGATGCTGGCCAGTACGGCCGTCACCTCCTCCTCGGTGACCGCCCACGGGTCCACCGGGCGGTCCGTCCAGACCTCGGCCGCAACGGCGGCGGCCTGCTCCCACATCGGGCGGCGCGGGTCGCTGCTGGCCGGGGCCGGCGGGGTCCGCAAATGGCCAACGACCTGCCGGAGTACGGCGGTACGGAACTCGCGTGCCCGCACCCGGAGGGTGTTCGGGTCCTCGTAGTCCAGTGCCCCGGACAGGGTGGCGAGCAGCGACCGGCGCCACCGGCCGAAGCTGCGGGCGGCGCGGGTGGCGGCGGCCTCCAGCTCGGCCAGGACGCGGGGGAGTGCGGCGAGGTAGCGGGCGAGCGCGCGGGCCGGGGCGGTGACGATGACGCGGCGGTCGTCGGGGCGCCCTGCCGGGGTGCCCTCGGTGATCTCCCGGTACACGGTCCATCCGGGCGTGAGCCTCCACGGGGTCCGCCACTCCACCCCGTAGAGGGTGGCCAACTCGATGGCGGCGGCGCGGTGTTCGGCGGCTCGGCGGCGGTCGCTGGCGCGGAACGTCAGCTCTGACTCAACCGCCCCGTATCCGTTCTCGTACGGGCGGGGCATCTCGATGTACCGGGACCTGATCTCTGACATGCCCTCAGCTTACCATTTCCGGATTACTGTTTCTAGTATTCCAGTAATTAAGCTTGGCAACACGGCGCCAATTTCCGGGGGGTTGGTGGGGTGCCGGCCTCTCGCTGGCTGGTCCTGCTCGGCGGGCCTGCGGCCCGCTGGCCCCTGCTGGGGCTCTCGCACCATCCGGAGATTTCCGAACGATGCCGGGACTTGGCTTGTGCAAGCTAAGTCCGGTGGCCATTCCCTGAGGGATGGCCGGGCGGCTTTCGCTGCCCTGTGCCGGCCGGGGCGGTGAGCTCTCCGGCGGCGTGTGCTCCTCCCCGGCTTGTGGGCTCGGGGGGTGCGCTGTGCTGAGGAGAACTCTATACCTCGGGGCCCGCCTCGGGGCCAGTACGTCATCCCTCCGCGTGTCGGGCGGTGGCGAGTTCCTGAGCGCGGGCCTCGGCGGCGGCCTCGCGGCGACGGGCGTGGACGCGGGCGGCCGGGCGGCCTGTGCCCCGGGTGACGCACCGGGCGCCGGCCTGGGCGTGGCAGTGCGGGCATCCGTACCGCGTGGGGATGATCGCGCGGCCTCCGCGCCGGCGGGCGGGCGGTGCCTCGGGCTCGGCGGCGGTGAGCGCGGGGAGGTCGATGAGCTGTCCGGCGCGGGCGAGCCGGTGGGCGTGGGCGTAGAGGCGTACGGCACCAATGCGCTCGGCCTCGATCTCGCGGGCGGTGACGTGGTCGGGGCGGCCGTCGTCACCACGGGGATAGGCCCGGCCGCGGGGGTCCATGCCGGGGATGACGGCCTGGTGGGCGTGCGCGCGGGGGGGGCGCTCGGCTCGGGGAAGGGACCTGTGGATCTCCTCTGCGGCCCACCACTCGCTGACGGCCTGGTCCAGCCGGTACCGGGCGGCGAGCTGGGCCATCCGCCCGGCGGCCGGGTAGGTCTCACCGGTGCGCGGGTCCCTCTTCTGGGCGGTCTCTGCGGCCTCGTACAGGCTCCGCGTGCGGGGGACCTGGTAGGTGGGCACCCCCTTGCGTCGGGGCCCGGGGGTGACCATCTGAAGGGCCGTCATCATCTCGGCGTGCCGGAGTGTCGCGCGGCGGCCGTAGCCGGTGGCTGCCATCATCTCGGGGACCGTGCACCGCCCGGCCCGCCGGATCGCCCAAAGCGTCCGTGCGGCGTGGTGCCCCAGCACGTGCCATACGTCGGCCTGCTGGTGGGTGGCGACGGCCCGCAGGAACTCCGAAGAGCTAGAGGGGGGGGCGGGGGGGCGCGGCGTTCCACTTCTGTCAGACCCCGGGTGAACTGCGGGAACGTCGTAGATGGCGCATCGGTGATGGTCGTTGTCGGGGCATTCGTGGGCCGTGGCCAGGGTGACGCGGCGGGCCTTCCCGGCCCGGCGCTCAGCCTCGGCGGTGACCGTGATCCAGCCGTCCCGGATGAGCCTCCAGAGCGCCACGGCGGCCGTCTGGGCGGTGTACCCGGACAGGATCGCCAGACGGCGGACGTTGGCGGACACGTCGGTGGTGCCGGACAGCATGATCAGCAGCGACAGGGAGTTGAGGACGGCGGCGTCTGCGGGGCCGGACTCCCGGGCCCATCGGGCGGTCCCGGCCGCCTGCATCCGGGTCATGAGGTCGGCCACGGCCTCGGCGGCGTCGTCGCCGTGGTCCTGGTGGCGGCCGTCGTCCTCGGGACGGCGCGGCATCCGGGCCGCGTCCTCGACCGCGAGGAACCACACCCGCGCCCACAACTTCTCTACCTGCTCGGTGGTACGCGGGCGGCGCGGGCCGTTCGGCTGCCGCTCGGTCCGGATGTACTCCAGTGCGGGCGACGCGGCGGCGTCCCGCGCGACGGCGAGCCCCTGGGCCTGGGTCCACCCGGCCAGGGCCATGCTGCGGGTGGGGGAGTGCTTGGCGGCTGAGTGGTCGTCACCTGGCGCCGGGCGCTGGCTGAGGCTCCGGGCGGCCTTCCGTCCCAGCGGGCGCCATGGCGTATCGACGCGCGGGCATCCGGCCTCGTCCTCGACCACGGCCCGCACCCTGGGCCCCCGGGCCCGGATCGACGGCGGCACCTTCCGGGACCGGTGCCCCCTCGGCGCGGGCTCCTCGACCACCACGGCGGCGGCCGGGCCCTCCGGGGCCGGCTCCGGCTGCGGGTCGTCCTGCGGGAGCGCGGCGGCCATCGCCTCCAGCCGAACGGCCAGACGCTCGAACGCGCTCGCGGGGGCTGAATCGGGCCCCAGCACCCTGACCGCTTCGTCCACGGTGTGAATGAGGAGAGTGCTGTACCCGCCCGCGCGGTGGGCCGCCCCGGGCGGCCTGACCAGTCCGTCCGTGAGGTTGGCCAAGGGCGCCCGGTCAAGCGACGGGCAGAGCGCGGCGGCAGCGTCGTTGATGCGGGCGGCGACGGACGCGGCTACGCCTTCGGCGCATCCGGTCCACAAGTGGATACCGCCCGGACTCCCGGACGCGGCCGGTACCGGCGTGATGCCCTCGGCCCGTGCACATTCGGCCAAAACCGCAGCATCGGCGGCGGTCTGGGCGGCCGTCACCTTCTTGGGGTCGTGATCGAACACGATGAAACGGAAGCGGCGGGGTCCCCGGCCCGGGGTGCGCGGAGCGAGATGGGCGGCCACCGGCCGGTCAAGGTCCATGCCCGCGACCGGGACATACAGATCAGGGGGGTAAGAGTTGAGCCACGCACCCCGCTGGCCTGCGGCGGCCCGTACCCGCTTCTCCGGGTAGAGCTCGGCAAAGAACCGCGTCAGAACGTGATGGGCCTCCGCGCTCGCCTCGGCGGCACGGAGGGTGAGTGCCCCCCGGTACTGCGGGGGCGCGATGAGTGCAGTGGTGCTAGAGGTGCCTGACTCGCCTTGTCGATAAAACGTCGCTGCCGCGTCGGGTGACACACCTGCGTCGGGCAAGCCTCTACCGCCACCGCGGCCCGCTGCTACGATGGCAACGCTCCTCGGCGTCAGAGGACGCACGAAACCCCCGGCCGGCGGCCTAGGAAACCGTCAGCTTGGTGTACGTGCTCGTTTGGGGTGAGGGGTCTCGGCCTACTTGGTGTCGGAACCGTGGGGCGGCTGAGATCCCGTGTCGGGGGCTTTGCGAGCTGCTGGGCCGGTTAGGAATTCCGGCGGCAATCCGCTCGGCCGGTCAGCTCATCCGGCCTCCTTCAGAGCGATCGGGCGCGGGTGCGCCTGACGGTGCCTCTCGTGCATGTCCGTCAGGGCCTTCCTGATGACCTCCGCACCGCTGATCCCCAGCTCCGTGACCAACTCTTCGTACGCGACGCGTACGGGGTCACCGGGGTGGAGCATGAGGCCAGCACGGACGGCGCGGTCTGACGGAAAGTCAGTGCTCCGTCCTCGGTGCTGTCGTCCTCTGGGTGCTGCCATGATCCAGATCATAGACCCTCAGACCCCGTTTATGTCCAAAACATTGGGCGGCGCGCCGGATGCAATCAAACAAGGTTGTTAGCTGCTTCGTCCGGCGGGCCCCCATCGCGGCAGCGGGGCCCGGGGCGGCTCGATGCCGCACCGGGCCCCATCCGCGTCCGCCGGCCGGTGGGTGAGGGGGTGTCAGGGGCCCCTTTCGGGGCCCCTGCGGGCTAGGCGTCGGGGTCGGCCTTGCGGAAGAACTCCCGGCACTTCCCGCACATCAACCCGCCCTCGGCCTCCTCGGTGGTGCCGCTGTGCCAGGACTTCCGGCTGATCTGGATGGCCCGGCCGGGCTTCGGCTGGCCGGTCTTCTTGTCGAGCTTGGGGGTCGTCCCGTCGTTCTCCATTTCGATGCACGCACAAATGATCAGGAAGCGCGTGGGGCCCGGCTTCCCGGGGTGGCGGGGATCGGGGCCCTCGCCACCGTCCGTACCGCCCTCGCCGCCGGTACCGGTACCGGCGGTGCCGCCCTGCTCGCCGTTGCCGTTCCCCTCGGGGTCGGGGTCGGGGGTGGGCTGGTTGCCTCCGTAGTGGTAGGCCACGTACGGGTCATACACGTACGGAAGCTGGGCGGTGTCCAGTGCCTCGATGGCCTCCGCGTACGTCGTGGCGGTCTCGTCGGGGATGGTGCAGGCTGACCATCCCCGGATGCTGTCGGGCGTGGCGGGGGCCACAAGCCCAAGGCTCTTGGCGATCTTGACGAAGCGCATGTTGTGGTAGCGCTTTCCGCTGCTGGTGTCCTTGATGTTCCGGACGGCGGCGAGCGCGTGAGCGGCCTCGTGCAGCAAGGTCTTCATGGTGGCGCGGCCTCCGAGACTCAGAAGCTCGCCACCCGCGAAGAGTTCGTGGGTGCCGCCCTGACCCTCCACGGTCCAGCGGCTTTCGCCGAAGTGACCCCATTTCACACTGAGACCGGTGCTCCCCGTGCCCGTGATCATCAGGACATTGGGCACATCCGGGTGCCGTGCCTGGATGGCGGCCCATGCCCCTTCAAGAGCAACGATGACCCTGCTGCCGTTGCCGTACTCCTTGCCGGCGGTCCGGGTCTGCTGGGTGGGAATCGGGGCTGCGGTGGTGGTCGGGGCGCCCATCTTCGGGTCCTTTCGGTGGGTGTTGGTGGTGGCGTCGGGCGGGTGCCGTTCCCTCCCGACATGTAAAAGAATACAGCACTAAAGGTTCACAGTCAAAGTGACACCCCATCAGAGCACCCATAAAACCGCAGGTCAGAGACCTACTCGAAGAAACTTCCCGATTTCTTAGCTTGCACAAGCTAACTGTTTGCGGCGCCCCGGCCGGGGCTTCGGCGGCGGCTTGGCCCTCGCCCTCGGGCGTGTCTGGTGGCCCGGACCACCCCGTTGGGGGGTGGTCCGGGCCTGGACCGGCGCCTACGCTCCGGCGGCCTCGGCGGCCCTCTGCTCCTCTAGGAACTCCTCGGCGTCCTCGACCATCCACGTGACGGCGCAGTCGTATTCGTGGGCTACGTCGATAATCGCGCCCAGCATCGCGGCCACCCTGCCCATACCGGCCTCGTCGGCAGCAAGGGCAGCGTCCAGCCGGATCGGGCGCGATGTGCGGAACTGCTCAGCCGCGCGGGTGAGTTCGGACGGGCGGATCCGGCCGTCCGCGAGACAGAAGACGTAGGCGATCAGATCGCCCAAGAGCTCGTCGGCGGTCTCCTGCGAGAGGGTGGCCGGGTCTCGTCGGGTCGCGCGGGCCACGGCCTCGACGGCGACGACGCCCAACCGGACACGCTCAGCATGTAGATGGAATGAGAACAGATTGGCGGGCGCCTCGGCGGTGTACGCGTCCAGTGCGATGCGGGCCCGGTCCGCCCGGTCCGTCATGGTCAGCTCGGTCATGGTGAGTCCTCTCGGTGTTGGTGGGGTGCTCCGGGGGCGGGTGCCGTTCCCGCCCCCGGAGCTTCAGTCACGCGTCTTGCTCGGCTTCCTCCTCGGCCTTCTCCTCCTCGTAAAAGTCCTTCGCCTGGGCGGTGGTCTCGGACACGTCACACCCGAAGTGAGCGGCGGCCTCCATCAGGGCGGCGAGCATCGCGGCCGGGTAGCCAGCATCGGCAGCGGCGACCGTGCACAGCGCCGTGAGCGTGACCGGGTAGGGGGCGCGCATCTCCTCGGCGGCAGCGATGATCTGATCCGGGGTGACCTTGTCGTCCACCATGTGGAAGAGGTACACGATCAGATCGCCGATGATCAGTTCGGCGCTGAGGTAGTCATTGACGACGTGGTCGGCGGAGTCACTTCGGGTCGCGCGCGCCATGGCCTCGGCGGCGACGACACCCAACCGCACACGCTCGGAATCGTTCGGGATGGGGACAAGGGTGCGGGGCGCCTCGTCCATGTAGGCGTTGAGGGCGATGGCGGCCCACTCTGCGCGCTCTTCGTTGTTCATGTCTCCCCTTCGGGTGGGTGTTGGTGGTGGTGTCGGTGGGTGCCGTTCCCTCCCGACATCTAAAAGAATACAGCACTAGGGGTTCACGGTCAATCTGACGCGCCATCATCAGACCGGTAAAAGCGCAGGTCAGAGCCCTATCCGAAGAAACTTCGGCCCACTTCTTAGCTTGCACAAGCCAACTCCCGGGGGCGCCCCGGACGGTCCTCGGCGGCGGCCCGGTCTCGGCGGCCTGGTGCTCGTCCTCGACGCCGTGGCGACCGGCGGCCCGCGACCGGCCCGGCGGCCCGGCCGTGGTCCTGGCGCTCGTCCTCGACGGCGCCCCGGGCCGGCTGAGAGGCGGTGACTGGTCACCCCCGGCGCGTTTCCTCGACGGCGGCCGGGAGCGCGGGCGGGCCCGGACAGCACCCCCGTTGAGGAATGGTCCGGGCCCGTCGTGTTCACCTGCACCGGTGTCGGTTCAGGTGATGTCAAGTCCGCATCCGGTGCACACCAGCGCTTCGTCTGCGCCGGATCCGATCCACTCCCCGGGGGCGTCGTAGGGCTGGGGGCACGTGGCGGGCTGATGGGGCCACTCTCGGCCCGGGATGGCCAGGACCAGCCTGCCGGGATACACCCAACAGCCACCGTGGGTGGTGGTCGGGATCGACGGATCCCATGCGGTACCGGCGGGGGCGGGGGTGGTGATGGCGTTCGTCATGGCGGGTTCTCCAAAGGCGCGGACCGGGCCGGGCTTCCCGCCCCGGTCCGCGCTTATACTGGTAGCTGCTTCCGTTTCGGCCTTCGGGCCGGGTGTTGGTGGGAGCGCGGGCCGGTGGATGCCGTCACCTCTAGGGGTGTCCCACCGGCCCTTCCCGTTGTCCGGGGCGCCCGGCCTGTTCGGGCTGCGCGCCCCGGACCGGGGTTCAGCTCCGGCGGTGGCCGGGGGCTCCGGCCGCCGCGTTGCCGTTGGTGCGGGCCTGGCCCTGCTGGAGCCGTACGGCGGCCTTCATCTCGGGGCTCTGCGCTCGCTCGTAGTCGGCGCGGGCCTCGGCGAGCAGTGCCCGTACGGCCTCGCTGGGGGGCTGCTTCTTCGTAGTCATCGGTTCTCCCGGGGTGTTGGTGGCCCCGGGGGCGAGTGCCGTTCCCGCCCCCGGGGGAGGGGGACGGGTACGGCTACTGGCGGGCGGCGAGCTCGTCCAAGACCTCGTCCGCGTAGTTCTGAAGGTGGCGGTGGGCGAGCTCCCGCGCGGGGTGCTTGTCCGCGAGCTTCCACAGCTTGATCCCGTAGTGGGCCAAGTAGCCCACGTACTCGCCGAATTCGAGCGTGACGGCCTGTTCCATGTCGGCCTTCACGGTGGCGCGGTCCTCGGCGTACTGCTCAGCGGGTGTCGTCATCTCGGAGTCCTCTCGATCGGGTGTTGGTGAGGTGTCCCGGTGGGGGCGGGTGCCGTTCCCACCCCCACCGGGTTGATCATGCGGCTACGTCACAGCCGCAGAGCGTGCGGAATCCATCGGGATCGATCTCGATCTCATCGCCGCAGTCTTCACACGTGGCGCGCATACTCTGCGCCCCCTTCCGGTTGGTGGTGGTGTCGGTGGGTGCCGTTCCCTCCCGACATCTAAAAGA
>NZ_VCLA01000159.1:8077-33437 GCF_009600885.1 Streptomyces jumonjinensis
TACGTGAGTGCAACCAGTACGCGGGTTGTGGAGAGAGTCAACAGGGCCAACGGGGCGCCGAATTGACGCTAGGGTCCCTTACACGATCCGGCCGGACCGGAAGTGCTTTGAGAGGGGCCCAATGGGTCGATATGAGTACGCGTTCGCCACACCTGATGATCTTGGCGGTCTGGACCGGTACCGCGCCTGGTGCGCGGTGGCCGGGCTGCCCGCTATCAACGGCGGATACGGGCTGCTCATGGTGGATGACTCCTTCGCGGGCCGAGTCACGCGGCTGACAGAAGATGTGGAATACGTGCGCACGCTGGTCACCGCCGGAAAGACAGGCAGCGGGGTCGGCGGTTTGCAGATTCCTCCTGGTGTCTTTCCCCTCGTGCGTCCGGGCTGGCCGGACGAGTGGAAGAGCTGACACAGTCTCCGGCGCGGTCGCACCTTGCACGGCGACGGCCCGCGCGGAAGAACAGGCAGAGCCCGGCCGATGGTCGGGCTCTGCGGGGTGTTCAGGGGTCAAGGGCCGAACAGCAGAAAGATCACTTCGACCCTGCCCGGGGAGTCCTCCCGGGGTGGGTGGACGCGGTACAGAAGGGTGATCCGGTCCCCGGTGTCCTTGGCCGGCTCGGTGTCGATGCGCCGTAGCTCCGCGCCCTCGATCGGTTCCGTGGAACTGGTGGGGTCGCGGGGCTCGACGGCGAGCCGGTCCAGTACGTCATGAACGGCTCGGCGGCCTCCGCTGCTGAGCCGGGCGAACTCCTCGTAGAGCCGGGTCGGTACTTCGACGGTCCAGCGGGTCACCGGGCCGGGCCCTGGGTCTCCAGATAGGCGTACAGGTCGGCGACCGGGGCCGTCTCCGTCTCCCCGGCGAGCGACGCGGCGATAGCGGCCCGTACCTCGGGCCGGGTCCGCAGCGCGAGCGTCCGCCGGGCATCGGCGATCACCTCGGCCTGTGCGGTGCCGAACTTGGCTGCATCGAGCCGGGCATTGAACGCCACTACCTCGGCGGCTCCGAGTAGGGCGAGCTCGGCCCGGAGCTCGGCGAGCGTCTGGGGCCCCTCCCACTCCTCGATCCGGTACGGGTCCGCGTACGCCCGGGGGGGCGTCTCGTGCGGTAGCGCGCTCATCCTGTGACCTCCGTCGCTGCTCGGCTCCTCCACCGTACTCGCGCCCCCGATACATGGCAGTGCCCCCGCCGGATTCGATCCGGCTGGGGGCTGGGGGCACTGCCCGGAAGTCGGCCGCCTCGATGGTCGGGGGACGCGGCGGCCGACGTGGCTCATCTGCTGCGGCGCCACGTCCGTGGGTCGGTCCTGGGGTACCAGTGCCGCGGAATGGTCATGGCCGTGACGCCATGGCCCGCCAGGGCGTGTACGAGACGGTCACGCTGGCTCCCGGGGCCCGTGAGCTCCGCCAGGGCCGGGACGGCGAGCAGCCTCACCCCGCCGGCTGTGATCACCTGGTGCACCTTTCTCCATCCCGGCCGCTCGAACAGCGGGCGAGTATGGGGCCCGGTGTCGTACTCCATGGCATCGACGGTGACCCCGTGCACCTGCTGTACCCACGCCGTGAGCCTGGGCATCAACCGTTCAGGATCCCGGCCGTCGTGTATGCACGCGTACACCACTCCGGCGCCGCGGGCGGTGCCGGACAGCTTGGCGGCCGTCGCGGCCTGGGTCGCCTCGGTCGGCTTCGCGCTCCTGGTACTCCTGCGGACGGGCGCCTTCGGGACCACCCGCTGTATCCGCTCTGCCGCCGTTGCCAGAGCTGCGAGGTAGCGCGTATCCGGACAGGCAGGATCGTGCGGGTCTGTCCTGAGCCATGCCAGAGCAATTGTTCGCGCCTGCCTCGCGGCCCAGGTGGCCGACCCTGCGCTCTCGGCGGCGGTGACGGCGGCACCGATGTGGGCCCTGAGCGCGGCGGCCAGTTCGACCGCGACGGCGGGCGGCCCGCCCTCGGCCTCGTACACGGCGAGCTGATCCGATATCGCGGTGAGCGTGTCCGTCGTGGGCCAGGGGCGGCGGGTCATTGGGCGTCCTCCGGTGGCAGGGACGCCACGGCGCTGAGCAGATCGCGCGTGGCGCCGGCGAGCCTCATCAGCGCTGCGGCGCGGGCGTCGGGTACGGCTGTCTCTGCGGCGAGAACCTGGGCGGCCCCCACCAGCCAGTAATCCCCGGTCGGGTACGCCTCCGGAATCAGGCGGGCCACACAATCTCGCAGCGCCACGGCGACGGCGTCACGGTCGGCCGCGCTCGCACGGTCGTATCGCCCGGCCAGGACGTGACTGCTGGTCTGCTGCGCTGATCCGTCGTTCAGGGGCTCCCCATCGGCGAGCATCCACGCCCGTAAACTGGTGAGGGCCCCGAAGAACTGGTCATTCTCAAGTCGCTGGCACTTGTCGCCCGGGAGGGGGCTCAAGTCCACCGGCCCCAATGGCTTCCGCCAGTGAGTACCGGCCTGGCGTACCTCCAGCGGCGCGGCGGTCATGTGATCTCCGGGTGGGGACGTACCGCAAACTCGGCTCTGGTGTGGCTGACGCGGATCTCTGCCGTGACATCGGCCCCGCCGTTGGGGGCGGTCCGGCAGTACCACCGATCAGCCAGCGCCTCGATCAGCCAGAGCCCTCGGCCGCTCTCCGCGTTCAGCGGGGCAGGCTGAGCCGTCAGACCTGCGGCGGCGTTACCGGCGTCGGACACTCCGACCGTGGCGGTTCGGCCGTCGTACGCAATGTGCACCACCACCGTCATGCTGACCGTGTGCCGCACGGAGTTGGTGACAAGCTCGCTGGTGATGCTCTCGGCCCTGTCCACTGCCTCGTCCGGCACGCCCCACGTAGTGAGGGAGGTACGCACGGCATGGCGGGCAACTCTCGGGGTGAGAGAGCTTGTTCCCGGCAGAGCGAACATCCCCCACTCCGGCGAAGGGTGAGCGGTGCCGGCGGGCGGGACCGGGTACATGTCGGGGCTCATAGGGGGGGCGCCTCCCGGGTGCGGGGCATGGCCTGAGATCCCGTGCGGCTCGCGTATTCGTCGGCACGATCACGGGTGACGGCAGCGGCCAGGACCTCGTACAACGCATCGGATTCAGTGACCTGGGGAAACCGCTCCGCCGGGGGGACAAGCCACCGGCGGCCACGGTGGTACTCCTGGCGCCCGCTGTCGGTGGGCGGGGGGCAAAGAAAGGTGCCTGCGGCAACCGCTACGCATGAACGGCCCCACTGCGGCAGCGCGGCCCATTGAGCCGCCTCGCCCACCGGTATAAGCCACTCATAGGCGGCCCGGGGCTGGCAGACGAGCAGGGGGCCTTGGGGGACGCCTAGAACGATCAGCCGACCGGCAACGGTGGGGGCAACTCGATCCGCAATCCGTACAACGTCCCAGGTACGCCCTATGGGCACCTCTGCGAGCTGCCCCGTCTCCCATGTCCGGGCGAGTTCGTCCGGGTTGGCGCCGGCGGCCAGGGCCCACCGGATCGCGTAGTCGGTCACGAGGCGCCCCCGGTGAGTTCGCTCAGGCGGTGCGCGGCCTCGACTGAGGCGGCTAGAGCACGCGCAGCCTTCCGCCGGGCTTCCTCGACCTCGTCAAGCACCTGCGGGGGCGCTTCCTGGGAGTCGTCGGAAGGCTCTTGCTTGCTGCCGATCTGGGACCGCATCCGGTGGCCTCCATGGGTCCGCGGGGCTCGGCGCCACGCATCTGCTCATGCCACCAAGCCGCTACATCCCGTAGTCAACCCCCTTAGAATCCGTCATGCAATCCCATGATGCAAGCCCAGGGCGGATACCCATACGGGTGAGATGGCGAGCGACGGACCAACGTTGCAGCTCAGAAGAGTGATGAAGGGGTGTGCGCGGCGACGTGAGCAGCGATGAGGCAGACTTGCACACAGCAAACCCACGACGACCACAACGAAGGCGGGGACGGCGGATGAGTGAGCCGAGTGGGCCCACGCTCCGGCGACGGAACCTCGGCGGGGAGTTGCGCCGCTTGCGTGAGGCTGCTGACCTTGATCAGGCTGCGGTGGCTCATCATCTTGAGTGCTCCACGTCCAAAATCAGTCGCCTGGAAAATGGCCAGGGACTCGCCAAGGTGATCGAGATTCGATCCATGCTCGACCTATTCGGGGTTACGGACCCCGAAGCGAGATCGACAATTCTGGAAATGCATAAGGCCGCGGGTGAAATCGGCTGGTGGGAGCAAGCCGAATACGAACAGGTCATGCCCAGTGGACTTAGTGTTTACGTCGGCCTGGAGTATGACGCCCGTGCGGTTCAGAGCTGGGAGCTTGGTTTCATCCCTGGGCTCCTCCAAACTCGGGATTACGCCCGTGCAGTTCTGGCGGCTCTCCCCAATTCTTCGGATGGGGAAATTACCCGGATGGTAGAAGTTCGGATGCAACGCCAACAGCGGCTGACTTCTTCTTCTCCACTTGAACTCTGGGCCGTGATTGATGAATCCGTGCTTCATCGAGACATCGGGGGGACTGCCGTGATGGCCAGTCAGATCAGATCCCTGGTCAAGTCCACCCACCTGCCCAACATCACGATTCAGGTCTTTCCCCGGAAGAAAGATGTTCACCCGGGTCTGCGCGGAGCTTTCAGTCTCCTGGAGTTTCGCCCTCCGGGCCGGACGATCGGCTATGTGGACAGTCCTGCGGGAAACGTGTTCCTGGAAAAGGATCGGCAAGTTCAATCATTGCGCAACACGTTCAGCCGTCTACAGGCCGGGGCGCTCGATCCGGAGGAATCCAATGCGCTCATGCGCGAACTCATTTCATAAGGAGCCTAGATGAGCCAAACCCGCCCCCCTGCCCCTGCTCTCGAAAATCTGCGGTGGTTCAAAGCCACGGCCAGCAGTGAGAGCGGCGCCTGTGTGGAGGTCGCAAAAGTCCCGTATGAATGGGTGGCGCTGCGTGACTCCAAGGAGAATGGGGGGCCTGTCGTCACCGTGGCGACCGGGGCGTTTGAGATGTTCATCGCGGGTGTTCAGTCCGGGCGATTCTGAGCCTCACCACAAGCGGGCCGACTGCAATTGCAGTCGGCCCGCTTGTGGTTGGTGGTGCCGCTTGGCTTGCGCTTCAGCGTCGTTTGCTGCGGGTCTGCCGCTTCGGTTGGCGCCGGGTCCGGGCCGGGGCGGCGGGCTCGTCGGCCTGGTGCTCGTCGGCCATAGGTTCGGTGGTCTCCTCGGCGCCGGCCTCGACCTGGCGGCGGGCCTCGCGCTCCGTCTCCAGCTCCGCCCGGACGGCGGCGAGCTGATCCCCCGTCGCCCGTGCCGTGGCCCGTGCCTCCTCGGCCTCCCGGCGTGCCGCCTCGGCGGTGTGCTGTGCCTGTTCGGCGAGCTGCACCGCCACGGCACGGCCGCCCTCGGCCTCCCGCTGTGCCGCCTCGGCCTCGGCGAGCCGGACCCGCTGTGCCTCCCCCTCCCGCTGTGCCGCCGCGAGTTCCGATCGCGCTGTCTGTGCCTCTGCCCGCGCTGTCTCGGCTTCGCGGTGTGCCGCCTCGGCGTCGGCCTCGGCCCGCTGTGCCTCGGCACGTGCCTCGCTCGCGGCCTCCTGTGCCGCTCGGAGTGCGGTGCTGGCGTCCAGTGCCCGGCGGACGCGTTCGTGGGCCGCGTCAACCCGGCCCGTCAGCTCAGTCTCTCGCGGGTGAGGCGGCTCGTGATTGCTGTGTGCCGGTGTGGCGGGCCTGGTCATCTCTCCCCTTGCGGCCTGTGTCGGCACACCTGGTGTGCCGAGTGGTAAGGGGTGCGGCCGACCGGCCGCACCCCTGCTCATGCCTCGACCAACTGAAGCGGCTGGCTCTGGCCCTCGCGGTCCTCGGCATCCTCTGAGCCGGTGGGGCGGAGAGGGGCGATGTACCTGTTTGCGGTCCCCCGGTCCAGCGTGATGCCGTGCTGTTCGAGCTCGTCCAGCAACGTCATAACGATCGCGTTCGTGGTCCGTGTGTCGGCCGAGTCGATCCGGTACCGGTACAGGGCTTCAAGGGCCGCACGCTTCGTTGGGTAGGACCGCAAATCCCGGTGGGGCTGGTCCTGGTGCTCGTCGGCGACCTCGTCCGTGTCGGGGTCCTGCTGGGGCACGCGGGCGGTGACCGTTCCGGGTGTGCCGCTGTGTGCCGCTGCGGCGGACGGGGGTCCGGCCTCGGTGCAGTCGGCCGGCTCGTCGTCTTCACGGCTCGCCGTGCCCGTGTCGGCGCGCTGGGCAGGCAGATGTGTGCCGCTCTGTGCCACGGGGGGCGTGCCGGTCTGTGCCATCACGGCGGCCTCGGCGGTGTCGGCCAGGGCCTCGATACGCTCGGCGTGTGTCTCCAGCGTGTCCAGTGCGCGGGTGTGCCGCTGGGCCGGGCTCGGCTGTGTCCATGGGGACTCGGAATCCTGGATCTGGAGCGCTGTGGCGAACTTCCGGTGTGCCGCTCGTTGCCGGAAAGCCTCGCGCTGTGCCGGGTCTGTGGCGAGCTCCGCGCGGTCCTGCCACAGAGCGAGCCGCCGGGCGAGCCTGCGCCCCGTCTTGCTGGCGCGGGCTGCCTCCTCCATCCGGTCGTACCGGTCCCAGAGGTCCACGGCCCGGTCAAGGGCCCGGTCCCGGGCGATCTGCTGAGCGCTGCGGTTGCGGTGGGCGAGCCCAAGCCGGGCCATCAGGCGCTCGCGAAGATCACGGATGATCTGGGCCATGGCGGTCTGGGACTCGTCGCCCGTACGGTGCCTGAGCTCCAGTCCAAGAGCGGAGTGAGCGGCCAGAGCGGACCCGAACGAGCCGACGATGATCCGGACCATGGTGGCCGCGGTGAAGCCGTTGCCCTCGACGTACGCGGGGATGGCGGAGAGTGCGGCGAAGACCCACACCGCACCGCCGTACCACCCGGGGCTCCGGCTATCACTGGAGCTCATGCGCTCGCGTGCTCCCAGCACGCACATCGCCATGAGGGATTCGAACGCGGCACATGCAAGGACGCGTTCAGCGGTGTCGGTCATCTTCAGCCCGTCCGGGTCACCGGTGAATCGGAAGGACGTGTTGAGGCTAATGCTGGTGCAGATGACGAACGCGGCGGCAGCGGAGAGGGTGCCGATGCTGAACTTACGAGCCTTCTCGGCACGGGGACGGGAGAGCTCTCGGCTCGGCACGCCGACCCTCGCTCGGCGGTACATCAGGGTGACGGCGGCCAGTACGGCCGCAAGGACGCACACGGCCACAATCATGGTGCCGTGGGGAGCCATCCACGCTGTGAGCTGGGCAAAGTCCTTCATCGGGTGGTCCTCCGCCCGCGCGGGAAGCGCGTGCCGGAAGTGGTCGGCGGGTGGTGCCGGCTGGCCTTACCTTTGTGGTGGTGCATGGGGTCTTCCTCATTCCCGTGTGGCCCTGGGGACGCGCTTCGTGGTAGTTGGGCGCCCCCAGGGCCTCCCTTTATTGCCTTTGCGCCCCTTTTTTGGGGGCCCGCATTTTTACATGCATAAGTGCATACAGTTGAGCCGGTAGCAACTCACGCACTTTCGCGCGTCTAATTGCCTGAGCGTGAGCGCCCATGCTAGCGACGTACTCCCGGTCCCGGAGCGGCACGCGCCGACTTTAGCGCTCTCGCATTTTTGCACTTATACATGCACAAGTGCAATAAGGTAGGCGCGTACAAGGTTGTACGCGCCTACCTGGCTACTGGTAGCCACCCTTTGCCCCCTACCGCCGGGGGCGCCCCATCTTCCCGCCAGTCTGCACCGGGCCACTCAGCTCCCTGACGATCTCACTGGGCGTCATCTGCTGAGACAGACGGCGCATAGCGAGCCGAAGAACCGCGGTGGCCGGGATCTTCTCGCGGCGCGCTGTAGCGGCCTCGGCCACGGTCCACAGGAACTCTTCGTTCTCCGGGTCGGGGTAGAACGGGATCGACGGCGGCCGGTCGCGCTTCTTGCCTGCTGGCACTGGTGTCGGTTCCGGAACCGGTTCCGGCTTCGACTCGTTCGCCTCGCGCTCGCGCCTCTCGCGCTCGCGCCTCTCCTCGTCCAGCCGTTCGCGCTCCTGGCGCCGCTCCTCGTCGCTCTTTGGCGGGCGGGACCTTCGGGAAGGGGCCGCCCTGCGCTGTCGTCGCCCCTCGGCCTCCTGATCCAGATCGTCCAAACCGTCAGGCGCCATAGTTCATCACCCCTGCGGCAACACGGTCGATCTGCTGTACGAACGGCGCCGCTTGCTTCGACACAGGTTCCGACGAAATCGCCATCCTGCGGCTTCTGGTCGGAATCCATGAGTAGTAGCTGACAGCGGGGCCCACGGGGATACCGAAACGCGTGGTCATGTCCCTGAGCCGCTTCCGCATCCGGGCCGGCGGGCTCTTCACCATGTACGGGATGACGTACAGCGGGTAATCCGTCAGTTCCTCCAACATGCCTTCAAGGGCATTCAGGCTCTTGTCAGCGAACACGGCCGGGACAAGCACAACATCGGCGGGCTGAAGGACGCCGTACGTTGAGTCACACCCCCCGGGGTGGGTGTCCGCCACCAATGGTGAATCCAGCTCCCGCACCCACTGTTCCAGCGCGTCCGCAACCCGGTCGGGAGGCGGCTGGTTGAGCCCGAAATCCGGGTGTGAGGGAATCAGGTCCGGCTTACGGCGCCCTCGCAGAGGCGTCGGGGTCTTGCCCTTCTCGAACGCCTCCAGCATGGGAGCGCGAACCCTCAGCTCGGGGCGGAACCCCCATGAACCGGACGCCCCTCCCTTGTCCCAATCGAAGTCGGCGAGCGTCGCGCCAAGCTGGTACGCAACCTCGTACGCAAGCGTGCTCTTGCCGTCGCCCCCCTTCCATGCTGCTGCGGCGACGATGGGCGGGCGGTCGCCGCCCTTGGCCCACTCCACAAGGCTTTTAGACATGCACGACATTATGACGGCAAAACTCGGCGACTAGGCGCCCCTTGCCTGCGTCGGTGCGCTACCGTGTCACTTGTGCATGTATAAGTGCACAAGTGCAAGCGCTTCAGCCTGCACATACGAGAGGGGGCCGGGCTGGCGCCCGACCCCCTCACCGTGCGGACCCGGGCGGCTTCTGGCCGGTCGCTGCCCTGGTCCTCGATCCGTATGGAGGATCTTCCGTGACTGTACTTCGTGACCCGTACGCCCCTCGCCCCGTGGGCTGGCCGCTCGTGCCTGTCGAGCCGGCGGAGGGGTGGACTGTCCTGCCCCCGGTGCCGGCCTCGAACGTGGCGCCGGTGATCCCCATCGGCGTTCCGGGGCCGTCTGCGGCGGCGGAGCCTCCGCGACCGCTGCCGGTGGACGACCTGGTGGCGCTCGCGGCGGCACTCAACGTCCCCGGAGACGTGACGTACATGGACATCAGGGCGGCCGTCGCCGTCTAGGTCCGGCTGAACGGGAAGGGCCCCCGCCACTGCTCGGCGGGGGCCCTTCCTCCGTCTCCCGGATTTAGCATGTGCAAGCTAAGCCCCGGGCCGGGTCGCACCGATATAGTCCCGCGACGGCATGGCCTCCGCAATCGGCTGCAACTCGACCTTCCGCCCTGTGCGGGGGGCGTGTAGCACCCTGCCCTCACCTGCGTAAATCCCCACGTGATAGATCGCGGCCGGTCCCGACTTGGACCAGAACAGCAGATCGCCCGGCTTCAGGTCGTCCCGGTCGATGCGCCGGCTCGCCGTAGCCGCGTACTGGGCAGCGGCCACCCGGGGGAGTTTGACGGACGACCACCATGCGTACTGCGTCAGGGATGAGCAGTCGAAACCTGCGGTCGTGGCGGCCACACACCGCCCGTTCAGGTAGCCATTGCGCCCGTCACAGAACCCGTTGCTCGGGCCCCCGGGATTGCCTCCGCCCCATGAGTAGGGGATGCCTATCTGTTTGGCGCCCCGGCGTACGGCGTCGGCTCCGCTGCCGCTGCCCAGTCCGCTGATGCTGGAAACCGCGCTCGCCCACTTCGCCGCGTTGGCCGTGATGATCCGGACGTAGTGGTACGTCTGCCCCTTGGCGAACCGCTCGGGCGGAACCGCCTTGTAGTAGTCCACCCACCCCCACCCGGCGTTGTACCCGGCCAGGGACAACCTGATGGGGGTGTCCTTGTACCCGCTGGTCTCGGCCCTCTTCACCATGGCGCACATGTACCGCCCCTGGGCCATGATGGCGTCCTCGGGGTCAAAGGCGCTGCTGTCGCCATCCCGGTCCATGTCCTCGTACCGGCCTTTGCCCTGTGTCTCCCATGTGGAGTCGATGAACTGGCTGATCCCTTTCGCCGTGCCGTAGTCGGTGGGCGGGCCCACTGCGTCCGGCCGGAAACCCGACTCCTGGTAACCCTGAGCGGCGAGCACGGCGGGGGAGAGGCGTCCGGGGCACTGAGCTGCTGACTTCTGGTACCACGGGGCCCACTTCCGGCCCTCCGGCGGCATCGCCGACACGTTCAGTCCGTCGATCATCCCGGCCCCGCCGGCCTCGTCTCCGGTCGCGTCCGCCCCGGCGCTCATCAGGACAAGCCCGATGATGGCGACGGGCAGAGCAACCACGGCGGCCACGGCGCCGGTTATGGCCTTCATTCCCTGACCTCCTGGCTCGCCCGGGGCGGCTGGCTCCGGATCCGGCGGCGGTGTGTCTCCCGGCCGGCGTTCCATGCCTTCGTCCAGTCACGGACGCTCACGCCGTACGCGGGCGCCCATCGGGCGGGGTTCCTGACCCCGTACTTTCCTGTCTCGACTTTGCTCACCATCCCCGTACTGACGCCGACTTCGGCGGCCACGATCTTTTGCGTGACCCCTCGGCGGGCGCGTAGTTGTCTCAGTGACAAGTCCCCTGTTGGTGCGAGTTCGGCCACGTTGACGCTCAGCGCGGCGGCCAGGGCGCCGACGACCCGGGGGGAGGGGTTCCCCGGGCCAGCCTCGGCCTTTCGGACGGTGCCCGGCGTGACGCTGGCCATCAGGGCGAGCTGTTCACAACTCCACCCCCGTGCCTCCCTTTTGGAGCGCAGTAGGTCAGCACGGAAGCCGGTGAGACCGCTCGATGGACTCATGGACCCTCGTTGATTTATAGCAGCGATAGATGACAGTGGGTCATGGTAGCTTGACAGAGAGATCAAGTTACGGGGGTGAACGATGAGTCAACCGGCGTCTACTGAAGTTCGACGCCCCCCGGCCCACGAACGGTTCGCGGTCCTGGGCGCTCATGGCGGCGCGGGCACGTCAACCGTTACGAAGTGGCTCGACCCTGACGGGGCCCTCGGCTCGATAGAGCTCCGTCGCGGCGGCCGGCTGCCGCTCTATTACATGCCGGTCGTCGTGGCCCAGTCCACGGCTTTTGGGATGTCTCGCGCGGTCGATGCCGTGGGCCGGTGGCACCCGGAAGCACCGCGGCCGTACCTGGTCGTCGTCCGGGACGCTCCACTGAGCCTGCCCAAGCCGGCCGTCTACCGAATGCGCACCATCACACCGCGGGTCCTGGGGATAGCTGAGGTCCCCTACCTGGCCGAACTCCGGGGCGTCGATACCCCCGGCGATGGCCTCGACCTGCGCGCCGTACAGAGAGCGGCCCGCGCTCTGCGGCGCTCGCTCGGCCTCGCCGAATAGGAGAATGCACGATGTTCATGAGCACGGTTCTCGATCTCGTGGCGCTGGCGCCCATGGAACCCACCCCGGGGACCAACTGGGACGCTCCGCCCAAGGCCCCTCCCGGCATGGGCTCGGTCATGCCGGAGTGGGTCGGTTGGGCAAAGTATTTCGCCATCGGCGGCGGCATCCTGGGCATGTCCGCCTGCGGCATCATGATGATGGTCGGCCGCCGCAACCGTAGCCACCTGTCTGCCGAAGGAGCGAACGGCCTGCTCTGGATCCTCGGCGGCCTGTCCGTGGTCACGCTGGCGGCCGGGGTCGTCCCCGGCATCGTGACCTGAGGCGGCCGGGATGACTCTCCATCTCCAACAGGCTGCCAACCGCCGGATGCGCCGGGCGGTCGTTGTCCTCGTCGCTCTGGTCCTGGCCCTCGTCGCTGCTCTGGTCGTCATCGCCGTGACCGGTGATGACGACAGCGGCAAGGGCACCGCTCCGGCGCCGGGGCCCTCCTCGGCGGCCCCGGCTCCTCAGCCGACTGCCACCGTGCCCGACGATGACAGCGGCTATGTGGCGCCGGACCGTACGGTCAAACTCCCGGACGGCCGGAGCAAGACGGCGGAGGGGCTGCGAATCGGCTTCCCCCGTACCCCGGAGGGTGGGGCGGCCATGGCCGTGGCCTCGTCCCGGAACGCCTGGAGCCTCGACGCGGCAACGATCCGGGCGGGCATCCTCGCGTACGCGGCTGCCCAGTACCGCACCTCGATGGCGGCGGCGGCTGAGGCCGGGGCCAAGGGCAACAGGCAGTTTGCAGGAATCCCGGACACCGGCCCGGTGCCGGACGGCGCCACGCTGACCGCGTGGCCCATCGGCGTCCAGTGGAAAGCCGTGGACTCCAACACGGTGGATGTGCTGGTCCTGCTGCGGGTCACGCACGCGCCCAAGGCGGGCGCGGCGACCACCACGAAACTGATCGTGAGCCCCGGGCGAGCCGTGTGGGAAGACGGGGACTGGAAGGGTGCGGCAACCGACCCTTCGGCGGGCATCCCGGACCCCGTGGACGTGGGGACGGCGGCCTTCAATGACCACGGGTGGACCTCGATTCAGGAAGGGGACCGGCTGTGAAGCGGCTGCGGGCCCTGGCCCGTGTCGTCCCGCTCGTGGCGGTGGTCCTGGTGCTCGTCGGCCTCGGTGCCGCTCCGGCTGCCGCTGGCCCGGCTCCGGCGGCGGTGCCGGCGGCGGCGCCGGCCGTCCTGCCTACGGTGGACTGGCTGGGAATCACCAAATGCGCAACCTGGCTGATCCCGAACATGCCCAAAGCTCCGGACGGCCCCGTGGAATGCGTGAAAGTCGCAGTGAAGGGGGCGAAGGACGGAACCACGGCAGCGGCCAAAAAGCTCGGAGAAACCGTCATCGGTGACGCCGCCTCGTCCATGGCGGAATTCTCGCGCGACCTCATCAAAATCGGATTCACCTTCTGGCTTTCGACCGATTCCGTACAGGTAAAGGAATCCGGCGTACTCGGCGATCCGAACAAGCCGGATGACCCTACACGGTCGATCAGCCTCCATGCGCTCATGGTCGGCATCGGAGCAGGTATCGCCACCCTCCTGGCGATGGGTCAGGGAATCAAGATGATCATGCAGCGTTCCGGGGCTCCCCTGGGTCAGCTCCTTCAAGGGCTCTTCATGAATGTGATCGTCTCGGCGGCCGGGGTGGGAGTCATTGACGCTCTGCTGGTTGCATCTGACCAGCTCACCCGGGCAATCCTGCAAGTCGGCTTCGGGGACGACGATGTGCCGGACCGTATGGCGCTCATCCTCCTGCCCTCCATCGGAAATCCGATGGGACTGCTGGTGATCGCCCTCATTGTCCTGATCATCGGTGGAATTCAACTCGTGATGCTGTTCCTCCGTCAGGCGGCCATCCCGATTCAAGCGCTCCTGCTGCCCATTGCCGGTGCCGGACAACTCGGCGGCGAAAGCGCACGGCAGTGGCTCCCGCGCCTCTTCACCGCCATCATGGTGATCATCACGTACAAGCCCATGGCGGCCCTGATCATCAGTGTGGGCTTTATTGAAATGAAGCACGGGCAAGGAATCATCGACTTCATCCGGGGAGTGGTCACCCTGGCACTTTCGATCATCGCCCTGAAATCCCTTCTCGCGCTTTTCGCTCCCCTCGGTCTGGCCATGGGGAACGCGGTCGCCTCCGGTGGCGCGAGCGGCGCTCTGAGCATGGCCGGCAGTGCCATGGCCTCCACGATGGGCGGCGCTGGCGGCGGGGGCGGCGATTCGGCCGGCTCCTCGGCTGTCTCCCATGCGGCCGACATGGACCGCAACGGCCCGGCGGGCGGCGGGAACTCAGGTTCCGGCTCCGGCGGTCCGGGCGGCGGCGACAACGGCGGCGATGACTCGTCGTCCAGTGCGATTCAGCAAGCCTCCGGGAACATCCCGCAGCAAGCCGGGACGGGATCCGCGGCGGGCGAAGGTGTGGCGGCGGCGGCCGAAGGTACGGCGTCCACCGGAACGGCTGTGGCGGGCCAAGCCACGGCGGCCGGCGGCACCGGCTCTATGGCGGCGGCGGGTGCTGGCCCTGTGGGCATCGCCGTGGTGGCTGCTGAGGCAGGGAAAGCCGCCGTCGATAAGGCGGGCGGCGCTGTGGGCGGGAAGGAGTAGAGAACATGTCAGAGACACAGCTTTACGGCGGGTGGCGGCGATCCAAGAGCATGGGCATCGGCACTCTGAACACCGGTCAAACGGTGATCGTGGTGGGCACCCTGCTGGCGCCGCTCGTCGTCATCATCGTGGGCGGCCCGGTCTCCACCCTCGCGGTAACCCTCCCGGTGGCCCTGGTAGTGATCGCGCTCACGATCTGGCAGCGGCACGGGATGCCGCTCATGTCGTACGTCATCGGCCGGGCCCGGTGGAGCCTGGCCAACTTCCGCGGTGAGACCTCGTACCGGAGCGTCTTCCTGCCCGCGCCCGAAGTGCTCGACCTGCCCGGGATGGCTGCGCCGACAAAGCTCATCCGGGCTGAGGCGGGCGACGGGCGCGGGCCCGTGGGCTTGGTCTGGAACCAGCGGACCGGCACGATGACGGGGGCGCTGTTGCTGTCCCCGGCCGGCTCTCTCCTCGCGTCGGGGGCGACGGTCAACCGTCAGGTGGCGGCCTGGGGCGAAGCGCTCGCCCGGCTGGCTGATGAGGACACCGTGAGCGCGGCGGCCGTCACGCTTCAGATCACCCCGTCCTCGGGCGCGGCCCTCTCCGACCATGTACGGGGCCGGTTGGACCCGGCCGCCCCGGAGCTCGCCCGGCAAGCGATCGGCGAGCTGGTGGCCCGTGCGCCCCGGGCAAGCGCTCAGCTCGCGGCGTGGATGAGCCTGGTCATCGATCCGTCCCGGGCCCCCGAACGGCCCAAGGGGCCGGCGGAAGCTGCGGCCGTCGCGCTCGGGGCCCTGGACGCCGTGGACCTGGCGGGCGCCGGGGCGGACGTGCTGCGGCGGGCCTCGGACGTGGATGTCAAGCGGCTGGTCCGCGGGGCGTTCACTCCGGGGGACATGGACGCTCCGTCTGAGCAGATTGAGGCCCTGGTCTGGCATGAAGTCGGCCCCGTGGCGGCTGAGGACGACTGGGATGTGTACCGCCATGACGGCCACTTCTCCGTCTCGTACGTCCTGCGGGAAGCACCCCGCAAGACCGTCCCCTATGACGTGCTCCTCAAGCTGGTGGCACCCGGCGCCTACGCGCGCCGCGTGACCCTGGTGTACCGGATCCTAGCCACGGAAGAGGCGCAAGCCGTCGTAGAGCGGGAGGTGAACGCGGGCGAAGCACGGGCGGAGTACCGGCGCCGGTCGCGGCGCACGGCCACCCGGCGTGAGCGGCTGGACGCGGAGCACGCGGAGCGTACGGCGGCCGAAGAGGCCACCGGGGCCGGGATGGTCCAGTGGTCCATCTACGTCACCACCACCGTGGACAGCGCGGCCGACCTTCCCGCCGCGCGGCGGGAGATCGAAAAGGCGGCCCGGGGCGCCGGGGGCCTGAGGTTCCGTCCCGCGTTCGGCGGCCAGTCCGCCGCGCTCGTCGTCGGCCTCCCGGTCGGCATCAATCCACTCCTGTGACAGAAG
This sequence comes from Streptomyces jumonjinensis, assembly GCF_009600885.1. GTDB lineage: Bacteria > Actinomycetota > Actinomycetes > Streptomycetales > Streptomycetaceae > Streptomyces > Streptomyces jumonjinensis. Next base: position 23,706 of record NZ_VCLA01000159.1, read on the forward strand.
GGAGACACGCATGAAGCGCAACAAATCGGGTGGCGCGGTCGCGCCGTCCCGGCGGGGGCAAACCGCCGGGCCGGCCGCGGCAGAGCCTACCGGCTGGGCCCTCAACCCCTCCGTCATCGCGGCTCGGTCGGGCTGGAAGGGGGTGGGACGTGGCCGATCGCCCCTCCTTGACGCCGGCTCGGTCTACCTCTCCAGCACGGTCCAGACTGCGGGGCTGTACCCGTTCGTCCTCGGCTCCGGGCTGCCCCCGGAAGGGGTGCCCATCGGCTACGACCAACTGACCCATGAGCTCGTGTGCTTTGACCCCTCGGGCTGGATCGGCTCCCTGGTGACCAATCCGGGCGTGTGGATCATGGCTCAACCGGGGGTCGGGAAGTCGGCGATTGCCAAACGGATTGGGCTCGCCTACTCGGCCTACGGGTACAAGCTCGTGGTCCCCGGGGATGTCAAGGGCGAGTACGCCACGCTGGTGGGCGAGCTCGGCGGCCAGGTCGTCCGGATCGGCCGTGGCCTGGACCGAATCAACCCCCTGGACTCCGGCCCTCTGCGCAGGATCCTGCCCACGCTCGCCCCGGCCCGGCGGGATGCTCTCCTGGCAGAGATCAACGGCCGCCGTTCCGAGCTGCTACATGCCCTGCTCACCACCGAAATGGACCGGCGGCCCACTCCCACCGAACGCAACGTCGTGGAACACGCCATCCGTACGGTGGCGGCCCGGCATGTGGGGGAGGGGGACCCGATCATCCCGGACGTGGTCACGGTGCTGCGGGACGGACCGGCGGAGCTCCGCGCACAGCTCATGGTGGACTCGGAAGACGACTACCGGGCGTTGGTGCGGGCGGTGACACACGCTCTGGAAAACCTCTGCTCCGGCCCGCTGGCCGGCCTCTTCGACGGGCCCACCACCACGGCCCTGGACCTGGCGGCCCCCGCACTGTCCGTGGACCTGTCCAGCCTGCTGACCGCCGGGGATCACGTCGTGTCGGCCGGGCTGCTGGCCACCTGGGCATACGCCTATTCGTCCATCGACAGTGCGCGGGCGGTCGGGCTGATGACCGCCCCCCTGGTACTCCCGCTCGATGAAATGTGGAGAGCGCTCAGAGCCGGCCCGGGGATCGTCGATGCGTTCGACAGTATGACGCGTCTCAACCGGGCCCGGAATGAAGTGACGCTGTTCATCACGCATTCGCTCCGCGACCCGGAGAGTCTGCCGACTCCTCAGGACCGGGCAAAGGCGCTCGGGATGATCGACCGCTGTGACTCGATGATCCTCGGCGCCCTGTCCATGGGCGAGCTGGAACGGGTCTCCGCTCAGCGTCCGCTCACGGATGCCGAGACACAGTTGATCGCCTCGTGGTCGCACGCTGCTGGGACGGGCATCGACGGCACCCGGCAGGTGCACCCCGGGCGCGGGAAGTACATGCTGCGGCTCGGCACCCGGCCGGGTACCCCGGTCCGCCTCCAGCTCACGGACGCTGAACGGCGGCTGTACGAGACCGACCCATCCAATGTTCGCAAGGGGGCGGCGTGAACGACAACAACGGCGGCGGCGGGGCCGGGGCGGGTACGCCGCTCACGGTCCTCGGCGTCATCTTCGGATCCTTCGGCCTGTTCACCGGGGCTCACATCGGGGGCACCCTCGGCGTAGCCGTGGCCGGGGGCGGCTGGGCTCCGCCGGCCTACTCGGTGCAGTCGGCCAAGCTCCTCGTTTCCGGGGGGCCGGGCCGGCTCTGGCCGGGGCACGGCACGGCGGCGGGCGTCGGAATCGTCGTGCTCCTGGTGCTCGTCGTCGCGGCCCTCGGCGCCGGCGGGTACTGGGTGTGGCGCCGGTTCTTCTCGCACCGGTCCGGCCTGGCCGGTCTCCGCGAGCTGGCGCCCCTCGCCCCCAAGGCGATGGGGGCGCGGGCCCGCGCGCTCCGGCCGTCTCTCAAGGGCGCGCAAGAGGTGCAGCCGGACGATACCGGCCTCCTCCTTGGCAACCTCGACGCGTCACGCGGCCCTGAGCTGCGGGGGAGTTGGGAAGACGTGGTGCTGGCCGTGATGGCGCCGCGCTCGAACAAGACGACCGCGGTGGCGGTGCCGGCGGTCCTGCGCGCGCCGGGGGCGGTCCTGCTGACCTCGAACAAGCCGGACGCCTTCGCCGTGACGCGGGCGAGCCGGTTGAAGGTCGGCACGGTCTGGCTGCTCGATCCTCAGCACATCACCCACTCGGACCGGGCGATGTGGTGGGACATGCTCGCGTCCGCGCGCACCATTGAGGGCGCCGGCCGCCTCGCGTCCCATTTCATCGCCGCGACCACCGATGAAAAGTCTCGCGGCGACTTCTGGATGGGGGCGGCTAAGAACTTGCTCACCGCGCTGTTCCATGCGGCGTCGGTGGCTCCGGGCGGGTCGGCGTCGGACGTGCTCGCGTGGCTGTCCACTCCGTCCGACCGGGCCCCGGTGAACGCTCTCAAGGCGGCCGGAAAAACCGCGCTCGCGCAGCAACTCGCCTCCACCGTGGCGGGTGCGGCGGACACCCGGGATGGCATTTTTGAGACGGCTCGTCAGTGCGTGGCGTGTCTCCTCGACCCCGGGACGCTGGCGTGGGTCACCCCGGATCCGGCCGCCAAAGAGTTCCGTCCGGATGACTTCGTACGGTCCCGGGACACCTTGTATCTCCTCTCCAAGGATGGCGGCGGCTCGGCGGCCGGGGTCATCGCGGCGGCGGCCGACGCGGTTCTCAGGGCTGGGATGCTCGCGGCGGAACGGGCGGGCGGGCGGCTCGATACCCCGTTGATCGCCGTTCTGGATGAGGCGGCGAACGTCTGCCGGATTGAAGACCTCCCGGACCTTTACAGCCACCTGGGTTCGCGCGGGATCGTGCCCGTGACCATCCTCCAGTCCTACCGCCAGGGCGTCCGTGTCTGGGGGGAAGCGGGGATGGATGCCCTGTGGAGCGCGGCCACGGTCAAGCTCCTGGGCCCGGGGCTCGATGACGCGGAATTCGCCGAAAAGGTGTCACGGCTCGTCGGTGACCACAAAGTCAGGGAAACCTCGGTGTCTCACGGGTCGTCCGGGCGGAGTGTGAGCACGTCCCGGCGCCGTGAGCGCGTCCTAGAGGCGGCAGAGATCCGGGCTCTTCCAAAGGGGCGGGCCCTGCTGCTGGCGACGGGCGTACGGGTCGGGATGATCCGGCTGCGGCCCTGGTATCTGGAGCCGGGCGCGGACCGGTTGAACGAGGATGCCCGGCTGGAAGTCGCGGAGATTTCGGCCCGCGCGTCACGAAAGGCCATGTCGTCGTGAGCATGGACAGCACCCCGACGGTGGACGGCCTGGCGGAAGACCTGGAAGACCTCAAAGCCGTCGTCCATGGGTTCGCCTCGCAGCTTGAGCACAACACCCGGGAAGTGGAGCGGCTGGCCGCTGCCGTGGTGCCCGACGACGGCCAGGGCGACGGCGGCGACACAGCCGGAAAGGGCAATGGGAAAGGGGCTGGGAAGGGGAAAGGGAAGGAAGAACCGAAGACACCGCCGTTCATTCTGCGGCTGTCCGGCGAGCAGTATCCGGCGGAGCTCGCGGCGCTGGCATCCTGGGTGCGTGACCTCCTCGTCCCCACCTATCTGAGTGAGGTGTCGTCCTCCTCGACGTGGTGTGCAAGCTGGTGGGAGCATCCGGCGGCGGTCGCACGCCTCCACGCGGCGTGGCTGGCGTGGCAAGAGCTCACCAACCCAGAGGTGTGCGGGCTCACCGGTCCGTCCGTGTGGCACCGTGACCACCTGGACCCGATGGTGGCTCACCTGCGGGCGCCCGATGGTCCGTTCGCGGGATGCATGACGAACCCGGACCGGCCACAACACGTGGTGCTGCCGGTCCCGCCGGTCAACGCATTGCCCGGACCGACGTAGCCACATTTTTAGCTTGCACATGCGAAGAACGGGCCGGAGGGTTTTCCCTCCGGCCCGTTTAGGTTTCCGTACCGCCCGTCACACGCTCCGGCGGGGCGCTGGGGGAGTGGCGGCCCGGCGGCTGTTTCGCTGCCCGGCCGTACCCCCCTGAGTCTGCCCCCGGCCGGCTGAACGGCCGGTGGTTGTGATGGATCGGGCAATGGCGGCCGATGCTCGGGCCTCGATCGTTGCCGTGGTCCCCTCGTGCGCGGCAAGTCCGTCCAGTCCTGCGGCCTCGCTCCACGCGGCGCCGGCCGCCGCAGTGTCGCCTTGCCCGTCCGCTGCGGCGGCGCGTCCACGGGCCCCGTCTGTGTCCCCTAGGGCGACATCCGCGCGGGCCCAGTGCTCGGCACTGATCCGGGCGTGCTCCTCGACCTGGCGGCGGTCGTGCTCCGTTCCGCCGGCGTCGTCTCCGGTCCTGCCCGGATCCGGCCGCCGTAAGGCGCCCTCGTCGTCAGAGCTCGGGGGCTGGGTGCGTGAGCGTGAGTGCATCGTGATCCTCCGTCCTCATGTCACCGGCTGGGGCCGTGCTGGTGGGTCGGGCCGGGCTGCGTGGTGGGCGCTCCTCGGTCCGCTGTCGGGCCCGGGGCCGGGGTCGCTCCGGGGGTGGCGGTCGTGGACCTGGCGGACGCTGCTGCCGCACGGTCCGGGGTGGACGGGGTGGTGGTCGCCGTCGTCGGTGCCGTGGCGATGGACGGGGCGGAACCGGTGGCGGGTGCGGCCTGTGGCGGCGTGGGGGGCGTGATCTTGGCCATGTCGGTGAGCAGGCCGTGAGCGGCCTCGGCCGGGGTAAGGGTGATCCCGGCGGCGGCGGCCTGCCGGATGCGCGCGGGCACACCGGCCAGGGCCTCGCCCGGCGAGTGTCCGGCCTGTTGGAGCGCCTTCATCTGCGCGGCGATGCCCGGCCATTCCCGGGAGGTGACGATCTGGTGTAGCGCCTTCTCATCCGACAAAGCCGCGCGGGCCGTCACCACATGCAGCACGTTTTCCTGCGGGCTGATGCCGTGTGCAGCGAGCTCCCGGTTCGGGTCGGCCGCCTTCGCCTTCTTCGCCTTCCCGGTGATTTTCTCGATCAGCTTGGTGACGGCTTCCTTGATCCATTTCATCGCCTTCTCAATGAAACCCGGCCCCTCCTTCCGGGCCTTCTCCTCACCCGGTGGGGGAGCGAACGGATTCGGCGGCGTGGTGGCGGCCTGGGACGCGGTGACACCGGGCGACGGGCTGCCTGCGCGAAGGTCGGCGTCCATGCGCGCGATGACCGGGGCCGCGTCGGTCACGAATCGTTTTACGTCGATGCCTGCGGCCTCCAGCTTCTTCAGCTCGTCGGCGAGCTGGGGCCACTGAGGGGCGGTCACCATCGCCTCGGCGACGGCGGGCGGGTGCACGGCGCCGCGCACGATGTGTGCGTACCGCTCGTGGTCCGGGTTCGGCGGTGTCTTCCGCATCGGGGGTACGGGCTGCTGCGGGGCGGCCGACTGTCGGGCCGCTGTCTCGCGCTGCTGGTGCTCCCGGAGGGACTGGGCCGCCATGACAAGCACTTGCAGCGCGACCGCTGCTGTATGAACTGCCTGGCCTGCGGCCTGCTCCATCGGGTTGGTGTCGCTCATGGGTGGGTCACCCCGTTTCCGTGATCATGATCGTGGGATTTCACTGCGCAATTGCACATCTGACGCTAGCGGCAATACCTCTCCAAGTAAGGGTGTTTTCCCGTCTAGGTGACACCGGATTTTGTGGATCACCGGCGCGGTCCCCGGGGTGGTCCGCTCTTTCTGGCGGCGTCCTGTGCGAGCTCGGCCGCCGTGCGCTCTCCGGCCCGGCTGGGCGGGGCGGTCGGGCTGCTGGTGCGGCGGCCGGTGGTCCGGGGGAGGGGCCTGGACCTTCCCGGAGTGAGGCGCCCTTGCACGCGCCATGTGAGCACCTGAGCAACGCTGTCCGCGTCGGCGAGATCGCGGGCGGCCACTACCTCGGCGAGCAGATCCGCGGGCGCGTGCCCCTCGGCGACGGCCCGGCGGAGTGCTGCCGCGAGACCTGCGGCGGCCGGGTCGCTCAACACCTCTGACACGTACTCGGGGACGGCCTGGCGGACCGCCTCGCCCAACGTAGGCACCCCGTCTCCGAGTGAGGTATCCGCTCGGCTGACGACCGGCGGGGGCGTCGTCTCCGTGGGGGTGGTCGTGCCTCCCTCGTCGCTGCCCTCCCCGGTGGTCCGGGTGGTCGGCACTGGGGCCGGGGCATCTGTTTTTATCGGGCCGGTGACCGGGGGCCGGCCGTGCTCGGCGTCGGTCGTCATCCGGCGTTGCAGTCGCCAGACAAGTACCTCGGCGGCGCTCTCGGCGTCGCCGAATCCCCGGGCGCCGGCGGCCTGCCCCAACACCGTGGCCGGGTCGTACCCGGCCGCCTCGACCTGGGCGAGCGTGGCGGCAAGTGCGGGCCATGCGGCCTCGCTCAAAACCTGCTCGGCCAGGGTGGGAAGAGTCTGCCGCACCACGGGTGCGAAACGGTCCGCCAGGGCCGGGCCGCTCGGATCCATCCGGGTGCGCTGCCACATCGCCCGGCTACCTCGGCGGCCGTCCGCGCCTGCGCCGTAAGCGATCTCGGTAGCCGCTCGGAGGTGACGACCGGCCAGGGCGGCGGCCTCCTCTTGGGCCCGGTGCTGGGCGGCCTGGTGGAGACGCTGGGCGGCGACCACGGCCAGGGCGACGGCCACCAGAATGGTGATCGCTGCGGCGGCCTCGCCCCCGCTCACTCCAAGGGATGCACTCATGGCCACAAGCTGTGTCGCCGTGCGCAAATGTCGGTGGGCATCGGTGGTCATCTGGCGGGAGGTAGGTGCTCGTCCTGCGCGCTCAAAAGTCCGGGCCGCATCTCGGAGCTGCTGGCGGACCTCGGCCGGGGCCTGCGTCGCGTACGTCGTCAGCAGATCGGACAGCGCGACCATCTCACCTGCGCTGGCGGCGTTGCCCGACTGCCCCAGGATCGCGGCGGCCTGGTGGACGTGCTCGGCGGCGGCCTGCCATGCGGCGGCCCGGGTCGCTACCGGCCCGGCGGACTCCAGCAATGCGCCGGCCGGTGTCCCGGTCCAGCGTTCACGGATACGGGGAAGGGAGAGATCGGGGGCGAGCCGCGAGCCGGAAAACCAGACTGCCCGACCGGCTCCGGTACGGTCTCCGGGGAGCGCCACCGAGTAACCCAACATCGACCCGTCGTCGGCTGTCTTCTTGGAAACTCGCAAGCCGGACCGTTGCAGCCGAGTGAAAAACTCGTCTTCGGACTGGGCGCCGGCTGCGGCCTCCCGGACTGTCCTTTGAAGAGTCTGGCGGGGTGTCTCGTCTCGCCCCATCCGCTTCGCTTTCTCGGCCTCGGCGGTCGTGGGCCACGGCGCGGCTGTGCGGTCACCGCTCGCCAGACGACGCAACCCGTATCGGACCTCCAGTTCCCGGGCACACGCCTGCATCTTCTTCTTATCCTGCGAAAGCCGGACCTTCAACCCGTCTTGGCGCGCGAGCGTCGCCACGATATGAATGTGATTGTCCGCGTGCCGGATCGCCACCCAACGGGCCCCCATCGGGTCGTCCTTTGGTGCCACGCCTGTGGCGTCCATGACCTCTCGCGCTACCTCCGCCCACTCTTCATCGGACAGAATCCGGTCCCCCGGGTCCAGACTCACGGGCACGTGGTAGACGTGCTGAGCGGGCGGCCGGCTCTCCAGCGCGGCCACAGGGGCGTCCAGTAGCGCGGCCAAGAGCGGGATGTTCGTGTTGTCACCGCGGCCGGGATCCGGCACACCTGCGCCCCATGCAGCGACCATATGCGGGTCGGTGTGCTCATTGGCCTTTCCCGGGCCGTAGAGGTAGTACAACAACCCTTCCGTACGGGCGCCGTCTCGGGCTCTCTTGACGATCACGCGCGGCCCTCCATCACGGCAATGGTGGCGGCATCGAGTCGCCGAATGGCCTCCTCCACACGGGTCAGAATCGCGGCAAGCTGCGCGGGCGATACCTCCGCATCACTGTTCAGCTCCTTCGCAATCTGGTTGAGGTTGGTACCGATCCGGTTGACGGCGATGCGGGAATCAGTCATCTCCCGCAAACGGTCCTTGTACTCGACCGGGGCGGGGGAAACTTCCTCCTTCGCCACGGCCAGGGCGACACGGGCCGCGTAGGCAGCGGGCTTGAGGCCGGCTACGGCTGCGGCGCTCATGAGGATGGCTAGCTCGCGGTCGTTGTACGCGAGGTTGACGCGGTGTCGTCTCGGCTGGTCGGCTCGTCGCTCGCGGCGGCGAGCGCGTGGCATGTCGTCGCTCATCTCCCCTGATCCTCTCTGAGGTACAGGCCCCATCCATCGGTCCGTCCCCGGACCGAAAAGGCGGCCCAAGCTACCGAGCATAGCGAGAGCTTGGGCCGACCCCCGCGTTAATGGAACATTAACGCCCAACTTGCTCCGACGAAGAAGGGCCGTCGGCTGGGGTGCCGGGCTCCTAGGGCGGCTCGCGGCTCCGCCGCGAAAAAAGCTCGGTGACCTGTCACCGAGTCACCTCACCATCGGGGGAGGGGCCTTGATTTCCCGTGCGTTTGCGCTCTGCGGCGCTACCATGACGGGCATGACCGAATCGACGCCTCAGACATCTGCCACTGATGCCGAATCGCCCATGGTGGCCGCTGCTCAAAAACTCCTCAACGACCGCATGGGGGTGATTCCGCCGCTCGCTCAGACTCTCGCCCGGCGCAAGCACCTTGAACAGCTCGTCAGCGACAACGAACGGGAGTACGGCACCCTCTACGCGGACGCGCAAGCGGCGGGCTGGTCCGCCGAAGAGCTTGCCCAAATGGGTGCCACGGAACCGACCCTTCGCCCGCCGGGACGCCCCAGGAAGAACCGCGTACGGCGTCAGCCCAGTACCGCACCGACAACCCCGGCGCCCCGGACTCCGGAACTCTCCGAGTCACAGAGCGAGCCGCAAGCATCTCCCACCACCTGACCCGTGCACACTGGCCCCGGTACCGCCCTCCGCGGTGCCGGGGCCTCCTACACAGGAGAGATCATGACCATCGGAAAACACAACACCTTCGTATGGGTCCATCGCTCAGATGGTGATGCTCTTCGTACCATGGCCGAAGCGAATCGACACGAGGAAATGGCGTGGATCGCAGAGCAGTGCGAGCGCGCCGGCCTTCACCCTTCCGAACCCACACCAGAGCTCATCCGCCTCGAAGCGCTCGCTCTCCGGCCTGGCACCTGGCCAACTCAAAGCAACCTCCTCGAAGCTGCCATGCGGGTGCGCTTGGCCGCTCCTGATCTCGTCGGCCCCTGGGTCCCCTTCACTCATGAAGAGCGGGAAGCGCAACGCCTTCCCGGCCGTCGTTATGGCACTGCCAAACAAAAGTTCACGGACAAACTCGCCCTCGACATCGATCCTGTCTTGGTCGATCACGGACACCTCGCGGCGTATCGAATCAGCGAACCAATCGTGGCCGAACTGATCGCCGAAAACCTCGTCGGGCCCGGCGCTTCCCGCTCTCGTGCTGCTCGTCAAAGACGCGAAGAACTGCAAGCCCAGATCTACACACTCGGGCGAGTTGTCCGGGAAGCACTCGCCGCGATCGTTGGGCCCTGAGCTCGAAATGCAATCTAACAAGGTTGTTAGAATCCGAGCTAGATCGCCCACCCTGTCGGCGGGGCCGGCTGGTCTGGGGGCGCCTAGGGTCCGTAATCCTCCGTGGCCGGCGCCGTTGGCGGCCGGCGGGTGCGGTGGGGGTGGGAAAGGACGGCAGCGGCGGGGGGAGGGGTGCCGGGCGGGGGTCCGGGT
>NZ_VCLA01000159.1:33447-35991 GCF_009600885.1 Streptomyces jumonjinensis
GAAAGGCCCGAAATGACGACCTTCAAGGACCCGGCCGCAGCCAGCATCGAGATCGGTCGGATGCTCGTTCGCGGTCATCTGGCGGACGCCGCACCGGAGGACACCCCCGAGGACCGCGCCCGGCGCGGGTGGAGGCTCGCGGACATCGCCGCCCGCGCCGGATCTGCAACGGGCGCGTGCGAGATCACTTCGGCGGTGACCAGCATCCTGCACCTTGCCGACGGATGGCACACGGCGGATGCCGTGCTCACCAAGGCATTCAAGCGCCACTACGCGCCGATGCTCCCCGAGGTGTGGGCGGACGCCGCATACGGCGGACAGGAGCCGCACGCCGTTCCCCGGGTGCCCGGCCCCGACGCCGACCCGCGCGACATGGATGCCCTGGCCGGAGCCATTGCCGATCTGTTCGCGGGAGCCGCCGGGCAGTTCAACGCCACGGCCGAGGACATCGCGGACGCCGCCGAAATCGCTTTCTGGGACGACGCGGCGCCCGCTCACCGCGCAATCGTCCGCCAGATGCGCGAGCGCGCTGAACGCCAGTAGCAGCCAGCCCGGGGCGGAGCACGTTCCGCCCCGGGCCCGGACGGGCCCCGCAGCGCACACCAACGCCGTGCGCTGCCCCAGCGCTGCCACTCGCCACAGACCGAAGGAGACCCACCGATGAACCGCGCCCCTGCCCATTTCGCCAGCGCCTACGCTCTGTTGCGGATCGCCGCCGACGCCGCCGACCACTGGATTCAGACCGATGCGGACGCTCAGGCGAAGGCTGCGACCGACGCGGCCCCGGTGACGTACAAGGCGCCGGACGGAAGCGTGCACGTCTTCCGTACCCGCGAGGGCCGCCGCGCGTGCGCCCGCCACTGCCTCACCTACACCGCTACCCAGGGTGCCGCGCTGATCATCGGTGCCCGGGTTCTGAACGTCCGACTCCACCCCGCCGCCGTTGCCGCAGCACTCGCGGTGTCCGGGATCACGCACTATGCCGCCGACCGCCGGGTACCGAACGGCATCCTTCAGAGGCTCGCCCGGCGGGCCGGGAAGGAGCGGTTCTTTCTGCTCGCGGATCACGGAATGAACGGGTCGTACTGCCTTGACCAGTCCTGGCACCACTCATGGGAAGGGCTCGCCGCCCTGATCGCCATCACCGGAGCCGAGGACCGCTGATCAGGTCCCGGCCGGGCCCGGGTGCGGGGGCCGGCGGCATCGAGCCGCCGGCCCCCGCGCTGCCGCGGGGCCGGTCACCCGCCGTGCGAACGGCGCCCCGTACGCTCACACCGCCACCACCTTGAAGGAGCCCACCCCAGTGATTCCCCACGGCCGCCCCACGCTCGATCTTGACGCCGTGGCCGCCCGCGCCAAGACATCGCCATCCACATGGAAAAGAACGCGGCACGCCGCGTTCTCTAAGGCCGTGAAGCCCCTCCGGGGGATGCTCCGCCCGCTCCTGTACGACGCGGCCCAAGTAGACGCCTATCTGGCAGGCCAACCGATCCCGGCACTTCCCAAGGGGCCGAGCCCCGCGGATCTGCTCACCGACACCGAGGCCGCCGCCATCATCGGCGTGACCGCGTCCACGGTACGGGCCGACGCGGCCACCGGCCGGATGGACGGCGGGGTGGAGCGTCACGGGCGCCGATGGTGGACCCGTGCCGCCGCCGAGGCCGAGGCCGCCCGGCCCGACCAGCGCGGTCGGCAGCTTGGGGCAAAGGACAAAGCGCCCAGAGCCCGGCGCCCCGACCCCCGCATTCCTGAAGTCGGCGCCGAGCTGGAGGCCGCCGACGCCGGCCGCCGGGGCCCGGTCACCGCCGCCGAGCTCGCCGCCCGCTACGCCGTGAGCACCCGGACCGCCGAGCGCATCATGTCCAAGGCCCGCGACGCCCGGCGGTAGCTCACGGGCCGCAGTCCGGCAGGGCGGGGGCAGGAATTGGGCGCCCGATGTCGAGGAGCAGGCCCGGGGGCACGCCGTCACGCATCCAGGACGCGCCGATGGACGACACGAAGCCGTCCGGGCCGTGCACGATCGCCAGCCCGTGCCGACTCATCAGCGAGGCCGCCGCCGATCCGTCGAGCGCCAGCCCGAGGTAAGCGGCCCCCGGCCGAGGCCACGTCAGATCACGCACCACCCCGGCCCCCGTCGAGCACCACGCGTGTTCGACCGGAAAGGCCGTATCCCAGGCCCACCCCTCCACATAGGCCAGCCCGCCGGCGGAATCCCGCGCGTACTGGACGGACTCAATAAAGCACTTCCCCGGCTCGCCCGGCGGAGGCCCACCATCCGGCCACGGAGCCGGAGTGAACAGCCTGCCGTGTGCCAGGAGTAGCGCGGAAGCACTCCCATAGACCCATCCCGGCCGCGCCGGCTTCATGACAGCTTCCGCCCGCAACCATTCGACGAGCCACCCATCGGACTCCCGCACCCCGGCCGCGGTGACCCCCGCCGCTCTACCCATCTCATCCATCCCGTCAGTGTTCCGTACGCCGCTGGCGCGGTTCACGCGCCGCCGGCGCGGTTGGTTGGGCGCCTAGGGTCCGTAATCCTCCGTG
>NZ_VCLA01000159.1:36001-36303 GCF_009600885.1 Streptomyces jumonjinensis
CGGGTGGTGGGGCGCCGTACTCGCGCCGTCGCGGATGCGGGAGCGTGAGGAGAGCGCGCCGCCCGGCCGTGGCTGATGGGGAGCTGGCCGCTGCCGCGATGTGGCCGGGGCCGGTGTGGTCACTCCGTGTCGGTGCGGGTCTCGCCGTGGCCGGGGCGCGCTCCGACACACCACAGCGGGGACCCCGCCGCACCCCCGGGCACCCCACAAACACCCCCCGAACGCACGGCCGCCGAGCCGCCCCCGGTCCGTCCCCCGGGGCGCCGTCGAGGACGAGCGCCAGGACCACGGCCGGGCCGCCG
>NZ_VCLA01000159.1:36313-40752 GCF_009600885.1 Streptomyces jumonjinensis
TCAGTTCGTGGACTTAGCTTGTGCAAGCCAAGCTCAGCATTCTGCGCACGGCGGTCCATGAAATGCGGGACCATAAGGGCTCCTGCGTAGAGGGGAAACTGATGGCGGGCTGGATCGAAAAGGCGCCCGATGGGCGTGATGTGCTGCATGAAATGCAGCTCGTATCTCCTGATGACAGCATGGTGAGTGTCCCGTCATCAGGCATCAAATGGTGGCTGAAAAATGGTGCCCCGGGTGGCCCTATCGTCACGGGATGTGTCTGTGGTTGGGTCTCCGCCCATGCTGGTCCGTCGCTGCCTCCGGGGGACTCGGTGGACGTGTCGGCCCCCGATCCGAACCGAGTAGCGGTCACATGGTCTCCGGATGCTGTCGTGCCCGTGCTGCTGCCCTGGCACTGGGTAGGCGACTGGAAGCCGGGGCCGGCTCAATCGGCCTGGTCTGAGTACCACCTTCGGGCATGGCAATCTCACGTGGCGTCAGTGATCCCGGGCACGAACGCGGACGACGCAACAGTTCACGCACTGCGCCGGGTGGCTGCCCTCCTGGACGACGTGGACGGCCTGCCTCTCGGGGTCCTTCGCAAGCTCCACGACATCGGTGCCGCTGTCGAGAACGCTCAGCTCCTGGCCGCGCGCTCGGCACGATCGGCCGGCTTCGACTGGTCCTCTATCGGTACGAGTGTGGGGCTGGATGCCGACGCTGCTGAACGGCTCTTCGGCCAGGATTGAACGAGCGGGGCCCGCACCATTTCAGTGCGGGCCCTCGTCGGCACTCCGGCCCTAGAACGGATCCGGTGGCGCGGCCATTTCCTTGATCCTCTGTACGACCTTGCGGCAGTCTGCGAGTGCCCGGTGTCCGCCGTTCAGGGGCGCCCACGCCCATCCGTCCCAGTAGTCGGACCACTCGCCGCGGTGGACGGCGTAGGCGAGCATTGCGCACCGGCTCCACTGCTGGTTTCTCATCCACTCTTCGGCGGCGGGGTGTCGCTCCATCCGCCGCAAGTCGGGGATGGGGTTGTCCTCCTGGTGGTGGCGTGTGAGTTCATGGGCCAGTACCCGGGTGTCGTACTCGGCGTTGTAGATGATGATCCGGCGCCCGGCCAGTACGCGGGTGAGCTCCGGGAGGATCATGCTGAACGAGAGTGCGTCGCGTACATCATCGTCGCTGATCCCGTGAATGGATCGCGCTTCCCTTGGGATGGGAGTTCTGGGATTCACGAGGGTGTTCAGGAGGATGTTTCCCGCACCATCTGTGACGCTGATTTCCACCACCTTGGCGTCCCACTCAAGACCGGTCGTCTCGGTGTCGAGAACCGCATATCGCTCCGGTGCGGCAACCACCTGTCGGGCCCACTGGCGGACGGGCCCCAGCTCGTCCCATCGCTCACGCTCGTACGCGCGGCCTGCCTCTTCGGCCGCCTTCTTCTGCTCCGCCCGGCACAGCCCGCACGTCCGGGGGTAGTGCGCATACAGGCGGTGTGGGAGGTCGTCGGCCGCGGCGGCCTCGATCTGCTCGCGGGTGGCGGTCTGCGTCAGGCATTCCGGGCAGTGCCGGAGGGAGAGCCTGCGGGCGAGATCCTGGCCGTGGTCCAGTACGGCCCGGCACGGCCCGCACGTTCGCGAGTAGTCGACGCTCGCCCGGCTGCGGAAGGTTGTGCGGCACCGGCCGCATGTCCGCTGCCACTGCTCGTGGGCTCCGTCGCTGCATTGCTGGCAGATCCGCCCGTCTGCGGCAAGCCACGGGCTTTCCTTCCGTGTCCGCTCCCACAGCGGTGCGTCAGCCACTTGTGTGCACAGGATGCACGTCCGGCGAGCCACCTTCTGAGCCGTTTGCTTGGGCGACAGAGCGCGGGCCCGCTCGGTGTCCTCAACGTGGTAGAGCGGCACGGGGCCTTTGCCGTGCTTGGGCTTGTACTTCAGGTAGGCACGCGGTTTCTGCCCCTTCGTCAGTCGGCGCCCGGCCTCTTTGAGCTGCGCGGCGGTCATCAGATCGTCCGGGACCTCACCGGACGCGTACAGCGGCCTCTCATCGTGCGTTCCCACGGGCTGATGTGGCACCGGTGGGGTGTCGTCGGTCGTGCTCCTGGTCCTGGTCGTCACTCTGCCTCCTCGCACGGGTCGGCGCTCGGATCCGAATCGACTTCGACTTTCACATAAACACCGATGCGGCCCGGCTCGTCACGCCTCTCGTATACCTCGGACACGGAAATCACCCGAATGTTTGGCGCCATTTTCAGGGCCTCCACCATCGCCACGACTTCGGCTGTGGTGCCCGTACAGCGAGCCTCCGCCTCAGGCGGCCCGTCCTGCTCGGCTGGATGGTCCGCGCATCGTACGTTCCATCCCCGGCGGGTCTTCGTACACGTCCCCGCACCGGGCGGCACATAGGCCGTACACCCGCTGTAGGTGCAGTGCCCGGCCCTCCGGTTGACGATGCTTCTCACCGCTGCGTGTCCCTTCGGCCGGGCCCGCTGCTGCCTATTCGCCGGTCTTGGGCATCGGCATTTCGGTCTGTCCGGGGATCGGCTCGACCGGCGTAGGGTCGGCCGGCGCGGCGGTCGTCTTCTTCGTCCTGCGCGGTGTCGTCGGCTTCCTCGTGGCTTCCTTCTGCTGGATGGCCTCGGCCTTCAGCCGGTCAATCTCCTGGCCGTACCCGCGTAGTTCAGCGGCAAGCTTCTCGTACGCCTTCGCCTGTCGCTCGGCCTCCTGGGCGGCCTGCTGTGCGGCGACGGTTGCGCGCTCTTCGGCGGCGGCTTCGCGCCGGTCGGCCTGGCGCCGGTCCTCCTGCGCGGTGGCGAGCTGGGCCGCGAGCGCATCCCGCTCGGTCTGGACGTCCGCAATGGCCTTGTCGGCACGGGCCTCGGCGCGATCGGCGCGGGCCTCGGCCTGAGTCTGCCGCTGCTCCGCTCGGCTGGCGCGGTCCTCGGCTTCCCGGCGGGCCTGTGCCGATTCGGTGACCTGGTTGCGGGCGTCGTCGGCTTCCTGCTTGGCGGCGCGGACATCCGCCAGGGCCCGTGAGTACCCGGCTGCCAACTCCTCCTTCTCCCCCTCGGCCTGGTCGGCGCGGGCCGTCGCCCGGTCCCGCTCCTCGATGGCGAGCCTCGCCCGGGTCCCCGCGTCCTCGGCCTGGCGGCGGGCCTCGTCCCGGTTCCGCTCGGCGGTCTCCCGGTCCCGGCCGGCCTCCTCGGCGCGGGCCTCTGCGCGGTCGCGTTCGGCGGTCGCGTCCTCGGCGCGCGCCCGTGCGGCGGCGGCGTCTTGGCGGGCCTGGTCACGGCCGTTGATGGCCTCGGCCTCGACGGCGGCGGCTCGGCGCGCGGTGCGCTGGGCCTCTTCTGCGGCGGCCTGTGCGGTGTCGCGTTCGGTCTCGGCGTGGGCCTGGGCGGCGGCGGCGTCCTGGGCGCGGTCCTCGGCAAGCTGCTTGAGGTGCACGGCGGTGCGGCGCTCGCCCTCGGCGACCTCGCGCGCGTCGTCGGCGGCCTCGCGGGCGGTTCGGTCGCGCTCGGCGGCGGCGTCGGCGGCCTCCTTGTCGGCGCGGGCCTGCTGAGCCTGGGACTGTGCGGCGGCCGTCTCGGCCTGTGCCTGTACGGCGGCTTGGTTGGCACGGGCTACGTCCTGCTGGTTGGCCGCGCGGGCCGCCGCTAGCCTCGCCTCGATGCCCTCGGGGCTGTTGATTTTTGAGAGCTCGGCACGCATGTCGGCGGCCACCTGTTCAAGGCGGGTGGTGGTCTCCTCCACCCGGAGAATCTGCCCCGGCAGACCGGGGGCGTTGCGCTCCCGCGCTCGGGCGGCCTTGCGCTCGTTCTGGCACTGCTTGTTGCAGTATTCCGGGGGGCGTCCGGCCCCCGCCGGGCGGTCGCGGGGAATCAGCTTCCCGCAGTTGGCGCACGGCTCCGGCCAGTATCCGTGAGGCGCCTCCTCCTCCTCGTCGTCGTCCGGGTCGGCGGCCTCCTCCGCCACGGGGATGCGGTCGCTCGGTACGCCGATCTCGGCAAGGAACCGATGGGCCTTGGGCGACAGTCCCGCCGGCTCCTCGGCGGGCTGTGGCGGGTCGTCAGTAGTGGTCACGGGGGGCGGCCTTCCTTCTCGGGGTTGCCACGGGGGTGGACGGGTGTGCGGCACGGTGCGGCGGGGCCGGGGGCGCCTGCGCGGTGTCCGGTCGTTGTCGCTGCTGCGGTTGTCGGGGCGGGGTGCTGATGCTGCCGTACGCGGTGCGGTGCGGGACAATCCGCGGGCGCGCTCGGCGGGGGCCGGGCCGGGGGGCTGCGGTGCGGTGCGGCGGTCGGTGGCGTGCGGGCGCGGCCGGGGCGAGCTCGACGGCACGGCGTGCGGGCGCGACCGGGGCCGGCTGCTGCTCGGTGGCCTCGTCCTCGTGGTCCTGGTGGTGCTGCTCGTCCGGCTCGGCCTCGATGATGACGACGGGCTGAGGCCGGATGATGCTGG
>NZ_VCLA01000160.1:0-34665 GCF_009600885.1 Streptomyces jumonjinensis
TGCCGACCTTCGCCGCCTTGCGGCCCGTCCGGTAGTCGCGCAGCCGCCAGTCGCGCTCGCGCGCGTGCCTGCGGAGCTTGCTGTCCGGATTGATCGCGTAGGGGTGTCCCACCAGCGACAGCATCGGGATGTCGTTGTGCGAATCGCTGTACGCCGCGCAGCGCGCCAGTTCGAGGCCCTCCGCCGCGGCGAGCGCGCGCACCGCCTCCGCCTTCGCCGGGCCGTGCAGCGGCTCGCCCACCAGCCGGCCCGTGTAGACGCCGTCCACGGACTCGGCGACCGTCCCCAGCGCGCCGGTCAGGCCCAGTCTGCGGGCGATGATCGTCGCGGTCTCCACCGGGGCCGCCGTCACCAGCCACACCTTCTGGCCCGCGTCCAGATGGGCCTGGGCCAGCGCCCGGGTGCCCGGCCAGATGCGGTCGGCCATGTACTCGTCGTAGATCTCCTCGCCGATGCTCATCAGCTCGGAGACCCGGTGGCCCTTGACGATGGAGAGCGCGGATTCGCGCACGTCCTGCATGTGCTCCGGGTCTTCGACGCCCGCGAGCCGGAACCAGGTCTGCTGCCAGGCGAATCTCGCCAGCTCGTTGCGGTGGAAGAACTTCCGCTTGTACAGGCCGCGCCCGAAGTGGAAGAGCGCGGCGCCCTGCATGACGGTGTTGTCGAGGTCGAAGAAGGCGGCGGCCCGGTCGTCCCCCTCCACGGGGAACTGCGGCTCGGCGGCCTCCTCTGCGGCGGCCTCTTCGAGCTGCTGTGACGTCTTGCGCGCTGCCTCGGCTGCGGCCTCGCCCGCCAGGACGCTCCGTGCGGTGGCGGAGCGCCTACGGGGGGTGAGCCATCCCAGTGCGGCCATGTGGCGAGCATAGCCAGTCTGTTCGGTACTTCCCGACCCGCCGGGATACGGGGCGGTCAACTTCACACGACCCGGCCGCCGGATCCCGCCGTACGGCCGGGGGGCGGCGCGGCGCCGGGGGAGGCCGCCGGGCGGAGAATGGGCGGCATGAGTTTTCTGTTGCGGCGTACGAAGAAGAAGCCCGGCGACCGTCTGGTGACGCTGATCGGGAAGCCGGGGTGTCATCTGTGCGACGACGCGCGGACCGTGGTGGCGGAGGTGTGCGCGCAGACCGGGGTGCGCTGGGAGGAGAAGGACATCACCGGGGACGAGGCCCTGCACCGGGAGTACTGGGAGCAGATTCCCGTGGTGCTGGTCGACGGGGAGCAGCACACCTTCTGGCGGGTGGATCCGGGGCGGCTGCGGCGCGCGCTGGAGGGGTGAGCCTGGGTGGCCGGCGTGTTCCGGGCGGGGTGAGCCGGGGCGGCGGCGGCGCGCTCGGAGAGGTGAGCCTGGGCGGCCGGGGTGCGCCCTCGGAGGGGTGAGCGGCGTACGGGGGAGCGGCCGGGCGCGGCGCGGTCGGCGGCCGGCGGGGTGCTCGCCCGGCCGGGGTCGCGTTGTCATGGCCCTATCGGGATTCCAGGGCGAGAGGGCAGAGTGGAGCCGTCTCGGGGGCGTATACGTGAGGAGTGTGTACGGCTTTGCCCCCTTCGCGGCTCGAACGGTCTGGCGAGGTTCGCGGTTCCATGTTTACGGGATCGGAGCGCGTGACCCCGATCACTTTGCTCGGACAAAACGGACACCATCTTTGTGCACGCGTTCACAAAGACATAGCCTGCATTCGACGGGGCGGTCTTGGAGCACACGGCCGCCTAGAGCCCCGCTCATCCCGCAGGAGCACCGTGGCAACTGGCCGAAATCACCGACCGGCGACCCGTAGCCGAGGAATCCCCGAGGCCACCGTCGCCCGGCTTCCGCTGTACCTGCGGGCGCTGACCGCTCTCTCCGAGCGTTCCGTGCCCACGGTCTCCTCCGAAGAGCTGGCGGCGGCGGCCGGAGTCAATTCCGCGAAGCTGCGCAAGGATTTCTCGTACCTCGGTTCGTACGGCACGCGGGGTGTCGGCTACGACGTCGAATATCTCGTCTACCAGATCTCCCGTGAACTGGGGCTCACCCAGGACTGGCCCGTGGTGATCGTCGGCATCGGAAACCTCGGCGCGGCCCTCGCCAACTACGGCGGGTTCGCCTCCCGTGGCTTCCGGGTCGCCGCCCTCATCGACGCCGACCCGGCGATGGCCGGAAAGCCGGTCGCCGGGATCGCGGTCCAGCACACCGATGAGCTGGAGAGGATCATCAGCGACAACGGTGTGTCGATCGGCGTCATCGCCACGCCCGCCGGCGCGGCGCAGCAGGTCTGCGAGCGGCTGGTCGCCGCCGGTGTGACCTCCATCCTGAACTTCGCGCCCACCGTGCTCTCGGTGCCGGACGGCGTCGATGTGCGCAAGGTGGATCTCTCGATCGAACTCCAGATCCTCGCCTTCCACGAGCAGCGGAAGGCCGGCGAGGAGGCCGAGGCGTCGGCCCGGAAGGGACCGGACGGGGACATGCCCGCCGTGATGCCGGCATGAGCCTTCTGGTCGTCGGACTGAGTCATCGCAGCGCGCCGGTGAGCGTGCTGGAGCGGGCCTCGCTCTCCGCCGAGGCGCAGGCCACGCTGCTCACGGACACGCTGGCCGCCGAGCCCGCCGCCGAGGCGGCGGTGCTCGCCACCTGCAACCGCATCGAGCTGTACGCGGACGTGGAGAAGTTCCACGCGGGCGTCGCCGAGCTGTCCACTCTGCTCGCCCAGCACAGCGGGGTGGGTCTTGAGGAGCTGACTCCCTATCTCTATGTCCACTACGAGGACCGGGCCGTCCACCATCTCTTCTCGGTGGCCTGCGGTCTCGACTCCATGGTGGTCGGTGAGGGGCAGATCCTCGGCCAGATCAAGGACGCCCTGGCGCGCGGGCAGCATCTGCACACCGCCGGGCGGCTGATCAACGGTCTCTTCCAGCAGGCCCTGCGCGTCGGCAAGCGCGCCCACAGCGAGACCGGGATCGACCGGGCCGGGCAGTCGCTCGTCACCTTCGGTCTGGAGCAGCTCGCCGAGGGCGCGGAGGTCGAGAAGTGGGCCGCCGGAAAGCGGGTGCTGGTGATCGGCGCGGGGTCGATGTCCTCGCTCGCCGCCACGACGCTGGCCCGGCTCGGCGTGGGCGAGCTGGTCATCGCCAACCGGACCCTGGACCGGGCGACCCGGCTGGCGTCCGTGCTCGGCGGTTCCGGGGGGCCTGGCGGTTCCGGCGGTCCTGGCGGGGTGAGCGCCCGCGCGGTGCCCATGGCGTCGGTCGCCGACGAGCTGAGCCGTGCCGACGCGGTGGTCTCCTGCACCGGGGCGACCGGTCTGGTGCTGACCGCCGACGCGGTCGCGGCGGCGCTGGCGGAGTCGTCCGCCGGACAGCTGTCCGAGGACGGGGCCGGGGCCGGGGACGGTTCCGGTGCCGGGGCCTCCGGCGCAGCGGATCTGCGGGCTCCGGACGGCAGCCTGGTGGCGCGGCTGGCGGCCACGGCCTCGCGGGACGGCCGGGTCCACGACCGTTCGGCCGGGGTGACCGAGCCGTTCGCGGAGCGGGAAGCCGTGAGCGACGGAGCCGTGAACGGCGGAACCGGCGACGGAGCCGACGGCGGCTGCCCCGCCGGGCTCGACGAGCCGCACTCCGCCGAGGCGCTCGCCCAGCACGGCGCATGGCTGGAGAACGCCTCCCGCCCCCTGCGCACCGCCGCCGTCGTGCCCGCCGCCGGCGGGCCCGTACGCATGGCGCTGCTCGATCTCGCCATGCCGCGCGACATCGACCACGCCGTGCACCGCATCCCCGGTGCCCGGCTCGTCGACATCGAGTCGCTCGCGGAGGCTTCCGCCGACGCGCCCATGGCCGCCGACGTGGACCAGGTGCGCCGGATCGTCTCCGACGAGGTGGCCGCCTTCGGAGCGGCCCAGCGCGCCGCCCACATCACCCCGACCGTGGTCGCCCTGCGCGCCATGGCCGCCGATGTCGTCGCCGGTGAGATCGCCCGGCTCGAAGGGCGCCTGCCCGCGCTCGACGAGAAGCAGCGCGCCGAGATCAGTCAGACCGTCCGCCGTGTGGTCGACAAGCTGCTTCATGCGCCTACCGTGCGGGTGAAGCAGCTTGCGAGCGAGCCCGGTGGCGCCGGGTACGCCGACGCGCTGCGGACTCTCTTCGACCTCGCCCCGGAGACGGTCGCCTCCGTCAGCCGGGCCGACCTGAATGACGCAGACGTCAAGAACCGAGGGCTGGTATGACCCAGAGAGCATTGAGACTGGGGACCAGGCGCAGCACGCTCGCCATGGCCCAGTCCGGGCAAGTGGCTCAGGCGGTGCGCGAGCTGACCGGCCGCCCCGTCGAGCTCGTCGAGATCACCACGTACGGAGACACCTCCCGTGAGCATCTCGCGCAGATCGGCGGCACGGGTGTGTTCGTCGCCGCGCTGCGGGAGGCGCTGCTGCGCGGTGAGGTCGATTTCGCCGTTCACTCGCTGAAGGACCTTCCCACCGCCCAGCCCGAGGAGCTTCTGCTGGCGGCCGTGCCGCCGCGCGAGGACCCCCGGGACGTGCTGGTGGCCCGGGACGGGCTGACCTTCGACGGGCTGCCGGACGGCGCTCGCGTCGGCACCGGCTCGCCGCGCAGGATGGCGCAGCTGAACGCGTACGCCCGTGCGCACGGGCGGCGCATAGAGACCGTGCCGATCCGGGGCAATATCGACACCCGGATCGGATATGTACGGAGCGGGGAGCTCGACGCGGTGGTACTCGCCGCCGCCGGGCTCAACCGCATCGGCAGGACGGATGAGGTGACCGACTTCCTGTCGGTCGACTCCGTGCTGCCCGCCCCCGGCCAGGGGGCACTGGCGATCGAGTGCGCTGCGGATAACGCAGCTCTCGCCGCCGTGCTCGGAGAGCTCGACGACCCGCGAACCCGGGCCGCCGTGACCGCCGAGCGTTCCCTGCTCGCCGCCCTGGAGGCCGGCTGCAGCGCACCTGTTGGTGCGCTCGCCGACCTGTTGGGCGATGAGGAGGCTGTCACTGAAATGCGCCTGCGCGGCGTCGTCGGCACCACCGACGGCTCGACGCTGGTGCAGCTGTCCACCACCGGTCCCGTACCCACGTCGCACGGCGACGCCATCGCGCTCGGTCGCGAACTCGCGTCCGAGATGCTCGCCAAGGGTGCGGCCGGTCTTATGGGGGAGCGAGCACATTGAGCCCCACCACCAACCCGTCCTCGGCGTACTCGGCACACGGGCATGTCACTTTCCTCGGCGCCGGTCCCGGCGATCCCGGACTGCTGACTCTGCGCGCTGTCGAGGCACTCGCGGGAGCCGATGTACTGATCGCCGAGCCGGATGTGCTCGACGTGGTACGCGGCCATGCGCGGGCGAGCGTCAGCACGCCTGAGCCGACGGTTGCTGACGATGCGTCAACAGCCGCCGGAATCCCCGTACTCAGGGATGCGGTCAATCTTGTCATGGAGGCCGCGCGGGGCGGCAAGCGGGTCGTCCGTGCGGTTGCCGGGGATCCGGGCCTGGACGCGGACGCGGGGCACGAGATGCTGGCGTGCGCCGCCGAGGGGATTCCCTTCGAGGTCGTGCCCGGCATCGCCGCCGCCGTCGGCGTGCCCGCGTACGCCGGGGTGCCGCTGCGGGACGCGCAGGGCACGGACGTACGGTTCGTGGACGCCCGCACCGCGAGCGAGCGGTGCTGGACCGAGGTCGGCGCGAGCGACGGCACCGTCGTCGTCTCCACCACCCTGGACGCGGTCGCCGCCGCGGCGAGCGAGCTGGTGGCCTCGGGCCGTAAGCCTGACACGCCGCTGACCGTCACCGTCGCCGGCACCACCACCCGGCAGCGGACCTGGACCGCGACCCTCGGGTCGATCGGGCAGACGCTGAAGCAGGCGAAGGTGCTGCCGGCGCCGGACGGGCACCGGCCGGTCATAGCGGTGGTCGGGGAGCGCAGCTCCGCCGCCCAGCGCGATCAGCTCGCCTGGTTCGAGTCCAAGCCGCTCTTCGGCTGGAAGGTGCTGGTGCCGAGGACCAAGGAGCAGGCCGCGTCGCTCTCCGACCAGCTGCGGTCCTATGGCGCGGTCCCGCATGAGGTCCCGACCATCGCGGTCGAGCCGCCGCGCACTCCGCAGCAGATGGAGCGGGCCGTCAAGGGCCTGGTCACCGGGCGGTACGAGTGGATCGCCTTCACCTCGGTGAACGCGGTCAAGGCGGTGCGGGAGAAGTTCGAGGAGTACGGGCTCGACGCGCGCGCCTTCGCCGGGATCAAGGTCGCGGCGGTGGGCGAGCAGACCGCGCGCTCGCTGATCGAGTTCGGTGTGAAGCCCGATCTGGTGCCGAGCGGGGAGCAGTCCGCCGCCGGGCTGCTGGAGGACTGGCCGCCGTACGACCCCGTCTTCGACCCGATCGACCGGGTGTTTCTGCCGCGTGCCGACATCGCGACCGAGACGCTGGTCGCGGGGCTGATCGAGCTGGGCTGGGAGGTGGACGACGTCACCGCGTACCGGACGGTGCGGGCGTCGCCGCCGCCGGCCGAGACCCGTGAGGCGATCAAGGGCGGCGGGTTCGACGCCGTGCTCTTCACCTCGTCGTCCACCGTGCGGAATCTGGTGGGGATCGCGGGGAAGCCGCACAACGTGACCGTGATCGCCTGCATCGGGCCCGCCACCGCGAAGACGGCGGAGGAGCACGGGCTGCGGGTGGACGTGCTGTCGCCGGAGCCTTCGGTGCACCGGCTCGCCGAGGCGCTCGCGGAGTTCGGCGCGAAGCGCCGGGAGGCGGCGCGGGAGGCGGGCGAGCATGTGCTGAGGCCGTCGGAGCGGCGGCCTGGCGGCAGGCGGCGCCGTACCACCTGATAGGTGAGGGCGTGGGGCGGGGCGGGGATCTTTCCCCACCCCGCCCTTTCCCGTATCTGGGGGCGCCGGCCCCGGGGCCCTGCGCCTCAAACGCCGGCGGGGCTGGGATTCCCCCCCGTTGAGGGGCTGGGTTTACGGGGCCGGAGGGTGCGGCGTCCCGGGGCGCGGGGTCCGTCCTCAATCTCCCCCAGACTCCGTCCGGGGGGACCCCCAAGGGGCTGGAATCTGCCGCCCGCGCCGGCTGGGAGGCGGCGGGGGTCGCTTGCGTCGTCTGGGGCGGTCAAGAGACGGCGGGGGCGTTCCCGGGGCGGGTGGGAAATGCGATTGCCCGGGCAGGGGGGCGGTGGGAGGGTCCTGGGATGGGAAGTCTCCGTGGTGATCTGCTGATACGGCAGTTGGACGCCGTCTGGTCGCTCTTCGAGTACCACCGGCCCGCGCTGGACGATGACGCGTGTCTCT
Source organism: Streptomyces jumonjinensis (assembly GCF_009600885.1). Classification (GTDB taxonomy): domain Bacteria; phylum Actinomycetota; class Actinomycetes; order Streptomycetales; family Streptomycetaceae; genus Streptomyces; species Streptomyces jumonjinensis. Next base: position 7,261 of record NZ_VCLA01000160.1, read on the forward strand.
GGGAGCCCGCCCCGGGGGCGTGGACGGTGCGCAGGGATGCGGAGGGGCGGTGGGTCGCCGACTGGGAGGTGCCCGAGCCGGAGCCGGTGCCCACTACCAGCATCGGCTGGCTCACCTGGCACATCGGGTACTGGTGGACCACGACGCTCGGTCACTGCTTCCGGGACGGCGCCCCCGAACGGGAGGAGATCGTCTGGCCGGGGAGCGCGGAGGCCGCCGTCGGGTGGCTGGTGTCGCTGAAGGAGCAGTGGCGCGCTGAGCTGCTCGCACTCGGGGACGCGGAGCTCGATTCCACCGAGCGCACCCGGGGGCTGTCCTGGGGAGAAGGGCAGAAGCTGGTGGACATCGCCGCCTGGGCCAACTTCGAGCTGGCCAAGAACGTCTCCGAGATCGGGCTCACCCTGCACCTGCGCGGAGCGCTCGGGGACCGGGGCGTAGCGTAGAGGCCATGAGTGCCTATGGATCCTTTCCCGGGGCCCGGCCCCGTCGGCTGCGGACGACCCCCGCTGTCCGGCGGATGGTCGCCGAGACCCGGTTGCACCCCGCCGATCTGATCCTCCCCGCCTTTGTGCGGGAAGGGGTCAGCGAGCCGGTGCCGATCTCCGCCATGCCCGGCGTCGTCCAGCACACCCGCGACACCCTGCGGAAGGCCGCTGTGGAGGCCCGTGAGGCCGGAGTCGCCGGGATCATGCTCTTCGGGGTGCCGGAGGAGGCGAAGAAGGACGCTCAGGGCACGGCCGGCACGGACCCGGACGGCATCCTCCAGGTCGCCATCCGCGATGTGCGCGCCGAGGTCGGCGACGATCTGGTGATCATGTCCGATCTCTGTCTGGACGAGTACACCGATCACGGGCACTGCGGTGTGCTCGACGCCGACGGCCGGGTCGACAACGACGCCACCCTGGAGCGGTACGCCGAGATGGCCCAGGTCCAGGCCGACGCTGGTGTCCATATGGTCGGGCCCAGCGGGATGATGGACGGCCAGGTCGGCGTCATCCGGGACGCGCTGGACACCATCGGCAAGGAGGACGTGTCGATCCTGGCCTATACGGCCAAGTACTCGTCCGCTTTCTACGGTCCCTTCCGGGAGGCGGTCGGCTCCTCGCTCCAGGGCGACCGGAAGACGTATCAGCAGGACCCCGCCAATGTGCGCGAGTCCCTGCGCGAGCTGGCTCTCGATCTCGACGAGGGCGCGGACATCGTGATGGTGAAGCCCGCCGGGCCCTATCTCGACGTGCTCGCCAAGATCGCCGAGTCGGTGGACGTGCCGGTGGCCGCGTACCAGATCAGCGGTGAGTACGCGATGATCGAGGCCGCCGCCGAGAAGGGCTGGATCGACCGGGACAAGGCCGTGCTGGAGACCCTCACGGGCATCAAGCGGGCCGGCGCGGACATGATCCTCACCTACTGGGCCACCGAGGTCGCCCGCACCCTGCGCTAACCGGACAGCAGGACAGCAGGACAGCCGGAACGGGCCGGGGAGCAGCTCCCCGGCCCGTTCGCTGTGTGGGCTCAGCCGTATCAGCCGTATCAGCAGTAGAGGTTGGAGCCGGTCGGCACGCCCAGGATCTTGGTGAACCGCTCGTAGCGGGTCACCCGGCTCTGGACATGCGGCGGGCTCTTGCCGTCGCACTCCAGCGCGCCGTTGATCGAACGGACCGACTGACCGAAGCCCGCGCCGCTGACCATCGCGTCATGGCCGGTCACCGGGCCGGGACCGTCCTGGGTGTTCCAGTACCAGAGACCCGTCATCATGGCGATCTTCGGGTCGGTCTCGACCTTGTCCGGGTAGTTCAGCAGGTCGATGCCGAGGTAGTCGCCCACGGTCTTGTAGTTGAAGTTCCAGCTGAGCTGGATGGGGCCGCGCCCGTAGTACTTGTCGTGACCCGCCGGGCAGCCGTAGGGCTGGTCGCGGTCGCAGTACAGCGGGTAGTTGTCCTCGTTGATTTCCTTGATGTAGAACAGGCCGCCGGTCTCATGGGAGACGTTGGCGAGGAACGCCGCCGCCTCCTGCTTGCGCTGGGTGTCCGTACCGGTGTGGGCGAACTTCGGGAACGCCTTCATGGCGTCCGTCAGACCCTTGTACGTGTAGAACGGGTTCCGGCGCGGGAACATCTCGTCGAACTGGGCCTCGGTCACCACGAAGCTGTTGTGGTCCGGGTTCCCCGTGCCGCTGCCGCAGGTGTACGGGTCCCAGTAGTAGGTGCTCGCAACCGGGTTGTAACCCGGGTTGTCGCGCTCGGCGATGTAGACCTTGCCATCGGTGTACTTCACGATGTCGCGGGCCTGGTAGTTCGCGCCGGCGGCCCAAGTGGGCGCGGTGGCGCACTCGTCCGCGGGCTGCGTGGCGGCGCTCGCCGTCGCGGTCGGCATCAGTGCCGTGGCCGCGAGCGATCCGGCGGCGACGACGCCGACCATGAGCGCCTTCATACGTTCTCTGAGCACGACTATCCCTTTCGTGCGGCAACGGGCATGCCGGATCGACCCAGTGGAAGACCGTGTCGACCTGGGCACGCCGTGGCGGGGTGTACGCACACCCAAGCGCTCCCGACGGGTTCCAGTCAAGGTATAGACCAATGCGAGTTACCGTTAACCGCCCTGGAACCAAGGGATGTTGACCTCGTGCGAGGCGCTGCGGGCCGGGGAAGGCGGGCCCGGCCCGCAGCCGATCAGATGCTCAGCAGTACAGGTTGGAGCCGGTGGGCACGCCCAGGATCTGGGCGAAGCGGGTGTAGTTGTTCACCCGGCTCTGCACCTGCGCGGGGTTGCCGCCGTTGCATTCGAGCGAGCCGTTGATGGACCGGATCGTCTGGCCGAATCCCGATCCGTTCACCATGGCCGCATGGCCGGTCATCGTGCCCGGACCGCTCTGGGTGTTCCAGTACCAGAGGCCGGTCTTCCAGGCCACGGCCGACTCGTTCTGCACCCGCGAGGGGTTGTTCAGCAGATCGATGCCGAGGTAGTCCCCCGCGGCCTTGTAGTTGAAGTTCCAGCTGAGCTGGATGGGGCCGCGTCCGTAGTACGCCGACTGTCCGGCGGGGCAGCCGTAGGGCTGGGTGCGGTCGCAGTAGTGCGAGTAGTTCGCGGTGTTCTGCTCCACGATGTGGACGAGCCCGCCGGTCTCATGGCTGACGTTGGCGAGGAACGCCGCCGCCTCCTGCTTGCGCACGGTGTCGCTGCCGGTCTTCGCGAAGGCCGGGAACGCGCTGATGGCGTCCGTCAGACCCTTGTACGTGTAGAACGAATTCCGGCTCGGGAACATCTGGTTGAACTGCGCCTCGCTGACGACGAAGCCCGTGGGGTTGGGGTTGGGATTCGGCGTTCCGCCGCCGCTGCAGGTGTGCGGGTTCCAGAACCAGGTGCTGATGGTCGGGCTGTAGCCCGGGTTGGGGTGCTCGGCGATGTAGTAGTTGCCGTCGGTGAACCTGACGATGTCGCCGGTCACATAGTTGGCGCCCTGGCGCCAGGCGGGGGCGCTGGTGCACTCGTCCGCCATGGCCGGGGTGGCGGTGGGGATCAGGCTCGCGGCGGCGATTCCCGTGGCGGCGAGGACGGCGAGCAGGCCGGCCTTGATGCGTTGTCTGAGCACGACGTTCTCCTTCGTGCGGCAACGGCGGTGCCCGGAGCCCGGTGGGGAAGGTGGGGGGACCCCGGGTGCGCCGTGATGGTGGGGGTAAGAAGCTACTGAAGCGTATTTGACAGTGGGCAGTCAAGGTATAGACCAATGTGAATGTGGATGAGCAAAGCACCTATCCCCAGGGGCTGTTGCTCCTGGGGGCAGGTGGGGGCGGGGGTCGGATGAGGGTGCGTGGTACGGGTTCACCGCGCCCCGGGGGTCATGAGTCGAGCAGGTCGACCAGCCGGGAGAGACCGTCCGCCTCATGGCCCTGTTCGGCCGCCCGGTCCAGGAGTTCCTGGAGCGGCTCGAAGAAGGCCGTGGTCAGCCCCTGGGCGCGGAACGTCGCCGTGAAGTTGGGGATGGCCGCCCGGTTGACGGCGATGCTGGAGACGTCGGTGAGATGCTCGCCGGAGTCGATGGCCTCGGCGTCCTGCCCGATGCCGGTGAGCATCGCGCCGATCCACTCGGTCAGCGGGCCCGCGAGACCGGCGGCCGGGATGTTCTCCGTACGGGCCAGGGCGAACGCTTGCAGCACGCCCATGTACATGCCGTACATACCGGTCAGCAGCGCGAGGTCGTGCACCGCCGCGAAACCGGGGTCGGTCCCCGTGAACCGGGCGCCGCCGAGGGCCGCGAAAGCCGGCTCATAGGTCTCGAACGCCTCCTGGTCGCCGCTGTAGAAGACATAGGCGTGCGGGCCCGCGATCATGTGCGGAACGGCCATGATGCCGCCGTCGAGATAGCGGGCCCCGTGCTCGGCGGCCCAGGCGGCCAGCTCGCGGGCCTGCTGCGGGGTGCCGTTGGTGAGATTGGCGAGGGTCTTGCCCGCCACCCGGTCGCCGAGGGTCTCGAACACCTCGCGGACGCTGCCGTTGTCCAGCAGGCAGACGACCACCAGATCGCTCGCGGCGACCGCGTCGGCCGCCTTCCCGGCGGGCGTCGCGCCCTGGGCGGCCAGCGGGCCCGTCTTGGCATGGCTGCGGTTCCAGACGGTGACCGGGTGGCCCGCCTTCAGAAAAGCTGAGGCGAGCGCGGTGCCCATCAGGCCGAGACCGAGGACGGAGACGGCGGGACGGGGGGCGGATGCGGACATGAAGAAGCTCCTCGGTGAATTCTCCTGGGGGTCTTCTCCGATCCTCAGGGCGCACTGAGAAACGCACAAGTACCGACTAATTAGTGCGGTACTCACCGGAAGGTAAGCCTTGGGAGTGGTGATCTGAGGGCGGCGGGCGCACCCTGGAGACGTACCGCTGGAGGTGATCCGTCATGCAGACACTCGTCGGATGGCATGTGGAGATGGAATTCCGCGAGGAAGGCGACAGGACCCGCGCCGCCGCCATGGTGAGGCTCGCGGACGGGACGGAAGTGCGCGGGCACGGCAATGCCCAGCGCCACCCCTCGGACTCGGAGCAGCTCCGGGTCGGCGAGGAGATCGCGGGTGCGCGGGCGCTGATGGACATCGCCTCGCAGCTGTTGCAGAAGGCGCACGGAGAGATCGACGAGGCGTCGGGGCGCACCTCCCACACGCTGCTCTGACCGCTCCGCCGCACGGGCGTCCCCCCTCGCGCGGACGGGACGGGCCCGTCTCCCCTCGCGCGGACGCACACGGGCCCGCGGCTCTGTTCAAGCCGCGGGCCCGGGTGCCGTACCACGACCTACAGGCGCTCGGGGGTGCGGATGCCGAGCAGCGCCATGCCCTGGTGGAGGGTGCGGGCGGTCAGGTCGATCAGGAAGAGCCGGTTCTCGACGACCTCGGCCGGGTTGTCCGCGCTCAGCACCTGGCACTGGTCGTAGAATTTCGTCAGATGCGAGGCGAGCTGGTACAGATACGCGGCCAGCTTGTGCGGCTCGTACGCCTCCGCCACCTCGGCCACCGTCTCCGCGAACCGGTCCAGATGCAGGCCCAGCGCGCGCTCGGCGGGCGCGAGCGGCAGCTCGGGGTGGGCGGCCGGGCGGACGTCGCCCGCCTTGCGCTTGATGGACTGGATACGGGCGTAGGCGTACTGGAGGTAGACCGAGGTGTCGCCGTTGAGGGAGACCATCTGGTCCAGGTCGAAGCGGTAGTCCCGGACCGCCGAGGTCGACAGGTCGGCGTACTTGATCGCGCCGATGCCGACCTGCTCGCCGCGCTCGGCGATCTCCGCCTCGGTCAGCTCCTTGCGGGCGTCCTTCTCGCGGACCACGCCGGTGGCGTGCTGAACGGCCTCGTCCAGCAGGTCGACCAGCCGTACCGTCTCGCCCTCACGGGTCTTGAAGGGCTTCCCGTCCGCGCCCAGCACGGTGCCGAAGGCGAGCTGGACCGCCTTGACCTCGTCGTTCAGCCAGCCGGCCCGGCGCGCGGTCTCGAAGACCATCTTGAAGTGCAGGGCCTGGCGGGCGTCCACCACGTACACCAGGGTGTCCGCGCCCAGGATCTGCACCCGGTCGCGGATCGCGGAGAGGTCGGTGGCCGCGTAGCCGTAGCCGCCGTTGGACTTCTTGACGATCAGCGGGGTCGGATTGCCGTCCGGGCCCTTGACGTCGTCGAAGAAGACGCAGAGCGCGCCCTCCGAGCGGACCGCGACGCCCGACTCCTCCAGCAGCCGGCAGGTGTCGTCGAGCATCTCGTTGTAGCCGGACTCGCCGACGACGTCCGGGTCGTGGATCTCCATGTCGAGCTTGTCGAAGACCGAGTAGAAGTAGATCTTCGACTCGTCCACGAACCGCTGCCACAGGGCCAGGGTCTCCGGCTCGCCGGACTGGAGGGCGACCACCCGGTCCCGGGAGCGCGCCTTGAACTCCTCGTCGGAGTCGAAGAGCGCGCGGGACGCCTTGTAGAGGCGGTTCAGCGAGGACATGGCCTCCTCGCCGGAGACCTCGCCGTCCCGCTGGTGGTCCAGCTCGTGCGGGTGCTCGATCAGATACTGGATGAGCATGCCGAACTGGGTGCCCCAGTCGCCGATGTGGTGGCGGCGGATCACCTTCTCGCCGGTGAACTCCAGGATCTCGACCATCGCCGCGCCGATCACCGCCGAGCGGAGATGGCCGACGTGCATCTCCTTGGCCACGTTCGGCTGGGCGTAGTCGATGACCGTGGTGCCCGCGTTCTCGGCGTACGGGACGCCGAGGCGCTCATCGGCGGCGCGGGCGGCCAGGGTCTCGACGATCGCCTGGTCGGTGAGGGTGATGTTGAGGAAGCCGGGGCCGGAGACCTCGATCTCCTTCAGCACGTCATTGGCCGGAATCGACTCCACGACCTTGGCCGCCAGCTCGCGGGGGTTGCCCTTGAGCTTCTTGGCCAGGGCGAGGATCCCATTGGCCTGGAAGTCGGCCCGGTCGCTCCGTCGCAGCAGCGGGTCGGCCGGACCGGCCTCCGGCAGGGCTGCCGAGAGGGCGTCCGCGAGGCGCTGCTGCACATTCGAAGCGAGGGAAGGGACCGAGGCCATGATCTTCCGTTCCTGAGATCGAGGAATTGTGGTTGTCAAGTGTCCCACGGGGGAGCAGGCTCTCTCTCCTCCCTTTCGGTACGGGCGCGGTACGGGGCTTTCGGTACGGCCCCGCGCTGGGCGTTCCGCGCGGCGCGGTACGGGGCTTTCGGTACGGCGCCGGGGCGCGGCGGGGGCGCGGCGCGCGGCCAGCCTCGGAACCGGTCGTTCCGTCTGGGAGAATGGGATGGCCCGACGATGAGGAAGAAGGACGTGCCGACCGTGGCTCAGAGCAGCACCGAGACCGACTGGGTCTCCCGTTTCGCGGACGAGGTCATTGCGGAATCGGATCGGCGCGCGCCTGGGAAACCGGTTGTCGTCGCCTCCGGACTCTCCCCCTCCGGCCCCATTCACCTGGGCAATCTCCGTGAGGTGATGACCCCGCACCTGGTCGCGGACGAGATCCGGCGGCGTGGGCGCGAGGTCCGCCATCTGATCTCCTGGGACGACTACGACCGCTACCGCAAGGTGCCCGCGGGCGTCGATGGCGTGGACGAGAGCTGGGCCGAGTACATCGGACGCCCGCTGACCTCGGTCCCCGCCCCGGAGGGCTCCCCGCACGCCAACTGGGCCGAGCACTTCAAGGCGGCCATGGCCGGGGCCCTGGCCGAGCTGGGCGTGGAGTACGACGGGATCAGCCAGACCGCGCAGTACACCGCCGGCGCCTACCGCGAGCAGGTGCTGCACGCGATGAAGCACCGGGGGGACATCGACGCCGTCCTCGCCCAGTACCGGACGAAGAAGGCCCCGCCGAAGAAGTCGCAGAAGCCCCTCGACGAGGCCGAGCTGGAAGCGGCCGAGGGCTCCGGCGCGGCGGGCGAGGACGACGGCACGGGGTCGGCGGGCTACTTCCCGTACAAGCCCTACTGCGGCGGCTGCGACAAGGACCTGACCACCGTCACCGCGTACGACGACGCCACCACCGAGCTGACGTACACCTGCTCGGCGTGCGGGTTCTCGGAGACGGTCCGGCTGAGCGAGTTCAACCGCGGAAAGCTGGTCTGGAAGGTCGACTGGCCGATGCGCTGGGCGTACGAGGGCGTGATCTTCGAGCCGAGCGGTGTCGACCACTCGTCGCCCGGGTCGTCGTTCCAGGTCGGCGGCGAGATCGTGGGCATCTTCGGCGCCGAGCGGCCGATCGGGCCGATGTACGCCTTCGTCGGCATCAGCGGCATGGCGAAGATGTCCTCCTCCAAGGGCGGGGTGCCCACCCCGGCCGACGCGCTGAAGATCATGGAAGCGCCGCTGCTGCGCTGGCTGTACGCGCGGCGCAGGCCCAACCAGTCGTTCAAGATCGCCTTCGATCAGGAGATCCAGCGGCTGTACGACGAGTGGGACAAGCTCGCCGCCAAGGTCGCCGACGGGTCGGCGCTGCCGGCGGACGCGGCGGCCCACTCCCGTGCCGTGCGCACGGCCGCCGGTGAGCTGCCGGTGACGCCCAGGCCGCTGCCGTACCGGACGCTGGCGTCCGTGGCCGACATCACCGCCGGGCACGACGAGCAGACCATCCGCATCCTCAGCGAGCTGGACCCGGCCAACCCGCTCTCCTCGCTGGACGAGGTGCGGCCGAGGCTGGACCGCGCCGAGAACTGGATCACCAGCCAGGTGCCGGCCGACGCCCGGACCGTGGTGCGCGCCGAGCCGGACGCCGAGCTGCTCTCCTCGCTGGACGAGGAGGGACGGGAGTCGCTGCGGCGGCTGCTCGACGGGCTGGACTCGCACTGGTCCCTCGACGGGCTGACCACGCTGGTCTACGGCGTGCCGAAGGTGATGGCGGGCCTGGAGCCGGACGCCAAGCCGACGCCGGAGCTGAAGGTGGCGCAGCGGACGTTCTTCGCGCTGCTGTACCGGCTGCTGGTGACCCGGGAGACCGGGCCCCGGCTGCCGACGCTGCTGCTGGCGGTGGGCGCGGACCGGGTGCGCAGGCTGCTCGGCGCGTGACGCTGTAGAAGGCGCGTGACGCCGTAGAAGCTGAAGCTGTTGAAGGGGCCGGACGCCCTCCCTCCTGGGAGCGGGCGTCCGGCCCCTTCCGCCTTTCCGGGGTCACAGGGGGCGGCCCCGGGAGTCGTACAGGCCCGTCAGCCGCGGACCGCGGCCGGTGGACAGACCGCGGACGACCGCGACCGTCGAGCGGGTGACGAAGATCTGGGTGCGGAAGCAGAGCAGCGCGGTGTCCCCGGCCCGTACGGCCGACGGGTCGGCGGGGGCCGCGAGCAGCCGGTGGTAGTCGATGTGCTCCGGCGGCGCGTCCGCCACCGGCAGTCGGGTCCCGGTGCGCGGGAGGAGGGCGCTGTCGATCCGCGCACGGGGGTAGAAGCCGCCGCCGAAGAGGGCCGGCCGGCCGTCGGCGAGGGTGTGGGCGACCTCGGTGACGTACACATACGCCGGTCTCTCCGGCTGGTGCGGGTCGGCGGCGTGCAGGGGCGTGGTGCCGGTGAGGGCGTGGCCGGGCTCGGCGTGGGTGGCGCCCGCTGCCGCGAGCAGGGGCAGGGCGGCCATACAGCTGACGCTGGGCGCGCTCAGCAGCAGATCGCGGTGGCCCAGCCCGTACAGCGTCTCGCGCGCGGCGACGGCGAGCGCCAGATTGGGGCGTGGGGCGCAGGACGCCGGCCGCCGGGTCGGCGAGCAGACAGGGGAAGGCGGTGACGCCCGCGAGGCGGATGCCGGAGAGGCGTCCGGCCGCCGTCGCGAAACCGGGCAGGGCGGTGAGCGGGACCCCGCCTTCCTGGCCCGGGTAGCCGGCGCCAGGGGCCCCTTCCAGGCGTACGAGGACGTCCTGCGTCCGGCCGGTCCGCACGGCGGCGTCCGCGACCGCGCGGGCCCCTGCCAGGTCGTACACGGTGACCGCTGTCGGCCGCTCGGCCAGCAGCGCGGGCAGGGCACGGCGCGGGATCTGTACGAGATGGCCGAGGTTGCCGGGGCGGGCCCCGCAGGCGCTGAGCAGCCGGGCCTCCGGCGCGTCGATGGCCGCGTACCGGGGGATATGGCGGGCGATGGCCCGGATCAGCTCGGGGTTGCGGCCGAGCTGTTTGACGACGAACCAGAGGGTGAGGCCGAGCCGGTCGGCCTCGGCGGCGAGCAGCGCGGCATTGGACTCGACGGCGTCGAGATCCATGACGTAGGTGTCGGGCGGGATGTCGCCCCTGTGGTGGAGCGCGGTCGCGGCGGCGGCGAGTGCGGGGTTGCGGGCGAGGAGGGTGTCGAGGAACACGGCGGCAGGGGCTCTCTGGTCGGGTTCTTGGGGTGGGAGCGGGCGGCCTTCGCGCGAGCGCGGTCGGGTTCTTCGGGTGGGTGCGGGCGGCTTTGGGGTGAGCGTGGTCAGCTGTTCGGGCGGGCGGCCGGTTCTCCGGGCGGGTGCGGGCGGCTCCCCGGGGGAGCGGTCAGGTCTTCGAGGGAGCGGCGGAGGACGGCGATCACCAGGTCCGCGCCCGCCCGCATCGGGTTCACGCGTACGGTCCAGTCGGCGAGCTCCGGGCGGTCGTCCAGGGCGGCGGCGGACATCCGGTAGACGAGCGGGGCGATCTCATAGCGGGACTCGGACCCCACGGGGCGGTCCGCCGCGCCGTGCCCCGCGGCGACGGCGGGCAGCTCACGGGCGACGGGTCGGGTGAGGCGCACCAGCAGACAGCGGGCCTGGGCGCTCGCGATCCGGACCTCGGCCACGCCCGGGACCTCGCCCTGGGCGAGCCGTTCGGCGATCTCCTCCGTGACCTGGGACTGGATCGACCACATCACCGGCACATGGGTGAGGGCGCGCAGCGCGTCGAGCGCCTGGTGCCCCTGGACCTGGCCGCCGCCCGAGTAGTTGTCGGCGCGGATGCGCCCGATCAGATCGCGGGCCCCGACGACGGCGCCGACGCCCTCGGGGCCGTGCAGTTTGAAGAGCGAGAAGCACGACGCGTCCGCGCCGAGCTCGACCCCGGCGGCCGGGACCCGCAGCGCCGCGTAGTTGTCGTCCACGACGGTGCGCACCCCCGCCTTCCGGCAGGCCGCGAGGGTCTCGGCGAGATCGTAGGAGTCGGCGAGGCGCTGGCGGGTGTGCTGGATATGCGCCCAGCGGACCCGGGGGAGGGCCGTGCGCAGGGCGGCCGGGTCGTTGAAGTCGGCCTCGGCGGTGCGTACGCCCAGGGCGCGGAGGGTGGTCGCGGTGGTGCGGTAGACGGGGGCGCGGTGGATGAGGAGGCGGCCGGGCGCGGCGGCCTGGAGGGCGGCGCGGATGGCTCCGGTGCCCGCGCCCTGGACCAGGGCCGCGTCGTCCGCGCCGAAGAAGTCGGCGAGCACGGATTCGACGCGGGCGGTGGTGCGGGGGCGGCCCAGGCCCGGCACGACCCCGGAGTCCGCCGTGAAGAGCTGGTCGCCCCCGAAGTGGGCGGCCGTGCACTCCAGCAGGCGGAACTGGCGGGCGATGGCGTCCTGGAGGGGGACGGCGGGGAGGGGGAAGGTCTGCGGGAGGGCGGGCATCAGGGCTCCTGGGGAGTGGGGCCCGGGGTCGGGGTGCGGGGGCCCGGGTCCGTGCCGGTCAGAAAGCGCAGGGGGTTGCGGCGGGTGAGGAGGTCGAGCAGGGCGTCGTCCGCGCCGGCGGCGCGCAGGGCGGGCAGAAAGGCGTGGAAGAGATGGCCGTATCCCTGGCCGCCCTCCGACCGGAGATAGGCGTGGCGTGAGATGTCGCAGCTGAGCAGCGCCCGGTCGGCGTGGCCCGCGTCCAGCAGGGCGAGCAGCGAGCGGAGCCGTTCTCCGTCGCTGCGGTAGCGCTCCTTGCCGATGGTGTCGAAGGCGATGTACGCGCCGGACGCCGCGAGCGCGCGGTGGACCGAGGGCTGGTCCAGGAGGTCCTGGTGGCCGATGCTGACGCGTTCGGGGGCGAGGCCCTCATGGGTGAGCAGGGCGAGCTGGGCGGGGCCGCCGTGGCCGAGGTGGGCGTGGGTGGCGACGGACAGGCCCGTGGCGCGGGCGGCGCGGGCGGCGGCGCGCAGCACCCGGGCCTCGGGCTCGCTGGGCTCCTCGCCGTGGCTGCCGACCTCGCCGATGAGGCCGGGGCGGATACGGGCGGGGCGGGCGCCGGAGGGGTGGATTCCGACGCCGGGGCCGTGGCTGGTGTCGTACGCGGTGCTGGTGCTGGTGCTGGTGCCGGTGCCGGTGCCGGTGCCGGTGCCGGTGCTGTACGCGGTCCCGGTCCCGGTCCCGGTCCCGTACCCGTACCCGGTTTCGTACCCGATTCCGTCCACGATCTCCCGTACCAGCGTCTCCGTCAGCAGCTCCACGGGGTCGCCGCGGATCTCGGGCGGGTGGAAGGGCTCGTAGTACCAGCCGGTGGCGGCGATCACGGCGACGCCCGACGCGCGGGAGATACGGGCGAGGGCGGGGGCGTCGCGGCCCATGCCCCGGCAGGTCGGCTCGATGAGGAGGGAGAGTCCGAAATCCTCCCGCAGCGCGGCGAGTTCGCCGGTGACGGCCGGAGCGTGGTGCTCGGGGTGGAGGACGGCCGCGCGGTCGCCGGTGCGGTCGAGATCGAGGACGAGGTGTTCATGGGGGAGGACCGGGCCGGTCACCGAGTGGATGGGGAGGGGGCCGGTGACCGTGGGGAGAGTGATCATGAGGCTCCTGCGGTGTTCCTTCCAGGGTTCTTGGGGGGGGCGGGGGCTGGGCTTTCGGGTTCAGCCGGTGACCGGGGTGAAGAGGCCGAGCCAGTGGAGGAGATTGAGGAGGACGCCTCCCGCGAGCACGGCCGCCGGGGCCGCCGCCATACGGACGACGGGACGGCCCATCGCTTCGTTCAGCAGCCAGAGCCCGCCGGTGATGAGGATGCCCAGCCCGCCGCCCATGGCCTCGGCAGCCATCAGCGAGCCGAAGAGAAGGGCGAGCAGCAGGGTCTCGCCGATGGCGGCGCGCAGATGCTCGGAGGAGTCGCGGACGGTGGGCAGCCGGCCCAGCAGCCGGCCGATGGACGACAGGGCCAGCACCTCGGCCGCGAAGACGGCGGCCCCGGCGACCGCGGCGAGATAGGGGTTCGGCATCAGATAGCCGAGCGGGTAGACGAAGGTGAAGCCCGCGATGCCGTACGCGGCCGAGGCGAGCGCGGTGGTGGCGATCAGCGGGAGGAAGCCGAAGGCGCGGTAGAAGTCGACCTGGGCGGCCTCCGTATGGTCGCCCTCGGCGATCAGGAAGCTGGTGGCCTCGCCGCCGCCGAAGACATGGCTCTGGGCCAGGACGGCGACCCCCGCGCCCAGCAGCATGAAGAGGGGGAGGAAGCGCCGCAGCCGGGCCGCTCCGGCGCTGAAGAGGGAGACCACCAGATCGTCGGCGCCTTCGCCGCCCGCTGGTCCGGCCGCCGCCGCCCGGCGCCGTCCGAGGTCCCGGGCGACGGCCAGCCCGATGAGCAGCAGTACGCCGGCGGCCATGGCGAGCGCTCCGGCGAACATCTGCGGCCAGAGCTTCATGGCCATGATGACCAGGGCGAGTTCGAGGACGGCCGCGACACCGCCCCGGAGCCGTCCGAACTGCTTGGTGATCGCGAGCACCGGGAACAGTGTGAAGAGGTAGAGGATCGGCGTCGACATCTGCTGCATCGCGGTGAGGAAGTCGACGGGCAGATCGTGCGCGAGATCGTTGGCCCCGGTGAGGCCGTAGACGACCAGCGCGCCCCAGGCGCCGCCCAGCAGCGGGGCGAGCCACTTCCGGGGGGAGAGCAGTCCGAGGACGTCGGTGGGCAGAAAGAGCAGCCAGGGGTTGAGCACCCCGGTGGACAGGGCCATCGGAGCGCCGAGGCCGAAGACGAAGCCCGCGGAGAGTCCGAAGGACACGGCCGCGGTGGCGTTCCGGGTGGTCCTCCCCTGGACGAAGTCGAGGAGGAAGGGGCGTACTCCGTCGTTGAAGACGGCGAGCGCCAGATGCGAGACGAGGGCGGTCAGCGCACAGAGGGCGATCACCGTCAGCTGCTGGGGCAGGGAGAAGTCCAGCTCGGGGCCGGTGGCGGCGGCGAGGGCGGTGCTGCTGCTCACAGGTTGCTCCTTTGTGCCCGTCGGAGGCCCTGGCGGGCCTGGCGGCCCCGGCAGTCCGGTGGGACCTTCCGCCGGGGCTGCCAGGGCCCTCCGGGCTGCCGGTCTACGGACGCCGGGCGGCCATGGCGCGGGCCAGGGCCGGGGTCACGGCGTCGATCCGGTCCACCGAGAACCCGAAGACCTTCTTGCCGTCCGCGAGCAGGGCCGCGATCTCGTCGCCGGTGGGGACGGAGCGGCCGAAGGTGTGGCAGGCGTCGCCGCCCAGCAGACCGACGAGTACACCGAGGGAGGCCCCGGCTCCGGTGTGGCAGGTGCCGAGGTAGTAATCGGCCTGGCCCGCGCGGAGCTTCAGCGCCGCGTCCATATCGCTGGAGACGGTGACCTCGACGCCGTCGAGCGCGAGCGCGGTCACCGCGCCGGCGGTCTCGGTCTTGCCGATGCCACCGGTGAGAATCTTCATGACGGGTTCCCTTCGAGGAGTGGGAGCGGGGGCGGGGGCGGGACGGGGGATGGCTCAGCGGGCCGGGTGCCGGGCCAGTACGGCCAGATGCAGACCGAGGAAGACGATCTCGGACCGGGGCAGGGCCGCGCCGAGCAGGCGTTCGGCGCGGGCGGCGACGGCGGCGGCGCGGGCCACGGCCCCGGGATGGTCCGAGAGCTCCGCCGCGATCCGCTCGTCGGCGGGGAGCTCCACGATCGGCCCGCCGTCGAGCAGCCGGGTGAGGGCCATCATGAGATGGCTGGTCAGCATGCCCGCGGTCGCCTCGGTGACGGTCCGGCCCTCGGCGGCCAGCCGGGTCAGCTCGGCGGTGACGAAGTCGGCCACTTCGGGCCGGACCCGGCCGCTCTCACGGAAGAGCCGGATACGTTCGGCGAGTTGGTCGTCCATGGGTCCTCCCGGCCAGGACCGTCGGCGGAATTCCGGTTGGTGCCAGGATGACGGGATTCCGGCGGCCAGGGGGAGAGCGACTGCATCCTTCGGCCTACTCCGGGTTCCGACGTGGGCACGACGACGCCGGGCCGGGGGCCGGGGACCGTGGAGGCATGAAGAGAGAAATCATCCTGACCATCGGCTGGATCGCCGCGATCCAGGGCGGTCTCGGCCTCGGCGGCCGGATCTTCGGGGACGGGCCCTGGGGCGTACTGCGCAACTGGTGGGACGTTCCCAGCGCCGGGTACGCCGTCATCCTCCTGGTGGGCGTGGCGCTGGCGTCCGCCGGGGAGACCTCCCGCCGACGCTCCCGGGCCTAGGTCGTGTCTGATGTCGCCGCTGACAGGCCCCGGGGGCGGTACGGATTTCGGTCACACTCCCGTCCCGGCCTCTCGGGACAGCTCGGCCCGCCACCGATCGGTGCATATGCCATGTGCCGTATGCATCCGGGCGACCCGGGAAGGGCCGCACAGCGGTTGGGCCATGGCAGTTCGAGGAAACGGGCTGTGTTCGCAGGGGCGGCGCCGATCCCGCGATGTCTGAAAGTAATCGCACAGGAAACTTTGAAAGGTCCCGCGGATTAGCCATCGGCCAGGGCAGGGAAGCCTCACGGGGCCACGGTACGTGATCTTCACCGGCTCGGACCGGAGCGTCGCGTACCACCCCGCCCGCCCCTGAGAAGAGGTTCAGTGATGAAGGTTCTCTTTGCCATTCGGCACAAGGTCACGGAGCACCGGAGCCTGAAGGCGTACGCCTGGTACATCTGGTGGTGATGCCCGGCCCATCGGCACCACAGCCGAGTTGACCTCGTTGTTCGGCCGTGCCGTTGCCACTGTTCCGTGGTGCGGCCGGACAGCGGCGTCCCGTCCCACGCCCTCCGGAGACTCCATGCCCACGTCATCGCCGCCACATGTCCGTACTACCGTTCTCGCTCCGCGACTGGCCGCCCTCGTCGACGACCACATGGGTCAGGACGTCTTCCGGCTGGAACCCGACACCATCGGAGTGGCGGGGCACGAGGCCATGGACCGGGTACTCGCCGCGCGCCGTGCCCTGGAGACCGAACGGCCCACATTCAAGCCGCTGCAGGGGCGCTCGATCGCGCGCTCCGAGGCATCGGCGGTGACGCGGGCCATCGGCAACGACGTACGCGAGGCGCTCAAGAACCTCCCGGCGGAGGACACCGATCTCTCCGGGCCCTGGCCGGCGACCGGGCACTACTTCCTGCGCGATCTCATCCTCGGCCGGGACCCCTACCGGTTGCGCCTGCTGATGAGCCGTAACCTCGAACTCACCCCCCTGCTCACCTGGTCCGTGGTCTCGCTGGGCGCGGCGCTTCCCGGCTGGCCCCGGTCGGACGCCGCCTTCACCGGCCTCGCGACCCGGGCGGGCGAGGCGGTGGGATACCAGGAACGCCGCTATGCCATGGGCATATACCGCAGGACAGCCGCACCGATCTGCTTCACCGTGTCCACGCTGGTGGCCAACGCGCTCTGGCTCGGCTGGCCCTTCGACGACAGCACGCCGAACCGGAACATCGTCTACGAGGCCCTGCGGCTGCTGCCGCCCTCCTGGAACATCCTGCGCAACGCGTCCCCCGAGTACCCGGCCATCGACGACCGGATCGGCGCGAAGGACGACGTTCTCGTGCTGCCGCTGCTCTCCCACCGGAATCCGGCTCTGTGGGACGACGCGGACGTGTTCCGTCCGGACCGCTGGGACGGGCTCGACCCCGACAACACGCCGGGCTACCTGCCCTTCGGGCACTCCTCGGAGCGGTGCTGGGGACGGCACATGGTCATGCCGCTGGCCGAGCTTCTCCTGGACATCGTCCGTAGCTCCGGGCTGGTGGTCGACCCCGACCAGCGAACCGCCCGGGTGCCGCTTCTCGGTCTGCTGGGCGTGGACGAGGTACGGCTGACGAAAGCGGCCCGGGTCCGCTGAAGCGCGGCACGCCCGTGTACGGCCCCGGAGCGATCAGGCGATGTGCTCGTCCACCATCTCGGCCTGGAAGCGGTCCTTGAAGGCGGAGTGCACCTGGCGCAGCAGCGCCAGACTGCGGGGGTGGGTGATGCCCGCGTCCGAGAGGTGTATGTCGAGCTGCTCGACCTTGGGGTAGTCGCCGAGGTCGTTGGAGACCGAGACGAAGACCGGGTAGGCCGCGTCGTAGAACTCCTCCTCGGCCTGGGCGAGCTGCTCGGCGCTCTCCGTGCTCTCCGCACTCTCGGGGGATTCCCCGGGCTCCGGCGCCGGGCCCTGAGGGCGCGGCCGGGGGTCGCCGAGGGGGCGGGTGCCGCCCGAGCCCGTGGGGACCTGTACGGGGGCGTGCTCGGGGGACTCGGTGTAGTCGGAGTGTCCGGGGTAGCCGGGGTATTCGGGGTCGTAACCGCCCTCGTACCCGCCCTGCGGCGCCTGGGCGGCGAACCAGGGGTTGCCCTGCTGGTCCCGCTGGTCCCGCTGGTCCCGCTGGTCCTGCTGGTTCTGCTGGGGGTGGCCGGCGCGGGCCTCGTACCCGTCGTGACCGTCGTATCCGGGGTGTCCGTCGTACCCGTCGTGATCGGCCGGGTACGGGTGCTCCATGTGCTCCTGGGGCCACTCGTCCTCGGGCCAGAACTCCTCCGGCAGCTCCCGCGCCGGGGCGTGGCGCGACTCCTCGGCCGGCTTCGCAGGGAGCTCCCGGAGCTCCTGGGCCTGCTTCGGGGCCGGAAGCGGCTCATGCGCGGGCTGCCGCTGGGGCGCGGGCGGCAGCAGCAGCGGCTCCACGCCCGCAGCCGCGAGACCGGCGGCGGCCGTCTCCGCGAGCGGCACCCCGTACCGCGCCAGCCGCAGCGGCATCAGCGACTCCACCGGAGCCTTGCGCCGCCAGGCCCGTCCGAAGCGGGCCTGGAGCCTGGCCTGATAGACCAGTCGGTCCTGCTCCAACTTGATGACCTGCTCATAGCTGCGCAGCTCCCAGAGCTTCATCCGGCGCCACAGCTTGAACGTGGGGATCGGCGACAGCAGCCAGCGGGTGAGGCGTACGCCCTCCATGTGCTTGTCGGCGGTGATGTCGGCGATCCGGCCGACCGCGTGCCGGGCCGCCTCCACCGAGACCACGAAGAGCACCGGGATCACCGAGTGCATGCCCACGCCCAGCGGGTCCGGCCAGGAGGCCGCGCCGTTGAACGCGATGGTGGCGATGGTGAGCAGCCAGGCCGTCTGGCGCAGCATCGGGAAGGGGATGCGCATCCAGGTCAGCAGCAGATCCAGCGCGAGCAGCACACAGATGCCCGCGTCGATGCCGATGGGGAAGACGGCGGCGAAGTCGCCGAAGCCCTTGCGTTCGGCGAGATCGCGCACCGCCGCGTAGGAACCGGCGAAACCGATCCCGGCGATGATCACGGCGCCGCTCACGACGACTCCGATGAGTATGCGGTGAGTGCGTGTCAGCTGCATCGCGGCCATCCGCTACCCCCTCCCCTTCGAAACGCGTGCGTCGGTGTCCGCCGAACTCGTCGTCGAGTCCATCCCCGGATGGGTCGGTGAACGTGCTCGCTGAACGCGTGTTCCCTTTCGGCCAGGGGAAGGCTACTTGCTGCCCGGGGTCACTTGTTCGCGGCCTTGACCGAAGCGACGGACTCCTTGGCGGCGCCGAGGGCCTTCTCCGTCAGATCCGCCACGGCCGGGGGCTGCGCTCCCGCGTATCCGGTGCCGTTGTAGGTGAGGGTGATCACGACGTTCTCGGTGCGGGCCACGACGGTGACGTACGAGAAGTCCTCGCCGGTCTTGCGCAGTTGGTAGGTGACGGTCGACGCCTGCTCGCCGATGCCCTTGGCGGCGGCGGACTTCACCTTCTTCGCGCCCGGGGTGGACTGGGCCTTGGACAGCTCCTTGGTGAAGTTGTCCTGCGCGCGCTGGGCTCCGCTGGCGGCCAGGGCCTGCTCGGAGTCGTAACGGAGGTAGGAGACGTCGAGCCAGCGGTACTGGGAGCCCTCGACGCCGTTGTCGTCGAGCCCGTTCCACGAGCAGTTGGAGCGGCTCATGGTGTCGGTGGACCGGCCTGCGGTGCCGCCCTTGACCTTGGCCGAGGGGACGAGCTCGCCGACGGTCTTGGCGGGGACCGACCGGCAGGCGTCGGGGAGCTTGGCGAACTTCGCGGGCTCGACGTCGGGCGTCTTCTCCGCCGGGGGCGCCGCGGACTCGGCGGCCTTGTCGCCGCCCTTCTCCTGGGCTGCGCCGGTGTCGCCGGACTTGTCGCCGGAGTCCGACGAGCAGCCGGTGACGACCAGCATCACCGGGACGGCGGCGCAGGCGAGTATGCGGGCGAGTCGCGGGGCTTTTCGGTGCATGGTTCCTTCGGTTTCCTTGTCGTACGGTCTCCGGCGCCGGAGACCGAGGGGATCCGGCGCGGCTCCGGGCCGGTGCGGGGGCTCGCCGGGCCGGAGCGGCGAGCCCGGTCGCGGCGGTGGGCCCGGTCGCGGCGGTGAGCCAGGGCCACGGTACGCGGCTCAGGGGCCGGGGCGGATGCGTCTCCTGACACGTATGCCACCGGCCCGGCCGTTCGCCCGGACGGCTATTCGCTGAACTCCCCGGCCAGGCTCCGGGCCAGGCTCTGGGCCTTGTCCTGGAGTTCTTCGCTGTCGGGGACCGCCGTCGTACTGCCGGACTGCTCGGTGTAGACGACGGTGACGATGACATTGGATGTGCGGAACGCCACGCTCACGGTGCGGCGCTGGGCGGTGGATCCGCCGCCCGCGGGGGTGGGCACATCGCTGAGGAAGGCCGCGTCCCCGAGATCGTCGAGTACGCGGGACTCCAGGCCCTCGGCGGGTTCGCCCTCGCCGTCGCTCTCATCGCTGCTCTGGTCGCTGCTCTGATCGTCGCCCTGGCTGTCGCTCTGGGCGTCGTTCCGGTCGTCGTTCCGGTCGTCCGCGGAACCCTGGGGCGGCTGCGATGACCGGGAGGAGGGGACGGCGGAGTCCGGGAGGGCGGCGACCTGCTTCCTGATGAACACCTCCTGCGCCCGGTCGTTGTCGCTCACCGCGGCGTCGTAGGAGACGACGCGCTCGAAGTCGAGGCTGAGGGTGTGCGAGGCGCCGGCGCCTGCGGCCTTCCAGGAGCAGCCCGCGCGGCGGTCCGTGTCGAAGGTGCTGGCGGGCTCGCCGCGCAGGATCTTCTGCCGCTGGTCCTCGGGGAGTTCGGCCGCGCCGGGGAGCAGCTCGCCGAGGGTGGAGCGGCCGACCGAACCGCAGGGTTCGAGGAGGGTGCGGTACTTGCCGGGCGGGGCGACGGTCCCGGTGCTCTCGCCGATCTTGGCGTCCACGTCGGTCCCCGCGGCGCCGGGGTCGGAGGTGCAGCCGGTCGCCAGCGCCGCGAGGAGTGCGGCGGCGGGCACGGAGAGCAGGCTCCCGCGGGCCCCCCGGCGGGTCCGGGCGGCTCTGGCGGTCTTGAGCGCCGCGCGGACCCTGCTCGCCTTGTGGCGGGTCGCGTACGCAGTTCGCTGCACGGTCCCGGGCTCCCTTCGAGCGGAAAAACGGTTGCCGCTCCATGGCGGCCGATGGACACAATGTCTATCGCACGCGCCGCTGTGGATGCCGGTCCGTTGGGTCTTTCGCGGACATTGGCACCGGTTTTGCGTTTCATTGATTTTTTGGGCTTAACGGGGGAATCGGGGAAGTATGTCGTACGTAGAGGTGCCGGGGGCGCAGGTACCGATCCGGATGTGGGCCGATCCCGCGACGGTCGAGGACATCGCCATGCAGCAGCTCCGCAATGTGGCCACGCTGCCCTGGATCAAGGGCCTGGCCGTGATGCCGGACGTCCACTACGGCAAGGGCGCGACGGTCGGCTCGGTCATCGCGATGCAGGGCGCGGTCTGCCCGGCGGCGGTCGGCGTCGACATCGGCTGCGGAATGTCGGCGGTGAAGTCGTCGCTCACGGCGAACGACCTGCCCGGCGATCTGTCCCGGCTGCGCTCCCGGATCGAGCAGGTGATCCCGGTGGGCCGGGGGATGCACGCGGAGCCGGTGGACCCGTCGCGGGTGTACGGTCTCGCGGGCGGCGCCGGCGGCGCGGACTGGGACGACTTCTGGGGCCGGTTCGACGGGGTGGCGGACGCGGTGAAGTTCCGTCGTGAGCGGGCGACCGCGCAGATGGGGACGCTGGGCGGCGGCAACCACTTCGTGGAGGTCTGCCTGGACGAGTCCGGCGCGGTCTGGCTGATGCTGCACTCCGGCTCCCGCAACATCGGCGCGGAGCTCGCGGCGCACCACATGGAGGAGGCCGGCAGGCTGCCGCACAATCAGGGGCTCGTCGACCGCGACCTCGCGGTCTTCGTGGCGGACACCCCGCAGATGGCGGCGTACCGGAACGATCTGTTCTGGGCGCAGGAGTACGCGAAGCGCAATCGTGCCGTGATGATGGGGCTCTTCCAGGAAGTGATCCGCGGGGAGTTCCGCAAGGCGAAGGTGAGCTTCGACGAGGTGATCTCCTGCCACCACAACTATGTGTCGGAGGAGCGGTACGACGGCATGGACCTGCTGGTCACGCGGAAGGGCGCGATCCGCGCGGGCAGCGGTGACTACGGGATCATCCCGGGCTCGATGGGCACCGGCTCGTACATCGTGCGGGGCCTGGGCAATGAGATGTCCTTCAACTCCGCCTCCCACGGCGCGGGCCGCAGGATGAGCCGGAACCAGGCCAGGAAGCGCTTCTCGACCCAGGACCTGGAGGAGCAGACCCGGGGCGTGGAGTGCCGTAAGGACGCCGGCGTGGTGGACGAGATCCCGGGGGCGTACAAGCCGATCGAGAAGGTGATCGATCAGCAGCGCGATCTGGTGGCGGTCGTGGCCAAGCTCAAGCAGGTCGTGTGTGTGAAGGGTTAGTTCCGGTATCCGGTATCCGGTGAGGGCCGTGGGGCGGGGAGCCCTGCGGCCCTCACGCCGTGTGGTCAGGGGCGTGGGGCGGGGGAGTCCCGCGGCCCTCGCGCCGTGCGGTCACGGTGTGCGGTGGACCTTGGTGTTGGACGCCTGGGCGCGGGGGCGGACCACCAGCAGGTCGACGTTGACGTGGGGCGGACGGGTGACCGCCCAGGTGATCGTGTCCGCGACGTCGTCGGCGGTGAGGGGCTCGGCCACGCCCGCGTAGATCTTCGCCGCCTTCTCCGTGTCGCCGCGGAAGCGGGTCGTGGCGAACTCCTCGGTCTTCACCATGCCCGGCGCGATCTCGATCACCCGGACCGGGGTGCCCACGATCTCCAGCCGCAGGGTCTCGGCGAGTACGCGCTCGGCGTGCTTGGCGGCGACGTATCCGGCGCCGCCTTCGTACGTGGCGTGGCCCGCGGTGGAGGTGAGAACCACGACCGTGCCGCCGTCGCCGGCGGTGAGCGCCGGGAGCAGCGCCTGCGTGGTGTGCAGGGTGCCGATGACGTTGACCTCGAACATCCGGCGCCAGTCGGCGGGGTCCCCGGTGGCGACCGGGTCCGCGCCGAGCGCGCCGCCCGCGTTGTTGACGAGTACATCGCAGCGGTCCAGGCCCGAGGCGAAGGCGTCGACCGCCGCCCGGTCGGTCACGTCCAGGGCGCGCGCGGTGGCCTGGTGGCCCGCTGCCGTGAGCTCCGCGGCGAGCGCCGCTATCCGGTCCTCGCGGCGGGCGGTGAGGAAGACGTGATACCCGGCCCCGGCGAGCTGCCGTGCGGTGGCGGCGCCGATGCCGCTGCTGGCTCCGGTGACAACGGCGACTGGGGTGCCGACGGCGGTCATGACCTGCTCCTCGCGCGTGCGATCGAATACATGGATGACGCCGCCAGGATAGGCGGGCGGCGGGTCGATGGGTGCGGGGCGGGCCGGGGTGTGGGGCCCGGGCCCTGGGTGCCGCGAGCCCGGGGTGCGTGGCGGGGGCCTCAGCGGCCTCTGGGGGCGTACATGATCAGCGCCATGCCCGCCAGGCAGACCAGCGCGCCGATCACATCCCAGCGGTCCGGGCGGTAGCCGTCCGCCACCATGCCCCAGACGATCGAGCCCGCGACGAAGACCCCGCCGTACGCCGCCAGGATCCGGCCGAACTCCCCGTCCGGCTGGAGCGTCGCCACAAAGCCGTACGCGCCGAGCGCGATGACCCCCGCGCCGATCCAGATCCACCCCCGGTGCTCCCGGAACCCCTGCCAGACCAGCCAGGCGCCGCCGATCTCGAAGAGCGCGGCGACGACGAACAGGGCGGCTGAGCGGAGGACGAGCATGGATCCACCCTGCCATCCCGGGAAGCCGGGACGCGCCGGGCTGACGAGCAATCAGGAATATTAACGGACAAAAGGTATCTTCTGTGGCATGGGTGTGATGCGCAAGGCGCTGCTCGCGGTGTCCGCGGCAGTGGTGGCGGTGGCCGCGATCGGGGCCGCGAACGCGGGCCCCGAAGCCGCGCCGGAGGCGGACGTGGCCCACCACGGGCATGTCTCGCTGACCGGGGGACGGCTGAAGGTCTCCCTCGCCTCCGAGAGCCTCGGTCCGGCGAACCTGGAGAACGCCACCGTCAGGCTCGCCTTCTCCGCTCCGCCGGCGGCCGTCCCGGCTCTGCCGCCGGGCTGTCTGTGGAGCACCGAGACGGTGGTGCTGTGCGCCACCGGCCCGCTGCGGGCGGGGGCCGGGGGCCGCCGGGTCGCCCTCGATCTGCGGACCCGGGGCACCCCGGAGCAGGTGGCGGTGGAGATCGGCACCCACTGGAACGGCGGGGTGGCCGACGAGAGCCCGGACAACAACGAGCACCGGGTGCTCACGCCCGCCACCGGGCGCTCCTACGCCTTCTGAGCGCTGCCCGGTGGCGTCAGCGGTTCTCGGCCTCGGCCCAGGCGATATAGCCGTCCGGGCGGATCAGCAGCGCGTCCCGGCGGTCCGAGGCCCAGTGCGCCCGGACGGCCTCCGCCGGTGCCGCTGCCGCGGCCGGTGTCACGCCCTCGGGGGACACCAGCACGAACTCCCCCTTCCGCAGCAGCTCGTACAGCCGTCCCTCCGCCAGCCGCAGATCCGGGGCGCGTCTGCCGGTGAGGGGGTGGGAGCCGAAGGGCCTGGCATAGGCGACGGCGATGCCCGAGACCATGCCGAGCACCCTCGCCGAGGCCGGGGCTGCTGCTTGGAGGGCATGGGCGATCAGCGACCGCAGCGCGAGCTCCGCCGGGGTGTGCGCCATGGCGAGGCGGACGATCCCGCCACTGGAGCGCAGCACCATCCGCCCCACCGGATACCGCTCCGAGTGGTAGCTGTCGAGCAGGGCCTCGGGGTCCGCGGCCCTGCCCCTGAGGACCGAGGCCAGCTTCCAGGAGAGGTTGGCCGCGTCCTGGAGACCGGTGTTCATGCCCAGGCCGCCCGCCGGGGAGTGCACATGCGCCGCGTCGCCCGCGAGGAAGACCCGGCCCTGCCGGTAGGCGGGGACCTGGCGCTCGTCGCTGTGGAAACGGGAGATCCAGCGGGCGTCGTGCATCCCGTGGTCCGAGCCCAGGGCGCGCTGGGTGATGTCGCGGAGCTCGTCCAGATCGGCGGGCTCGCTGTCGGGGACCTGATGGCTGCGGTCCCATCCCATGACGCGGTACCAGCCGCCGCCGAAGGGGGCGATGAAGGCGAAGACATCCCCCACGCCGTTGGCCAGGGGCAGCTGCGCCAGCTCCTCGGTGAGCCGCACGTCCGCGAGGATCATCGAGCGGATCACGGAGCCGCCCGGGAACGGCAGCCCCAGCAGGGTCCGCACCGAGCTGCGGACGCCGTCCGCGCCGACCGCGTAGCGGGCGCGGACCGTGGACCGCGTCCCTTCGCCGTCCCGCAGCCCGGCGATGACCTCGTCGGACGACTGGGTCAGGTCCGTCAGCCGCGTCCCGTGCCGGAAGACGGCCCCGGCGGCGCGGGCCCGGCGCTCCAGCAGACGCTCCACCTCGTACTGGGGAGTGATGAGGACGAAGGGGAAGCGGGATCGCAGCCGGGACAGATCGAGGGAGAGCGGGCGGAAGAGGCGCAGCCGGGCGACGGGGGTGCCCCGGGAGACCAGCTCATCGGCGAGGTCTCTGGCGTCCAGCAGTTCCAGGGTGCGGGCATGGACCGCGAAGGCCCTGGTCAGATTGCTCGTCCCGGACGGGCGGCGCTCCACCACGGTGACCCGGAGGCCCGCGGCGGCGAGATCCCCGGCGAGCAGCAGTCCCGTGGGGCCCGCGCCCACGACGAGCACATCGGCGTCGGTGGCCGTTCCGGTGCTCGCGCCGTCCCTTCCGACCGTGCCGCCCATGGCTGCCTCCTGTGCCGCCCACGCTAACCGACCGGGAGCCGCTCAGGGGAGGTTCTGGGTGTCTTGCTGGGTGCGGGGGCTTCGGGGTGGGGCGGGGCTCTTGGGGCTGGGGTGCGGTGTCCGCTCCGGGGTGGTGCCGGGACTCATGATTTACGGCGCGTTTCCAGTCCCTGTTTGATGGCGGGCCTCCTTTGCGCCACAAAATCACGTTTTACGTCCCGGCACCACCCCTGCGCGGCCCCCTCCCATGAGAACGACGGGCCCCGAGGCCCCGGCTACGCCCTGACGCTTCGCAAGGCCCGTTCATAAACCTCACGCGCTGTCGAATTCGAACAATAAGGTCGGAGGCGCCTGCCAATGTCCGCAACGTGTCGATCCACCCGGCCAGAATGAATCGACGGATATTCGTCAAGCACCTGATTCCAAGTGCTGCATGCGGCCTCTAGGTGACCTAGTTCTAGCTGCCTCTCAGCCAGTATTGAGCTGAATCGAACTGCGGATCGAGGCGTGTCACTCGTATCCCTCAGACGGAAATGCAACTCTAGGGAATCGATACTACCCTTGACGTCCCCTGAGTGGTAGCGAACTTGGGATGTCGCGTAAGCCAAAGTCGATGCACTGAAACCTCCGAAGGTCCTGGTCCCGCTTTCAGCGATATCGAGAGACTTTTCGGTCTCTCGAATACGTGCCAGCGCCTCACGGTCGTTACCGGATACGGCGGAGGCGTACCCCTGCTGCGCCGCAAAGAATGCTTGCATGCGCGGTCCCGATTTCGGAGAAGCGGCGGCGGCAGCGTCGGCCAAGCGGACAGCATCCGGACCGTGCCCTAGGTCCGCTGCCTGGACTGACATACCCCGAAGAACGTGGCAGTACGTCAGATGATCGCCACTTGCGCCCGCGAATTCCAACCCCTTTCTGTAGTACCGCTGCGCCAGCCCATGCAATGCTTCGTCCTCTGCCGTCCAGCCGGTTAGATAGCAGAGAAAAGAAGCAGAGGACATCATGGCCTTGCGGATTGCCTCGGGCGCATCCGCCCGCAGGTATGGGGCGACAGTATTGGCGAGGAATAGTGCGGCCATCGGTCGAGTATGCTCGCCGCCAAAGTCTTCAAATGTCTCCCATAGGCGGTCGGTCATTTTCGTGACCAACTCAACGTCCGACATTCCTATGCGGTGCGCTCCTCCTGCTTGGACAGATTCCATCCTCCCCACAATGTCTGGCCAATTAGGGATGGTCAATGCGACAGAGAAGAGACTCGCTCCAAGTAAATTCCGACGTTCCACGTCCTGTCTCCCTAGGTCGATCAACTCTTCCACGGTGGAGCAACTGTTTGGAGTGCGGATAGAGGCGGGAAACCCGGCTTCGGAGTGGGTGACCAGTCGTCCTAGCTTGCGCGAAAGTGCTTCCAAGATCAGCGGGCGTACCTTTTCTTTGGGGGTTACGCCTTTCCGCCAGTAGTGGACGGTGGACTCTCCGAACGTGGTCGGTGTCCCTCGCTCGGTCCCGATCAGATTGACCGCACGGGCGAACTGACCCTGAGTCCAGCCTGCTTCCTTGTGTAGCCGGTCCAACTGGGTGTTCGATTTCCGCGTGTCCATAGGTCTCCTTGGGGCTGGAGCCGTCGTTCAAGCCTTTCAAGTCCTACTGCCCTCTCAACGGTACCGCTGTGCGTGACTGAGGAGTTGCCTAGAGCGAGCACGAAGCAGTGCGGCACGGGGCAGAGCGAAAGGGAGCAGCAACGGCGATGGCTGATCGACAGAAGCAGCCCGGTCCGGCTGACTGCGTAGCGGAACCGCAGGACACGGCCGAAGACGACTCTCCCGTACTCCGATCCCTGCGGGAGCGAGTGCGCGAGGTCAACGAGGAACACGAGCACTGGCGGTTGCCGTGACTCGCCTATACACGTGGCTCACCCTGGCGGCGGGGGTCGCCGAGATCCGGCTACGTCTCAACGTCCCCCGATTTTTGTGGGAGCTGGCACCGGAGGGTCGCGAGCACCGCGCGCTTTGTGCGGAGTTACGGCGAGACGACCCCCAGCAGGAGCACACCTATTTCACGGCTGTCTCGGGCGAAGGGCCTGTGTACGGCACGGGTGAGGTCGCGGGGACGATACTCGGCACGTTCTCCACGCCTTATCTCGGGCGGGCGCTG
>NZ_VCLA01000160.1:34675-36956 GCF_009600885.1 Streptomyces jumonjinensis
TGTCGCGCTTCGGGTGCCGACCATGCGCCTGGCCGGCGGTCCGAACGGAGAGGGACCCCGGCCAGGTGCCGAGGAACAATGGAAGGCCCTACGCGCCGCCCTTGAACAGCCACCGCTTACCCTCGGATCCGATGACGACCAACCCACAGTAGCCGGTGTAGGAGATGCGCTGAGGGCGACAGAACCCCTCTTCCAGAAAGATGAGTTCGCAAAGCTCGCTAACGTGATGCCACCGCTGCTACGGGACGCTGAGGCGCTGGGAGATGACGGACGCGGGATTCGCTTTCAACTATTGCAGCTTTCCGGGTGGCTCATGGTTCAGACACGCCAGTTCAATGCGGCTGAAGTCGCCTTGCGGCGTGCCATGGACGATGCCACCGACCGCCTGGAAGGGGCGGCGACGATGAACACGTGGTGCTGGCTTCTGCTGCGACAGGGAGATCTGGGCAAGGCGTACGACCTTGCCGTTAGGTGGGCGGACGAGACCGAGCCCCGTATTACCCGTGCGTCCCCTGAAGAGCTGAGTACCTGGGGAATTATGCTCCTGAGGGTATCGGGGGCAGCCATCCGTAACTCCCAACAGGGTGCCGCCCAGGATGCGCTCAGGTTCGCCAACTCGGCGGCTGCCGCACTTGGGCGAGAATACGTGCCACGCAGTGCATACCTGGTAGGGATGCGGAATTTCGGCCCCACCAGGGTCAAACTTCAAGCTGCCGAGAATGCTTCTGTTATGGACCAGCCGGACCTGGTGCTGCGCCTTTCCCAGAAAATCTCCGCACGGTCGCAAGCGTCCAACAATCGCAATCGGCACTTTCTCGACGTGGCGGACGCTTACGCAAAGACGGGCCATTACTCAGAGGCATTCGGGAAGCTCGCACAGATCAGGGAATGCAGCCCGGAATGGCTGCCCAACCAGCGGTATGCCCGCGATATCTTCGGAAAGATCGTCAAGGGCCGTCGGACCCTGACGGACGAGATGCGCGAGATGGCCGATCTCGTGGGTTTGCCCCTGTAGTTGAACCCGTGGGGCTCTTTGATGGGATGGGTAGCCGAAGTGCCACAGACGGTGACCCATCAAATGCGTAGCGTCTTCGCCACTTAGCCGATCAATGGGCAGGTGGCGAAGTGCCGGTAAGCAGAGGCATCGACGCGTCGGACGCTCAACCCACCGAGCGTCTGACGGACCAGACTCATACACCAGGTGAGGACCCTCGTTCACTCCCTCTTGCGCACGACTCTCCCCTGATGCTCTCGCTGCGCGAACGGGTCCGTGAGCGAAACGATGCCGGTCGGATCGGGCGGGTGTCGTGATGACCCGCTTACTGGTCTCACTGGTGCTCGTCGTGGGGGTCGCCGAGATTCGGCTACGGTCCGGCACCCGTCGTTTGTTGTGGTCTCTGATGCCGGAGGATCGCGAACACCGAAAACTCCTGGCCGAGTTACGGCGACTGGAGCGTGATCCCGAGTTCGCCGCTGATTGGCGCGTCGAGCCGGCCGAAGGGCGGCGGCGGGTCCAGTTCGACAAGGGACCGGCCGTGAACGACGACCCCCGGCAGGAGCACACCTACTTCGCGGCTGTGTCCGGCGAAGGGCCTGTGTACGGCACGGGTGAGGTCGCCGGGACGATACTCGGCACGTTCTCCACGCCTTATCTCGGGCGGGCGCTGCGGTGGACGCGTACGCAGGCCGTGCGCATCGCCGACAGGCTCGACCCCCCACCCGATGTTCCATGGCGGCACGCCCTGTGCCCGGTGCCGCCCTCGTTCACCGCCGAGCACGGCGACGCACCCACCGCGCTGCGGAACTGGGCCGGTGACGACGCGATCCGCCAGGCCGCCTACCGTCGGCTACGCGACGGACAGCCGGTCATCTCCACCTTCGGGGACCACACCGGCCGGTACACGGTCATCGTCTGGCCCGTGCCCGTGCCTGTATGCCCGGCGAGCCCCCTGCCCGCCGCGCCCCTCATCCGCAGAGGGCGTTCCCGGTGAGCCCGTCCACCACCGAACCCGTCCGGACGATGTGTGGCGCGGGCTCCATCGTGCCCCGCTCCCTGGCCCAGCTCGCCAGCCGGACCTCGCCGGACCCGCTCCCCAGGCATCCGGGGGAACTGTTCATCGTCCGCTGTCACCTGGAGCGGCACGGCGAGGGTTTCCACTGGGCGATGGTGTGGCCCGTCGACCGCTGGGGCCAGGGCATGCTCTGGGCTCACTGGGACACCGGCAGTGCTCCCACGACCATCCTCACCCTTCCTGTGTGTCCTGTTCGGGACGGACCGCAC
>NZ_VCLA01000160.1:36966-37431 GCF_009600885.1 Streptomyces jumonjinensis
CACGCAGGCCGTGCGCATCGCCGATCGGCTCGACCCCGCACCCGATGTTCCATGGCGGCAGGCCCTGTGCCCGGTGCCGCCCGCGATCAACGCCGAGCACGGCGACGCACCCACCGCGCTGCGGAACTGGGCCGGCGACGACGCGATCCGCCAGGCCGCCTACCGTCGGCTACGCGACGGACAGCCGGTCATCTCCACCTTCGGGGACCACACCGGCCGGTACACGCTCATCGTCTGGCCCGTGCCCGTACGCCCGGCGAGCCCCCTGCCCGCCGCGCCCCTCATCCGCGCAGGGCGTTCCCGGTGAGCCCGTTCACCACCGAACCCGTCCGGACGATGTGCGGCGCGGGCTCCATCGTGCCCCGCTCCCTGGCCCAGCTCATGAGCCGGACCTCGCCGGACCCGCTCCCCGGGCACCCGGGGGAACTGTTCATCGTCCGCTGTCACCTGGAGCGGCACGGCGAG
>NZ_VCLA01000160.1:37441-37574 GCF_009600885.1 Streptomyces jumonjinensis
AAGGAATGCACCCTCTACAAGGGTCACCCCGGCGGGCACGGCTACGAACTGACCGCCCCGGAGACGCAATGGCCCCCCGATTCCACTGTCGCAGATCTCCTCCCGATGCTCACGGGTGAGGCGCTCTGTACTC
>NZ_VCLA01000160.1:38162-39436 GCF_009600885.1 Streptomyces jumonjinensis
ACGCGCCACCGACACCGAATCGACCTTCCGCCGATAACCCAACGACACACAACCACCACCGCCGAGGACCGAGCCACGTACGCGGCGCTCGACATCGCCCGTCGGCTCATCTAGACCCGAGAGCGGCCCGAACCCCGTCAAGGATCGAATGCGCTCCCTGGTCGATGAGCAGAGCGGCCAGGGACGCGCCGAGCTTCTCCGGCTCCGTGGACGGGCCGGTCAATGTCTCGGCGACCCGTACGCGTCCGTCCAGCGACGTGACCTGGCCCGACAGAGAAAGATCACCACTCGGGAGGGTCTCGGCGAACGCGCCCACGGGCACCGAGCATCCGCCGTGAAGCTCGGCGAGTAGCGCACGCTCGGCGCGGACCGCAGCGTCAACGGACGCGTCACCAACCGTGGACAGCACGTCACGCAACGGGGCCGACTGTTCGTCCGTCCGGACTTGGATCCCGAGCGCGCCTTGTCCGGGGCTCGGCGGGAACAGATCGAGGGGCAGCACTTCCCCCATGGCGTCATCGAGGCCGAGCCGGCGAAGACCCGCAACCGCGAGGACCACGGCGTCAAGCCCCATGGTTTCGATCTTCTTAAGGCGGGGCGGAACGTTCCCCCGGATCGGCACCACATCGAGATCGGGCCGAACCGCGAGCAGCTGAGCAACCCGGCGAGGGGCCCCCGTACCGACTCGGGCCCCCTTCCGGAGCCCCGCGAGGGTGGACCCGCACAGAGCATCGCGCACGTCCTCGCGTCCGGGCGGAGACAGCAAGGCAAGCCCGCGAGGGTTCGACGTAGGAAGGTCTTTCAGCGAATGAACCACCACATCCACGTCACCGCGGGCAAGCGCCGCTTCCTGCTCGCTGCTGAACGCCGACCCCCCGCTGACAGCGGATACGGCAGACAGGGCCGACCGGCGGTCCTTGTCGCCCCCTTCCAAGATCACACGATGGGTAAAGGTGATCGCGGGGAACCGTTCGCGCAGGGGGCGCAGATACTCGCGGACCTGTGCTTTGGCGAGATTACTTGCGCGGGAACCGACAAGGTACGTGGTCACGGTGACCCCATTCCGATGCCTGACAGGGTGTCACAAGGCTATGAGCCGCACACCCGTGCTCATACAGACACAGGGTCGGGAACGGGGGTGTCGCTCCGCGTTGGTAGTCCTCGCCCCGGGTTCGCGGACCAAGTCGAGGCACCGCGATATCGCGTGACACACCCCGCCAGGGGCATACGGATCCGCCTCTCACCCGCCCGGCCCGGCAACTAGGGTGGCCGGA
>NZ_VCLA01000160.1:39446-80229 GCF_009600885.1 Streptomyces jumonjinensis
AGGTCGTGGCACCGTGCGAGAAGCCGGGATCCGGCATATCGATCACTCTCCCTCTTCTTTGATGGGGTGGTGCGGAACGTCCTGATCCGCGGCCGGGGCCGGGGGCCAGGAGAGTGCGACCCGGCTGTGCTTCTTGTCGATGACCCGGCCGTCGGCCAGCTCGGGGATCTGGTCATCGGGGGTGCCCGCCGGGTAGACGGTGATGCGCGGGCCCGGTCCGCGGCGGTGGTCGCGGTCCCAGGCGCGAAGGTGTTCGGCGACCTCGTCGGCGAACCCGGTTGCTTCGGGACCGAGGGCGTGGGCCCCGTACTCGAAGAGTGTGTCGTCGGCGGTGAGGCGTGGGGTGATGTACGCGAAGTTCCGGCCGTCCTCGGACACGGCGGCCAGTGAGAACCGCTTGTTGTACGGGGCGACGAGGCCGGTGTCGAGATTCGGGTCCACGGCCATGGTGCAGAAGCCCGGCAGCACAGTGGCCAGGTACAGCTGGAGCGAGTCCACGGGAACTCCGCGTCTGACAGTCACCCCGGTCCAGGTCTCGACCCGAGGCGTGCGCACCGCGTTGTCCAGCAGACTCGGGTCGCCGGGTAGCCCGTCGTCGAACCGCAGGGTGATCTCATCGGTGCCGGTGAGCAGCAGCACCTGGGACTCGCGGGCCCCCGTGCCCTGCATGGGAACGAAACCGCAGATCCGCGCCGAGGTGCTGACCAGATGATCGCTGATCCGCTGGAGCGCGACCGAGCGCATCAGCCCGCGCATCCGGAGGGGAACGACGATCCGGCCCTGCTGGGTGAGCTGGGTGATCCAGGCGGGCGGAATGTCCCAGGCACCGACCGTGACGATGATCCGGTCGTACGGGGCGTGAGCCGGAACGCCGCCGTGGGCGTCAGCCGGGACCACCCTGACCTGCGGGTAGCCGTTCCCCTTCAGGAGGCGGCCGGCGCGGTCGGTGACCTCTGGGTCGATGTCCACCGTCGTGACCTCGCCGGCCTCGCCGACCAGCTCCGCGAGGTAGGCGGCGTTCAGACCGCCCGAACCGATCTCCAGGACCCGCATCCCGGGCCGGATCTCGGCCTGTTCCAGCATGAACGCCTGGATCTGGGGGGCGGATACCGAACTCACAGCCGATCCGTCGCCGTCCCGTTTGGTGATCACCGCGTTGTAGGCGCTGTATGCCTCCTCCAGAGACGCCTCGGGTGCGAACAGGTGTCTGGGGACGGTGCGGATGACGTGCGCGACCGCGTCCGAGACGATCGCGCCGTCCGCGATGAGCTCATCGACGACCTGCTCACGCAGTTGCGCGGCACGGGCCTCTTCGGTCTTTTCGGGCATGAATGGATGGATTCCTTCCGGGCGCTATTCTGAGAGCGGGAGGTTCGGGAGGCAGAGGAAGCGCCGCAGTGTAGTCATCCCGCTGCCTCTCCGCCGGGCGGTGAGAGTGATTCGGCCTTCAGCTCTGCCCAGACCCTTTTGCCTTGCGACTCGGCGTCGGCCCCCCTGGTCAACCCACTGGCCGGGAACGGCACGGTGCGGGACCTGTACGAGGCCATGGGGGTACGAAGCGATCAGCACACAGCAGCCCTCGCCCGACGGGCCGGTTCTCAATGCCATGCCGCGTGCCATACGACGATTGCCAGTACGTTCGCCCGAAGATGCCTCTCTGCCTCGGTAGCGGGGAAGCCGAACGCCCCTCGGTCACCGGCGATGTCGCACCACGCGGCCAGGCTGTTGAGCCGCCGTAGAGATGTGACTCAACAGTCGTACGGGCCGACGACCGACGTGCTCCCTGCGAGTACTTCCCGTCGCAAGTACCTCGCAGATGAAGCCGTCAACATCGACGTGATATGGGTGCCCAGAAAATCAGTCACCCGCTTCATCCCCGTCGATACGATCTCCCCGCCCGTCCTGGCCATCCTGGATGAGCAGACGTGACACAGCAGAACGCTGACGACCGGCCTGCGGTCGCCGCAGCCATCGTCGTGCACGACAACCGGGTGCTGATGGTGCGGCGTCGGGTCAGTGAGGGCCAACTCTCCTGGCAGTTCCCCGCCGGAAAGGTCGAGCCCGGTGAATCGCGCGAGAACGCCGCTGTACGGGAGACCCACGAGGAGACCGGGTTGAAGGTGAACGCCCTCGAACTGCTCGGCGAGCGCATCCATCCGGTGACCGGCCGACTGATGTCCTACACGGCCTGTGAGGTGGTCAGCGGCACGGCGCACGTCGCCGATGCTGAAGAGCTGGACGAAATCGCCTGGGTCGCCCATGCCGACATCCCCCAGTACGTCCCGTACGGACTGTTCGAGCCGGTGCAGCAGCACCTGGACGCCACACTGGGCTGACCCTCCAGGGGCCTACCATCGGGAAGGAGGGCACGCACCGGAGTCAACCGCTGAGGTGAACGTGAGCAACCTTTGGGCCGATCTGACCAACGGCGAGCGGATCAAGCACCTACGGGGCTCCGATCTGACACAGCAAGGACTGGCAGAGGCGTCGGGCCTGTCGTATGCCACAGTCCAGAAGGCCGAACAGGACCGTGGCGAGCTGTCCATCGGTTCACTGCTCAAGCTCGCTTCGGCGCTGAACACAGATGTCGCCGTCGTCCTCGGACAGCAAGCGCCGCGCCGGGGCATGAGGCAAGGCGACCGCGCCGCACTTCGGCAGCTGTCCGACGCCGTGCACGAGAGCGCCCTCGGCGAGTGGGAGGGCATCGACGACCCGGGCACGGCCGAGGAGCTGGGCCGCGCGCGCGACCTCGCGTGGGATGCGTACTGGGCGAGTGACACGGCGGGCGTGAGCGCCCTCGCGGCGAAGATTCTCATGGAAGGGCAAGTCAGGTACGTCAGCGCCACGGGTGCCGAGCGGGAGCGCCTCGGGTTGATCCTGGCGAGTACGTACCGCGTGGCCGCATCCTGTGCGAACGGCTTCGGGCAACGGGACCTCGCTCTCAGTTCGCTCACCTCCGCGAAGCAACTCGCCACACAAGCGGGTGACCCGGTGATGGCGGCCCTCCTTGACTCGACTCTGTCGTGGGTCTACCTCCGTGGTGCCGAACTCCCGCGCGCCGTCGCGGTCGCCGAGCGTGCGGCGCTTGCGATCGAACCGAGTTTCAGCACGGCGACCCGCCCCCAGCTGCTCGCCTACGGGCGCTTGATGATCTCTGCGGCGGTCGCCGCGTCGCGCCGGGAGAACGAGAGCGCGGCCGACGACTACATCTCTCAGGCCCACGCGGCTGCGGCAAGGCTCGGCAGTGACGAGAAGTTGTACGGCACCAGCTTCGGCCCGACCGCGGCGAAGACGGAGGCCGTCGGCATCCATGTCGCGCTGAAGAACTACGGGCGGGCACTCAAACTCGCCGACCACCCTGACATGCGGAAGCTCCCCAAGAGCATGTCGAAGGTGGCGAGGAACCGCTACCGGCTCGATGTGTCCCTCGCGCAGTGCGCGGCCGGCTTGCACGACGCGGCGGAACGCACACTGATCGAGGTGGCTCTCGACGCCCCTGAGTGGGTCAAGCACCAGGCTCTCCCCAGCGTCATCGGAAAGCGCCTGGCAAAGGTGTCGACGGCACGGGTCCGGAGCCTCAGCGAGCTGATCGGGGTCCCCTTGATCGCGTAGCACCTACGGAACGCAGGAGTCGGCCACCAGTCACCTCGGCCGCGCTTACGCCCCGTCGCCCCGCCCGTCTTCCAGGGGGGTGCAGACGGGCGGGACCCGACTGTCTACAGCGGCTTACGCTTGGTACATGGCTGAGCATCTGGGTGACCGGCTGGGGCGTCTGCGTCGACTCGCCGACCTGACGCAGGACGGTTTGGCGGAGCGGTCCGGGGTGTCCGTAGATGTGATCCGCAAGCTGGAGCAGAAGCGCAAGCACAGTGCCCGACTGCCTACGCTGCACCATCTCGCACGAGGCTTGGGCGTTGAGCTGACCGCCTTGCTCGGTGATCCGCCCGGCGTCCCGTCGAATGGCGAGGCCGATCCGCCGCAGCTGGTCGCTGTGCGGCGCGCCATCATGCCACCACTGTTTGCCCCGCCTCCCGAGCCGCAGGGTGTCGAGCGGCTGTCCCTCTCTCTCGTGCGCGGGGAGATCGCCAAGGGGTGGACCCTCTATCACGACGCCGACTTCGCAAGCCTCATGGAGGTGTTGCCGGGCATCATCGCGGATGCTCGATTGCTCGCCGCAATCGGCAACGATGCTCAACGATCGGGTGGTCAGGCAGTGTTGGGCAAGGCGCTGCAACTCGGCGGCCACCTGGCCATCCGGCTGGGTAAGACAGATCTGGCTCTATCGGCCCTGGAACACGCCATGCGCGCCGCTGAACAGTCGTCCGATCCGTTGCTGGCCCCGATGATCAGTAATTCTGTCGCATGGAACTACCAGCGCCAGAACCGTTTGTACGACGCTAGCCGATTGGCGGTTCATGCCGCCGATGGAGTCGAAAGGGACCACGGCGTAACGGCTGCTGGTGTGCGCGTATGGGGCGGGCTGCTCATGTCCGCAGCAACGAGTGCGGCTCGCAGCGGTGATTACGACACTGCCAACGACATGATGGTCACCGCCGAGAAGGCGACCGGGCTCCTCCGGAAGCTGCCGCCCCCTCATGACAGCAAGATGCTTTCGGTCTTCAATCGCTCCTCAGTTCGAATCGAACGAGTCCGGCTGGCCGTCCAACATGGGCGACCGGAAGAGGCGTTGGGCCTTGCAAAAGGAATGCGGCTCAGCAAGGACACTCCGCCGTCCTGGCGCACCTGGCTACTCCTGGACGTGGCCCGCGCCCACACGGACACAGCAAACGCTGAAGGGGCCGTAAAAGCTCTTGAGTCACTGCGTCGGATCGCGCCTGGATGGATGCGTCACCATACGCTCGCCGTATCGGTTGTGAAC
The DNA here is from genome assembly GCF_009600885.1 of Streptomyces jumonjinensis. Lineage (GTDB taxonomy): Bacteria > Actinomycetota > Actinomycetes > Streptomycetales > Streptomycetaceae > Streptomyces > Streptomyces jumonjinensis. Next base: position 44,326 of record NZ_VCLA01000160.1, read on the forward strand.
GATCTCTGGGCGGGTGCGAATCACCCTCCCGGGCTACGCAAGCTTGCTGAGTTTCTGGGAGTCGGAGCTCAATAGCGCGCAAAAACTAGGACGCTCCATCCCTGTGCATGCAGTGCCGCTGACGAGACGGTTTACGGGTTACAACGTCAGCAGAGGGTAGGACGGCCATGGCGAGCGCAGGCGCGACGGGACGTTCCGGCATCCGTCGTTTGTTGTGGTCCCTGATGCCGGAGGATCGCGAACACCGAGATCTCCTGGCCGAGTTACGGCGGCTGGAGCGTGATCCTGAGTTCGCCGCTGATCAGCGCGCCGAGCCAGCCGAGGGGTGGCGGCGGGTCCAGTTCGACAAGGGACCGGCCGTGACCGGCGACCCCCGGCAGGAGCACACCTACTTCGCGGCCGTCTCGGGCGAAGGGCCTGTGTACGGAACGGGTGAGATCGCCGGGACCATACTCGGCACGTTCTCCACGCCCTACCTCGGGCGGGCCCTGCGGTGGACGCGCACGCAAGCCGTGCGCATCGCCGATCGGCTCGACCCCCCACCCGGTGTTCCATGGCGGCGCGCCCTGTGCCCGGTGCCGCCCGCGCTCACCGCCGAACACGGCGACGCACCCACCGCGCTCCGGAACTGGGCCGGTGACGACGCGATCCGCCAAACCGCCTACCGCCGGCTACGCGACGGACAGCCGGTTATCTCCACCTTCGAGGACCACACCGGCCGGTACACGCTCATCGTCTGGCCCGTGCCCGTGCCCGTACGCCCGGCGAACCCCCTGCCCGCCGCGCCCCTCATCCGCGGAGAGCGATCCCGGTGAACCCGTCCAGGGGTGAGGCGCTCCGTACTCCCGAGGGTCTGCCGCCGTCCCACTGACCCCCCGCCCCTGTCGCCTGGCCACTTCGGCGACCGGGGGCGGGCACCACCCCCCGTCCGGCTGTCCGCGTGAGGGTCGACAGCCGGACGGGTCCCACACAGAACACGAGGAGACAGCCCGTGCCCCGCCGCACCAGAGCCGACCTGAAAGCCGCCCGGGAACGCGTCCTCGCCGACAAGGACACGGTGATCAAGCGCTACACCGAGGGCGAGTCATTGGCGTCCGTCGCCTGGGCGTGCGGCGTGCGGGACACATGGCTCAGGAGTCGGCTCATCGAATGGCGCGTACCGCTCCGCACACACGCCCAGGCGATGACCGCATGGTGGCGACGCCGCGCCGCCGACACCGAATCGACCTTCCGCCGAACGCAAGGACACCCACAGACTCCGCCCCTGCCGGACGCCTGATCAGGCTTCCCCGAGCTCGAAGGATTCCCGCAGGGACGGGCCAAACCCCGTCCGGCTGTCCGCGTGACGGTCGACAGCCGGACGGGTCCGGAAGGAACCCAACGAAGAGGAGAGTGGAGAATGAACGCAGTTCTTGTCCGTCCCGCCCCCGAGAAGGCGGCGGAGCGAGCACGCGAGATCCTGGCGACCATTGAGGCCGACCCGGAGTACGACCGTCTGCGGACAGCATGCGCGAAGTACAACGACGACTGGGCCAGCTTCCAGGGGTACGCCCTGGTGGACGGCTACGACATCGCCAAGGATGTCGAACCCCTGTTCCCGGAAGCCATCCGGGCCATGGCGATCAAGGCGGCCGTCTACGACATGACGGACAACGAATACGCCGCCGAGGTCCCCGTGGCCGTTCCTGTGGACGAGATGATCCACGCCCTGGCCGCCCAGTTCACGGTCCTGTCGCGCATTCAGGACCGGACCGGCATCCGGTTCGTCCACGCCACCGACCGTGAAGCGATCGGCCAGTTGGACCACGGCGACTACACGCATCAGGTCTACCGCGCCGCGTGGGGACCGCTGAATGAGCGGTACTGGTTCGGCAAGGAAGAGACCGAGAAGCGGCGGGCGGTCGTCAGCGCGAAGTACGAGCCCATGGGGATCTTCGACGGGGGCAGGCGATTCGCCCCCGGATTCGCCACGGCCGGCTAGCTGAGTGCGCGGCGTAGCGTCGTGATGGGGTCCAGGTCCGGGAACGCTTGCCGGATCTCGACCTGTGCTTGCCCAATCAGATCGTTGAGCAGCACAGGCGCTACGCCGTACAGCAAGTCATGCAGGTACGGGACCACGTCGGATGCGTCGGCGGGCAGGCACACGGCGACCTTCAGCGGTGAACCCTCGCTCTTGTACCGCGCGGCCGGAAGTCCAACCTTCGCGGGGTGGACACATACCGGTGTTCCGTCCGCTGTGTACCGGTGGCCATCGGCGGGATTGAACGGGCATTCCCTGGTCGGACGCTCGAACACGTCGAACTCGCCGAGCGGAAAGCGACGCGAGGGGCAGATGCCACAAGCACGATGGTGCACATCACCGGTGACGAAAGCGTCAGCCATGGCGGGAGCCTAGCGCCCATCTCCCGGAGCACCCATCCGAGTACGGCTCGGATGACGACCGCAGATGCCGCCGCCAGTCGCACCTTCGAAAGCTGGGAGCGCTCCGGATACCGCTCGCTCTCCATGCGGCGAGTGCTCTCGTCCGCGATCTGCTGCCACTTCGGGCGCATGGGGCCGGACTCGGCAACCTGACGGCACCCGCCACCCCATGGGGTGAACTTCCCTCTCATGGCGTGCGCAGAGGTGCACTGGATCTCTACCGTCGAACACGACAACGCCCCGACAGACCGCGCCAACGGTCCATCGGGGCTCGCCGAGACAGCTTTCGAGGAGCTGAACCGGCACCGCCGAAACAGCTACGTTGGAGCTGAACGACGCATGCTCGACTCTATCCTCCGTGCCCTCGTATGGGTGCTGAACACGATTCCGTGGACCCGCCGCGCCCAGCCCGGACGGCATACTGCCCAGTACCTCGCGGCACGCCCGGCACCCGTCCGCGTCAGCGCCTGGTCCCGTCCCTGGGCCGGACCGTCCGCCGAAGAGGCTCGGGCGATCTTCCAGGCCGAGGAGGCGCTGAAGCTCCCTCCCGTGAAGCGGGAGCGGTATTTCGCTGTCGCCTTCGCCGAACGCGGGTACGACTATCCCTATGTCGCCCCTGGAGTACACCAGATCCGCACAAAGGTGCCCGCCTGAACCAGCCGGTGATGGGGCCGCTGTTCCACAGGTGTTCGGCAGTGGCTCATTTCATCGCCCATGCGGAGTACGGGACTTGGGACCGGACGGGCGGGTCACGGCGGCGGACAAGGCCGCTTCCAGCGCTTCCTCCGGTGGGGAGGTTCCATGGAGGCATCGGGACGGATCTGCCCCAGCAGTCACGGGTACGGCGCGATGTCTTGTCGGGGGCTCGCTCTTGGCTGATTGTGTACGCAGGCGGTCCCGGGCCCCTCTGGCGGCCCAGCGATCGGCTGCCGGAGCGCGCACGATGGGGGAACGGGTATGGAAGCAGTGGGTCCGCGAGATGTCGTACGGGATGTTCTGCCCGAGGGGCTCGGCGACGCGATCCGGGCGACCGCCCGGGAGATCGCCGGGTGCTGGACGGGGTCGACGACACGAGCGTTCCGGTGCCGGGGTCGCGGTGGGCGGTAGGCGAGTCGGCGGCCCATCTGGCGTACGCCAACGAGCTGATGGCCGATCTCGCCGTGGGGCGGGAGCGCGGTCACGGGGACGGCACACCGCAGAGCCTGGCCGGGGCCAATGAACGGGCGCTCGCCGCGTTCCCCGAGCGGGCGGCGGGGCCGCTGGCCGCGATGATCGTGGCGCAGGCGGACAGATTCCTCGCGGCGGTGGCGGAGTCCAGGGCAGGGGCGGAGTCCGGGGCAGCGGCGGAGTCCGGGACGGCGGCGGACGGGCTCAGGGGCGGGGATCACCCGGCGGAGGACGCGGTGCTCGCGGACGACGCGGTGCGTACTCCCCTCGGTCCGATGAGCCGGGCTGTACTGGGCTCCTATCTGCTCACCCATATGCTCGGCCACGGCTACGATCTCGCCCGCGCCCTGGGCCGCCCCCATATGGTCGACCGGACCCGGGCCGGGCTCTGCGTGCCCTTCCTGCTCACCGTGATGCCGCTGGTCGCCGACCGTGCGGCGGCCGGCACGCTGACGGCCGGCTACGCCGTCCGGCTCTGGGGCGGCGACTCCTTCGGCGTCGTCTTCAGCGACGGCGTGGCGGTCACGGCCCGCCGCCCGCCGGACCGGCCGGACTGCACCCTCCTCATCGAACCGGTGACCTTTCTGCTCATGGCCCTCGGCCGGATTCCGACGTGGGGCGCGCTCGCGCGGGGGCGGGTGCTCGCCTGGGGCCGCAAGCCCTGGCTCGGCGCCCGCTTCCCGACGCTCTTCACCGCGCCCTGACCCGAGCTCGCCGTACCCGCCGGGCCTCGACACGGATCGCCGCCAGACTCTGACCACAGAGCACCCGCCGGGGGACGGTCACCGTGGGACACGGCGACCGCCTCCCCCCAGGCGGTGGATCAGTGCGCGAAGGCCCTGCCGAACCAGGCCACCCCGGTCAGGCCCACCGTGCGGGCCGTCATCGAGACGGCGGACTTGGCGGTGACGCCGGCGGCCGAGTCGCCCAGCACGGTCAGACCGCCGTACTCGTTCTCCCTCATCGCGCCGACGGCGAGCTCGGCGCGGCCGTTGCCGTTCACATCGAGCAGGCGCGGCGTGCCGAAGTTGTCGTCCTTCTCCGCGGCGCCGGGGGCGCCGGCGGTGTTCTGGCTGAAGGAGCGGGCGCCGTCCGTGGTGAGGCCGTTCGAGCCGCCGCGCAGCACGGTGACCGTGCCCGCGTCCGCCGCGCCCGAGACATCCTCGCCCTGGGCGGACACGGCGACGTCCGGGTAACCGTCGCCGTCGGTGTCGCCCACGCTGAGCTCGTACCCGAAGGTGTCCCACTCCTCGGCCGTGCCGGGCACCCCCGGCGAGTCCTGGTGGAGGACCAGCGGCTTCTGGTCGAGCGAGGGGCCGAACGGTCCGCCGCGCCAGACGCTGATCCGGCCGCCGAGGCTGCCGGGCGAGCCGTGCTCCGGCTCCAGCGGGGCGCCGAGCACCAGGTCGCCGTAGCCGTCCTTGTCGAAATCGGCGACCGCGCCCACCAGGCCGTCGGCCTTGGGGAGTTCGGTGCGGATCTGCTTGCCATAGGACCAGCGGTCCACGAAGACGATGCCGTTGGCGTCGCCGTCCGTGCTGCCGTTGAGGATGATGCGCTCCGGGACGCCGTCGCCGCTGAGATCACCGGAGATGACGTTGCGCACGGTGCCCATCTGGGGGTCGACCTCGTAGTCGGCGGGGGCTCCCTTGCGGGTGAAGGGGCCCTTGTAGTGGGTGGCCCCGTCGCGGGCGGCGACCGAGACGTCCACGTCGCCGTCGCCGTCATGGTCCGCGGCCGTGAGGTTCTGGCCGAAGCCCGCCCACTCGCCGAAGTTCGGGGCGGGCAGGGTGGCGCCGGAGGCGGTCAGACCGCTCCTGCCGCCCCAGATCACGACGACGCTGCCCCGGCCCTCACGGGTGCCGACGCTTTCCCGGTCGCTGGCGACCAGCAGATCCGTATAGCCGTCGCGGTCCAGATCGGCGGAGGTCATCGCCGCGCCGAACGCGTCGTACTCCTCGGCGGTGCCCGGCACGCCCGGCGAGTCCTGGGTGAGGACCTTGCGCTTGTCGGCCTTCACGCCCGTCTTGGAGCCGTACAGGACGACGACCGCGCCTGCTCCGTACTTGCCCTTCACATCGGCGTAGGACGCGCCGACCACGAGGTCGCGGTAGCCGTCGCCGTTGAAGTCGTCCTGGACGGCCTTCTCGGGGGCGGCGGCGTACGCCGGGGAGGCCGCGAGGGTCAGCGGCGCCAGGCCGGCGGCGGCCATGACGACGGCGGCGGCGAGCGCCACCGTGCCCACGGGACGCCTGGGGGTGGTGGTGGGGTTCAACTCCGGTCCTTCACTGAATGGTGGGGAGAAAGATGTGCGGGAGGGGCGCGGGGCAGGCTGGGGCGGCCCGGCCCCGGGTCAGCGGGTGAAGAGCGCGCCGAAGCGCGCCGCCCCGGAGAGCCCCGCCGCCGGAGCGGAGACGGTGAGCGCCCCCGAGGTCGTCAGCCCCTTCGAGGTCCCGCGCAGCCAGGTCAGCGCGCCCGCCGAGGAGTTCTCGCCCTCGGCGCCGATCGCCAGATCCCCGTATCCGTCCTTCGTCACATCCGCGAGCAGCACTGCCGATCCGAAGCGGTCGCCCCGCTCGGAGCCGCCGGGCACGCCCTGGGTGGACTGGGTGTACGCGGTCGCGCCCGTGGTGTCGAGACCGGCGGCGGTGCCGCGTACGACGGTGATCTGGCCCGCGTCGGACGCGGCGCCCAGGTCCTCGCCGGGCGTGCCGATGACCAGTTCGCGGTGTCCGTCCTTGGTGATGTCACCGGCCCAGACGGCCGCGCCGAAGCGGTCCCCGGCCTCGGCCGTCCCGGGGACGCCCGCCGACGACTGGTCGATGACGGTCGCCGGCGAGACGCCGCCGACCACGCCGTGGACGATGCTGACCGTGCCGCCGCCGGGCGCGTCAGGGTCGCCGATGGCCGCGTCCATCCGGCCGTCGCGGTTGAAGTCGGCCACCGCGACGGAGGATCCGCTGGGCAGCGGGTGCCCGTGGTCCAGCCCGCCGTTGGCAGAGGTGCCGCGGAACAGCAGGGTGCCGGAGCCCCGGCCGGTGACGATCAGATGGCTTCTGCCGCCGTCCTCCACCGCCGTCAGCGCGTCGATGCCGTACCCGTCGTAGCAGTCGGCCGAGATGCCCCCCATGGGCTGCGGAATGCTGCGGTCCCCGTCCCCGCGAACGGTGTGGACCCAGCAGTCGTCGCCGCCGAGGGCGAGGTCGGCGGCCCCGTCGCCGGTGAAGTCGGCCACCGCGAAGGAGCGGCCGTGGGCGTCGCGGTAGCGGTCCGGCTCGGGGATGGACACGCCCTTGCCGGGGCCGCTCTTCGCACCCCAGAGCACGACGAGCGAACCGGCGCCCGTGTCGGAACCGACCGACTCGCCCGGCGACCCGGCGAAGAGGTCCTGATGGCCGTCCCCGTCGTAGTCCGCCACCGCGACGGCCGCGCCGAAGCGGTCGCCCGCCTCGGCGGTGCCCGGGACGCCCGGGGAGTTCTGCGTCAGGATGACGCGCTTGCCGGGCCCGGACGCGGAGCCGTACTGCACCACGACGGCGCCGGCCTTCTTCGCACCGGCCACGGTCGCGTCCGGGGCGGCGGTGACGAGATCGCGGTAGCCGTCCTTGTTCAGGTCGTACGCCGTGTCGGCGCGGGCCGCCGCGGGCGCGGCGGCCACCGCGAGCAGCCCCCCGGTCAGGGCGGCGGCCGTGAGGGCGGCGAGCGCGACGGAGGTACGGGTGCGCTTGACGGCCTTGGGGTGTGCGGGCATCTCGGCTCTTCCGGGCTGGAGTCCACGGGGGCGTCCCGGGGACGGATACGACTCTGCGTTTGACGATCATGAGACCGCCGGGGACGCCCCGGGGTTGTACCGCGAAGGAAGGTTTCTTCAGAATCTCCCCGCCACCCGCGAAACCACCTCTACAGAACGCGTTCATGACACGCGGACAAATCCCGGGGCCCGCCGCGCCCACCCCTTTACGATCGACCGGGCCCGGCTCAGCACACCGCCGGGACGAGAACCACAGGGGGAAGAAATCGATGCACGCGCGACCGGCCGGAATCTCCTTTCAGCTGCTCGGACCCGTGATCGCCTGGTCCGGCGACGAGCCGCGCGAGCTCGGCACACCCCAGCAGCGCGCGGTGCTCGCCATGCTCCTGCTGCACCAGGGCCGACCCGTCCCGGCGCTGACGATCGCCGAGGGCGTCTGGGCCGATGAGGCGCCCCCGCGGGCCTATGGCGCCGTACGCACCTATGTGTCCCGGCTGCGCACCGCCCTCGAACCGGGCCGCCGCCCGGGGGCGCCGGGCAGCGCGCTCGTATCCGAGCACGGCGGCTACGCCCTCCGGCTGCCGGACGCCGCCGTCGACTCCCTGCTCTTCGACCAGGAGACGGCGAACACCCATGACCAGGACGATCCCCGGACCGCCTACGAGCGGCTCACCCGCGCGGTCGGGCGCTGGCAGGGCACCGCACTGGCGGGGGTGCCCGGACCGTACGCACAGCGCCAGCGTGACCGGCTGGCGGAAGCGAAGATCACCGCGCAGGAGACGCTGCACGAGCACGCGCTCGCCCTCGGACTGCACACCCGCTCCCTGCCGGAGCTCTGCGCGCTGACCGCCGAGTTCCCGCTGCGGGAGCGGCTGCACGAGCTGCTGATGCTGGCCCTCTACCGGTCCGGTCGGCAGGCCGACGCGCTGAGCCGGTACGCGCGGGCCCGGCGGCTGCTGGACCGGGAGCTCGGCGTCCCGCCCACCCAGCGGCTGACCGCCCTGTACCAGCGCATCCTGACCGCCGATCCGGCCCTCGGCCTCGGCCCGGCTTCCGGTCCGGCTTCCGATTTTGCCGGCGCTCCCGGCCCCCGCGCCGAGGCCGGCGCCGTACGCCCGGCGCCCCGGCCCGCTCCCGGGCGCACCGGCGGCCCCCGGCATCTTCCCCCCGGGCCCGTGGACTTCACCGGGCGGGCGGCGGCCGTCGCCGGGATCCACGCCTTCCTCACCGGGACCGCCGGGAACACGGACAGCCCCGGCCCCCGGGCAGCGGTCCTGACCGGCACGGGCGGCGTCGGCAAGACGACCGTCGCCTTCCATGTCGCCCACGCGCTCGCCCCGCGCTTCCCGGACGGGCTCCTCCACGCCGATCTGGGCGCGGGCAGCACCCCCGCCGACCCGGCGAGCGTCCTCGCGGACTTCCTCACCGCGCTCGGCGTCCCCCCGGACGACATCCCGCTCGACCTCGATCAGCGCGCCGCGCTCTACCGGACCGTACTCGCCGACCGCCGGATGCTGCTGGTGCTCGACAACGCCCTCGACACCGAGCAGTTGAGGCCGCTGCTGCCCGGCACCGCGGGCGCGGCCGTCCTCATCACCACACGGGCCCGGCAGCTGACGATCCCCGGCGCGCACCGGGTCGAACTGGATGTGCCGCCCGAGCCGGAGGCGCTCACCCTGCTCACCGCCATCATCGGCGCGGCGCGCGTCGACGCGGAGCCGGAGGCGGCCCGCTCCCTGGTCGCCAGCTGCGGCAGACTCCCGCTCGCGGTGCGGATCATCGGCTCCCGGCTGGCCGCCCACCCCCGGCGGGAGCTGGCCTGGCTCGCCGGGCGGCTGCGCCGCCGGAGCGCGCTCCTCGACGAGCTGCGCACCGACGGACTCGCCGTGGAACCGGCCTTCCGGCTGGGCTACGAGGCGCTGGCCCCGGAGCCCGCCCGCGCCTTCCGCGTACTGTCCCTGCTGGACGCGCCGGATCTGCCGCTGCCGGTCGCGGCGGCGCTGCTCGGCCTGGACGAGTACGCGGCGGAACACCTCGCCGAGACGCTGGTGGACGCCGGAATGATCGAGTCGCACGGGCCGGGGCGGTACCGCTTCCACGATCTGCTGCGGCTGTACGCGCGCGGCCGGGCCGAGGAGGCCGACAGCGCGGCGGAGCGGCACGCGGCGCTGACCCGCGTACAGGATCTGCTGCTGGCGAGCGTGGCGCGGGCGGCCGACGCCGTCATCACCGGGGAGCTGCCCGCGGGCTGGCTCATGGTGGGCGACCACCCCGGGCTGTCCTTCTCGGGGGTGGCGGAGGCCCGGGAGTGGTTCGGCGCCGAGCACACCCTGCTGACCTCGGTGGCCGAGCAGTCGCTGAACGCCGCCGGCTCGCCGCGCAAGGCGCTGGATCTGCTGGCGGTGATCGCGGTGGGCGGATTCTTCCAGGGGCGGGCGCACTACAGCGAGGTGAGCCGGCTCACCTCGCTGTGCGTCGCGCGGGGACGCTCGCACGGGGACGCGGAGTGTGTGGCGCGCGCTCTGCACACCCGGGCCTGGCTCTCCTTCACGGTGCGGCGGTTCGGGGACGCGGAGGCCGATCTGCGGGCGGCGCTCGACTACGCCGAGGAGTGCGGGGACGCGCTGCGGCACCATCTGTCGGGCGTGCTGCTCGCGCTGGTGCTGTGGGCCACCGGCCGGGCCGATGAGGCGGTACGGGCGGTCCGCCGGGCGGAGGCGTACGCGGGCGATCCGGCGGACCCGGACAGCCCGGCGTCGGTGGCGCGGTTCGTGGCCAGGCTGCATGTGGCGCTGGGCTCGGAACTGCCCGATCTGGCCGTGCTGACCCCGGTGATGCGGTCGGTCGACGCGACCGGGGGGTCGCTGGCCACGGCGGTCGGGCTCCAGCGGCTGGGGCAGCGGCTGGACCGCCCGGCCCCGGCCCCGGGGCGGGAGGGCTGACGCCGGACGGGGCCGCTCAGGGGGGCGGGGCGACGCCGGGCCGGACGCCGCCGCCCCTTCGGGCGGGGCGACCGGGACGACCGGGGCGGGTCAGCGTGGTTCGGGGGCGGTGGCGGTGGTGGCCGAGCGCGCGGCGCCGTGGCCGCGCAGCCGGTAGCTCTCGCCCGTCAGCGTGACGATGTCGGCGTGGTGGGCGAGCCGGTCGATCATGGCGAAGGTGACCGGGGTGTCGCCGAACACCTCGGTCCAGCGGGCGAAGGGCTTATCGCTCGTGACGATGACCGAGGCCCGCTCATAGCGGTGGGAGACCAGCCGGAAGAGGAGGCTGGTCTCCTCGGACTCGAAGGGGACATAACCGATCTCGTCGATGATCAGCAGCTCATAGCGGTCGAGCTCGGCCAGCTCCTCGGCGAGCCGCCCGGCGGACTGCGCCTCGGCGAGCCGGGCCGCCCACTCGGCCCCGGTGGCGAACTGCACGTCGTGTCCGGCCTGGCAGGCCCGTACGCCCAGCGCGATGGCCAGATGGGTCTTGCCGGTGCCGGGCGGGCCGAGGAAGAGCGCGTTCTCCCGGGTGGCGACGAAGTCCGTCTTCCCGAGGCGGGCGACGGTCTCCCCGTCGAGAGCGGGCTGCCGCCCCCGGTCGAACTCGTCCAGCCCCTTGCGGGTGGGGAATCCGGCGGCGCGGATCCGGGCCTCGGACCCGGAGGGGTCCTGGCCGCCCCGGCCGCCACGGCCGCTTCCGGGGGTGCGTACGGACTGCGCGGGGACGATCTCCCGCAGAGTGACGGTGCCGGTCGTCGACTCCAGGGGCCCGGCGGACAGTTCGGACAGGATCAGTGGTGCGCCGGGCCGTCCGGGGCGCGGGGCCGGCAGGGGGGAGCTGTGGCCGTGGTGTCCCCTCTCCATCGGGCCCGACATATAGGCGAGGATCGCGGCCGACAGGATGAACGCCATATGGATCACGGTCCCCCAGAGCAGGGAGTGCTGTGAGGTGTGGTCGACGTCCACGAACATCTGGAGCAGATGCACCGAGGAGATGCCCACGATCGCCGTGGCCAGCTTCACCTTCAGCACATTGGAGTTGACGTGCGACAGCCACTCGGGCTGATCCCGGTGGCCCTGGAGACCGATCCGCGAGACGAAGGTCTCGTACCCCCCGACGATCACCATGATCAGCAGGTTGGCGATCATCACCACGTCGACGAGCTTGAGCACCGCGAGCATGACGTGGGTCTCGTTCACATGGCCGCTGACGATGTGCTGGACCAGATGCCACAACTCGTTGAAGAACTTGTAGACATAGACGCCCTGGGCCGCCACCAGGCCGAAGTACAGGGGAGCCTGGAGCCAGCGGGTGGCGAAGAGCGCGTATCCCAGCGAGGGGGCCGCGAGGCTTCTGACATCCGGTTTGGGTGACGCGGGCACGGCGTGACTGAGCAACGCAGCTCCAATGGGGGTGGCGTAACGGCGGACGGGCGCAGCCCGCGTACACGCCTACAACGAACGGCATGGAGAGGCGTCACGGACGGACGGTCCGGACTCCGGCCGAAAACAGTGGTTTCCCTTCCGGCCCGATGGCGGGGATCGGAGTGTTCGATGAGCTGATGAACGATGATGTGATCGGTGGACGACTGCGCGAGCGAATCCGGCGGGACTTCCCGGATGCGGAGACCGCCGAGTACGCGGCCCTGGAACTGCGCTTCCTCGCCGCCGGTCCGGAGCGCTCCTGGCGGGACCCCGAACGGCGAATGGCCTTCCGTACTCGACCGGGCAACGGGCTCCCCGGAACTCTGATCGCACCGATTCAGCCAGGTATACAGTGTGAAAAATCTTGTGACTTCACTAGTGGGGGCTTGGCATGGGACTCTTCGGCAACGCGCATCCGATCGACCCGGCGGCGGCGCAGCAGGACTACGTTCGACTGCTGGGCCATGGCGAGCAGGTGCACGCCGCGTATCTGCTGGTGCGGGACACCATCCTCTTCACCGACCGCCGTCTGATCTTCGTGGACAAGCAGGGGATCACCGGCAAGAAGGTGGAGTACCACTCGATCCCGTACCGGAGCATCACGCACTTCGCCGTGGAGACCGCGGGCACCTTCGATCTCGACGCCGAGCTCAAGATCTGGATCTCCGGCAACTCCGTGCCGATGCAGAAGACGTTCACCAAGGGCGTCGACATCTATGAAGTGCAGGCCATCCTGACGCAGTTCGTCGCGCGCTAGAGGCGCTGGAGGCGCTCGGGCTCGCGGTGGGCCGCCACCGCGCGCCCGATCTCCTCGTCCAGCAGATCGTGGTCGACGGCGATCGCCGCCGCCGAGCCCATTCCGGCCGCCGTGATCACCTGGGCCCGGCGGTCGGCGACATTGCCCACCGCCCACACCCCGGGCACGGAGGTCCGGCCCGACGCGTCGACGACCACCCAGCCGTCGGCGTCCCGGGCACAGCCGAGCGCGGTCAGCGGACCGTCCTGGGGCGTCATGCGCGGCACGACGAAGACCGCGCTGCGGGGCTCCACCCGGCCCCCGGCGAGCTCGACCCCGCGGAGCCGGTCGCCGTCCGCCACCAGCCGTGCGACCCTGCCTCCGGCGATCCGCACCCCCCGGGCGGCCAGCCGCTCGCGCTCCCCGCCGGTCGGCTCCAGGGTGTGCGGGAAGAACACGACATCGTCCGACCAGCGCCGCAGCAGCAGGGCCTGACCGACCGCGCCCGGGTGGGAGCCGAGCACCCCGAGGGGGCGGTCGCGTACCTCGTAGCCGTGGCAGTACGGGCAGTGCAGCACATCCTTGCCCCACCGTTCGCGTACGCCGGGGATGTCCGGCAGCTCGTCATGGAGCCCGGTCGCCATCAGCACCCGGCGGGCCCTGAGGACCGACCCGTCCGCCAGTCCCACCAGAAAGCCGGGGGCGATGTGCTCCACCCGGGCCCGGATCGTCTCCACCCCGTATCCGGCCGCCTCGGCCCGGCCGGTCTCCAGCAGCGCCCCGGGGGACATCCCGTCCCGGGAGAGAAAGCCACGCAGCCGCGCGGCGGGGGCGTTCCTCGGGGCCCCGGCGTCGACGACGGCGACCCGGCGGCGGGCCCGGCCGAGCACCAGGGCGGCGCTGAGGCCGGCCGGGCCCCCGCCGACGATGACGACGTCGTACGGGGCGGCCATGCCTTCTCCCTCTCGGGGGGCGTCCCTTCGGGGGGCGTCCCTTCGGGGGGCGCTGGTCGCCGCCTCGCCGCTCACCGCCTCGCCGCTCGCCGTGCCTGCGTCCACCGTGCCGCCGTCCGCCGTGCTCTGCTCTGTCGCACTGTGCTCTGTCGCGCTCATGGGCGATCACCTCCGCGCTCAGCGTGCGACCGGCATCCCGAAAGCGGCAAACAATGTTGCCGTTTCCGGGACAGGCGAGGTGCAATGGCCCGGTGGAGCACTCACCAGACATCGCCCGGTCCCTGGCCGGGGTCGGCCCCCGGCTCAGGGAGCTGCGCGCCCGGCGCGCGATGACCCTCGCCGCCCTCTCCGACGCCACCGGCATCTCCAAGAGCACCCTCTCCCGGCTGGAGTCCGGCAGCCGCCGCCCCAGCCTGGAGCTGCTGCTGCCGATCTCCCAGACCTATCAGGTCCCGCTGGACGAGCTGATCGACGCTCCCGAGGTCGGCGATCCGCGCGTCCGGCTGACGCCCCGGAGGGTCAACGGCAGCGTCGTGCTGCCGCTGACCCGGCAGCCCGGCCCGCTCCAGGCGTACAAGATGGTCATTCCGGTCACCCGGAGCACTCCCGAGCTCTGCACCCATGAGGGGTACGAGTGGTTCTATGTGCTCGCCGGGCGGCTGCGGCTGGTGCTGTCCGACCGCGATCTGGTGCTGGGCGCAGGGGAGGCTGCCGAGTTCGACACCCGGGTGCCGCACTGGTTCGGCAGCACCGGCGACGGGCCGGTCGAGCTGCTCAGCCTCTTCGGCCGCCAAGGCGAGCGGATGCATGTCCGGGCCAGGCCCGGGGGCGGGTCGCGGAGCGAGGCCGGGGCCGCGACTGAGGACGAGGCCGGGGGCGGGGACGGCAGCTGATCCGGGCGGGCGCCGTCGCCCGGCCGGGCGCGCACGGGATGCCGGGGCGGCTGCTTGACGGCAGGGTGACCTTCAGCGGGACTTCCCACGCCGGCCCCGCCCAGCCCCGCCCGGCCCCGCCCGACCCCGAAGGACGGCCCATGTCCGTGACCCGTTACCGGATTCCCGCCTCCGTCGCCGGCGCCGCGCTGCTGGCCGTCGCCGCCACGGGCTGCTCCGGCCTCGGCCGCACGGCGGTGGGCACCATCATCTACAACACCTCCCAGCGCCACCCTGTCGTGGTGTCGAACCCCCTGGTCAGGGGCTGCCACCGGCTGGCCCCGCCGGGCGCGGTCAACCTGCACAACAACACTCTCGTCGATCTCGTGCTGTATCCGGCGGACGACTGCTCCGGCGGGAACACGGTCTACGTGGCGACGACGACCTCCGATGTCGTCGCGCCGGGCGCGGGCGCCTGGCGGAGCTACACCACGGTCCACTGACCGGCCGTACGGGCGGCGGGAACCGCGTACCGTCCTCGCGCGTTCGCCGGGTGTACCGGGCCGGGCCGGCCCTGTTCGGCTCCGGCCCGTCATGACCCCGGGATCCCGCGAGGACTGCGCATGTTCGACTTCACCGACCCCATCACGACCGAGCGGCTGATACTCCGCCCGTTCGCCGAGCGCGACGAGGAGGACATGCTGGAGTTCGAGTCGCGCGACGATGTGGCCCGCTATCTCTTCAACGAGCCCCGCGACCGCGCGGACAACGCCCGGGAGCTCGCCGTCCGGATGACCCGTACGTCCCTGCGCAAGGAGAAGGACGACCTGGTCGCGGCCGTCGAGCTGGAGGGCAAGGTCATCGGCTATGTGCTGCTCGTCTGGCTGAGCGAGGAGCACCGGCAGGGCGAGTTCGGCTATGTCCTCCACCCCGGCTTCGGGGGCAGGGGGTATGCCACGGAGGCCGCGGTGGAAATGCTCCGCGTCGGCTTCGAGCGCCTGGGGCTGCACCGGATCATCGGCCGCTGCGACCCCCGCAACACCGGTTCCGCCCGGGTCATGGAGCGGCTGGGGATGCGCAAGGAGGCCCATTTCGTGGAGTCCGAGATCTTCAAAGGCGAGTGGGGCGGGGAGCTGCACTACGCCATGCTCGCCTCGGAGTGGCGGGCCGCCCACGGCACGGGCTGAACCACCGGCACGCCGTGGCCGGGCCCGTGAAAGGGCTGCGGGCCCGTGAAAGGCCCCCGGGCCCGCGAAACGCCCCCGGGCCCGGCCACGGCGCTTCACCTTCTGCCCTATGCACGGATGCGCCCTATATAAGTTTCCGTTCAACCTGCCTCCCGGCGTGGGAAGTTGTCCTTTCGCCTGCCCATCCGGCTATCATCACGACATGATTACGGCGCGGTCACCCCTGGGTGTTCTGCGGACCCGGGGATTTCGGCGTCCGCTGCACATCATGTGGCTGACCCTGCTGGCGCTCGGCCTGATGTACGCCCATGGCATCGGCGGCGAGAACTCCGCCCACCATCTGTCCAGCGCCGCATTTTCGAGCATTGATTCCGGCCATTCTCCGACCGGTTCCGGCCGTATCGGAAATCCCGGCGACTTCAGCGCCGGCGGCTTCAGTGCCGGTGACTTCAGTGCCGGTGACTTCAGCGCCGGCGGCGTCGACGGCTTCGGCCCCGCGACCGCCGCCGATCCGGCGCTCCGGTCCGCCCCGGGGGCCCACGAGGGCCATCACCGGGGCGGCTCGGCCCATCCGGTCGAGCAGTGCATGCCGCAACAGCCCCAACTCACCGTCACCCAGCAGGTTCCCGGTTCGGACGGGCTCGGCCAGAGCGACGCGCGCGGCCGGGCGGACCAGCGCCCGGAGCGTTCCGACGCCCGCGACGCCACCTCCGCGCCCGCCTGTCCGAGAGCGACGGGCATTCTCCGGATCTAGGCCCCGGGGTCCGATCCCACGCCGATCGACACCCGTTGAGCCACCCGCCGATCCCGCCTCGCCGATTTCACGCATGCCGACGGCACATAAGTCCGTGTCATGTGTGCCCGCAGGGCCGTATCGGTATCACCCCCGGAAATCCGGACAACCGCACCCCTAAGGTTTCCGGACACTTTCAACGGAATTCTCGACGGCGCACACCCCTGCCTGACTCCGCCCCTTCTCCCCCGGAATACCGGGAGAGAAGGCGATGCCCGGAGGAACCGTGCCGTTTCCCTCTCCTATGTTTTCGGCCATTGCCCATGGGCGAATGCGCACCCTTCTCACCGCCTGCGTTCTCGCCGCCCTGACCGTCACCGCGCTCGGCTGTGCCGCCCATCCACGGCCGACGAGCCATGTCCGCACCGAGACCCCGCCACGGACCACGGGCCAAGTCCACACCGAGGCCCCGCCACGGACCACGGCCGAGACCGTCGGCCACACCGCACCACCGCCCGGCTCCGGCTCCGGCTGCGCCCCGGACTCCCGCGCTCCGAAGGCGGCCCCGGGCAGCGCGGCGCCCCGGGTGCTCCCGCCCGGCGGGCCTCCCGCGCGGGCCCGCACCGGGTCCGCCGCGGACCGGGCGCGGACACCGGCGGCGCGTCTCATCCGGCCGCCGGGGGCCGGACCGCCGAGAACCGGGCGCGTCACCCTCACCGCCGTCTGCCGCTGGCTGATCTAGGCCGTGCGCGCGCCGGGCCCCGCCCCGGCCGCCGTCCGCCTCCCCAGCCACCCCTCACACGAGAGCCGAGACGATGTCCTCTTCTCTGACCGACACCACACCCCCCACCGGCCCGGGGTCCGCGCCCGCCGCGCCCGCCGCCCGGACCACCCGTACCGCCCTGTCCGGCCTGGTCGGCGACACCCCGCTGCTCAGGGTCACCGAGCCCTTCGCCCCGGGCGACCGGGGCTTCTGGGCCAAGCTGGAGGGCTTCAACCCCGGCGGCATCAAGGACCGCCCCGGACTCCATATGGTCGAACGCGCCCGCGCCCGGGGCGACTTGCGGCCCGGCGGCCGGATCATCGAGTCCACCAGCGGCACCCTCGGGCTGGGGCTCGCGCTCGCCGCGATGGTCTACGGCCACCCCGTCACCCTGGTCACCGACCCCGGTCTGGAGATGTCCATGACCCGGCTGCTCACCGCGTACGGAGCCGAGGTCAACGTCGTGTCCGAACCCCACCCGACGGGCGGCTGGCAGCAGGCCCGCCGCGACCGGGTGACCCAGCTGCTGGAGCGGTACCCGGGCTCCTGGTGCCCCGATCAGTACAACAACCCCGACAACACCACCGCGTACACCCCGCTCGCCCTGGAACTCGCCGCCGAACTCGGCCATATCGACGTGCTCGTGTGCAGCGTCGGCACCGGCGGCCACTCGGCGGGGGTCTCCCGGGTGCTGCGCCAGCTCTACCCCCAGCTGAAGCTGGTCGGCGTCGACACCATCGGCTCCACCATTTTCGGCCAGAGCGCCCGCCCCCGGCTGATGCGTGGCCTCGGCTCCAGCATCTATCCCCGCAATGTCGCCTACGACTCTTTCGACGAGGCCCACTGGGTGGCCCCCGCCGAAGCGGTGTGGACCTGCCGGCGGCTCGCGGCCTCGCACTACGCCACGGGCGGCTGGAGCGTGGGAGCGGTCGCCCTGGTCGCGGGCTGGCTCGCCCGGACCCTGCCCGCGGACACCCGGATCGCGGCGATCTTCCCGGACGGGCCGCAGCGCTATCTCGGCACGGTGTACGACGACGACTACTGCGCCGCCCACGGTCTGCTGGACGCGCCGCCCGCCCCGGAGCCCGAGGTCATCGGCCGGGCCGACGAGAAGGAGGTCACCCGCTGGACGCGGTGCGCGACCGTCGTCGACCCGCTGACCCTCCAAGCCGGAGCGGCCACCGCGAAGGACGGGGAGACCACCGCGCAGGACGGAGCGACCGCCGCGCAGGACGGGACGGCGCACAAGGGCAGGGGCCGGTGAAGGGCACGATCTCCCAGCTCCGCACCTACGAGCGGAGCGTCCAGCTCCTGATGGTCCACCAGTTCACCATCAACCTCGGCTTCTACATGCTGATGCCGTATCTGGCCGCGCATCTCTCCGGCGGCCTCGGCCTGGCCGGCTGGGTCGTCGGACTGGTCCTCGGCGTACGGAACTTCAGCCAGCAGGGCATGTTCCTCATCGGCGGCACCCTCGCCGACCGGCTGGGCTACAAACCCCTGATCGTCGCCGGATGTCTGCTGCGCACCGCCGGCTTCGCCGCCCTCGGCTTCGTGGACTCGCTGCCCGCGCTGCTGGCCGCGTCCGCCGCCACCGGACTGGCCGGCGCGCTCTTCAACCCCGCCGTACGGGCCTATCTGGCGGCGGACGCCGGAGAGCGGCGGGTGGAGGCGTTCGCACTGTTCAACGTCTTCTACCAGGCGGGCATTCTGCTCGGCCCGCTGGTGGGAATGGCGCTGACCGGGGTCGACTTCCGGCTCACCTGTCTGGTCGCCGCCGTCGTCTTCGCGGTGCTCAGCATCGTCCAGATCCGCGCCCTGCCCGCCCGCCGGGGCGCGGCCGGGGCCGGGGACCGGCGGGAGAGCGTGCTCACCCAGTGGCGCGGAGTGTTCCGCAACCGGCCGTTCCTGCTGTTCGCGGCGGCCATGACCGGCTCCTATGTGCTGACCTTCCAGGTCTATCTGGCGCTCCCGCTCGATGTGCGGCGGGTGGTCGGGGACGGCGGCTCCGGCACGGCGGCGGTCGCGCTGCTCTTCGCCGTGTCGGGGCTCGCCACGATCCTCTTCCAGACCAGGGTCACCGCCTGGTGCAAGGCCCGGATGGACCCCGGCCGGGCGCTCTCCCTGGGGCTGCTGACGATGGGGGCGGCCTTCACACCGCTCCTGGCGGCGACGGCCCTGCCGGTGCCGGAGGGCGGTACGGGCCGCTGGCTGCTCGCCGCGGCGCCGCCCGCGCTCGCCGCGCTGCTGCTCGCCCTGGGCACCATGATCGCGTACCCGTTCGAGATGGACACCATCGTCCGGCTCTCCGGCGACCGTCTGGTGGCCACCCACTACGGGCTCTACAACACCATCTGCGGCGTGGGCATCACCCTGGGCAATCTGCTCACCGGAGCCGCGCTGGACGCGGCCCGGTCGGCGGGGGCGCCCGCGCTGCCCTGGCTCGCGCTGCTCGCGCTCGGTCTGCTGTGCGCGGCGGCGGTGGCCGGACTGCGCCGTACGGGACGGCTCGACCCGCCCGTACGGTCGCCCGCGCCGGAGCCGGAGACGGCCTGAGGGCCTGAGGGCCTGAGGGCCTGAGGGCCCGGCCGGGAGGGCGACCTCCCGGCCGGGCCCTTCGCGTGAGCGTTTACTCCGGGCGGCCCTGCCAGCCCTGCTCGCGCAGCACTCCGGCCACATCCGGGGCCCGGTAGTGATCGCCCTTGAGGACCTTGCCGTCCGCCCTGAGCACGGGGACTCCGTCCGGGCCCAGTTTGGACATATTGGCCCGGTG
This sequence comes from Streptomyces jumonjinensis, assembly GCF_009600885.1. Classification (GTDB taxonomy): domain Bacteria; phylum Actinomycetota; class Actinomycetes; order Streptomycetales; family Streptomycetaceae; genus Streptomyces; species Streptomyces jumonjinensis. Next base: position 64,091 of record NZ_VCLA01000160.1, read on the forward strand.
CACCTCGGCGATCACGGCGTCCAGATCGATGCCGTGGGCCAGCGCCGTGCCGTAGACGACATAGACGACATCGGCCAGCTCATGCGCCAGGCTGTCGAGCGGCCCGTCGACGGCGACCTCGGCGACCTCGGCGGCCTCCTCGGCGAGCAGCTCCTGACGGTGGGCGGCGAGCCGGGGCGGCAGCCGCACCGGGGTGTCGCGGGCGTCGAGCCCGAAGGCGCGGTGGAACTCGTGGACCAGGGCGGCGGGCGACTGCTGCATCCGTCCGACTGTACGCGTTCCGTTGTACGCGTTCCCCGCCTGCGGAGGCCGGTCACCCGACGCTCGACGAATGCCCGTTCGGTATGACGAGAATCCGATCACTCGATCGCATGAGTCGCGCATGGATCGTTCCGGGCCGGAGCAGACCCCCCTTCGACCGCGCCGCCGAGGCACGCGGCCCGCGGCCTCCGGCCTCTGGCTCACGGCCGCCGGCTGCCAGCCTCCGAAGAGGGAGATTGATCATGAGCATGATTCAGACCGGCAAGGTGGACCTCAGCTCGAACAGCCCGGTGGAGACCGTCGGGGGCAATACCTCGACCTTCACCCGGGTCACCTTCCCCACCCCGTTCCCGGCGGGCTCACAGGTCGTGGTGCTGCCGCTCACCCAGACCTTCAACGGCCCCCAGACCCCCGGCATCCGCATCCATGACGTCAACCCGCAGGGCTTTCTGATCCGGCTCAACGAGGTGCTCGTCAACAACGCCGTGAAGAGCGACGGCACGCACACGACCGAGACGATCGGCTGGCTGGCCACGACCGTATGAGCTCTCGGCGCGGGCGGTCGTCCCCCTGAAGCGGGGGTGTCCGCCCGCGCCCGCGTAACGCCACCGGCGCACCGCTCACCCGAACGGCCGCTCCCGTCACTCCCCTGGCCCGTGGAGCGCGCGGGGGCGGCCCGGCGGATGAACGCTGAGGAGCGACAGCCCCCCTTCTGGAGAAAAGAGAGACCCATGGCTGTGTCGCCCTCCCGCCGTTCGCCGACCCGCCGGCGCATATCCCGGATATCCCGGACATCCCGGATACCCCGTACGGGCGCCGTCTGCCTCGCCCTCGCCTCCACGGCGCTCGCCGCCGCGCCCGCCCTCGCGTCGGACACCACGTCGGCGGACCGCTCCGGCAGTGGGGCCACCAAGCCGACGGTGGTACTGGTGCACGGCGCGTTCGCGGACGCGTCCGGCTGGAACGGCGTGATCGAACGGCTTCAGCACCATGGCTACAACGTCGTCGCACCGGCCAACCCACTGCGCAGCCTGAGCGGCGACTCGGCGTATATCGCCAGCGTGCTCAAGAGCATCGAGGGCCCGATCGTGCTGGCGGGCCACTCCTACGGGGGCGCGGTCATCACGGAGGCGGCTGCCGGGAACCCCAACGTCAAGGCCCTGGTCTACGTCTCGGCCTTCATGCCCGACAAGGGCGAGAACCTGGGCGCGCTCTCCGCGAAGTTCACCGGCAGCGAGCTCCAGCCCGCGCTCCGGCCCGTCCCGTACACGGACGGCACGACCACCGGCAGCGATCTGTACATCAAGAACGCCAGTTTCCACGCCGTCTTCGCCGCCGATCTGGCCGAGGCGCAGACCAAGGTGATGGCGGTCGCGCAGCGGCCCATCGCCGCCGCCTGCTTCGAGCAGGCGGCGACCAAAGCGGCCTGGCGGGACATCCCGTCATGGTTCGTCGTCGCGAAGAACGACAAGGCCATCGCCCCCGATCTGGAGCGCTTCGAGGCCAAGCGCGCCAAGTCGCGCACCATCGAGCTCAACTCCTCGCATGTGGCGATGATGTCCCACCCCGACAAGGTGACCAAGGTGCTCCGGGAGGCCGCTTCCGACACCAAGAGGATCGCGTCCAAGTCGGGCGAGCGGTCCTCTCTGGCGGACACCGGATCGCGCGGCGACGCCCTCGCGGGTCTCGGCGGACTGGCGGGCGCGGCGCTGCTCGCGGGCGCGGCCCTGGTGGTGAACGGCCGCAGGCGGCGCGGCGCCCGGGACTGACCCCGTACAGCTCCCGGTACTGACCCCGGTACAGCTCCCTGATCGACCCCGGCATGGACGAGCGGGCCAAGCGCCACCGCGCCTGGCCCGCTCTCCCGTGCCCATCGCCCGTGCCCGGAGGCCCCTGGGCTCTGGCCTTCCCGCCCCCGTTCCGAATGTAACGAGGCGTCACCCGCTACTGGGCGGTCGGCGTCGGCGCGTTCCAGTCGACGAGCTGGACGATGACGCCGTTGGGGTCGCGCACCTGGAAGGCGCGCTCGCCCCACTCCTCGTCGGTCAGCGGCATGGTGATGGCGACTCCCTCCTTCTGGAGACGGGCGAGCTCGCCTTCCAGGTCGTCGACGACGAAAGCGAGGATCAGCCCGCTCGCGTGGTCGTCGCGCTGGTCGGCGGGCAGGCTGCTCAGACCCCGGCGCAGAAAGACGACGTTCATCCCGGCGTCCTCGCGGGTGAGCGAGGCGAAGCCGTCGGCCGCCATCTCCTCGGTGAAGCCGAAGTGTTCGACGAGGAAGGCGCTGGACGCGGCGACATCCTCGACGTTCAGCGACACGGCACTGGAGGTGATCTTCAAGGGCGCTCCTGGGGAAGGTATGGAAGCTGACTCCGTACGACGTACAAAGTACAATGTACTGCGTACAGAGTAAAGCGGCGGAGGAGAATGAATCCGTGACGACCGAACGAACGAGTACCGGAGACCCCGCGCGCACCCTGCGACTGCTCTGGCGGGAGACCGTGGGCGAGCCCAAGCGGGGGCCCCGGCGCGGGCTGAGCGTCGACGCGGTGGTGGACGCGGCGACCGCGCTCGCCGATGCCGAGGGCCTGACCGCGCTGACGATGCGCCGGGTGGCGCAGGCGCTCGGCGTGGTCCCCATGACGCTGTACACCTATGTCCCGGGCAAGGCCGAGCTGCTCGATCTGATGCTGGACGCCGCGTACGCCCGGATGCCCCGCGACGACATCGCCGCGCGGCCCTGGCGGGAGCGGGTGCGGACCGTCGCCGACGGGAACATGGCGCTCTTCGAGACCCACCCGTGGGCGGCCGATGTCTCCACCACCCGTCCGCTGCTGGGTCCGGGGCAGATGGCGAAGTACGAGTACGAGCTGTCCGCGCTCGACGGCCTCGGGCTCGACGACGTGGCCATGGACGACTGCCTCACCTATGTGCTCGGCTTCGCCCAGTCCTGCGCACGGGCGGCGGCGGACGCGCGCGCGGTCGAACGCGACAGCGCCATGAGCGAGCGGGAGTGGTGGGAGGCGAACGCGCCGCTGCTGGCCCGGGTCCTCGACCCGGCGGCCTACCCCACGGCGTCGCGGGTGGGCGCGGCGGCGGGGGCCGCCCACGGCAGCGCGTACAGCCCCCGCCACGCGTACGCCTTCGGGCTGGCGCGGGTGCTCGACGCGCTGGCCGCGCTCATCGGGGACCGTGCGCCGGTGGAGCGACCGTCCTCCTGAGCCCACGCCCTCCTGAACCCTCTGCCCCGTACGGAGTACACCGGCGTGCGCCCGGCCCCGGCCGCTCTTTGACTGGGGTCGGGGACGCGGGGACGCGGGGACTCGGGGGCTGACGAGCATGAGGAGGCGGACGGCTTGGCCGGAGACCGGAGGACAGTACGGCGATGGGCCATGGGCGCGGGGATCGCGCTGACCGTGGCGGTGACAGGCTGCTCCAACGGCGGCAACGCGTCGGGCATCGCCTCCGGCGTCGCGTCCAAAGCGGCGTCCGCGGTGTCGTCGGCGGGCACGAGAATCGGCGGCGCGGCCTCATCGGCCGCCGCCCAGGCCCCCGCCGCGGTCGCGTCGGCGAGCGCCGCCGCCCAGGCGAAGCTCGCCGCCGTGAAGGGCGGGGTGAACGCCAAGGGCGAAGTGCGGCTCGGCTCCCTGAAGGAGGAGAGCGACGGCCGCCGGACGGTGGAGGTCACCGCGGCCAACAAGGCCGACGCGGCGAAATCCTTCGCCGTCCAGGTCAACTTCCGGGACGGCGGCGGGAATCTGCTGGACACCGTGGTGGTGACCGTCGCGGACGTGGCCGCCGGGAAGTCCGGCACCGCGACGGCGCGCAGCAACAGCACGCTGGCGGGCGAGGTGAAGACCGAGGTGGGCCGGGCCCTGCGGTACTGAACGGGGCCGGCCGGGCCCGGGTCCTTGGCCGACGCTCCGTCAGGCCGTCCGCCGCTCCCGGGTCCGCCACAGCCCGGCGCCCGACGCCAGCACCACCACCGCCGTGCCCACCTGCGCCCAGATACGCGCGGCCCCTTCGAGACCGGCGAACGAGCTGAGGTAGGCATTGCCGGCGAGAGCGACGGTGAACAGCAGCCAGAGCGCGGGCCTCATAGGAGACATCTCCTGGGTTCTCGGTGGGGGTGGTGGGGCGGTGTGTCGTGGTGACGGGTACCAGCCTGCCCGAGACCGGTCCCCGCCACAGCGGTGCTCCCTCCCCGGTCCGGGGTGTAGCCCGCTACACCACGGACCGGGGCCCGGGGAGCACGGTCGCCTAGCATGACCGGATGCGCGCGGCGGTCCGGGAGGCGGGGAGAGCGACGGTCCATCTGCTGACCGGGGCCGGAGTCGCCCTGCTCTGCCATCTGATGCTCGGGTTCCTGATGGTCACCGCCGTGCTGACCGCGGCCGTCTTCGGAGCCGCCGTACTGCCCGAGGCCGTGCTCACCCTGCGCCGGCTCGCCGGGCTGGAGCGCCGCCGCGCCGCTGCCTGGTCCGGCCAGCCGGTCCCGGAGGCGTACGAACCGCTGACCGGGACGCTCCGGGAACGGATCCGTACGGCGGTGCACGACCCCGGCAGCAAACGGGATCTGATCTGGGGCGGGGCACAGCTGCTCTACGGCATGGTCCTGCTGTACGCCGCCCTGATCCTGTGGGGCCCGGCGCTGCTCGTGGACGGCTTCTGGTGCGGACTCGCGGGCCGCCGGCCCGTACTGCTGCCGCTGATCGGACGCCTCGCCGATGTGGGGGCCGGCTGGTCGCGCACCCTGCTGTTGCCCTCGCCGGAGGCCCGGCTGGCCGAGCGCATCGAACAGCTGACGGTGACCCGGGCGGACGCGGTCGCCGCGCACGGCGCCGAACTGCGCCGGATCGAACGCGATCTGCACGACGGCGCACAGGCCCATCTGGTCGCCCTCTCCATGCGGCTCGGCCTCGCCCGCCGCGCCTACGGCAAGGACCCGGAGACCGCGCTGCGGCTCCTGGACCAGGCCCAGGACCAGGCGGAGTCGGCCCTCACCGAGCTGCGCCATGTCGTGCGCGGCATCCATCCGCCGATCCTCACCGACCGGGGGCTGGCCGGTGCGGTCCGGGCGCTGGCGGCGAGCAGCGGGCTCGATGTGGCGGTGGAGACGGGCGGCGCGGAGGACGGCCCGCGCGCTCCCGCCGCGGTGGAGGCCGCCGCGTACTTCGTCGTCGCGGAGACCCTGACCAACGCGGCCAAGCACAGCGGCGCCCGCCGCGCGGCGGTGGAGCTCGGGCGTGCCCCGGGACGGCTGCGCATAGCGGTACGGGACGAGGGGTGCGGCGGTGCGGAGGAGGGGCGGGGCTCCGGGCTGCTGGGGATACGGCGGAGAGTGGCCGCGCTGGATGGGACCGTGACGGTGGCGAGCCCCGCCGGGGGGCCGACCGTGATCGAAGTGGAGCTGCCGTGCGCGTGGTGATCGCCGAGGACAACGCCCTGTTGCGGGAGGGGCTGATCCTGCTGCTGACCTCGGCGGGTCATGAGGTGGCGGGGGTGGCGGCGACGGGCCCCGAGGTGCTGCCGCTGCTGCTGGAGCACCGGCCCGATGTCGCCGTCCTCGATGTCCGGATGCCGCCCGGCTTCCGCGACGAGGGCCTGCGCGCGGCGCTGGCGGCCCGTAAGGAACTGCCGGAGCTGCCGGTGCTGGTGCTCTCGCAGTACGTGGAGGAGACCTACGCGGCCGAGCTGCTGGGCGGCGGCGCGCAGGGCGTCGGCTATCTGCTGAAGGACCGCATCGGCCGGGTGGACGAGTTCCTCGACGCCTTGGACCGGGTGGCGGCCGGGGGCACGGCCCTGGACCCGGAGGTGGTCACCGAGCTGATGTCCCGCCGCCTCGACGACCCGCTCCGGGCGCTGACTCCGCGCGAGCGGGAGGTGCTGGGGCTGATGGCGCAGGGTCACGGCAACGCGACGATCGCGGAGTCGCTGGTGGTCACGGAGCGTTCGGTGCACAAGCACATCGGCAACGTCTTCGCGAAGCTGGGCCTGCCGCCGAGCGACAGCGGCCACCGCCGGGTGCTGGCGGTGCTGGCGTACCTCAACGCCTGAGCCGGGGACCACGCATGGCGCTCTGTCGGCTCAGTCCGTTTCGGCTTGGGTGCGCCGGGCGTACGCGCGGGCGGCTCGGGCGCGGTCGCCGCAGCGGGTCGAGCACCAGTGGCGGCGGCCGTGGCGCAGGAGGTAGCGGTTGCAGGGGGCGGAGCCGCAGGCGGTGAGGCGTTCGGCGGCGGGGCCGGTGAGGAGGTCGGCGGCTGACAGCCGCCTTCACCGCCGCCGGACTGGCCGACCGCCTGGACCCGGGCGACCGGGGCTGACCGGCCCGGCCGGCCGGTCGCCGAACAGGTCCCGGGCGCGCTGTCCCGGGACATCGGCTCTGTCACAGCGGGGGCACCGTCGCGGGCGGGTCAGTAACCGCAGCGGCCCGGCCCCGCGACAGGATCGCCGGGGGCCGGGCCTGGTCCATACGTTCAGTGGACCGCTCTCACGGGCCTGCGGGCCGCCCGCGTCTTCACCCTCGGGCGGCGTTCTCGCGCGCTGCTCCGGGAGATCAGCGGATCACACCCAGACGTAGAGGTCGAACAGGCCGCCGGCGTTCCGTTCGCACTTCGCCCTACCCGCGTAGGAGTCCCGCAGCGCATAGCACTGCGATCGCGGGAACTCGCCGATGTATTCCCAGGCTGTGGCTCCTGACGGTGCCAGGGGGGCGGGTGCGGCACCGGCTGTGCCCGAAGTCGTGGCGGCTGAGGCTCCTGTCGCGGCCATCAAGACGACGGCCGCGCTGGCGACGAGTGTCGTGAAGGCCCGATTCGCTGCTGTGCGCATGGTGTCTCCTTTTCCTGGGGTCTGCTGAGGCCCGTCCTGCGACAGAGGACGCTCAGCGGGAAGTGATGTTCTGACGAACAGAATTCACTCAGCTCTACAGGGATATCGACTCGCTTCGGCCTGCCCCGAAACGAGGGCGTGACGTGCACGCATGAATCTCTTCTTATCTGGGTGAATATGGTGAACTGGGCTCGCACTGAGCCGTGTGGGAGAAATGAGTTGCAGGAACCCGGCCAACGGTGACGTCTCCCTGCGCCGTGGCGAACAGGTGGGCCGACCAGGCACCACAAAGACTGTCGGCCTTCGACAGGCCGAGACAACGTCAACCGCCCGTCCCGGACAGGCCCGGGCTGTCCGGGCTGGTCAGAACCTTGTCCGGATTGCGTCCCGGACAGCCCTTGGCTCAGCGACGGTGTGGCCATGGGCCATGGGTGGGAAAGTCCCCGAAGTGATCGCGTCGACAGCGGGCATGTGTCCTCACACCACCGGCACATAGCCCGAATAGAACGGCAGTTCGTCGAACCGAGGGCCCTCGCCGTGCGTGCTCCAGTGCGTCCCCCGAAAAGGAGCCCAGCATGACATCCGAGCTCATCGACCTCACCCCGTCGGCCACCGGCATCGAGACAGATCTTCACCAGGAGTTCGCCGCGGCCCGGAAGGCGGGCCCCCTGGTTCCGGCGGTGCTGCTGGGCCTGCCGGGGTGGGTCGCGACCGGGCAGGAAGTCGCCCGTGACCTGTTCACCGATCCACGGCTCAGCAGCAACCCCCGCCTGGCCGCCCCTCATCTGAAGGAAATCGCGCCCTGGGCGTTCGCTCAGATAACCGCGGGTTTCGCCCCCAGCATGCTGAGCAGCGACCCGCCGGACCACAATCGGTTACGCCGGCTCGTGAGCAGCGCGTTCACCACACGACGGGTCGAGGCGCTGCGCCCGCGGACCCAGGAGATCTGTGACGAGCTGCTGGCCCGGATGCTGCCGCACGGCCATGCCGATCTCATCGAGGACTTCGCCGTCGAACTGCCGCTGAGGGTCATCATGGAACTGCTGGGCGTGCCTGTCGAGGACCGCCACAGCTTCCGCGAATGGTCGGTCGTAGCGGTCTCCGACCCCGAGGATCCCGCGAGGACGCTCGCCGCTCTGGCCTCCATCCACGGCTATCTCGATGATCTGATCTCCCGTAAGAGCGCCGAAGCAGCCCGGGGCACGGCGGGCGGCGAGCACGAGCAGGATCTGCTCACCGCTCTCATCGCCGCCCGTGACGAGGGCGGCCGTCTCAATGCGGCCGAGTTGCTCTCCATGACCTTTCTGCTGCTGCTCGCCGGGCACGAGACCACGACCAACCTCATCGGCAATGGCACCCTGATGCTGCTGCGCGACCCCGTACTGCTGCGCACCCTGCGCGACGATCCCTCGCTGACCGGGGCGAGCATCGAGGAGTTCATCCGGCTGGACTCCCCCGTCGCCGTCGCCGCTCTCCGGTTCGCGACCGAGGAGATACGCATGGGTGATGCGGTGGTGGCCCCCGGCGAGGTGGTCTTCATCGCCACCGGCGCCACCGGACGCGACCCGGACGTCTACCTGGACCCCGATGTCCCCGACGTCCACCGTGAGCCCGCCCGCCACCTCGGGTTCGGCCACGGCATCCACTTCTGCATCGGGGCGGCGCTCGCCCGGATGGAGGCGGACATCGCGTTCCGCGGTCTGCTCTCCGCCTGCGACGACCTCGCACTCGGCGTCCCCGAGGAGGATCTGCGCTGGCGCCGCAGCCCCCATATACGCGGTCTGCGGAACCTGCCGGTGGTCTTCAGCCCCAGACCCTGAGACCAGGGCCGGGTGCGGGCAGAGGGATTCGCCCCGGCTGCGGGCGCTGGGCGAAGACCGGGAACCCGACCGCCGGACACCACCGCACGCCCGGACGGGCTTCTCCGTACGGATCCGGAGCGCCGACCCAGGAGGCGGCCCGCCCACTGGCCTGCCCGGCAGGGCTCAGGCGCGGGCCCGCAGGCTCGCGCGGGCCGGCAGGAGGACGCCCGCGAAGGCGGTCAGCGTCGTCGCGGCGGCGATCGCCGCGAGGTGGGGGGCCGGGAGGTACGGCAGGGTGTCCGCCGCCGTGAGGGAGAAGGCCGTCAGGGGGACCAGGGCGACCGCCGCGCCCACTATGAGGCCCGTGAGCGTCACCGCCGTCGCCTCCGCTCGGAGCATCCAGCGCAGCTGGCCACGGCCCGCGCCCACCCGGCGCAGCAGGGCGAACTCTCCCCGGCGGCCGGTGGTGATGAGCGCCAGCGTGGTCAGTACGGTGACGGCGGTCAGAGCGCCGATCGACGCCACCGCCACCAGCGAGAGCGCCGCGCCCGCCCGGTGGTCCTCCGAGGTGAGCCGCTCGGGCGGCGGCGAGCCGTCCACCCGTACCCCGGCGAGCCGCGCGATGTGCGTCCGTACCGCCGCCGGGTCCGCGCCCCGCTCCGGCGAGATCAGCACCCGGGACGGCAGCGGCGACGACATATGGCGGGACAGCTCCGCGCGGGAGAACAGGAAGTCGCCGAGCGCCAGCGCGTTCCGGTAGACCGCCGCCACCTTCAGCCGGCGCTCCGCCCCGTCGCCCATCCGCAGCGTCACCGCCGACCCCGGGCCGATCCCCAGCGCGTCCGCCCGGTCCTCGCCCACGGCCACCGTCCCCCGCCCGCGCAGCGCGTCGAGGCTCCCGGCCGTCACCCCCGGGTCCAGGGTGCGGGTCAGCCCCCGCGGGGTGACCCCGAGCACCGGCAGCCGCTCCAGCCGGGGCGTGCCCAGGTCGCTCCCGGCCAGCACCACCGTGCTGCGCAGCACATCCGTCGCCACCGCCACCCCCGGCACGCCGCCCAGCCGCGCCGCGTCCGCGCCGGTCGCCGCGAACCCGGCCCGGAAGGCGCGTTCCGCCTGGAGGTCGCCCGCGCGCTGTACGGTCGCACCGGCCGAGAGCTGCACCCCCGCGAACGCCGTCATCAGCACCAGCGGGGTGATCGCCGCCCCGAATCTCGCCGCGTTCGCCGTGCTCGCGGCGGCGGCCAGCCGTCCCGCCGGGCCGCCCGCGCGGCGCAGCGGGCCGCCGAGCACCCGCAGCGCCCCGGCGGCGATCCACGGTCCGAGCAGCGCACAGCCCACGACCATCGTCACCGCCGCCGTGCTCACCGCCATCGCGGCGGCCTGACCGCTCTGAACCATCGCGCCGCCCGCCGCGCCCACCCCTCCGACGAGCAGTACGAGACCGGTGATCCGGCGGCCGTTCCCGGGCCGGGCCGCTCCGCCGCTCTCACCGGGCCGCGCGAACGGCACCACCAGCCGCGCCACGCCCACCGTCAGCCCGGCGGTCAGGACCGTCGCCGGGAAGAGCCACCACGGCGCGGGCAGCACCAGCCCCTCCGGGAGCACCCCGCGAGACCTCAGCCACGCCCGCAGCGCCAGCTGCGCGGGGATCGCGGCCACCGCTCCGAGCAGGGCCGCCACGGCCGCCACCCGGATCACCTCCCGGCCGACGACGGCCCGGATCCGACGCGGGGTCGCCCCGACCGAGCGCAGCAGCGCCAGTTCCGGCGCGCGCTGCCGCAGCGCCTGCGCGACCAGCGAGCCGATGACGAGCACGGAGATCATCAGGACCGTTCCGCTGACGGCGGCGAACATCTCCACGGTGCTCCGGCGCGCGGCGGCGGCAGCGAGATGCTCGGCCGCGCCCCGCCCCTCTCCGGTGTACGCCCGCACCGGCCGGCCCGCCGCGACATCCCGTACCCCTGCCCGGTCCAGCGCCCGCCGCACCCGGGAGTGCGCTTCGGCGGCGGAGACGCCGGGTTCGGCCAGCACGCCGATCGCGGCCACGGAGCCGGGGCGGCCGGCCAGCCGCCGCGCCTCGGCCGCGGCGAACCAGAGGTGCGCCGGGCCCGTCGCGGTGCCGGTGACCCGGTACGCGCGTACGCCCCCGTCGCCGGCGCGCACCAGCATCCGTCCGCCGACCCGGGTCCCCAGTCCGGCCCCCACCACGACCTCGCCCGCGCCGCGCGGCGCACGGCCCGCGGTCAGCTCATGGGGCGCGAGCCGGGCGGCGGCCCAGGGCCGGCCGTCGGCGGTACGCCCCGGCGCACCGCCCCCGCCCCGCTCCACGCGCACCGGGAACACCTCGTCCGCGATCGCGTCCCGCACCCCCGGGACCGCGCGCAGCACCGCCGCCGTGCGCTCCGGCAGCCGTACCCGCTCGGTGAGCGCGGCGTGCGCCGTCTCGGTCCCGCCGCCCAGCTGCTCCATGGTGTGACGGGTGCTCTGGTCGCCCGCGACCACCACGTCGGCGGCGGCGTACCGCTCGGTCCCGGCGTGTCCGAGCGCCGCCGATCCGATCGTCAGGGCGCTCGCGCCCAGCAGCGCCGAGGTGAGGGCGACGGCGGTGAAGACCGCGGCCCACGCCGTGCGGTGGGCGCGCAGAAAACGGGCCGACAGCAGCTGTACGGCGTTCACCGGCGCTCCCCGAGGGTACGCAGCATCCGGCGGATTCCGGCGGCGTCCGGGCTGCCGATCCGGCCCGCGACCCTGCCCCGGTCCAGGAAGAGCACCTCGTCGGCCCATTCGGCGGCCAGCGGGTCATGGGTGACCAGCACCACCGCCCGCCCCTCCTGGTCGGCCGCGCGGCGCAGCAGCGCCAGCACCGTCCGGGCGGTCTCCGGGTCGAGCGCGGCGGTCGGCTCGTCCGCGAAGATCACCTCGGGGCGGGTGACCAGCGCCCGTGCCACCGCGACCCGTTGGCGCTGGCCGCCGGAGAGATGCGCGGGGGCGTCCTGGGCGCGGTCGGCGAGGCCCACGGAGGCTAGCGCGGCCAGCGCCCGTCCGTCGTCCGGGACGCCCGCGAGCAGCAGCGGCAGCGCCGCGTTCTCCAGCACGCTCAGCGAGGGCACCAGATTGAGGGACTGGAACACGAACCCGACCCGGTCGCGCCGCAGCCGGGTCAGCGCGGCCTCCCCGAGTCCGGCGAGAGCACTCGACCCGATGCACACGGTCCCCGTCGTGGGCCGGTCGAGGCCCGCGGCGCACTGAAGCAGCGTCGACTTGCCGGATCCGGAGCGGCCCATCACTGCGAGGAAGCGGCCGTGCGGCACGGTCAGGCTCACCCCGTCGAGCGCGACCGGGCCATCGCCGTTTCCGTCTCCGTCTCCATAGACCCGGCCGACCCCGTCGAGGGTCAGCGCCGCCGCAGGGGCGGCCACCGCCTCCGGGGCCGCTCCGCCACGCCGTGACAACCTGAACATCCCTGCGCCCCTCCGGTGATGACCAGCGCCGATCGCTGCACCGGCAACGCTAGGAAGTTCCAGGGGCGGGTCCCAGACAGCGGGCTACCGTCCCGGTGGTGGAGCGGGCTCCACCACCGGGCGTCGCGGGGCGCTCCCCCGGTGATCCTGGGCGGGACTCTCGAAGCCGCGCTCAGCGGGTGACTGGGGCTCTGTGCTGGGCTGTTACGGGCCGGTGCGGAGTCTTACGGGCTATGGAACCGCCGCCGTACGGGCGGGGACCCCCGCGTGCGCGGGGCCGACGAAGAGCTGAAGCAACTGAACGACCCGTTCGGGGGACCATCCCCGCGTGCGCGGGGCCGACTCGCGGGCCGCCTCTGATGCGTACGCGCCGGTCGGACCATCCCCGCGTGCGCGGGGCCGACGGGCGGACCGATGGTTGTACCACGGTCCGCCCCGGACCATCCCCGCGTGCGCGGGGCCGGCATGGGGGTTGTTCTGTATTCGTGTTCGCGGCCGGGACCATCCCCGCGTGCGCGGGGCCGACCGCGGTACGGACTGCCCGTTCTGCTGCCCGCGGGGACCATCCCCGCGTGCGCGGGGCCGACACTTCCTGACCTGCGCGTTTACATCGTGGAGTAGCGGTTTTCATTCACTTGCGAGCGGTCGGGCATCGAGGTCTCCCGGGGCGAAGAGGTGCCAGGCGCAGCCTGATGGACGGCGGAGTCGGTGGGGCTCAGGGCCGTGCTCTACAGCTCGGCGGACTGAGCGAGGACGACCAGTCCGGCGAACGCGTCGGCGGAGACCATCAGGACCGGTCCGGTCGGACACTTGCTGTCCCGGACGGGGACGACGCCGGTAGTGGACACGGTCGCGGGGGCCCACTCGACGCAGTTGCCCCCCTGCTGACTGTATGACGACTTGAACCATCGAGGGGAATCGGTCGTCACAGGAGTCCCTTTCGAATCTGGTTGATCACGGCCACGGATGCCGCTTGAGACGTTGCTTCGGCCTGTAGCTGATGGTAGGCGGTCAACATGGGCAGTACGAAAGCACAGCGAAATCACACGCCGCCGGGATTGCAGGCGGAGCATGCGACGCTGAAGGGCTCCTTCTCCGAGTGCACGATCACGATCACGCGGAGGCCGTGGCAGGTGTTGCACGCCGCATTGCCGCGATGGCGGGCAGTGTGCTGTGCCTCTGCGGTGAAGTGGCGAATCATCCCTTCGTACTCGGGGTTGACCCACTCGCTGACGTTCTCGCCTTCGCCGCTGCTCATTCTCGCCCCCTCTTTCTGGACTGATCGTCACTGTACGGCGGTTGGGGCCTACTCCTGCACGCTCCCGCCGCAGGCTCCAAAGGAGATGTCCTTCATCTTCCCCGTGTTGGGTTCCTTGTAGATGATCCGGCCGAGGCCCCCACAGGTGCCGCAGTTGGCCATGAGCCTGCCCTCGTTCCGTGATGGATGGTTCTCCGGGTGCTGGAACGGACCACCCCCGCGTGCGCGGGGCCCACAGCAAACGCCTCGGTCAGGCCACGAGCGCCACCGGACCACCCCCGCGTGCGCGGGGCCCACTGCTGCGCCGGGCTGGCGTCGCGGAAGCGGGGGGGGACCACCCCCGCGTGCGCGGGGCCCACCCCCACACTGGAAAGGACTGATCGTGAGGACTCGGACCACCCCCGCGTGCGCGGGGCCCACGGGCGAGGGTCGCGTTGAGGTTCGTGTCCGCTGGGACCACCCCCGCGTGCGCGGGGCCCACCCCTCGGGCAGCGGCTCCCCGGCGAGGAGAGCCGGACCACCCCCGCGTGCGCGGGGCCCACTAAAGCCGGATCGGGGAAAGTCCTCGGCTCGCAGGACCACCCCCGCGTGCGCGGGGCCCACCTGGGAGGACAGGAGAGCGGACTGTCTGAACGCGGACCACCCCCGCGTGCGCGGGGCCCACGGTGGCGGCGTGATCCAGCACATGAACCTGATCGGACCACCCCCGCGTGCGCGGGGCCCACCCTTCCTGAACTGCGCATTCACATCGCGGAGTAGCGGTTTTCATTCACTTGCGAGCAGTCGGGCATCGAGGTCTCGTGCTGTCCGTGACGAGTGACATAAGCCCCGCCGACTCCGGGGAATTGGAATCGGCGAGACTCGGGGCCGTGAGGTTCTACAGCTCGGCAGACCGGGCGAGGGCGACGAGTCCAGCGAACGCGTCGCCGGAGAGCATCAGGACCGGGCCGGTCGGGCGCTTGCTGTCCCGGACGGGGACGACACCGGTGGTGGGTGCGTGCTCGGGGGCCCACTCGACGCACGCCCCGCCGTTCTGAGTGCTGTAAGAGGACTTGACCCACCGCATCGGGGGGGCGTTGGTCTTGGCCATCACAAGATGCCCTTTCGTAGCTGTTCGATCATGGCAACGGACTCTGCCTGGGAGGCTGCTCCGATTTGCAGCTGATGGTAGTTCTTCACCAACGGCAGTACGGATGACAGCCCACGGTCTAGATTCCCCTGCGTCTGCGACTCGACGTAGGACATCAGGGAACGATCAGGCAACGTCAGGAGGTAGACCAACCGGATGAACGGTTTCCGCTCCGCCATGGAGTACGGAGCGATCTGAAGCGAGGTGTTCGACTGTCCGGCGAACTCGACCAACCGCGCCAACTGGGCATCCATGATGGCGGGTCCGCCGATGGGGTTACGGATGCAGCTCTCGTCCAGTACCGCGAAGATCAGCGGTGGTGGCGTTCGGACGAGGGTGGATTGCTGCTCTATCAGGAACTCGACTCGTTCAGACGCCTGGTCGGATGTGATGTCACCTCGCTGTACCGCGCTGTCCGCCAACACGTTTGCGTACTCCTGTGTCTGGAGCACTCCGGGGATAATTCCCGATTCAAAAAGCCGGATCTCTGCCGCACGGCTCTGGTACCCGACGTACTCCGGGTAGCCCTCCAATAGCGAACCGTTGTGCATCTCATGCCACTGGCGTTCGAACGTATCTACCGTCCCCACCAGCCCAAAGACCACATCGGCAGCTTTCGCGAAGCGCAAGGAAGATGACTTGCGCGTAGTTTCAACGCCCGAAATATGCCCGCTTGAAACGCCCATGCGTGTGGACAGAGCCTCCTGCGTCCAGCCATGCGCTTCGCGTGATCTGCGAATACGTGCCCCGAACGCCGCTTGTGGCGATGCTTCCGGGTTCAAATCCTTGCGATTCACCATCCGACCCCCAACCGTCCTGCCCTACAGGCCACGTTGATTGAGTTCTGACTCTAGGCCACTCTGAATGCCCTCGGTGGTGGAACGGCTACGGAGAGGAGTGGTCGGTGTCTAGCAAGAATGTTCGCCCGAAGCAGCAGAACCTCCCGCCTGCCCACGGTGCGGTCATGCTGACCGCAGAGGTGCGGGTCGTTGAGCGTCCCAATGAACGTCTGCGGTGGGTTTCCGTGGATCCGGTCGGCGGATGGTCGCCGGTATCACGGTCCCTGGTCCAGGGTGTGTTGACCGGGCTGGAGAGCTACCGGAGACGCCTCGCCGCCGGAGGCGAGCGCGCGGCGGCTCCATCTCCGTCTCCGGCCCCTGCGCCCGAGCCCGCGCCTGTTCGTGGGTGCCGGATCTGCGTCGCGCATGCGCGGCTGCGCCGGAGTTCGCGCGAACTGGGCCGCGCCGGCCGGGTCGAGCACTGTGACGAGATGATCCGGCGGCACCCGCACCGGCCGGGGGAGGCGACATGAACGACGTTCTCGCGGTCGGGTCTCTCGCGTATGACACCCGTACGAAGCGTGTGGGGGAGGTCATGGAGGAGTACGGGACGCGGTA
>NZ_VCLA01000160.1:80239-80770 GCF_009600885.1 Streptomyces jumonjinensis
CGGGGTGCGGCATGGGGATGATCGGGCGGTTCCGTCGCCTCTTATGGACTCTGACGCATGGGGAGCCCGCAGGGGCCCGTGCGCACATCGCGTGCGTGTCCGGCACCCCGCCCTGCGGCGCTGAACCCCCGGACGCCGCACGGGAGCTCACCCCGGGCGATATCCACGCGTGGGCCGAGTACCACTTCCACAGGACCGGCCACCGCCGCTACGCCCGGGCCATCCGCGACACCGTCCAGTGGGACCCGCCCCCGGGTCGCCCTCTCGGACCATCGAGAGTGATGCCGGCCCGGCACCAGCTCTGAAGCGTCCGCCCCCTGAACACCCGGCCACTGAAAATCGCGGGTTCATCATGCGGGGCGGCGAAAGGGTCCGTCCGGCCGGCAGGACGTCACGCATCCAGGCCCAGCCGGACGGACCACCCCATGAACCCCCCTGACCGGTGCCACGTCCCGGCAGGGGAAGAAGGGGGCGCACCGAGTGCCCCTTTGGCCCCGGTCGGTCCAGTCCCCCGCAACGACCGGGGCCACC
>NZ_VCLA01000160.1:80780-89394 GCF_009600885.1 Streptomyces jumonjinensis
TCCAGAAGCACGAGGAGACCGCCAGTGACCCACGCCCAGCCGACAGACAGAGCAGCCGCCCGGGAACGCGTCCTCGCCGACAAGGACACCGTCATAAAGCGATACACCGACGAAGAGTCCCTGGCCTCCATCGCCCGCGCCTACGGCGTCCTCGACGCCTGGCTCACCAACCAGCTCATCACCTGGGGCGTACCCCTCCGCACACACGCCCAGGCCATGACCCTCTGGCGACAACAACGCGCCACCGACACCAAATCGACCTTCCGCCGATAACGCCAGCGGGTTCCCCGTGCCCGCTCAGGGCCGCCCCAGCAGCTGGCTGCCCGCCGCGAGATCGCCGCGCGCGGTGAAGAACTCGGTGAACCCATGGACGAACTCCGCCTCGCTGAGCCGGCCGTCGCCGTCCCGGTCCAGCTGGCGGAAGCCGTGGGAGATCTCGGCCGGATGCAGCCGGGAGCCGAAGACGACACGATACTCATCGGCCCCGATGAAACCGCTGCGGTCCGTGTCGGCCGCCCGGAAGACCGCGTGCAGCGCGGCGCGCAGACCCGGCTGCGGCTGCGGCTGCTGATGCGGATGCTCCGGATCGCGGTCGTGGGCGGCGATGGCCGCCGCCACGAACTCGGCCTTGGAGATCCGCCCGTCGCCGTCCGTGTCCATGGTCCGGCGGAGCTCCTCCCACCAGGCGTCGAACCCCGCGTACACCGCTTCCTCCCCGGCGTCGTCGAGTTCGAGCTGCCAGCAGACGTTATGGGCCATCGCCCGCAGATCGTGGGAGCTGATGAACCCGTCGCCGGTCTGGTCGAGCACCTCGCTGAAGAACCGTCCCAGCCTGGGCCTGCGGGTGTCCCGCCGCCCTGGACGGAACCGCCGTGGCGCGGAAACGTCAATCGGCCCGGCGGCGGAAGGGTCCGACTGCGTCCGGTACCGCAGCCGGTCCGGTAACCGGGTCGCCACCCGGCGCGCACCGTGGTGCAGCACCCGGGAGAGCAGCGCCCCCGGCCGGCCCGCGACGAGTCCGAAGCGCTCCCGGTAGGCGGGCGGCAGATCGGCGATGGTCAGAGTGGTGAGCACGGCCGCGATCAGCAGCCGCAGCAGCGGCCAGAGCGGGGCGAGCAGCCGCAGCCGCCGGGGCCTGGGTGCCTCGCGGAGCATGTCGAACAGCAGATAGCGCGCCTGCGCGTTGAACTCCAGGCACTCCCGTACGACGGTGTCGACATACGCGGGCACCTCGGCGGCGGTCCTCGGCAGCACCCCGCCGGGCAGCCGGAACTCGGCGCAGATGGCCGAGAACTCCCCGTACAGCACATCCAGTTCGGCGGGGCCGAGCGGGTCGCCGGACAGCTCCCGCATGGCCACCACCGACTCGTACAGAGTGATCAGCACCCAGACCCTGGTGGCCGGATCCTGCGCCGAGTACGCCTGTCCGTGGCCGTCGACGCCCTGGATGCGCCGGTGGGCCCGGTCCAGCCGGGCGACCTCCCGGCGGAGCGTGGCGCGATCCGCGAAGACGAGCCGCCGTCCGCTGCTCATCGTGTGCTCGATCCGCCGCCAGGGGTGCGCGCGGTAGGTGGAGTGCTCGGCGGTGCCGGCGGCTACCACCGGGTGCGAGGTCTGGAGCACCAGGAGCCGCCAGGCCACCAGGATCATGCGCCACTCGGCGAGATGGCGGCGGAACAGGGAGCCGCTCTGCCCGGGGCCGGGAGAGACGGGACCGGGAGAGACGGCGTCGGGATGGGCGGGGCCGGGAACAGCGGGACCGGGAAGAGCGGTGTCGTCCATGGGGGATTCCTCGGGGCGGTGACGTCGTGGACCACACCCGATCTGCTCTTCCCGATCCGCCGGGAAACACACGATGAGAAAGTCATATCAACATATGAATCACTTTCTCGTGCTCATCCCGGGTCCCAGCTTTCATCGTCGTCCGCCACCCCGAACGCGCCCCCGGCGTCGGAGCGCGGCCTGCTGAGCACGCCGAGGACGACACGGGCGGTGGCGGTGGTCGTGGCGGCGAGGGCTCGGTGGATCGTGCGGGGGGTCATCTGCCTCACTTCTTTCATGATCGATACGGGTCCGGCTGGGCATGGCGCCATGCCCCCATGGCCTGGGTGCGGCCGAGGGGGCGGAACTGGTGCGGCTGATCCGCGGCGGGCGGGTCCGGTGGACCGGTCGGCGATACGGCCCCGGAGGGCAGCCCGCGACCGGGCGTCGGGATACGGCGGCGGGCCCGGCACGCGGCGACGGCACCGGCCGTCAGCTGCCGCGGGCAGGTCCTCGGTGATGCGGGCAGCTGCCTGCGCACCATGCGGGATACAGGGTCCCGCGACGGTCGGGTGTCGGGAGGGTACGGCCGGGAGAAGCTCGCGAGGCGAGCGCCCGCACCGGGTCGGCTCGGGACTCACCAGAGGGTGGCGGTGTCCGCCTTTCCATCTCTCATACCGACGATCGTGTCAGGCCGACCGGGGTGCCGCAACGCGGTTTTCGCGTGATGGAAGCGTGATGGAAGGAGGCCGTGTCGCGGTGGACGGAGAGACGGCGAAGGCCCGTTCCCCCGGCGGCCGAAGCCGGGGGAACGGGCCTGCTGAACCCGGGGAACGCGGGGAGCCTTCGAGCCCAGGGAGCCCGGGGAGCCCTGCGCCGGAGGCGCTCCCGTCGCGTCAGTCGTGGTTGTGGGTGGAGGAGGTGTCCGCCGGAGGCTCCGCACGGCCGCCGTCCCGGCCGGTGATCAGCACCGCGAGCAGCACCGCGAGGGTGCCCGCCGCGAGCAGCCTGCCGGTGAGCCGCAGGCTCCAGCCCGCCTTCGAGCCGGGGTGCGCACCCGGCGCGGCCAGTCGCTGGGAGCGGCGGGCGGGGCGGAGCAGCCGGGCCAGGAAGAGGGCGGCGATGGGGAGTTGCAGCAGCCAGACCGAGGTGCGGAACCAGCCGTCGTACCAGACGTTGGTGCCGTACAGCAGGGTGTGCCACACGCTCAGCACATAGACCACGATGACGAACCGGTGCATCACCCGCCAGGTGCGGGCCCCGATGCGATGACGCACATAGAAGAGCAGGCCGAGCGGGATGGCGAGATAGAGGGCCGCCTGCCCCACCGGGATGGCGATCCTGCCGGTGCCGGAGGCGTAGCCGCCGGGCACGAAGGACTCGACGAAGGCCGTCCAGGTGCTCCCGTACCAGCTGTCCGGGTCATGGTTGATCAGCTCGGCGGCGAAGAACAGCGCGTGCGCGACGATCAGGGCGATGGTGTTGAGGCTGGTGGTGCGGTGCAGCCGCTCCAGCCGGGGGGCGGGGATCCGCAGCCAGGCCGGGCGGGCGCCGGAGAGCAGCAGCCCGAGGACTACCGTGCCCCAGGCCCAGAGCAGCGCGGACCAGCCGAACGCCTGGCTGAGGAAGTACATCCAGAAGCCGCCGGGGTCGTCCGCCATGAAGGGCATGACGGTGGCCGTGGAGGAGGCTCTCGACCGGATGCGGGCGTAGAGCAGGGCGAAGACGGCTCCGGTGACGATCAGGGCGATCAGCCCGTCCACGGTGCTCGCGCGCAGATCGGAACGGAGGGTCACCCGGGTCGGCGTCCGCTCCCGGGTCCCGGTGCCGGTGCCGGTGCCGGTGCCGGTGCCGGTGCCGGTGCCCGTGCCCGTGCCCATATCCGTATCCGTATCCGCACCGTCCGCCGGTCCGTCCACCGCGCCGCCCGCCGGGCCGTCCACCGCCGGGCCGTCCGCAGCGCTCGCCGGAGACAGCTCCTCCCCGCGTGTGGGCTCCGGTTCCGGAACAGCCTGCTCCGTATTCGTCCGCATCGACTCGGCTCCGCTTCTCGCTGAAACCCGCGCGGTCCTCTCCGGCGTGCGGGGAACGTCGGTAGAGAGGTCGGATGCGGGAGCGGAAGAGTTCCCGGCGATCTGACGTGACGCGCATCACACAGCAAGGTGTCCAGCAAAAGCCGCGATCGCCCAAAGTATCCACATCAGCAAGGCTTTTCGGGACCCCCGGCCTCACTGGCACCATGATGACCACCATGGGAGCCGGATCCGCACTCCGCCTCACCCACACCGCGGTACTCGCCGCAGTGTGCGTCATCGTGTCCGGACTCGGGCACGATCTGTCCTCCGGAGCCGCGCCGTCCCCGCAGGGGTACGCGCTCGCCCTCCCGCCCGTCTGCGCCATCGCATGGAGGCTCACCCGCAGACGGCGCTCCGCCCCGGCCGTGGTCACGGCGAGCGCGCTGCTCCAGCTCGCACTGCATGTGCTGTTCGGTCTGGCGCCCCACGGCGCATCCCCGGGCCCCGCCCACGGCGGACACCCGGCGATGCGGGAGGCGCCCCTCACCGGACTGCTCGCTCCCGCCCTGCTGACCTCGCTGACCTACGGCATGGCCGGGGCGCATGTGCTCGCCGGGGCGGTGTGCGGCTGGTGGCTCTGGCGCGGGGAGCACGCGCTCGTCCAACTCGCGCGGGCCCTCGCCCTGTTCCTGGGCGGTCGGCTGCGCTTCGCCCTGACCGTGCTGACCGGCGCGTACTCCGGGCTTCCCGTCTTCTGGGCCCCGGTCGGCCGACGGGCGCCCGCCCTGCTCCCGGCCTCGCTCGAACCTCTGCGCGCCCTCTACCGGCGCGGCCCCCCTCTCCTTCCGTCCTGAATCTCGTCATCCCCCACCACCCTGACGGGCTCCGCCCGGACGTGAAGGACGTTTTGTCATGCTTTCTTGCCCTGTTGCTGATGCCGTCACCCCGCTGAGGTCCCTGGACGGCCAGGACCGCGACCCGGTCCAGGACCACACGCTTACTGCGGACCGAGCACCCGACCGCGATGCGGAGATCACCGGATGGGCCCTCGCCGCTGGGCACGGCGACCGCCGCGCCGCCGAGCTCTTCGTCCACGCCACCTACGACGACGTACGGCGCTTCGTCGCCCATCTCACCGCCGACATCCGCTGCGCCGAGGATCTGACCCAGGAGACCTACCTGCGCGCCCTCCCCGGACTGAGCCGTTTCGCGGGCCGCTCCTGCGCCCGGTCCTGGCTGCTGACGATCGCCCGGCGGGTGGTCGTGGACCGCTACCGCCGGGCGGCGGCCCGGCCCCGGATCGCGGACACCGCGGACTGGCTGGGGGCCGCGGACCGCGCCATCCCCCGCCATCTGCCCGGCTTCGAGGAGTCGGTGGCCTTCTCGGACGCGCTGCGCGCACTGGAGCAGGGCAGACAGCAGGCGTTCCTGCTGACCTGCGTCCTCGGGCTGTCGTACGCGGAAGCCGCGGACGCGCTCGACTGCCCGGTGGGCACCATACGGTCCCGGGTGGCGCGCGCCCGGCGTGATCTGGCGGAGGTCTGGAGCGAGCCGGGAGCGCTGGTCGCGGCCTGACGGCCCGAACTACGCCCGTGCCGGGGCGCTCGTGCCGGGGTCCCGGCCCCGGCACGGGCCCCGGCACGGGCGCTCTCGCCGCCAAAGTCCGCTAGCCGCCCTGCGGCCGTCGCGCGTCCACCTCGATCTCGATCTTCATCCGTGGGTCGGCGAGTCCGCACACCAGCATGGTGGCCGCCGGGCGGACCTCGCCGAAGCACCGTCGCAGCACGGGCCAGCAGGGCTCGAAGTCCGCGCGTTCGGGCAGCAGATAGCGCACCCGTACGACATCGGCGAAGCCGCACCCGGCCGCTTCCAGAGCCGCCCCGATGTTGCGCAGACACTGCTCGGCCTGCTCCACCACATCGTCGGAGATCGTCATGGTCCCGTAGTCGAAGCCGGTCGTGCCGGACACATGCACCCGGTCGCCGTCCACCACGGCACGGGCGTAGCCGATCTGCTCCTCGAAGGGGGAACCGCTGAGAATCGCGCGTCGCTCTGTCATCCGCCGAACGTTAGACCGTCCGCAGACCGTCCGCGGAAACAGTCTCCAGCGCCCGTCGCTCACCCCTCGCCGGGGACCCGCACCGGGCGGGGAGCCGTACGAGCGGCACGCCGCCGGCCGATCCGGCGTGCCGCGCCCCACAGCACCACCGGCAGCACGGCGCTCTGCGCTCCTGCCGCAATCCAGAACCAGCCCGCGCCGCCGGTCCGTTCGGCGAGCCCGTACAGCGGGCCGCCCAGCAGCGCCGCGGCGAACGCGCCGAGCCCGGCCGCCAGCCGCTGACGGCCGAAGACGGTCGCCGAGGGGGCCCGGGAGCGGGCCAGCGCCTCCAGATCGTTGCGGAGGAAGAGCACGGTCTCGGCGAGGCCGAGCAGCACCGCCCCCGCCACGATCCCCAGCGGCTCGCCCGTCGCGACGGCCGCGAGCCCCAGGCCCATCGCCCCGAACCCGAGCCGCAGCGTGCGTCCGTAACCGAGCCCGGCGATCCAGGACGCCAGCAGCGGCTGGGCGGCGACCAGCAGCAGGGCGTACCCCATCAGCAGCGTGCCGTAGAACGCGGCGGAGGTGCGGGGGACCGCGTACAGCGCGATGTAGTGCTGGAAGTACATGAAGACGTAGACGGAGAGCAGGGTGTACGCGAACGGGGGCAGCCCGCCCGTCCGGGGCTCCGGCTCCTTCCGGGGCTCCGGCTTCTTCCGGGGCTCCGGCTTCTTCCGGGGCTCCGGCCCCTCCGCCACCGGATGCTCGGACACCGGCTCGCGCTTGGTCGCCGCCTCGTCCGCCATCGGCGGCAGCAGCGCGTGCGCGAGCCCGACCACGGCGAAGAGCACCGCCACCGCGCCGAAGAGCACGGCGGGCGAGGAGAGGACGAAGGGCGCGGCGGCGGGCGGCCCCAGCGCCATCCCCGCGTTGAAGGCCGAACCGCTCACCGCGAGCAGCCGGGGCCGCCGCTCCTCGGTGCACCCGGCCACCAGATACGCCTTGTTGGCGGGCAGATAGAGCGCCGCCCCCGTCGAGACGAGGAACAGCGCCGTCACCGCGAGCACCGGCCGTTCCAGACCGGGCACAAAGCAGGCGAACCCCGCCGTCCGCACCGCGAGCGCCACCAGCATCGTGGCCCGCAGTCCGATGCGGCGGGCCAGCGCCGCCCCTGCCACCCCGCCGCTGAACTGCACCAGCGAGGCCACCGCGAGCACCGTGCCGACCACCCCGAGCCCGAAACCCCAGCGCTCATGGAGCAGCACCGACATATACGGGAGGACCGCGAAACTGCCCAGGGTGATCAGGAAGGACGCGCCCAGCAGCAGCAGTTGGGCCCAGGAGACGCGTCTCACGGCCCGCCGCCCCATGGCCCGCCGCCTCACGGCCCGTCTCACGGCCCGGCTGCCGGCCTCATGACCGGGCGTACGGAGGTGGCCGCGCTCCAGGCGCGGTGCTGGGCGAGCTCGGCGGTGGCGGCCTCGGCGAGGACCATGCCGGTGCAGCCGCGCTGATCGCCGATGTCGGGGACGGCGTCCCCGGGGGCCCGTACCGGATACCACTCCACCTCTCCGGGGTACGCGCCGAGACCGTCGAGCCCGCGCCAGCCGGTGAGCGTCCCCGCCCGGTCCGGGTAGACCAGGACGAAGGCGACGGCCGGACCCGCCGTCCGGACCGGCGTGTCCAGCAGGGCGGGGCGGCGGCCTAGGGCGGCGTCGACCAGCGCGTCGTACACATTGACCTGGAGCGAGCGGCAGAGCGCCTCGCCGATCAGCGCGCCGCCGATCCGCCGGTTGATCTCGACGAGTTCGGGCCCGTGCGCGGTGAGGACGAACTCCACATGCGCGAAGCCCTGATCGTGCCCGGCCGCGTCGAGCACCCGTCCCGCCCACTTCTCCAGCCCGTCGTGATCACCGGGCGGCAGCGCCACGGGGAAGGCGGCGCCCTCCTCCCGTACGGCGGGGGTACGCGAGGTCTGTCTGCTGGAGACCCCGAGCAGCCGGGTCTCGCCCGCCCAGCTGAGGGTCTCCGCGCTGTAGAGCGGCCCGGCGAGGAACGGCTCGGCGAAGAGCTCTCCCTTGAGCGGGGCTTCGGCGGCCTCGGCGAGCGCGGCCCGCAGTCCGTCCGTGTCGCGGACGATCCAGACGCCCCGGGACGAGGTGCCGGAGGAGTCCTTGAGCACAGCGGGCAGCCCCACGGCTTCGACGACCCGGGCGGCCCGGGCGGCCTGGTCCGCGACGCCGTCCACGATGCCGCCCGCGATGCCGTCTTGGCCGGGGCGGCGTTCGAGGACGAGGGCCGCCCGGTCGCTCACTCCGGCGCGGTGCAGCGCGTCCCGTACCCGGGCCTTGTCCCGCAGCAGCCGTACGGCGGCCGGATCGGGTCCGGGAAGGCCGTAGGCCACGGCGAGTTCGGCGGCCGGGGCGCTCCAGGTGTCGGTGGTGTTGATCAGTCCGGCGAGCGAGGGGAGGCCGTCGAGCACCCGGCGCACGGCGGCCATGTCGGTGGTGTCGACGTCGATGACGTCGAGGGCGTCCGGAGGGAGGGTGGCCAGTTCATGGCGGTAGACGCTCCGGTCTCCGGTGAGCAGGCAGAGCCGGTGGCCCCGGGCGGCGGCGGCCTCGGCGGTTCTGGCCAGCCCGAAGGAGAGCGATTCGAGGGAAGCGAGGGAAGGGAGGGAAGGGAGGGAAGGGAGGGGCGCGGTCATCGGATGCCTCCGGCGGGGTGGGTGCTCTCGGCGGGAAGGGAGGGGTGCGCGCCGCGGGCGGCTGAGGCGACCGGGGCCGGGGAGTCGCCCGCG
>NZ_VCLA01000160.1:89404-120472 GCF_009600885.1 Streptomyces jumonjinensis
ACTCCGCACACACGCCCAGGCCATGGCCCTCTGGCGACAACAACGCGCCACCGACACCGAATCGGCCTTCCGCCGATAACGCAGGGATGTTGAACCGCCACAGACTCCGTCCCCGGCGCAGACCCCCGTACCACTCACACCGGGGGGCGGCGGAGTTCCACGATGCCGACCGCACCGGATGCGGCGTATACCCCGCGGTCGCGTACTCCGGGGCCGGGACACGGACTGCGGACTTCCACGATGGCCGCGCCCTGGTGATCCACCGGAGACTGACGGCAGGCCGTGCGCACCATGCGTCACGGAACCCGGCTGACCCCGCGCACACGACGGCTGCGGCCCCGGACCCCGAGCAGACGGGTCCGGGGCCGCAACCATGTCCGGGCGCGGCAGACCATCCCCGCAGGCGCGGGGACCACGGCGGCGTCGCCGTCGACACCCTGGTCACCGACGGACCATCCCCGCAGGCGCGGGGACCACACCTCCTGACCTGCGGCGTTGTCACGTGATCATGCCGTTTTCCTTTACTTGCTTCAGGCCAGCCTCCGGGTGCTGATGCTGTGCGGGTGTCAGCGTCACCAGGTCGGTAGCACCGTATCCACCGGCATGGTGGCCGCGCCGCCGGTTTCCCACACCCGCCACCGGCGTCACCGCCAACCCACGCCCGCAGACAAGCAGCGCCAGCCCGCCCGAACGACCGGGAACGACCCGGCCGAGCCGGGACAGATACAGCGTCGGCGCCGAACGAGCCCGCCACTCGGCACCGGATTGGGACTCGGCAGCACCGCCCTCCTCCCCGGGACGGCGCACGCCGCTCCGGCAACCGAACAAGCCTGCGGGGACTGCGGCATCGGCTCTCGGCCGGGCTGGCGGCGTTCCATGCGGCCGCCCGCTTATGCCGATCTCACCCGGCTTCTGCCCCGCCTCCACCATGACATCGCCGCCGTACGGGCCGGTATGTCCGGGGCACCCCGCGGGCGCGGGGACCACGGGTGCTCAGCGCGGCATCGGCCAGCGCCCTTCGCGGACGTCGTCTTCAGCGAGGCGAGGCTGGTGTCGATCCAGTTCTGGGTGAGGCTGTAGCCCTGCTCCCGGTACTCGACTGCCTGGACCAGGCGTTCGGGCTTGTCGGCGTCGCGGGCGACGACCGCCTCCGAGGTCTCGCCGGCCTCGTACTCGTCGAGCGCTCCCTGCACCCCGGTGCGGACGGCCGGGTGGGCGTTGGCGACCGGGTCAGCGGGCACCTCCCTGTTCGGGGCGGCCTTCAGGTACTTCCGGCCGCTGTGCGGGATGTCCCCGACCCGCGTCTCCTGAGAGTCGCGGAACAGGCACAGCAGCGCGACCCTCGCCGGGTCAACGCCCTCCATCATGGCGAGCACGGAGCCGATCACCCCGACGCGGAAGGAATGCTCCGCGACGGACTCCGGGGCCTTGTTGCCGGTGAACCACCAGCCGGTCCGTGCGACGCGCTTGAGCACGCCCATCTCGGAGATGAAACTCGCGGTGCCCTGGGTGATGTCGTCGGCCATGAGGTCCTGCGGTGTCAGCGGCTGGGATCGAGAACGTAGTGGACGTGGGCGAGCTCGCGCCGCGATCCCGCCGACAGCGCTGCCTTGGCCGGATAGGAGCCCTTGACGTCGGTACCGGCCTGCGGGACGGTCTGCGCAACTACGCGCAACCGACTCACAGGGGAGTAAGCGATGACGCTACGGTTCGTCGGGATCGACCCCAACACCGGCGGCGAGGGATCACCTACGGTGTGGGTGGAAGAGGAGAGCGCGGACCTGGTCCTCCAGGGCGAGGAAGCCGACGCCCTCCTTCGGGCCCTGGTCGGCTCCACCGAGTGGGTGGCCGGCCACAAGACAGGGATCCCCGCACACGAGCGGGTGATCCGGATTCCGGCCCGCATGGTGCCGATTCTGAGGGAGGCGTGCGATGCCGCTGAACGCGCAAGCGCTGAACACCGCGACGTTCGCTGATCTGCTCGCCGACACCCACCACACGGCGGTCCACCTGGAGATGCGCGACGTCTACGCCGTCGGAGACGAGAGGGACGACTACGCCGCCTTCCTGCGGACCGGCGTCCCGAACCTCGACCCGACCCGCTCGTTCTGGCCCCAGTGGATGCCGCTCGTTCAGGATGCGGTCGCCCGCGGCGTGGTGATGCGCCGCGCCCGGATCGTCTCCGAGCCGGTCACCGACTACATCCGCTACGAGCACGCCATCACCCCGCTCAACCTCCAGGCCGGAGAGGACGTGCGCTGGCTGCCCCGCCGCCGCGCCTCTGACATCCCGCTGCCCGGCAACGACTTCTGGCTCCTGGACGGGCAACTCGTGCAGTTCCACCACTTCACCGGCACCGGCGCCTGGGCGACCAACGGCAGGGAACGCACCAGCGTCCCGGCCGCCGTCGCGCTGTGCACCACCGCGTTCGAGACGGTCTGGGAACGCGGCGTCCCGCACGAGAAGTACACCGTCCAAGCCCTCTGAGCAGCCCCATGACCGCCTCCCCATCCTCCAGCGCACAAGCAGCCCGCGAGGCGCTCGCCGTGCGGTTGCAGCACCTGCGCAAGGACGCCGGGCTCACCGGGAAGGACCTCTCCGCCCGGTGCGGCTGGCACCCGGCGAAGACCACCCGCATCCAAAAGGGCGACGCCCCGCCCTCCGACGCGGATATCCGCGCCTGGTGCACGGCCTGCGACGCGGACAACCAGGCCGACGACCTCATCGCCACCGCCCGCGCCGTCGACTCGATGTATCTGGAGTGGCGCCGCCTGCACAAAGACGGGATGCGCAAGGTCCAACAGGACTGGAACACCCTGCACGAGCGCACCCGCGTCTGCCGGGTCTACGTCTCCAACGTGCCGCCGGGCTTCTTCCAGACGCCCGGCTTCGCCACCGCCCTCATGGAACAGATCACCAGCTTCCAGGGCACCCCCAACGACGTCGCCGAAGCGGTCGCCGCCCGCATCGCCCGCTCCCGCTTCCTCTACGAGGGCGACCACCGCTACGTCGTCCTCATGGAGGAGTCCGTCCTGCGCTACCGCACCGCCGACCCCGAGGCGATGCGCGGGCAACTGCGCCACCTCCTGGCCGTGATGCCGCTCGCGTCCGTCTCGCTCGGGATCATCCCGTTCACGGCGCAGCGCACCGTGTGGCCGCTGGAAGCGTTCTACCTCCACGACGGCGACGTGGCCGTGGTGGAGACGCTGACGGCAGAGATCAAGGTGACCCAGCCACGCGAACTCGCCGACTATGCCAAGGCGTTCGTCGGCCTCGCGGAGATGGCCGTGTACGGCGACGACGCCCGCGACCTCATCCGGGCCGCGATCAGCGCCCTGGAGTGAACCCCCCGCAATTACCCGCAATTTCGTTGAGGACCGAGCGGTGGCCTCCGTAGCGTCGAACGACAGCGACGCACCCAGCGACAGAAGGCGGTGCCCATGAGCGCACCCACACCCGCCAGCCCCGCACCAGAAGGCCCCGGCCTCCAGCCGTCCGACTTTCGGCCGGCCCTTCCCGGCACTGGTCGCCCGCGCCGACCGCAGCTACGCCCGCTTCCTCGCCGCCCAGGCCCCCGACGCCAACACCGGCGACCACGACCAGGGCGACGCGGCGGGCCGCCAGTGAGCGACACCCACGCCGTGCTCTACGACCCCCACGGCCTGATCGAGGCCGAGCACCCCCCGGACCGCGCCCCGCACGAAGCGCTCGTCACCGCCGTGCCCGCGTGGAAGAACCCAGACCTCGAACCTCGCGACTACGAGCAGATCGCCCTCCAACTGACCAGGCACGCCCGCGCAGTGGCCGCCGGCGTCCGGCGCGCTGCGGACCTGCTGCCCGAAGACCACGCCGCCCGCGCCCTCGCCGATGTCGTCCTGGAGGAAGCCGACCGGCGCCTGTCCGTTCCGCTGGAAGGCACCGCGCGCTGCGCCCAGCGGCCCGCCCGGCCCGCCCGGCTCGTACGCGCTCTGTACGAGCGCCTGGACCGCGTCGCAGGCGTCGCACCCCAGGCCGTCACGACCCCCTGAGAGCACCGCGCACCCGGACGAGACCGGATCTCCCGAGTGCGCGGTGCACGGCACCACTCCCGGCCCAACCCGGGCCGGGCGAGCACCACTCGACACCGAGAGGGGCACCACCGTGAGTACCACAACGACCGAGCTGCGCCGGTTCCTGACCATCACCGGCCAGCGCTTCGACAACGGCCAGTCCGCACCCGAGATGTTCTCCCCGGCCGTGGACGCGGCCTGGCACGAACTGCTCGGCACCCCCGCCTACGCGGCCCTCTGCCAGGAGACCGCCGGCCAGCCGATCGGCCACACCGCCAACAACGGCCACGGCCCGATCTCCTGGGTCGCCGCCTACGAGGAGACGTACGGACCACTGCCGGACATCTGGTTCACCGGCACCGACGGCAACGTGGACCAGGACACGCTCGTCCGCTACCGGGAGACCGGCACCGTGGTCGCCGAGTGGGACTGCTCCCCGACCGGCGGCGACGGCGACGACGACGTCGCGCCCGACCAGCCGGAGACCGCCCGCCGGTGACCACCGGCCGCACCACGCCGGCGCCCCGGCCCACCGCCGGGGCGCTGCTCCTCGTTGAGGTCAGCACCACCCGGCCGAGATCCGTGGACATCAGCGACTACGCGCGGCAGATGACCGCCCACTGCCCTTACCTGGCCCCATCGCTCCGGGCGGGCCTGACGACCTGGACGGTCTATCGCGCCGACGGAAGCGCCGAAGCCGTCCAGGCGGAGCTCTTCCACGCGGGCGCCCAGGCCGCGGAGTGGCTGCGGCCCGTGCTGAACCGGCCGCACGGCATCCTGCGGTGCGAGAACATCGTCCTGGTGGGCGAGGTGCCCGGCACCCGGCACCGTGACCTGCTCGCCTGGCCGCACTGGGTGCTGAAGAACCTGTACGGGCCGGTCGGGGTGATGTTCGGCAAGTTCTATGCGGGAGAAGAGGAAGTCACCGCGGCCGGCCACCGGATCCCGGCCGCCCCCGCCTCGTTCCTCCCGGTGAGGGCCGCCGTCCGTCGCCGCGACCCGCAGTTCCTGCGCGCGACCCCCGACCTGGCCGCCGCGCTCGCCGCAGCCGACGACGACGGCCGCGACGTGTTCGAGCACATTCCCACCGAGTGGACGGAGATCCGCACATGGGCCAGGCACCTGCTCCCCCCGGCGAAGCCGTCTCCCTCCTCATCGGACAGACCGGCGAGCCCACCGCGATCCAGCTCCTGAGCGACCGGCGCGGCTCCCGGGTCTGGAAGATCCAGGGCCCCAAGGGAGCCGTCGCGTTGAAGGCCAACGACCCAGACGGCGACGACGCCTGCGACAAGGCCGCCGAGATGGCCCAGGAGGACGACCATCTTCTTCGCCTCACCGCCGCCGGTGCCCTCAGCTCCGACTACCGGGTGAGCGCCGGGACATGGGAAGGCGGCCGGTGGCTGGGCGTCAACTGGATCGACACAGTACCCCTGTGGCGGGCCCTCGCCCTCGCCCGCGGGCCCGAAGGAGACCGCGCCTCGGTCCGCCCCTGGCTCGCGGGCATCGCCCGCACCTGGACGGAGCACCTCGCGCTCATGCACGCCGCCGGCTGGGCCCACGCCGACGTCCAGCCCACCAACACCCTCGTCACGCACGCCGGCCACGCGGAGGTCATCGACTACGCCCTCGCCTGCGGCCCCGGAGACGACCGTCCTGTCCCCTACCGGGGAGCCCTCACCCACACCACCGCCCCCGAGCTCGCCACGGAGATCCTCGCCACCCCCGCCGACATCCACATCCAGGCACAGCCGCCCGCCGACATCTGGAGCCTGGGCGCCTCCCTGTTCTGGTGCTGGACCGGCCAGCGCCCCGTTCCCTACGACGACGACCTCGACCGGTCGGAGAAGCTGGCCGTCATCGCCAGGGGCACCATCACCGTGCTGCGCGACGTCCGGCCGTGGCCGTACCCCGAGTTCGAGGACGCCGTCACCACGTGCCTGGCCCCCGACCCCGCCGACCGGCCCACCGCGAACGAGCTGACCGCCGCATGGTGACCCTGCGCGCTCTGAGCCCCGACGACGCCCCCGCCCTCGCCCGCGTCTACAGCGGGGCCTCCACCCGGCACACCACCGGCAAGCCCCTCACTCTCGACCAGGCCCACGACAAGATCCGCACAGCCCTCGCCAGAGCCGCCGAGACCCCGCGCGCGCAGTGGAGCTGGGGCATCCTCACCGACGACGAGCTGATCGGCCTGATCGCCCTGCGGCGACGAGCCCCGTCCATGGGCACCATCAGCTACATCCTCCGGGAAGACAGCTGGGACAACGGCTACGCCACCCTGGCCGCCGATCAGGTCGTCTCCATCGCCTTCACCACCGCCGGCCTGAACCGGCTGGAGGCCATGCACCACCCCGACAACCCGGCCTCCGGACGCGTCCTGATCAAAGCCGGGTTCACCCGCGTCGGCACGTCCGACCGGCACACCGACGACGGAACCACCGTGCCGTACCAGACGTACGCGCTGCAGAAGCCGTGAGGCACATGCCGAGGGCTGCTCCCCAGGACACCCGAGCTGCGGCTCTCCCCCAAGGCCCCGTCATACTCTCCGCCCCGGACGCACCACCTCCACCGGTAGGGTCATCGTCACGGCATCGCGTACGGCACGCACCACCGGGCTGAGGGGACGGTCGATGGGGACGGATAACGGGCCGCAGAACACCTGGGGCGAGTGGCGCAGGCACCTGCGATCCGGGCCCGAGCAGCAGCTCGTGCGCGACTGGTACCGCCGCCTCGAATGCCCCACGTGCAAGGCCGTCATGGGGCGCGCCTGCCGCACCAGCAACGGCCACCCAGCCGACCATCACCGCGCCCGCCGCGACGCTGCCGGGCCGCTCCCGTACGAGCAGTGGAAGCAGCGCGGGCTGTGGGCGGAGCCCAAGCGGTTCACCATGCCAGCCGTCCTGAAAGAAGCGGAGAAGGCGCGAACCGACTACAACGTGGACCTCGCCCTGGGCGACGGCGTGGCGGTTGTGAGGATCTTCCTCGCGGAGCGGCTCGGCATAGCCCTCAAAGACGAGGCGACCCTGGACCGCATCGACGACGCCGTGCGGCAGCTGCTGCAAGCCCGCGGTCCGGCGAGATCGGCAGACCTGGTCACCGTTCTCGCCAGCCTCATCGCCACGCTCCTCTCCACCACTGCAGGGCCCGACGGCGATCCGGAAGCTCTGTTCGACTCTCTGATCAGCGCGCAGGTCAACGAGGCGCGGAGACTCCGCGCTATCGAAAAGAACCGCTCCCACGGCTAGAGAGGGCCCCGGCGTTGGTCGACCCCGCGGGCGCGGGGACCACACCATGACCAGGTTCGGCTGGCCGCCCTTCATCGGACCATCCCCGCGGGCGCGGGGACCACGACGGGGCTTTTTCATGCCCTTCTACATGCGCAGGACCATCCCCGCGGGCGCGGGGACCACCTGGTGCCGACGCCATCGCCCGCCGGACCGCGCGGACCATCCCCGCGGGCGCGGGGACCACACTTCCTGACCTGCGGCGTTGTCAGGTGATCATGCCGGTTTCCTTTACTTGCTTCAGGCCAGCCTCCGGGTGCTGGTGCTGTGCCGGTGTCAGCGTCACCAGGCCAGTAGCACCGTATCCGCCGGCATGGTGGCCGCGCCGCCGGTTTCCCACACCCGCCACCGACGTCACCGCCAACCCGCACCCGCAGACGAGCAGCGCCACGGGGCACCCCGGCCGGCCGCGCTATCTCGGTGAGCTGCCGCCCGGCGGTACAGACTGCCCGGGGCCGGCCCCCGTACGCGCGAAGCCTTCCACCGAGGCGGCAGCGGGCGCGGTCCGGCACGCGGCCCGGGCAGCGGTCACTCGTGGGCGGGGTACGCCGGACCCCTTTGTTCCGGGCACCGCCCGGCTCCCTTCCGAGGCGAAGTCTCGGCGGACATCGCCGCGGTGCCCGGCCTCGCGCGCACCAACAGCCGCTGGCACCGGCGGACCTTGCGGAGCAGGTATTCCGTGTAGACGCGGAGCGCGATGGTCACCGTGGCGCATATGCCCCACAGGATCCACCACACCGGTGCCAGACCTTCTGTCATCTGAAGCCAGGTGTAGTTGACGCCTCCGAGTCCGATGAAGACAAGGGGCACGTTCTTGTTCATCATGAATTTCTTGATCATCACGCGTTCCTCTCCCTGATCGGCCGTCAAGGCCGGGGAAACTCCTGATCGGCGGGCGGTATGAGGTGTTCGTGGCCGCGTTCCGCCAGAGCGGCGACGGCGGTGGGGGCGCAGAGCGCGCCCGGGGCGTTCATGGGTGTGGACCAGTGCAGCAGGGCGTGTTCGGTGAGGTCGGGGCGGGGGACGCCGAGCCAGGTGCCGAAGCCGAGGCAGCGGGCGAGACCGGAGGTCCAGGTCTCGGAGGTGCGCGCGGGGACGAGCGCGTAGTACCAGCGGGCCGGGTCGCAGATGACCGGGCCGTCGAGGGCGGCGGTCAGGTGTTCGGCGACCGTCGCGTGGACGCTGTCGGCGGCGGCGTGCACCAGTTCGACCGGGAGCCGGACCGCGTCGAAGCGTACGCCCGCCGGGAGCATGGCGTGGGAGCCCTCGCGCCAAGCGGCCCACGCGTCCGCGGGGGCGTCGAGCGACGCGGCGAGCCACCGGCCGATCGCGTCGTCGTTCGTCGTGGTCACAGGGTCCTCCATCGTCGCTGTCCGCCGTCCTGACCAGCATCGGCCGGATCGCGTATCAGCGGGATGACCGGCGGGAGTCACCGAGGCGGTAATAGACTCGCGCCGCTCCTGTAAGGCACCTTCGAGTGCTGAGGAACATCCCGGAAGTGGGACCGTATGGACGCTGGCGCCCCCAGCCCGCTCGCCCCCGACCTGCTCGACCGAGCAGACTTACGGGCAGCCCTGATCGAGCACGACTTCGCCGCCGTCTTCACTCTGATCAAGAAGTGGGGCGGCCTCTCCCAGAACAAGATCGGCGCAGCCTGCCAGCTGACGCCGGGCAAGGTGTCCACGATCATCAACGGCGGCCAGCGCGTCACCAGCTTCGATGTGGTGTGCCGGATCGCCGACGGGCTCCGCATCCCCGGGCGGCTGCTCGGCCTGGCCCCCCGTTCCTGGGAGAGTCAGCCCGCCCAGCAGCCGGCGGAGCCATCGGGGGACCGAGCCGCGGACGACATCCCGTGGCGTCCGGACGCCACGGCGCATCTGGTGGCCGGCTTGACGAGGAGCGATCTGGTGATGGACCGACGCGCGATGGCGCGCGCTCTGACCGTGGCCGCCGTCACGGGCACCGCCCTGCTCGACCCGTTGGAAGGATGGCTGCGGCCGTCCGCGAAGCCGGTACGCCCGCCGCGTCGCGGGCGTCTGGGAGCCCGGGACGTGGCCGAACTGGAGAAGTCGGCGCGGGAGTTACGGCAGTGGAGCCGCCGCTTCGGCGGGGCGCTGCGCCGGAGGGCGGTGCTCGGGCAGCTCAGCGAGGTCGCCGAAGCGCTCGATGAGCACCAGACTCCGGCTGTCGAGACCGGGCTCTACCGGGGCATGGCGCAGCTCGCGGGGACCGCGGCCACGATGGCGTGGGACGCGGGGCTGCACCGCCGGGCTCAGGACTACTACCGGCTCGGGCTCCGTGCCGCCCATGCGGGCGGGGACCTGGTGTTCGGCGCCAACGTGCTGGCGGGGATGGCCCGGCAGATGCTGTACCGCGACCGTCCTGACGATGCGCTCCAGCTCGTCCAGTTCGCTCAGGAAGGGGCCCGGGAGGTGATGGGCCCCCGGGTCCGCGCGATGCTCCACACCCGGGAGGCGTGGGCTTTTGCCGCTCAGGGCCGACTGGCCGGGTTCGAGAGGGCGACCGCCCGAGCGGCCGAAGCGCTCGCGGACGCGGGCCCCGGGGAGGACGAGCCGTACTGGATCGCCTACTTCGACCGTGCCGAGCTGGCCGGGGTCACCGGAGGGCGTCTCCTGGAACTCGCCCGGCGGGACCCCCGTCGACACGCCGAGCGCGCCGCCGCCGACATCCGTACGGCCCTCTCCGCCCGGGGAACGGAGGCCGGGCGCGGCCATACGCTCGACCTGATCGGTCTCGCCGAGTGCCGCTTCCTGCTCGGCGATATCGTCGGCGGAGCGGCGGAGGCGGGCCGCGCCATCGAGGTGTCGCGGCTCAGCCGGTCCGGCCGGGTGCGGGCGCAGCTGGAGCAGCTCTATCCGTACACGGTGGAGCACCACGCGTCCGGCCCCGTACGTGAGGCGCGGGACGGCATCCGCGATCTGCTGTCGAGCTGAGGAGTACGGATGACGACGCTGGCCGTGACCGGACACATGGATCTGGCCGACGAGAGCGTGCCGGCGGTGCGGGCGGCGCTCCGTGGACTCCTGGCCGGATACGGCGATCTCACGGGTGTGTCGTGCATCGCCGCCGGCGCCGACTCCCTGTTCGCCGAGGAGGTCACGGCCGTGGGCGGCCGTCTGATCGTCGTGATCCCTTCGAGGGACTACCGGGCCAGGAAGGTGCGGCCCGCCCATGCCCCGGTCTTCGACCGTCTGGTGGACGCCGCCGCGGAGGTGGTGACGCTGCCGTACGAGACCGCGCGTCGGGACGCCTACGAGGCGGCCAACGCGGAGTTGCTCAAGCGAGCCGACCGTCTCGTCGCGGTGTGGGACGGCAGCCCACCGTCCGGCAAGGGCGGGACCGCGGACACCGTCGAGCTGGCCCGCGCTGCCGGAGTGCCGGTGGATGTGGTGTGGCCGGACGGCGCCACGCGCCGGGCGTGATGCCGGGCAGAGGAAAGTACTACGAGGTCTGGGCGGTCATCGGCGGACCGAAGGCGCCCTGAGCCCGAGCGCCGCCCGAGTGCCCGCATGGGCCCCCGCCGCACAATCCGCCGTAAGGTCCATCCTGGGACCCGGATCCGGCGACGGCAGGACCGGCAGGGCTCGGCCCGCCCGGATCGTCCCGTACCGCCCGGCGGAACTCTTCGTGCCCCGTCCGGCTCGTCCGTGACTGGTTCCGCGACCGCTGGGAAGTAGTCTCCCCGTTCGGCACAGGGGGCAGGACCCCCGCGGGGCCATGGTCAACAGGGGCGCACAGGGGATCACCTCATGCATTCGCACGCCCCCCTCGCGTCGGCCTGTCCTGGGTATTAGGCAGTTCGTCAGTGAAGCGCGCCTCGGCTGCGGTGAACTGATGAAAGTTGCAGCACAACGTGCGGAGCATCACCGCCCGTTGCGCAAGCTCGCGGAAATAGCGGTTGAAGAGAGCTAAGGAGCAGCCCCATGACAACGGTTCTATTGGTACACACGGTGTCGCTGTGGCGTGCCTCATTGGCTTGCCTGCTCGGCAAGGACCAGCGGCTCCATGTGCGCACCACGGACAAGGGCGGCGTACGCGCCGCCATGGCGGAGCACGGCGCGGACATACTCGTCACCGATCTCGACTGTCCGGAGTCCGTGGAAGTCCTCTCGCTCATGGAGACCTTACGGAAGCCGGCCGGCCGGGGCACCGCCCTGGTGGTCCTCGCCAGAGGGGACAGGGCCGGAGATCTGCGCAGGGCCTCGGACGCGGGAGCCAGGGGCTATATAGACAAGTTCGGCCCGGTGGACAATCTGTGCGAAGTCGTACGGGGCGTCGCGGCGGGCGGCCGTCATATCGATCAGTCGCTGGCGTTCGGCTTGCTCCAGGCGGCCGAAGTACCGCTCTCGGCCCGCGAGTTACGGGTGCTCGCCCTGGCGGCGGAAGGGGAGTCGGTGTCGTCGATCGCGAAGGCGCTCCATCTGGCCAGTGGCACCGTACGGAACTATCTGGCCGCCGCGATCCGGAAGACGGGGGCGCGCAACCGGCTGGACGCGATAAGACTGTCGAAGGAGTTCGGCTGGCTGTAGCACCAGCCGCTGGATCAGCCGGGGTCATGGGACCAGTGACCGGCGAGATCGCGGTAGAGCGCGGATCGGGCCGGCAGTTCGGCGGGAGTGCCGCAGACCGTGTCGGCCCCGTCCATCACCAGCACCCGTTCGGCGCGCGCGGCGGAGGTCAGCCGGTGAGCGATGACCACCAGCGCCCCGGCGCGCGCGGCGAGCGCGCTCTCGGCCAGGGCTTCGGCGGCCGGGTCCAGATGGCTGGTCGCCTCGTCCAGGATGAGCAGGGGGGCGGTGGTCAGATGGGCCCGGCCGAGCGCGATGAGCTGGCGTTCGCCCTGGGAGAGCAGGCCCGGGTCGAACGGCGCGTCCACTCCGCCGAGCCGCTCGGCCAGCGCGTCGAGACCGATCGCCGCCACCGTCGCCGCGATCTCCCGGTCCCGGGCCCCGGGGCGCAGATAGCGCAGATTCTCGCGGAGCGTCCCGGTGAACACGAACGGCCGCTGGGGCAGCAGGGTGCGTACGGCGGTGGGCTCCAGCGCGTCGGTGGCGAGGCCCAGCCAGCGGACCTCGCCGCCGGTGGGGGGCACGACGCCGGCGAGGACGGCGGCCAGGGTGGACTTCCCGCTGCCGCTGGGGCCCACGACGGCGAGATGCCCATCGGACGGAACGGTGAGATCGAGCCGGTCGAGCACCGGGCGGGCCCCGGGGCCATAGGCGAAGGTGACCGCCCGCAGTTCGGCGACCGGCCGCGCGGTACGGGGCGGGACGAAGGCCCGCCCGGGCGGCGGGGGCGGCAGCGGCGCGGGGCCGGTGAAGCGGTCCAGTACCACCACCAGTCGCCCGGCGGCGGTGCCGAGGACGCCCAGCAGCGCGTGCACGGCCGGGGCCAGCGAGTACGTCAGATAGGTGAACGCCCCCACCAGAGCGCCGCTGGTGAGCCCGTGCCGCATCAGCCAGGGCGCGGCGAGCAGCAGAAGCAGCGGGGGCAGTTGCCCGCACACCGCGAGCGCGACGATCCGCACCGCGGCCCAGCGTGCCAGCGAGCGGGCCTGTACGGCTTGTTCACCGGCGAGCGCGCCGGCCTCGGCGACCACGCGCCCGGCCGCTCCGGCCGCCGCGATGTCGCGCAGGGCGGCGGCGGTCTGTCCCGCGTGGGCGGCGAACGCCTCGTCGGCGGTGAGATAGGCGCGCTGACGGGCGGCCATGGGGGCGAGCGTGGCCAGGAAGAGCCCCAGGCCGAGCAGGAGAGGCGGCAGCGTCACCAGCAGGAGCCGGGGCGCGAGGACCGCCATTCCGGCGAGCGCGCCCGCCGCGGTGAAGACGAAGGAGCGCAGGGAGAGGACGAGTCCGGCCCAGCCGTCGCGGGCGATCTCGCTCTGGTGGGTGATCTGGGAGACGGAGCCGGTGGTGGCGGCGGTGGGGCCGGTGAGCGCGGTGCCGATGGCGCGGGCGACGGCCCGGCGTACGAGTCCGTCGCGCAGCGGCTCCACCAGATCGGCGAGCCCGGCGAAGACGCCCCGGGTGGCGACGGCGGCGGGGAGGGCGGCGACGGCGGCGACGGCCAGCCAGAGCAGCCCGGTCGCCGGGGCGCCGTCGAGAAAGCCGCTGTCGATGGCGCGGGCGACGGCGAATCCGCCCAGGAACGTCTGGGCGAACTCCAGCAGCGACCAGCCGCCGAGCAGCGCGATGACGCGGGTGCGGGCGCGGAGATACGGCCTGGCTTCGCGTACGACCCGGCCGAACGCCGTGCCGGGCGGGGGGACGGGCGGGGGAACGGACGGCTCTCCGGCCCCGGCCGGTCCTGCGCCCGGTGGCACGGCGGCGGGGGCGGTGACTGTGGTGTGCTCCGGGGTCATCGGGCCTCCCTCCCGGGGCCGGGTCGGCTCGGGCGGGCGAGAGGGCCGGCCGTACGCCCCTGGTCCGGGCCGGCCGTCGCGGTGCCGTCGGCCTGGCCCGGAGCCCCGTACGCCCGGGTGGGCGCACGGCCGCTCACCGGACCGGGGTCACGCTCACGCTCGCCCCCACCGGACCGCATGGAGCGCACCCCATCGCCCACACCGGCCGCACCGGAACCCGCACTCCCGCTCACCGGACCAGCCGCGCGCTCACCCGCCGCACCCACCGCACCGGGCCCTCCCGGGGCCGTCGGGGCTGTCGGGCGGGCGGCGTGGAAGACGGCGCGGTAGTCCGGGTCGTCCCACAGGACGGCATGGGGGCCGGTCGCGCGGACCATGCCGTTCTCCAGCCAGACCACCGCGTCGGCGTCGGCGGCCGTGGAGACCCGGTGCGCGACCACGATTCTGGTACCGGCCCCCGCACGGCGGGCCAGGGCGCGCTGGACGCGGTGCTCGGTGACCGTGTCCAGGCTGGAGGTGGCGTCGTCGAGGATCAGCAGCCGCCCCGTGCGGGCGAACGCGCGGGCCAGGCCGAGCCGCTGGCACTCGCCGCCGGAGAGCGGGGCCCGCTCCAGCGGAGTGCGGTACCCGAGCGGCAGCAGCGCGATGAAACCGTCGGCCGACGCGTCCCGGGCCGCCGAGCGCACCCGCTCCCCGGACGGCCGTCCGGCGCCGAACGCGATGGTGTCCCCGACCGTCGTACCGAGCAGCGCGGGCCGCGCGAACGCGAAGGTCACCTCCTCCCGCAGCCGTACCGGATCGACGCCGTCGAGCCGCACCCCGTCCAGGGTGACGGTCCCCGCCTCGGGGTCGGTGAGCCGCCCCGCCACCGCCGCCAGCAGCGACTTCCCCGATCCCGACCGTCCGACGACCGCCATCGAGGTGCCCCCGGGCACCGTCAGGCTCACCCCTCGCAGCAGCCGCTTCCCGTCCCGTACGACATCGACGTCCCGCAGCTCGACCCGGCCGGGGCCGCCGGGCGGCAGCTCCAGGGAGCGATGGGGTACGGCGGAGAGCCCGAGGAGCGGATCCAGCCGGCGGGCCGCGGCACGCCCCCGGGAGATCGTGCTCAGCGCCCCCGTCAGCACGCCGAGCCCCACGGCGAGCACGGTGTAGCGGGAGACGGCCAGCAGCTCCCCCACGCTGATCGCCCCGGCCGACATCCGCAGCCCGGCGACGCCCAGCACCAGCACGGTGAGCAAGGGCAGCAGCAGCGCGCTCGCGCCGGTGGCCCGGCCGAGGATCTGCCAGGTCAGCCGCCCGTGCGCGGAGAGCCGGGTGAGCGGCTCGGTGATCCTGGTGTGCTCATGGGCGGCGGTGCGCGCCGCGCGCACGGTGTCGATGCCGTCCAGCACCTCGGTCGTCCGGGCGGCGATCAGGGACTGTTCGCGCTGGTAGTCCGCCGAGGCGTCCGCCGTGCGCCGGACGAGGGTGCGCAGCAGGGCGATGAGGAAGGGCGCTCCCGCCAGCAGGGCTGCGGCGGGCCACAGATCGATCAGGAAGAGTGCGACGACCGCGCCGAGCGGCACCAGGACCGTGGCGGCGGCGGTCGCCGCCGCGACGGGCACCGCGGCGGCTTCGGCCGCGTTGGCGGTGATCCGGGTGGTCAGATCGCCGGGCGCGACGGCCTGGCCGTGGCGTGGCTCGGCGTGTACGAGCCGGTCGGCGAGCGTGGTCCGCAGCCGGGCGGTGCGGGTGGCGGTGACGGTCCCGCCGAGGAGGGCCACGACGGCGTCCAGGAGGACTTCGGCAGCGGTCAGCGCCGCGCAGAGCCGTAGTTCGGGCCAGGGGATCTCGCCCCGGGTCACCAGGGTGTCCACCGCGCTGCCGAGGGCCAGGGGCAGGGCGAGCGCGGCGAGGGCCGCGCCGATGGAGCAGAGGGCGACGGCCGCGAGCGGGAGACGGCCGGCGCGCGGGGAGCGGAACGGTGCCGACCCCGGCGGGGACGCCTGCGCCGCCGGCCTGCTCATCGTCACGCTGGAGCTCCTTCCGGTCCGGGCCACAGCCCATCGGCCGGCCCCGGGCAGCAGCCCGGGGCCGGCCGGCGAGCCGAGGGGCCGGCAGCGGGACATCCCGCCGGCCGGCCCCTCAGGGTGGTGTGACTAGCAGGTGAGGCTCAGGCTGCTGCCCTGGCAGAGAAGCAGGCTGAGGTTGCTGTTGGTCTCCACGTCCATAGCTTCCTCGGCGGGGGTCTCCAGGGCCTGAAGGTCGAGAAGCGCCATGATGATTTCCTTCCTTGGGGACGGTATATGTCTCATTGGTGCACGGCCCCTGGCTGGGGCCGGGTCGTGGGCCTCTCGCGTGGCGAGAGGAACGGCAGCGGAGCGGGGATGTCCCCGTACGCGCTGCCGAGGGCGAGCAGACATCCGGCGGTGCCGGTGGCCAGGTCCATGGACCGGCGCATCGACTGCTCTCCGGGAAAGGCGAGTTCACCGGCGTAGGGCAGGGAGTGAACGCCGAGGAGTACGGCGTGGCGGTGGATGACACGCTGCCGTTCGGCCGGGTCGCCGACGGGGGTCCGGGCCAGTTGCAGCATCAGCCCGGCCACCCCCCGGAACAGTCCCGGCTGGACGTAGAAGGCGGAGCGCAGCGCCGGCTGCATCGCCTGCCGGGCGGCATCGAAGGCGGCATCGGGGCGGTGGGCCAGATACTCGTCCAGCACCATCGCCAGTCCGGCGCTCCCGGCGCCCAGATAGGGCATGGCCCGTTTGCCCTCGATCACGAGCAGCGCGCCGTCCGTGTGCGGCTTGCAGCGGGCCAGATCGCGGCGGAGCGCGTCGGCGGCCAGATCGAGCAGGGCGGGATCGCCGGTCGACTCGTAGCGGCGTATGAAGAGCAGGGCGAGGCCCGTCGCACCGCGCAGCAGCCCCGTGTAGACGGACGGCGGGCCGGATTCCAACGCCTGTGCGGCGAGGGTGACGCAGCGGTCCGCGGCCCGGCGCAGGGCGGTGGCTTCCGCGCCGTCGGCGGTATGGGCCAGTTCATCGAGGACGAGTGCGATTCCGGCGTGTCCGCCGTGCAGATCGTGGCCCATTCCGTCGAGCGGTTGACGGATGATCAGTTGCGCGGTTTCCAGGGCCTGCTCCGGGCGGCCCAGGCGGCGCAGGGTCCAGGCGATGCCCGAGAGGCCGTCGTAGAGGCCGAGGGGGGTGCCGGAGACGGGTGCCTTGACCCGTTCCAGCAGCCATTCCAGGGCCTCGGGGCAGTCGGGTGCGCCGGTCTCATGGAGGGCGTGGAGCACTCCGGCCGCGCCGTAGCCGAGACACTGGCCGCCGGCCGGTGAGGCGAACTGGAGGATGTCGCCGGGGAAGCAGCGGTCGGCGCGGTCGGGGGTGAAGGAGGCGAGGATGGCGCGGGCCATGGAGTCACGGCTGAGGGGCCAGTCCCCCGGTTCGGGGATGTCGGCCGGATCGGCGGACGCCGCTGAGCCGGGGGTGCGTAAGCCTCTTCTCGGCCCGGGAATCCGGGCGTCCTCGGCGACCGGCGTGCCGGGCCCGCGCTGTCCGGGCACCGTGATCTCCGCCGGGCCGGGGGCGGGGGCATCCCGCAGGATCTCCTCCACCGCCGGGCGGAGTTCGTCCTCGGTCACCGGGTAGATCCGGGTGATGTCCCGCACCAGCCGCAGGACCCGCCGGCGGTCGGTGAGGAGCAGCGTGGTCAGCGGGAGGAAGAGCGCCAGGCGCAGACAGGCCAGTGCGTACCGGTCGATGTCCAGGCCCCGCCGGCCGGCGGGGGCGATGAAGGCCGGGTTGGCCACGATCTGGCGCTGATTCTCGGCCGCCGGGGACGCCGCCTCGAAGTCGAGGAGCACCACCCGGGATTCGTCGTCGGAGACCATGATGTTGCTCATATGGAGATCGCTGAAGACGATGCCCCG
Source organism: Streptomyces jumonjinensis (assembly GCF_009600885.1). Classification (GTDB taxonomy): domain Bacteria; phylum Actinomycetota; class Actinomycetes; order Streptomycetales; family Streptomycetaceae; genus Streptomyces; species Streptomyces jumonjinensis. The sequence goes on from NZ_VCLA01000160.1 coordinate 107,036, forward strand.
GGCGTGCACCGCTTCGACGGCCTTCTCCACCAGGCCGTGGATCCGGCACGCCCAGGCGACGTGCTCGGCGAGCCGCTCGGGGCCCGGCTCGGCGGACATGAGGGGGAAGCGACGGACGAAGAGGGTGTGGAGCGGGGTGCCGGAGATGTGTTCCAGCGCCAGGAAGCGGTGGTCTCCGACGTCGTGGACGCCCAGCACCCGCGGTACGAGATCGAGTCCGGCCAGTTGTTCGAGGGCGGTGCGCTCGCGTTCCAGCCGGGCGATCGCGTCGGCGCCGTCGGTGGCGAGCCCCGCATACGGCCGGGCCTCCTTGAGCACCGCCTTCGCACCGCTGCGGGTGTCACGCGCGGTGTAGACGCCGCCGCCGTTGGAGAAGTGGAGAGCTCCGAGGAATTCGTACGGCAGTTCCTGGGTGCCGACCGCCGCGCGGGCCTCCAGATGCGGCGTGAGGAAGGCGGGCGGTGTCACCCATTCGGGGATCTTGAAGGAGGGGCCGCGCGGGTCGGGGACCAGGGTGCCCGAGGGATCGGCGATGCCGGTCACCCACCGGCCGTCGGGGCCGAGGCAGAATCGGGCGGAGAAGGCCCCGTACCGTACGTACACCGGCCCGTCGCCGCAGCGCAGATCGCTCAGGACGTAGGGGCCGTGCTCGCCCTTCAGCAGGGCCATCAGATCGGTGCAGACCTCGGGGAAGACATCATCGGAGTGCGGGTAGACCGTGATGAACTTCCCGCTGCCCGCCCGGTCCCCGTACTTGGAGTTCCGCAGCAGGAGAAGGGCGTGGCCGGGGACGAACTTGAAGGGGATCCGCCGGGGCAGACAGTAGTCGGCCACCCGCCGCAGAACCGATTCGGCGTTGTCGAGTGCGGCCGAGACATGGATCTTCCAGCCCTGGGGCGGCAGCTTCAGACCCAGCGGGGTGTACGAGAACCAGTCGCCGTGCCGCGTCGTCTCCCACCCCTGGGGGGCGGGTGTACGGGCCGGAGCGTAGAGCGTCTCCCCGTCGTCGGCAGTGCGCTGCGAGCGGTGCGGGGTGTCGTAGAAGTCGTCATCCGCTTGGCAGTACGCGGCGTACTCGGGGTTCACGCTTGCTCCGTCGCTCGGCGTCGGTCTCGGCGAGTAAGAAGCTGTCACACCGGTTGGGGGGTGGAACAGTCGTCGCTGTCACCACTACGGCGTGCGCCGCGCATGCGATTCGCATGCGCGGCGCACGCCGTGGTGCGGCACTTCTCTGTGCGGGAAGCACACACCCGGAGCCACCGGCTCCGTGGAACATCCCCGGTGAGGCCCGCGACCTCGGACGAAGCCCGGCCCGCAGTCCAGGGCCTCTGCCGTGGAACCGGCGGCCCTTGTTCCCGAACCGTACGGACGCCCGGCCCTTTCGGTCCACCGCGGAGTCCGGCCGCCCGCGCCCCGGCGGTGGACCGGCCGTCCCCCATACCCGGCACATGCCTGTGGCACAGCACTGGACGGCCAGACCCCAGGCCCAGGTACGAACCCACGGCGCGGTCGCCGTCGCCAGCGGGCGGCGTACGCGCGGAGTGTCCGCCGCCGTCACCGGGCGGCGTACGCGTGCACCACCTCCGCCCAGCTCCGCGCCATCGTCTCCCAGATCTCCCGCAGACGCGGCTCCGCCGTGCGGACCGAGGCCACCGCCGCCTCGGGGTCGCCGCCCGCCGCCCGGACCGCCGGGCCGTCCGAGAGCGACCACTCGGCGACGGCGTCGCCGAGCACCTCCGGATGGAACTGGACGCCCCAGGTCCGCTCCCCCACCCGGAACGCCTGGTGCACACAGTCGTCGCCGGTGAACAGGGGGACGGCGGCTTCGGGAAGTTCGCTGATCTCGTCCCAGTGCCACTGTGCGGCAGGCGTGCCGTCGGGCACCCGGCCGAAGACCGGGTCGCCGTCCGCCGCGGGCAGCCGCCGCAGCGCGACCGCGCCCACCTCCGGGCCCCGGGCGCGGACGACGACCCTGCCGCCGAGGGCCCTGGCCAGGATCTGGCCGCCCAGACAGACGCCCAGCTGCGGTACGCCATCGGCGACGGCCTCCCGCATCAGGGCGCGTACGGCCGGTATCCAGGGGGCCGTCTTCTCGTCGTCGCAGTTGGGTGCGCCGCCCAGGACGAGCAGTCCCGCGTATCCCGCGAGGGAGTCGGGCAGCCGCTCACCCGCCCAGGGGTGGTGGACCCGGGGGTCCAGACCGGACCGTATGAGCTGTTCGCCGACCAGCCCGGGTCCGGTGCCGTCCTCGTGCTGGACGACGAGAACCCTCGGACCGCCGTCCCCGTGCCCGTTCCCGTCCCCGGCGGTGCCCGTCGTCACGGGGTTGTTCCGCTCTGCCGCTGTCACAGTCGCCCTGCCTCCACGATCTGCTGAAGGAACGCCTTGGTGCGCTCCTGCTCCGGTGCGCCGAAGATCTGCTCCGGCGGTCCTTCTTCGAGCACGGTTCCCTGGTGCAGAAAGCACACCTTGTGGGCCACGTCCCGGGCGAAGCCCATCTCATGGGTCGCCAGCAGCATCGTCATGCCGTCCTCGGCCAGATCGCGCACGATGGACAGCACTTCGGCCACCAGCTCGGGGTCGAGCGCCGAGGTGATCTCGTCCAGCAGCAGCAGCCGGGGCCGCATCGCCAGCGCGCGGACGATGGCGACGCGCTGCTGCTGGCCGCCGGAGAGCCGGTCGGGCAGGGCGGTCGCCTTGTCGGCGAGCCCGATCCGCTTCAGCAGCTCCATCGCCCGCGCCTCGGCCTCCTCCTTGCCGCTGCGGCCGAGCACGGTCGGCGCGAGGGTGATGTTGCGGAGCACGTCCATGTGCGGGAAGAGGTTGTAGTGCTGGAAGACGATTCCGACGTCGCGCCGGAGCCGGTCCACGTCCACACCGCGCCCGGAGATGGGGTCGCCGTCGAGGACGATCCGCCCGCCGTCGATCTCCTCCAGGGCGTTGATGCAGCGCAGCAGGGTCGACTTGCCGCATCCGGAGGCCCCGATCAGGGTCACGACCTGGTGCTGCTCCACCGTCAGATCGAGTCCGCGCAGCACTTCGTGGCCGCCGTAGGACTTCCGTATGCCCTCGATCGTGAGGAATGCCATCAGCTGTCCTTCCCGCTCGCGCCGCGGGCGAGCAGCCGGTCGGCGAATCTGGTCTGCGGGATGGTGATCACCACGAAGAGCGCGGCCACCACGGTCACCGAGGAGAGGTTGAATTCATTGGAGGCGTAGATCTTGGCCTGGTTGAAGGCGTCGATGGTGCCGATCACGGTGACCAGCGCGGTGTCCTTCTGGAGTCCGATGAAGTCGTTGAGGAGCGGCGGGGTCACCCGCCGTACGGCCTGGGGGACGACGACATGGCGCAGGGTGCGGGCGTGGGAGAGACCGAGGGAGCGGGCCGCGGCCGTCTGGCTCCAGTGGATGGAGTCGATGCCGGACCGGTAGACCTCGGCGACATAGGCGCCGTAGGTGAGGGTGAGCGCGAAGATCGCGGCCCAGGTCGGGGTGAGCGAGCTGAGCCCGGGGATCTGGGCCAGCGGCAGACCGAAGCCGATGAGGTAGATGATGACGATGCTCGGCACCGCACGGAACACGTCGATATAGGCGGTGGCCAGCCAGCGCAGCGGTCGCCCGGCACGCCCGGGGGCCAGTTTCGCCACCGCGAGCACCAGGCCCCAGACGAGTACCAGGGCCTCGGCGGCGACGGCGATGAAGACATTGGTGCCGAAGGCTTCGGTGACGTTCCGGAAGCTGGAGGAGATGGCCTCGGGGCTGAAGAACGTGGCTTGAACGGCGTGGTCGTTGGCCAGCAGGAAGACCGCGAGCAGGGTGAGCACGACGACGGCGAGCGAGCTGCCGGCGGCGACCTGGGCGGCTTCCCGGGCGTCGGCGGCCTCGGCACGGGCCTCGGCGATCCGCCCGGGGACGGCCGCGGCGGCACGGGCCCGGCCGCTGCGGCGGATCGCCTCGGTCGCGGGCCTCAGCACGGCGAGGGCGGCCAGGCCGCCGATGACGGCGACGGCTCTCAGGGTCCAGGCCCAGCCGCCCTGGTCCGGGGCCGCCTGCCACAGGGTCGCGGCGGTCCAGACGGCGAAGACGCAGCTCAGGGCGGAGACCGCGAGGGCGGCGGGGGCGAGGACGCGCGGGACGGGGACCCGGGCGGCGGGGGTGGCCGCGGGGGTGCTCTTGACGGTGGCGGTGGTCATCACAGGCTCCAGACCGGGACCGCGGCCGGGTCGCCGCCGAGGGCGTCGCCGAGGTACTCCTCGGAGAGCCGCTCCAGGGTGCCGTCGGACTCCAGCTCGGCGAGAACGCCGTTGACGACCTCGGTGTTGCTGCTGTCCTTGGGCAGCAGGGCCCCGTAGGACTCGCCGGTCTCGTACTGTCCGACGACGGCGAGCTCGCCCTTCGCGCCCTTGGCCTGGCCGAGCACGATCGCGGTGTCGGTGAGGACGGCGTCGATCCGGCCGCCCTTGAGTGCGGCGAGCATCTCCGCGTCGCCGGGGAAGACCTGGGGTTCCTTCTCCGGCTTCACGGTGTCACGGACGAACTGGGCCCCGGAGGTGGCCTGCTTGACGCCGAGGCGCAGCTCGCGGATGTTGTCGGCGGTGACCTTGCCGGGCCTGGCCAGGACGCCGATGTTCGACGCGAAGTAGGGGCTGGAGAAGTCGACGGCCTTCTTGCGCTCGTCGGTGATGGAGATCTCCGCCATGGCGAGATCGAAGCCGTTGCCCTTGCCCGCCACCATGGCGTCGAAGGAGACGTTGCGGATGCTGAGCTTGTCGAGCCCGGCGCGGTGGGCGATGTTCGCGGCGAGGCAGTACTCGAAGCCGCTCTTGATGTCGTCGACGGTCTCGCCGTTCCACCAGCCTCGCGAGGGAAGGTCACCCGCGACGGTGAGGGTGCCGGACGAGACGGTCTTGAGTTTGACGCCGCCCTTCTTCCCGGAGACCTCGCAGTCGCCGTAGCGGCCGTCCTTCGCGGTGGTGACGGAGGCGCCCGACGAGCCGCCGGGGGCGTTCTCGCCACAGCCGCTCAGGGCGGCGGCGGCGAGTACGGCCAGGGCCGGGACGAGGGTACGGAGAGGTCGGCGGCGCACATGGTCTCCCAGAAGGTCCGAGAAGTGACCGCCCGGAGAAGGCTCCTGAACAGGCTCATGACGCAAGCCAAAACCTTTTGGGCGGTGGGGATGGCCGCTATGCTCAACCAAAAGGTTTTGGCGCGTCAAGGGGGTACCCGGAATACGGACGGATCGGGGTGACCCGGGCCGTCCGTATTCCTCGCCGGTCCGGTCACCCCGGGCACCGGCGCCGAAAGGTCATCGCACGGCCTGTGCGACGGCTCCCGGGAGCGGGCAGGATGCGATCGCGGGCCCCGGCCGGTCCGGCCGGGGCCGGCTCCGGTCACCACCACCGAACGGCCGGAACGGACCCAGGGGCGGTACGGACCCAGGGCCGGTACGGGCCGGACCGGGCAGAGCGTCCCGCGCCGACCGGACCGGCGGGAGCGGCGGCGTACCGGCCCGGCGCACCCATCCGTGCGGCGGGCGTACCCGGCCCGGCGCACCCACCCGAACGACCGGCTCGACCAGCCGGACCGGCCCCGGCCGGACGACACACAAGGAGAACCGAGACGATGACCGGACCGACCGGACCGGCCGGACCGCACCAGCTCCCCGAGTCGGCACGCACGGTCGGCATCAAGGACGTCGCCCGTGCCGCGGGGCTCTCCATCACCACCGTCTCGCACGCCCTCAACGGCAAGGGCAAGGTCAGCGCCCGCACCCGTGAGCGGGTGCGGGCGCTCGCCGATGAGCTCGGCTACCGCCCCAACCCCGCCGCCCAGGTCCTGCTCACCGGCCGTACCGGTGTCGTCGGTCTCGCCGCGGGTCATCAGAGCGCCGAGGCATGGGAGCGCACCTACCGCCCGTACTACGCGTCCCTCACCGCGGGCGCGATGGTGGAGGCCGTCGACCGCGACTACGCGCTGGTGGTCGTGCCCTCGCGGCCGGGGACCGATCTGTGGACCAGGATCCCGATGGACGGGCTGATCGTGGTCGACCCGGTGCCGGGCGACCCCGTGATCAGCGAGGCCCGGCGCCGCGGCCTCGCCGTGGTCACGGACGGCCGGCCGCTCGACCCGGCGCACGCCTCGATCCCGTATGTGCACAGCGACATGGAGAACGGCGTCCGGCTGGTCATGGACCACCTCCATGAGCGCGGGGCACGCCGGACCGCGCTGCTCACCGGGCCCGAACCGGACTCGTACACGCTCGACAGCGAGGCGGCGTACTCCCGCTGGTGCGACCGGCGTTCGCTGCCCGCCGCCGTGGAGCGGGTCCAGCACGGCGAGCCCGCGCTCGACGCGGCCCGGCGTCTGCTGTCGGGGCCCGGCCGGCCGGAGGCCGTGCACGCGCTCAACGAGACCTATGGGGAGGCGCTGACGGCCGCCGCCGCCGAACTCGGCCTGGACATCCCCGGCGATCTGCTGGTGACCTCCATGGGCGACGGCGAGCCCAGCTCCCGCCCGGCCCTCACCCTGCTGACGCTCTCACCGCGCAAGACCGGCGCGCTCTGCGCCGGAATGCTCATCGACCTGCTGAACGGCCTTGCGCCCGAACCTCTTTCGGTGCCCTGCGCCCTTGTCCCGGGCCGGTCCACCTCCCGCTCCGGGGGCGGCCCCGGAGGCGTCTGAGACCGCTGCCCCGGGGGCCTCAGCGCGAGGTTCCGCCGAGCGCGCGGGCCAGCACCCGGGAGCCGCGCCGGGGGTCGAGCGCACCGGCCCACTCCGGCGGCGCGAGCAGGGCGGGGACCGGGACGAATCCATGGCGCAGAAACAGTTCACCGCCCCCGCTGGTGGCGGTGAACACCGCCCGCAGTGAGCGGTCGGCCGCCGCCGCCAGCGCGGCCCGCAGCAGCGCCGAGCCGACTCCCCTGCCCTGACTTCCGGGCGACACACAGAAGTTGTAGAGGACGCCGCCGGGGCCGTGGGGCGTGCTCGGGTGGCTGCGCAGGCCCAGACATCCGGCGAGCGCACCGTCCGTCCGCTCGACGACGAGAAAGTCCTCCGCGTCGGCGGCGTACAGCCCGAGCGGGCGCTCCCGCAGCGCTCCACTGACGAAGTGGATCCGGGACAGCGCGTGGAGGGCCGCGGCGTCGCCGGGGGCCGCGCGCCGTACCGGCGAGTGCGCCGGGGGGAGTTCGGGACGCGGTACGGCGGCGGAACGCGGCACGACCGTGGTCAATGGATTCCCTCTCTTCGGTCCACGGGGCGCGCGACGCTCCGGGCGCACGGGGGTCCGGTGGACCCGGCCGGGAATCAGGCAGGTCTCACCCGAGAAACAGAGGACAGATTACGTCACATCCGTCACCGGTCATCAGCGGTCCCCCGTAAGGAAGTTGACAGGGCGGAGCGAGCCGGAGCACGGCCTCCCCGGCCTGATGTGACGGCCGACGCGGACCGCGAGCCGCGAACCACGGGCCCGGGGACGGCCGCGCCCGGCCCTCCCCGGGCCCGTCGCGGATCACGCCGCATCCCCCTACCTCCCTACCCCCCTGCCCCACCCCGTCAGCCAAATATCAGCAAATCTGCCTTATATGGCCATTTTCCTTCGATTGTGATTACCCGCCCAGATACCTGAGTAGATCATTGATCAGTACAACCGGTCTTGAACGAGGGAGTTTGATGGCGAACAGTCTGCTCGAACGGGAAGCCATACTCACGGCGGTCGCCCGGCACGGCGCGTCGGCTCGCGACGGCCGCGGGCGGTGGCTGCTGCTGCGGGGCGGCCCGGGAATGGGACTCACGTCCTGCGTCGAGGGGGCTTTACGGCAGGAACGGGCCACGGGCGGGATACGCGTACGGCACGCCCGCTCCGTCCCCCAGGAGGCCGAGTACCCCTTCGGCGTACTGCGGCAGCTCTTCCCGGAGGAGGACGCCGCCCTGCCCTTCACGGACGGGCCTCCGGCCGGGTCACGGCAGCCGCTCTTCCACCGGCTGACGACCCGGCTGGCCGGCGGGCCGCCCGTGCTGCTCGCCGTCGAGGACCTCCAGCACACCGATGAGGCGTCCTGGCGGTGGCTCGGCTATCTCACCCGCAGGCTCGGCCGGCTGCCCGTACTGCTGCTGCTCACCTCGGCCCCCTCCTTCGACACGGGCGAACTCTTCCGGGCCACCGGGCAGGAGACGACCCTGCCGCCGCTCAGCGACCCGGCGGTGGAACAGCTCGCGGCCGTCCACGGGCACGGCCGGACCACCGCCCGGCTCTGCGCCGAGGCGAGCGCCGGTAATCCGCGACTGCTGCACGCGCTCCTCGCGGACCTGCCCGCCCAGGGCGTGCCCCGGACGCTGGACGAACTCGTCGACACCCGCTATCGCGACGCAGTGGCCCAGCTGCTGGACTCGGATCCCGCACCCGCCCGGCGCGCGACCGCACTGGCGCTGGCCCTGTGCGCCGCCGCCGAGGAAGCGTCCCCGTCCGGTACGCCGCCGCTCATGCATCCGGACGGCGAGGCCGTCCCCCTTCCACCGGACGGCGAGGTCCCCCTCCTCCCACCCGACGGCGGGACCCCCCTCCTCCCGGCCGGGATCGCCGGCGCCGACCCGGCGTTCCTCGCGGGGGTGACCGGACTGACGCGGGAGCGGCAGCGCGGGGTGCTGCGGGCCATGCCCCGGCTGGCGCGGCTGCTCTCCCACCCGCTGCCCCGCGAGGCGGTGCTCGCGAGCGCCCGGGACGGCGAACTGGCCCCGCTGCGGCTGCGCGCCGCACGGCAGCTCTACGAAGGCGGGGCCCCCGCACCGGCCGTCGCCGCCCATCTGGTGGGGCTGCCGGAGATCACCGAGGAGTGGATGACGCGGATCCTGGAGGAGGCGGCCGAGCTCGAACTGGGCCAGGGCCGTCCCGAGCGGGCGGTGCCGCTGCTGCGCTCCGCCTCCACCGGCCCGCTCACCGAGGGCCGGCGTACCGCGCTCGCCTGCCGGCTCGCCTCCCTGGAGCTCTTCTCGTCCGCCGTGGCCAGCACCCGCAGACTCCATCGTGAACTCCAGCTCACCAACGGCCCCCAGCGGCTGTGGGTCGCCTCCGCCCTCTGCGGCGCACTGGTCGCCCAGGGCTGTATCGGACCGGCGATGCGGGTGCTCAAAGAGGCCACCGACCCGTACGAGGACTCCCGGCTGACGCGCACCACGCGAGTCGTCGCCGCCGCCATCGGCGTCCATGACCCCGAGGAGCTCCCGCGGTCGCTGATCGCACTGCGCACCCGCCCGGAGGACTCCCCCGCGTCCGCCGCCGCCCCTGAACACTCCCCGGACGCGCCGTCGGAATCCGCCGAGGCGCTCGCCGACAGCCTGGTCGCGCTGTACGAGGCCGGGTCGGGAGAGGTCTCCGCCCACGAGTCCACGGCGCGCGTGCTCGACCTGCTCGCCGATCCCCTCCATCCCCGGCTGCGCACCAGTCTGTTCAGCGTCTCGGCCTGTCTGCTCCAGTGGGCCGACCATCCGGCGGACGCCCGCGATCTCGCCCGGCGCGCACTGCCCCACCCGCCCGCGCTTCCCGACCTCACCGACTTCGGCCAGCAGCAGCTGATCCTGGCCCGGGGCAAGGCGAGCCTCAGCACCGGGCGGTTCCAGCAGGTCATCGACGAGAACGAGCCCATCTTGCGGGCCTGTGCCGACCAGGGGATCCAACTGCCCCATGTGGTGGCCGCCCTCGCCATCGCCCATGGCGAGCTCGACCAGGGCGACACCGCCCAGCGACTGCTCTCCGAGTCCGCCGCATGGGAATTCAACGGCTCATGGAGCTGGGACGAGCTGCTCTACGTCAGAGGCAGGCTGCACTCCTTCGACGGCCGCTGGGAGCAGGCGCTCGACGACTATCTGGCCTGCGGAGCCCGTAAGCGCAAGCGGGGCTTCGAGAGCCCGATCGCCCAGCCGTGGCGGTCCGGGGCCGCCCAGGCCCTCACCGCTCTCGGCCGCCCCGTCGAAGCCGTACGGTTCGCCGACGAGGAGCTGCGCCACGCCCGGGCCTGGGGGACGCCACGGGTCATCGGCCGCGCGCTGCATCTGCGGGCCGTGGCCATCGGCGGCCGGCTCGGTCTGGAGACCCTCGACGAGGCGGTCGCGCTGCTGCGGTCGGCCCCCGCGCCGGTGGAGCTCACCGAGGCGCTGCTGGATCTCGGCAGGGCCCGGATCGCCGCCGGGCACGGCCGGAAGGGGCGCGAGGCCCTGCGCGAGGCACATCGGCTGGCCCAGCGGCCGTCCGCCGAGCTGCCGCGCGGACCGCTCGCGGAGCGCACCGGAGCGCACCGGCCGGACAGCGGGGAAGGGGAAACGGACACGACGGAGCCGGACGGTGGGAAGCCGGACGGTGGGGACGCGGACGGCCGTGTCGGCACGGCCGGGGATCCCTCGGGCCGTGTCGGTACGGCCGGGGATCCCTCGCTGCCACGGCTGTTCCGCGCGGCCGGGCATGCGCTCGCGCTGGCGGGCGCCCGGGGGGTCGGCCGTGCTCCGGTGACGGACGCCGCCAGTCCGCTCACCGACGCGGAACAGCGCATCGTGGATCTGGCGGTGCGCGGTCTGACCAACCACCAGATCGGGGAGTCGCTCCATCTGGCCCGCCGTACGGTCGAGACCCATCTCACCCACGCGTACCGCAAGCTCGGGATCAGCCGCCGCACCCAGCTCGCCGCCCGGCTGCGCTCCGGGGAGCCGGGCGGCCCCTGGTCCGGGGAGGTCTGAGCGGCACCCGGTACGGGGAAGTCCGAGCGGTCTGTTCCCCCGGGACCCCCCGGGACCCTCCGGGATCCTCCGGTCCGCCACCGTATCGCCCCTCTGTGATCGTGGCCTTCCACGATGTCGCGCCGGTTCCGGCACGGAGAGACTCGGAGGCGTTCCAGAACGGACCGACCTCCGAAGGGGCCGCGAAATGAAGGTTCTCGAAGGCGTGCAGGCCGCCGCGCTCGCCGCGGTCGCCATGCTGCCCCTCGCGGGCGCCGCGAACGCCCGGATCGCGCCCGCCGCTCCGGTCGCCGAAGCCGGCGGCCCCCAGGCCATGAGCGGCAGCCGCTGGATGTCCGACGACCACGGCTGTCTCCGGACCGGCGGCCACAACAGCGGCGTGGTCGGCAAGTGGGACCATGTCGCGCTCTCCGACCACTACCCCACCAACCCGGGCAACTATCTCAGCGGCGCCTGGCAGTGGGTGACCAGCGGGGACCACATCACCGGATACCGTGCCACGGGCTCGGCGTACTACTGCGCCTCCATCGCGTGGAACGCCGCGACCGGCGCCCACCGGAACACCGGCAGGGGCGGCCCGCACCACGGGTGACACCCGCCGGAGTCCGGTGCGGGCCGCGCTGAGGACCGCGGCCCGGCCGGGCGTCCCCGGGCCGCCCCGCCCACCGCCCCGCCCGGTGGACGGGCGGGGCGGCCCGGGTTCCGCGGAGCATGTCCTCCGGGAGGGAGCGGCATACCCGCCGGGCGTCTCCGGGACGGCGAGGCGCACCTGCGGGCGTCTCCGGTGACGGCAAGGCGCACCCACGGGCCTCTCCGGGACCGCGCGGCGTACCCACGGGCGTCAAGGACGCGGACGGGATCCGTTAAGGACGCACCAGAGCGCCGGGGAGCGGGCCCCGCCCGGCTCGTCGGCGGAATAGATTCCTGCCCCGGACGCCGGAGTTCCCGGAGACCGCGACCCGTCAGTGGCATGACCGGCCCCGCCCATGAGGCGGGGGCACGCGATCTCCGGGCCCCGGTGCGCGAGCGGCCGTGCACACCGGCCGCCGCTGTCATCAGAAGGGCTCCCACCATGCATCCCGTCGCGCCCGCACCGGCGCCCCCGGCCCCCTTGCCCCCCGCCGGCCCGCCCGCCCGGCGGCACGCCGCCGGCGCCGGGCTCTTCGAACCCGTGCAGCTGCTGCGGTCGTTCCCCGACGCCCTGCGGAAGCTCCACCCCCGTGTGCTGATCGCCAACCCCGTGCTCTTCGTCGTGGCCGTCGGCTCCGTGCTCACCACCCTCTCCGCGCTCCTCAACCCCTCCGTGTTCACCTGGGTCGTCAGCTGCTGGCTCTGGCTGACGGTGATCTTCGCCAATCTGGCGGAGGCGGTCGCCGAGGGCCGGGGCAGAGCGCAGGCCGACTCCCTGCGCCGCGCGCGTACGGACACGGTGGCGCGGCGGCTGCGCCACTGGCAGTACGGGATCGACGCGAGCCGGGCCGAGACGGAGGCGGTCCCCGCGAGCGAACTCGGGCTCTTCGACTTCGTCGTCGTCTCGGCGGGTGAGGCGATCCCCGCGGACGGCGATGTGGTCGACGGGATCGCGGCGGTGGACGAGTCGGCGGTGACCGGTGAATCCGCCCCGGTCATCCGGGAGTCCGGCGGCGACAGATCCGGGGTGACCGGCGGCACGATCGTGCTCTCCGACCGGATCGTGGTCCGGGTCACCTCCCGCCCCGGGTACTCCTTTCTGGACCGGATGATCGCCCTGGTGGAGGGCGCGTCCCGGCGGAAGACCCCCAATGAGATCGCACTCAACATCCTGCTCGCCGCGCTGACCGCCATTTTCGTCCTGGTGGTCATCGCGCTTCAGCCGATGGCCTCGCACGCCGGGGCCGCCCAGTCCACCACCGTGCTGGTCGCCCTGCTGGTCACGCTGATCCCCACCACGATCGGGGCGCTGCTCTCCGCGATCGGCATCGCGGGCATGGACCGGCTCGTCCAGCGCAATGTCCTCGCCATGTCGGGGCGGGCGGTGGAGGCGGCGGGCGATGTGAACACCCTGCTGCTCGACAAGACCGGCACCATCACCCTCGGCAACCGGCAGGCGGCCGGGTTCATCCCGCTCCCCGGCATCGATGAACTGGCCCTCGCCGACGCGGCCCAGCTCTCCTCGCTCGCCGACGAGACCCCCGAGGGCCGTTCGGTGGTAGTGCTGGCGAAGGAGCGGTACGGGCTGCGGGAGCCGGACCCGGGGGAGCTGGCCTCCGCGCAGTTCGTGGAGTTCAGCGCCCGCACCCGGATGAGCGGCGTCGATCTGCGCTGGGCGGACGGCGGCGTCCGCCGGATCCGCAAGGGCGCCGCCGCGCAGATCATCGAGTGGACGCGGCTGCGCGGCGGCAACCCGCCCGGTGAGGCCGGCGCCTGGTCGGACGCCGTCGCGGCGGGCGGCGGCACCCCGCTGCTGGTGGCCGTGGACGACGGGGACGGCCCCCGGGTGCTGGGCATCGTCCATCTCAAGGACGTGGTGAAGGACGGGATACGCGAACGCTTCGCCGAGCTGCGCCGGATGGGCATCCGCACGGTGATGATCACCGGTGACAATCCGCTGACGGCGCGGGCCATCGCCCGGGAGGCGGGGGTGGACGACTTTCTCGCCGAGGCCACCCCGGAGGACAAACTCGCCCTCATCAAGCGGGAGCAGGCGGGCGGCAAGCTGGTCGCGATGACCGGC
>NZ_VCLA01000160.1:121129-136286 GCF_009600885.1 Streptomyces jumonjinensis
CCCCGCCTCCGCCCACGATCTGCTGCGGCGCAATCTCGCGGTGTACGGACTGGGCGGGCTGGTGCTGCCGTTCGCCGGGATCAAGCTGATCGATCTGATGATCTCCACTGTGCCGGGGCTGGGGGGCTGACGACTGAACAGGCCCCCGTGCACCGGACGGTGTCACCGGGCTCTGCCCGCCCCCAGCCGCTCGGCGACGCCCAGCCGGGCGGCCCACTCCAGCGCGGAGGGCAGCCGGGACTCCCGGGGCACCGGGGCGGGCTCGCGGGCCGAGCCCATCAGATCCTTGACCGCCGACTCATTGACGGTGCCCGCCTCGACCCGCGCGACGAAGCGCTCGGCGGCGCTCCGGTCCCGGTAGCCCGCGTCGGCGAAGCAGTCGGCGAGGGACCGGTCGTCGAAGATCCCGGCGTAGCCGTCGCAGGAGGCGACCAGCCCGTCGTCGACGACATAGCCGGGATACGGGGCCCGTCCCCAGCGGCCGGCCTCCCACCAGTAGAGATAGCCGAGTTCACCGCTGTCGTTCATCTCCCGGAGCCGGTCCACGGGCAGCCATTCGGGCGCGTTCACCAGCAGATCCACGGGCTTGTCGCCACCGTAGGTCGTCTCGCTGCAGTCGACATCCTGACCGTAGAAGAGCGCTTTCCCCTCCGGCCGCAGAGCGAGATTCCAGCCGCCGTTGGAATGTGAGCAGGACAACTCACGGTCGCTTAAACGGAATCCGGGCCTCGCGGTTCTGGTGACGGCGATCAGTACGAGTACGACGGCGCGTTCCCACATCCGCTCGGGCCTGTCCAGCTGTGCGGGAATTGCCGACTCGTTGGTCATGTCTGTCCCTGGTGTCAACGCGACGTATTGCAGACCGGACATTCAGCGCTACCGAACCATAGCGCCGGGGGCCTCGGGCCGGCCGCCGGGGCCCGGCGGCCGGCTGCCGTACAGGGGGCGGACGGGCGCAGGGGGCCACGGACCGCGCCGAGGTGAGGGACCTCTGTCGGACTCATGGGTGTGAACGTATCCCCACGCGTCGACTCGGTGTTCGCATTTGCTTATCGTTTACCGAGTCTTCATATCGTATCTGGCGAAATCACAACTCCCTCCGATCGAGGGGACGTTGACCGCCGGGCCGCTGGTTCCCCTTCGGGAGGCGGGCTGGGGCGGCACGGTGATCCCCCGGCCCGGGGCCCGCGTGGGCACGGTCATGGCCCGGAAACGGCTGGATCCGATGGGCGGCGGGCGTTGTGCATGCAATCAGCAACGGTCCGCCGCGAGGGAACGGCGGGGCGGGCGTGCCGACGGGAGGCTACCGTGACGAGGGTGTTCACCTCTTCGGGCCCCACCCTCAGGGAACTGACCGTGCAGGCGCTCTCCTCGGTCGAGCGCGGCTACGACCTGCTGGCCCCCGCCTTCGACGCCACTCCGTTCCGCACCCCGGACCGCATCCTGGACGCGGTGGTGCGGGCGGCCCGGCCGCTCGGCCCCTTCCGGGCCGGACTCGACGTCTGCTGCGGGACGGGGGCGGGGACCGGGGCGCTGCGGCGGCTCTGCTCGGAGCGGGTGACGGGCGTGGACTTCAGCGCGGGCATGCTGGAGCGGGCGCGGGCCGCCCTCGCGGACGCTCCCGAGGGGCCGCCGGCCGACTGGGTGCGCGCCGACGCCCGTGCGCTGCCCTTCGGCGCCGCCTTCGATCTGGCCGTGAGCTTCGGCGCGTTCGGGCATTTCCTGCCCGCCGAGCGACCGGCCCTCTTCGCGGGGATCCACCGCTCCCTGCGGCCCGGCGGTCTCTTCGTCTTCCCGCTGCCCGCGCCGCCCGTGATCGGCTCCCGGCGCTACTGGTCGCTGTGGGGGTTCGACGCGGCGATGCGGGTGCGGAATCTGGTGTGGCGGCCCGCCTTCGTCATGTACTACCGCACCTTCCGGCTCGGTGCGGTGCGCGAGGAGCTGGCCCGGGCCGGCTTCTCGGTGGAGCTGCGACCGCTGCCGGAGCTGGGGTCGCGCCCGGACGGCGGTCCGAACTGCCGGCTGGTGGTGGCCCGGCGGCCGTTCGCGGGGTCCGGGAACGGCTGAGCCGGTCCGCCCGGGGCGGGCGGACCGGCGTCAGGGTGTCTCACAGCGCGGTGAGGCGCTCCAGCGGGAACGGCGGTTGCGCCAGCGGGCGTACGGCCACTCTGGTGAGCTGGAGGGCGTTGTCATCGCCCGCGGTGCGGTTGGAGTGGAGCACTCCGCAGTGGGTGCAGCGGTGGACGAGCACCCATTCGCCGTCTCCGCGCACAGAGATGGCGAGCGGTTCCATCCGGGCTCCGCAGTCGGCGGCCCGGTCGCCCGGGGTGTCGTCGAGATGACGGCTCCACAGGCAGTTCGGGCAGTGATTGCGGTGGCTGGTTCCGGCGGCGGTCATGGAGACGTCGAGACCGCACTGGAGACAGCGGAAGGACTCGGCGCGTGCTTCGGTGCGGGCACGCCGGGATCGGTTGCGTGACATGTTGCGTGACATGGGGACACGACTCCTGGAGTGGTGCGTGGACGGGGCGTCTGGTCACAGCGCCGCCTCGCACCCGAGGAGTTCAGACCGCCGGAGCGGAGGCCATTCCTCGGAAGCGAGAACGGGTCCGCGTGGGCCGGGGCATACAAGCACCACTCTCTGACGTCGGAGTACGGGTCGATGTGCTCATCAGACACCGGGACGGCCGCCCCGGCAAACGATTTACGACAGCGGTCTCACACCGCCGGAGTCCGGGGGCCGTCGTGGTGGATGGGGGTGTTCGCGCCGGTGAGGGGGGCTCCGCTGCCGCCCCGGCGGTCGGCCACGATCTCGGCGACGATGGACAGCGCCGTCTCCTCGGGCGTACGGGCTCCGAGGTCGAGCCCTATGGGGCCGCGCAGCCTGGCGAGTTCGCGCTCGCCGACCCCGGCGGCGCGCAGTTGTCCGAGGCGCTCCTGATGGGTGCGGCGGGAGCCCATGGCTCCGATGTAGGCGGCGGGCCGGGTGAGGGCGAGGGCGAGCAGCGGAATGTCGAACTTGGGGTCGTGGGTGAGGACGCACAGGACGGTGCGGGAGTCGGTGCGGGCCGCGGCGAGATGGCGGTGCGGCCAGTCGACGACGATCTCGTCCGCGTCGGGGAAGCGGGCCGCCGTGGCGAAGACGGGGCGCGCGTCGCAGACGGTGACGTGGTAGCCGAGGAACTTTCCGGCCCGGGCGAGGGCGGACGCGAAGTCGACCGCGCCGAAGACGATCATCCGGGGGGCGGGGAGGCCGGACTCGACGAAGAGGGTGAGCTCCCCGCCGCAGCGGCTGCCCTCCGCACCGATGACCACCGTGCCGGTCCGCCCGGCGTCCAGCATGGCACCGGCCGCACGGGCGGCGGTCCGGTCGAGCCCGGGAGACGGGTCGGTCCTCCGGTCGAGCCCGGGGAACGGGGCAGCGGTCCGGTCGAGCCCGGGAGACAGGGCAGCCGTCCGGTCGAGCCCGGGAGGCGGCTGGGGCTCGCGGAGACCACCGGCGGCTCCGGCCGCACCGGTGGGGCCGGAGCCGCCCGGCGCACCCCGACCACCGCGCGTACCGGACCCGCCGGAGGAGCCGGCCCCGGCGATCGCGCCAGGGGAGTCAGGACCGCCGGGGGCCCCGGACCCGCCGGGGCTCTCGGACATACCGGCGTCGCCGGACGCCCCCAGGGTGCCGGAGTCCCCGGACCCGCCGGACGTACCCGCGTCTTCGGGTGCGCCCGATGGGCCGGAGTCCCCGGACCCGCCGGGCGCACCCGGACCGCCCGGACCGCCCGCGCCGTCCGGACCGCCCGCGCCGTCCGGCACCCCCGCCCCATCCGCGTCCCCCTCCCCGGGCGTCGGCCCCAGGGCACCCTCGTACGAGCCGTCCGCGCGGACCAGCAGGGCGCGGCCGAGCAGGGCGGCGGGGCCTTCGGCGACGTGGGCCAGGGCCAGCGTCTCCCCCCGGGCGGCGGCGTGCAGCGCCTTGGCCACGACGCCGTCCGCGGCCACCCGGGTGATCAGGATGTCGATGGCGCCGCCGCAGGTCAGCCCCACGGCGAAGGCGTCCTCGTCGCCGTAGCCGAAGCGCTGGAGCACGGGCTCGCCGTCGTCGAGGACCTGGCGGCACAGTTCGTACACCGCGCCCTCGACACACCCCCCGGAGACCGACCCCACGGCGGTTCCCTCGCCGTCCACCGCGAGCGCCGCACCGGGCTGCCGGGGCGCGCTGCCGGTGACGGCCACCACGGTGGCGACGGCGAATGGCCGTCCCTGCCCGGCCCATCGGCTGAGCTCCCCGGCGATCTCCAGCATCTTCGGCCTCCTCCGCGGTGCGTCCGGTCAGCTCCCGGCGGTGCCGGTGAGGTGCTCGGGCCGTACCGGCGTCCGGTTGAGTTCCAGCCCGGTCGCGTCGCGGATCGCCGCGAGCACGGCCGGGGTCGACGACAGGGTGGGGGCCTCGCCGCCGCCCCGGAGCCCGTACGGCGCGTGCTGGTCGGCGAGTTCGAGCATATCGACGGGGATGGCGGGGGTGTCGAGGATGGTGGGGATCAGATAGTCGGTGAAGGACGGGTTCCGCACCTTCGCGGTCACCGGGTCGACGAGGATCTCCTCCATCACGGCCACCCCCAGGCCCTGCGTGGTGCCGCCCTGGATCTGTCCGGTGACGGAGAGCGGGTTGAGCGCCTTGCCCACGTCCTGGGCGCAGGCCAGCTCCACCACCTTGACCAGGCCGAGCTCCACATCGACCTCCACGACCGCGCGGTGGGCGGCGAAGGAGTACTGGACATGGCCGTCGCCCTGCCCGGTGATCCGGTCGAGGGGCTGAGTGGGCCGGTGCCGCCACTCCACCTCGGTCTCGATCGCCTCGTCCCCGAGGACGTCGGCGAGCGAGGCGAGCGCCTCTCCCGTCTCGGTGACGACCTTGCCGTCCTCCAGCAGCAGTTCGGCGGTGGCCCAGGCGGGGTGGTACGAGCCGAATCTGCGGCGGCCCCGTTCGAGCACCTGCTCCCGGATCTGCTCGCAGGCGTGTTTGACGGCCCCGCCGGTGACATAGGTCTGCCGGGAGGCGGAGGTGCCGCCCGCGGAGCCCACCCGGGTGTCGGCGGGCTGGATGACGACCTGGGCGATGCCCAGTTCGGTGCGGGCGATCTGGGCGTGGACGGTGACCCCGCCCTGGCCGACCTCGGCCATCGCGGTGTGCACGGTGGCGACCGGCGTCCCGTTGACGGCCTCCATCCGCACCCGGGCGGTGGAGTAGTCGTCGAAGCCCTCGGAGAAGCCGACGTTCTTGATGCCGACCGCGTACCCCACGCCCCGGACGACGCCCTCGCCGTGGGTGGTGTTGGAGAGCCCGCCGGGCAGGGCGCGGATGTCGGCGTCGCCGCCGGCGGTCTCCCACTGGCGCTCGGGCGGCAGCGGGCGGGCTCTGACCCGGCGGAGCAGTTCGGCGACCGGCGCCGGGGAGTCGACCCGCTGCCCGGTGGGCATGAGCGTGCCCTGCTCCATGGCGTTGAGCCGGCGGAACTCGACCGGGTCCAGGCCCAGCCGGGCCGCCACCCGGTCCATCTGCGCCTCGTAGGCGAAGCACGCCTGGACCGCGCCGAAGCCGCGCATCGCGCCGCAGGGCGGGTTGTTGGTGTAGAGGGCGAGGGCCTCGATGTCGACGGCGTCCACGGCGTAGGGCCCGACCGCCAGGGAGGCCGCGTTGCCGACGACGGCCGGGGAGGAGGAGGCGTACGCTCCGCCGTCCAGCACGATCCGGGCTCTGACATGGGTGAGTCTGCCGTCGCGGGTGGCGCCGTGCTCATAGGCGAGCCTGGCGGGGTGGCGGTGGACATGGCCGAAGAAGGACTCGAACCGGTTGTAGACCATTTTGACGGGTCTTCCGGTGCGCAGGGCGAGCAGACAGGCGTGGATCTGCATCGACAGATCCTCCCGGCCGCCGAAGGCCCCGCCCACTCCGGAGAGGGTCATCCGCACCTTCTCCTCGGGCAGCCCGAGTACGGGGGCGATCTGGGCGAGGTCGGAGTGCAGCCACTGGGTGGCGATGTAGAGCTCCACGCCGCCGTCGTCGCAGGGGATGGCGAGTCCGGACTCGGGGCCGAGGAATGCCTGGTCCTGCATGCCGAAGACATATTCGCCGCGCACGATCACCTCGGCGCGCTCCGCGGCCGCGGCGGCGTCGCCCCGGACGATGGGCTGGCGGTGCACGATGTTGGGGTGCGGCACATGGGCCGCGTGGTGGTCGGTGCGGCCCTCGTGGACCAGGACCGCGCCGGGCGCGGTCGCGGACGCCTCGTCGGTGATCACCGGCAGTTCGGCGTAGTCGACCCGGATCTTCGCGGCGGCGCGGCGGGCGGTCTCGGGGTGGTCGGCGGCGACCAGGGCGACCGGTTCGCCGTGGTGGCGGACCTTGCCGTGGGCGAGTACGGGGGTGTCCTGGATCTCCAGTCCGTAACACTTCACCGCGGTGGGCAGATCGTCCCAGGTCAGTACCGCGTGGACGCCGGGGACCGCGAGCGCTTCGGTGATGTCGACCGCGCGGATGGCGGCATGGGCGACGGTGGAGCGCAGGGTGTGGCCCCAGAGCATGTCCTCGTGCCACATGTCGGAGGAGTAGGCGAACTCTCCGGTGACCTTGAGCCGGCCGTCCGGGCGGAGGGTGGACTCGCCGATGCCGCCTCTGGTGTGGGTGGCCTGGGTGAGGTCGCCGGGGGCGCCGGTGGGGTTCATGACTCCTCGCCTCCCTGGCGCGCGGCATCGTCCTCCTGGCGCGCGGCATCGTCCTCCTGGCGCGCGGCGTCGGCTCCCTGGCGTGCGGCATCGTCTCCCTGGCGCGCGGCATCGTCTCCCTGGCGCGCGGCGGCGAGGCGGACGGCGTCGAGGATCTTCTCGTAGCCGGTGCAGCGGCAGAGATTGCCGGAGAGCGCCTCGCGGATGTCGGCGTCGGACGGCTCGGCGTTCCGCTCCAGGAGGTCGTCGGCGGCGACGAGGAGTCCGGGGGTGCAGAAGCCGCACTGGACGGCCCCGGCGTCGATGAACGCCTGCTGGACCGGTGAGACGGGCGGCGGCGCGGGCGCGGGGTCGCCGGGGTTCCGGCGGCGGGCGTCCTGGAGGGAGACGCCGTCGCCGGTGTGCCCGGCGCGCGCTCGCGCGTACTGGGCCAGGCCCTCGACGGTGAGGATGTCGCGGCCTTCGGCCTGGCCCGCGGCGACCAGACAGGAGCAGACCGCGACACCGTCCATCCGGACCGTGCAGGATCCGCATTCGCCCTGTTCACAGGCGTTCTTGGAGCCGGGAAGACCCATCCGCTCCCGGAGTGTGTACAGCAGGCTCTCGCCCTCCCAGACATCGTCGGCGGTCTGCGGGCGGCCGTTGACCGTGAAGCTCACACGCATCGGGGGCTCCTCTCCGCGCGGTACGCCTCCCAGGTCCAGGTCAGCGTGCGCCGGGCCATGACGGCGACGGCGTGGCGGCGGTACTGGGCGGGGCCGCGCACATCGTCGATGGGGTTGCAGCTCGCGGCGGCGAGCTGGGCGAACTGCCGGGCGATCGAGGGGGTGACGGCTCGCCGGCTCTCCCAGAGTCCTTCTTCGTCGAGCGCGGCGTTGAGGAAGTCCTCGGCCGGGCCCGCCCGGAGGGGGGTGGGGGCCGCGGAGCCGATGCCGGTGCGGACCGTACGGCTGTGGGGGTGCAGGGCGAGCGCGAAGGCGCAGACGGCGATCACCATGGCGTTGCGGGTGCCGACCTTGGAGAACTGCTGGGGTCCGTCGGCCCTGGCGATGTGCACGGCTCTGATCAGCTCGTCGGGGGCGAGCGCGTTCCGCTTGACCCCGGTGTAGAAGGCGTCGACGGGGATGCGGCGGCTGCCGCGCACCGAGACGGCCTCGATCTCCGCGCCCGCGGCGAGCAGCGCGGGGTGGGCGTCGCCGGCGGGGGACGCGGTGCCGAGGTTGCCGCCGACGCCGCCGCGGTTGCGGATCTGCGGGGAGGCCACGGTGTGCGCGGCGAGGGCGAGCCCGGGCAGCTCGGCGCGGAGGTGTTCCATGATGCGGGCGTACGGGACGGACGCGCCGAGGCGGACGGTGTCGGCGCCGACCTCCCAGTCGCTGAGCTCGCCGATACGGCCGAGGTCCATGAGGTACTCGGGGCGGCGGTGGTCGAAGTTGATCTCCACCATGACATCGGTGCCGCCCGCGATGGGCACGGCGTCGGGGTGCGCTGCCTTGGCGGCGAGCGCGTCCTCCCAGCTGGCGGGCCGAAGGAAGTCCATGATCGCTCTTTTCCCGCTTCATCGTTCCACGGCGAGGGGGTCGGGGCGGTGCGCGTACGGGTCGGATCGGGGCGGTGCGCGTACGGAGTACTGAGTACGGATCGAGGCGTGCGCGGATGGATCGGGGGCCTGACCGGGCCGCGCGGCCGGGCCGGGCTCTTCCCTGTGCTGTTGACGCGATGCACGCCCAGTACACAAGGGCGTACTCCATCCGGTGCAGTCACCGATGCCATGAAGGAGTTGGCTGGTGACCACGGTCATCTTGTAGATTCGAACGAAAAGCGGGGCTCAGTAACGTCACTGTTCTCCCATGGAGACCGGGGCCCCTGGCCGCCGGCGGCAACGAGACGGATCGGCGAGGACGAGATGCGGCTGCGCGCACTGCTGGAGAACGACGCGCTGGGGCTGCGGCTGCTCGGCGGCGAGAGCGAGCTGGACCGTGGCCTGCGGGGCGTGATGACCACGGATCTGCGGGACCCCAGCCGCTATCTCTCGGGCGGCGAGCTGGTGCTGACAGGGCTCGCGTGGCGCCGGTCGCCGGAGGACTCCGAGTCGTTCGTACGGATTCTGGTCGCGGCGCAGGTCTCGGCGCTGGCGGCCGGCGAGGCGGAGCTGGGCGCCGTCCCGGAGGATCTGGTGGCTGCGTGCGCCCGCCATCGGCTGCCGCTGTTCGCGGTCAATGAGTCGGTCGCGTTCGCGACGATCACCGAGTACGTCGTACGGCAGGTCTCCGGGGAGCGGGCCGGTGATCTGGCGGCGGTCGTGGACCGGCACCGCAGGCTGATGACCTCGGGTCCGGCGGGCGGCGGCCCCGACGCCGTGCTGGATCTGCTCGGCTCGGATCTGGATCTGCGGGCCTGGGTGCTCTCCCCTACGGGCCGGCTGATCGCGGGAGCGTCCGGCTCGCTGCCGTCCGCGACGCGCACCGCCCTGGCGGGCGAGCATCTGGCGGCGACCCGCACCGGCAGGCGGGGGCCGCACCGGGCGGTCGTGGACGGCACGGTCTACTCCCTCTTCCCGGTGCAGAACACCGGCCGGGCCGCCGAGCCCGTCTCCCGCGATGTGCGCGAGAGCGTGCTCTCGGACTGGCTGCTGGCGGTGGAGGCGGACGCGGGCGAGTGGCCCGCCGAGCGGCTCGATCTGCTCCAGGGCGTCACCCAGCTGATCGCCGTGGAGCGCGACCGCCGGGAGGCGGCCCGCACCGTGCGCAGAAGGCTCGCCCAGGAGGTGCTGGAGCTGGTGCAGACGGCCGCCGCGCCCGCGGAGATCGCGGCGCGGCTGCGGGTGGCGGCGCCGGTGCTGCTGCCGGGCTTCGGCGCCGCGCCGCACTGGCAGGTCGTGGTGGCGAGAGTCGACTGGGGGCCGGACGGGACCGGCGTGGAGGCCGGGCCGGTGGCCCAGTCGCTGCTGGAGGAGATTCTCGTCGACCCCTCGGCGGCGGGACCCGACTCCTCGGACCGGATCGCGGTGGCGCACGCCGCGGACGAGGCCATCGCGCTGGTGCCGCTGCCCGCCGTGCCGCCGGCCGACGCCGCCGCCGGGTCCACGGCGGGCGGGCTGCACGCCGACGCCCTGCTCGACGCGGTGCGGGAGCCGCTGTCGGCCGGTCTCGCGGACGACGGCCGGCTGACGATCGGCGTCAGCGCGGCGGTCGGTTCGGCGGAGGGGCTGCGCGGGGCGCTGGAGGAGGCCCGGCACTCCCGCCGGGTCGCGGCGGCCCGCCCGGGGCGGGTGTGCGCGGCGGGCCACCATGAGCTGGCCTCTCATGTGCTGCTGCTGCCGTTCGTGCCGGACGATGTGCGGCGGGCGTTCACCGCCCGGCTGCTGGATCCGCTGCGGGAGTACGACCGGCGGCACCGGGCGGAGCTGATCCCGACGCTGGAGGCGTTCCTGGAGGCCGACGGGTCGTGGACCAGGTGCGCGCAGCGGCTGCATCTGCATGTGAACACGCTGCGGTACCGGGTGGGCAGGATCGAGCAGCTGACGGGGCGGGATCTGTCCCGGCTGGAGGACAAGCTCGATTTCTTCCTTGCCCTGCGGATGAGCTGAGCTTCTTCGCGGCCCTGCGGATGAGCTGAGCGCGCGGGCGGTCGGGGACGGGGCCGGGGCGGGTACGGGCCCGGACACGGCCGGAACACGGCCGGAACACGGACAGGACGGGGTCGGGGCCGGGCCGGAGCAGCGCGGTACAGGTGTCCCCGACCGCCCCGATAAGGGCAACCCCCGTACCCCGCCCGCCACTTCACCGAATGCGGGCAAGGGAATCGCCCATTACCCGATCTTGGAAATCCCCCAGGTTCGCTGTAAGGGCCACTGGACTGAATTGACAGTTAGGGAAGCCTCACCATATTCATATGGTGTTACTCAGCTATCCCGCAGCCGAGTCCGGCGCGTCCGCGCCCGGCGAACCGCGGGCAGTCACAGGAGGCTTCCATGCCACGCCCGTCCGTCCGCCGCGGTGCCGCGCTCGCCATGTCCGCGCTGCTTCTTCCCGTCCTCGCCGCCTGTGGCGGCAGCCAGGACGACAAGAAGGAGAAGGACGCCGCGAAGCAGGGCTCGGACGAGCTCGTCATCTACTCCGGCCGCAACGAGGAGCTGATCGACCCCATCCTCGACAAGCTGGAGAAGGCGACCGGCACCAAGGTCGAGGTCCGCTACGGCGACAGCGCCGAACTGGCCGCCCAGATCCTGGAGGAGGGCGACCGCACCAAGGCCGGTCTCTTCTTCTCGCAGGACGCCGGCGCGCTCGGCGCGCTCTCCCAGGCGGGCATGCTGTCGAAGCTCCCGCAGAAGTCCCTGGACAAGGTCGACGCCGCCTTCCGCGGCGGCCAGGACGACTGGGTCGGCGTCTCCGGCCGCTCCCGTGTCATCGCGTACAACCCGGAGAAGACCGAGAAGGTCCCGGACAGCATCCACGAGCTGACGAAGCCCGAGTGGAAGGGGAAGGTCGGCTACGCGCCCACCAACGCCTCCTTCCAGGCGTTCGTCACCGGCATGCGCGTCCTTGAGGGCGACGAGGCCACCCTGAAGTGGCTCAAGGCCCTCAAGGCCAACGGCGCCAAGCCGTACGCCAAGAACGGCGTGGTCCTGGACGCGGTGGACTCCGGCGAGGTCTCCGTCGGCCTGATCAACCACTACTACTGGTACGAGAAGGTCGCCGAGGTCGGCGCTGACAAGGTCAACGCCAAGATCCACTTCCTGCCGGGCGGGGACTCGGGCGCGCTGATCAACGCCGCCGGCGTCGGTGTGCTCAAGGACGGCGGGCAGACCGAGGCGGCCGAGAAGGCCGTCGACTACCTGCTCTCCGAGGACGCGCAGAAGTACTTCGCCGACGTCACCAAGGAGTACCCGCTCGCGGCCGGCGTCACCTCCTCCGTGAAGGACCTCCCGGCGCTCGACTCCCTGGACGCCCCGGAGATCGACCTGGGCAAGCTGGAGTCGCTCCAGGAGACCCTGGAGATGCTCAAGGAAGCCGGGATGGTCTGAGCCTCCCGATGAGCACCCACGGTTCACCGTCCGTGCGCACCCCGGCCGCCGCGTCCCGCGTGGCGGCCGGGGTGCGCCGGGCACCGCTCGTTCTCCTGCTCCCGGCCACGGCGGCGGCGCTGCTCGCGCTGCTGCCGCTCGGCTATCTCGGCGTACGCGCCATGGAGCACGGCTGGGCCCATGCCTGGGAGATCGCCTCCGAGGCGCGCACCCTGGAGCTGCTCGGGCGCAGCCTCGGACTGGCCGCGATCGTCGTCGCGGCGTGTCTGGTGCTCGGCGTCTCCCTGGCCTGGCTGACGGTGCGCACCACGCTGCCCGGGCGGCGGATCTGGGCCGTGCTGGCCACGCTCCCGCTGGCGGTGCCGAGCTATGTGGCCGCCTTCACCTGGATATCGGCCGCGCCCTCGCTGGCGGGGCTGCCCGGTGCGGCGATCACCCTCACCTTCGCCTGCTTCCCCTATGTCTTTCTGCCCGTCGCGGCGGCCCTGCGGGGCATCGACCCCGCGCAGGAGGAAGCCGCGCGCTCACTGGGCGGCGGCGCGCTCCGTACCTTCGTCCGGGTGACGCTGCCGCAGCTGCGGCCCGCCGCCGCGGGCGGGGCGATCCTGGTCGCGCTCTATGTGCTCTCCGACTTCGGCTCGGTCTCGATCACCCGGTACGACACCTTCACCCGGGCCATTCACTCCTCGTACCAGGCCAGTTTCGACCGGACGCCGGCGGCGGTGCTCGGCTGTGTCCTGGTGACGATGACGGTGCTCCTGGTGCTGGCGGAGAACCGCACCCGGGGCCGGGCCGGGCACGCCCGCACCGGCCGGGGCAGCGCCCGCCCGCCCGTGCCGCTCCGGCTGGGCCGGTGGACGGCCCCCGCGCTGGCCTGGTGCGGCGCGGTGTCGGCGGCGGCCGTGGGCTTCCCGCTGGTCACCCTCGGCTACTGGCTCACCGTCGGGAGCTCCGGCTTCGACCCCGAGCGGCTCTGGTCGGCCACCGTGGCCACGGTCACCGTCGCCGCGGCCGGAGCGGCCGTCACCACGGTGCTGGCCCTGCCGGTCGGGGTGCTGTCGGCCCGGCACCGGGGGCGGGCGGCCCGGCTGCTCGAACAGTCCGTGTGGGCGGGGCACGCGGTGCCCGGCATCACCGTGGGGCTGGCCCTGGTGTTCTTCTCGGTCCGCTACGCCTATCCGCTCTATCAGGAGCTCCCGCTGCTGATCGCCGCGTATGTGGTGCTGTATCTGCCGGTCGCCGTCGCCTCGGCGCGCGCGGCCGTGCTCCAGTCCCCGCCGGTGCTGGAGGAGGTGGCCCGCTCCCTGGGCCGCTCCCCGCTGCGGGTGCTGCGGGAGATCACCGTGCCGCTCGCGGCCCCGGGCATCGGGGCGGGCGCGGCGCTCACCTTCGTAGTGATCATGAAGGAGCTGCCGGCGACCCTGCTGCTGCGGCCCACCGGCACGGACACCCTGGCCACCCGGCTGTGGACCGAGACCGGGGCGGGCGCCTTCGCCGGGGCGGCCCCCTACGCGGCGGTCATCGTGCTGCTCGCCGCCATCCCCTCCTATCTGCTCGGAAGGCGCTCATGACCGGACTGCGCGTGACCGCGGTGACCTCCTCGTACGGGCGCGGGGTCCGGGTGCTCGACGGGCTGGACCTCACCGTCCCGGACGGTGAACTGGCCGCGGTGCTGGGCCCCTCGGGCTGCGGCAAGACCACGCTGCTGCGGGTCATCGCGGGCTTCGCGGTCCCCGACGCGGGCGAGGTCGTCCTCGGCGGGCGCACGGTGAGCGGACCGGGCGTCCATGTGCCGCCGGAGCGGCGCGGGGTCGGCATCGTCGCCCAGGAGGGCGCGCTCTTCCCGCATCTGAGCGTGGCCCGCAATGTGGCGTTCGGACTGACGGGCTCCGGCCGGGCGGAGCGCCGGGCGCGCACCGGCGAGATGCTGGAGCTGGTCGGTCTCGGCGGTTACGGCGAGCGGATGCCGCACGAGCTGTCGGGCGGTCAGCAGCAGCGCGTCGCCCTGGCGCGCGCCCTGGCTCCCCGGCCCGCGCTGGTCCTGCTGGACGAGCCGTTCAACGCGCTCGACAGCGCGCTGCGCGCGGGTCTGCGCTCGGACGTCCGCGCCGCGCTGCGGGCGGCGGGGGCGACGGCGCTGCTGGTCACCCACGACCAGGAGGAGGCGCTGTCGGCGGCGGACCGGGTGGCCGTCATCCGGGACGGGAAGGTGGTGCAGTCGGGCACGCCCCAGGAGCTGTACGCGCGGCCCGCCGACCCCTGGGTGGCGTCGTTCGTCGGCGACGCGGTGCTGCTCGCCGCGACCGCCGAAGGGGACCGCGCGACGACCGCGCTCGGCAGCCTGGCCCTGACGGCTCCGGCGTCCGCGCCGGGCGAGGGCACGGTGGTGCTCCGCCCGGAGCAGCTGAACCTGGCCCCCGCGACGGAGGAGGCCCCCGCCCGCGGGCGGGTGACGGAGGTCCGCTACCACGGCCATGACGCGCTGATCCTGGTCGACGTCCCCACGGCCGCCGCTCCGGTGACGGTCCGCACCACGGGTTCGGCGGCGGTCCGCGCGGGCGATGAGACGGGCATACGGGTCACGGGCCCGGCGGTCTTCCACCCGAAGGCCGGATAGCCGGAGCGAGCACCGGGACCCGGCACCGCCGGGAGACCGGTCGGTGGAAACGGGTTCCGCCCGTGCGTCCCGTGCGGGCGAAACCCGTTTCCGCCGGCGGCTCGTCCGCGTCAGCATGGACCGGAGCGACGATCGCGAGACGCCCTGGAGGCATCCGGTGGATACGGGCCCCGGCCCGAGACTGATCCTGCTGTGCGGGCTTCCGGGCTCCGGGAAGACGACGCTGGCCAAGCGGCTGGCGAAGGAGCTCCCGGCGGTGCGGCTCTGCCCGGACGAATGGCTGACCGATCTCGGCGTCGACCTGTTCGATGAGCGAACGCGCGACCGGCTGGAGAGACGGTTCTGGGAGCACGCCCAGGATCTGCTGAGGCTCGGACAGACCGTCATCCTGGAGTTCGGCTTCTGGGCGCGCGCCGAACGCGATGAGAAACGGCTCGGCGCACACGCCCTCGGCGTTCCCGTCGAACTGCGCCATCTCTCGGCCCCGGTCGACGAACTGTGCCGCCGTCTCGAAGCCCGCGCCCGGACGGGCGAGCCGGGGACGGCCCCGATCGGCCGCGAGCTGATCGAGGAGTACGCCCGCCACTTCGAGCCCCCCGGCGACGACGAGCTCGCCCTCTTCGACGAGCCCCTCACGGGCCCGCGCGGCTGACGGCCCGGGACTGTGCGCTGCCCCATGGGCCGGAGACAGGAGACCGGGGCCTACCGGGTCAGCCGGAGGTTCCACCCGCCGGCGCCCTGGTCGCCGTCGTGACGTACCAGGGCGGGCTGGTGGGTTTCGGGGGCGGGCCGCC
>NZ_VCLA01000160.1:136296-143620 GCF_009600885.1 Streptomyces jumonjinensis
GCCCCGCCGTACGGCTCGGTGTGCGCGTTCTTCAGCAACCGGTCCAGAGCGGTACGGGCACCGGTGTGAAGGCGGTCGTGATAACGCGCCCGGGGCCTGCGATGCACCATCGAGATCCCAAACCGCATGGTCAGTTGACGGCCCTGGCCTCACCAATCCGAGCAGCCAGCATGAGGGCGAGCGGACCGGCAGGGAGCAGGAAGCGTCCCTCGGCGGCGGCTTGTACGGCTTCGGTCATGGGCCACCACGTCAGTTTGAAATCCACTTCGCTGGGGGTCAGCCGCTGCGGGCCCAGCGACAGCTGACGTGCCTCGAAGAGGTGAACACGTGCGGGCGAAGCAAGGGTGATGGCATAGGAGCCCAGCGGGCTCCAGGCCTCTGCGGTGATCCCGGCTTCCTCGGCGAGTTCTCGCCGGGCACATTGCTCGGAGGTCTCGCCGTCCTCTCTACGTCCGCCTGGCAGGAACAGATACTCGCCGCCGTGGTCGGGGAAGTGTGCGGAAAGGATCGCCGCCTGCCCCTTTCCGTCCACGGCGACGACCACAGAGGCGTCGCGGGTCGGGGTGCTGGTGTTGTCGTCGCTCATGCGACGCGAGGGTAGCGGTGCGTCAGGACAGCCAGGCCGCAAACGGGACGCTGGTAACTTCCGGGCGGACGATTCCCCGCCCCCAGTAGCCGCCCTCCCCGAATGCGTCACCGTGGTCGGCACACATGATGATCAGCCAACGGCGGTCGCGGGTCAGTGTGTCGATCAGCCGCCCGAGATGGGTGTCGGCATAGGAGAGGGCCGCCTTCTGAGAGCAGATACTGTCCCTGCTGTCGCCGATGTAGAAGCCGTCGTGGTCGCGCGGGCCCGCCGGGCTGACGCCCGGGACTGTGCGCTGCCCCGTGGGCCGGAGACAGGAGACCGGGCCCTACCGGGTCAGCCGGAGGTTCCACCCGCCGGCGCCCTGGTCGTCGTCGTGACGTACCAGGGCGGGCTGGTGGGTTTCGGGGGCGGGCCGCCCGGCGTCCTCCCATGCGGCGAGCCAGCCGCGCAGAGCGGTGAGGGACGGGGAATCGGCGGCGTCGGCGAGGACGGCTCCGTCCTGCTGGATGACAGCGGCCGTGGCCGGGGTGGAGTGCCCGAGGGCCCACAGATCCGGGTTGACCCCGGCCATGGTCAGCTGCGGGCCGGCGGTGGCCGCCGCCCAGGTCCGCCAGGACGGCCAGTCGACCGCTACCCCGCCGTACGGCTCGGTGTGCGCGTTCTTCAGCAACCGGTCCAGGGCGGCACGGGCACCGGTGTGGAGACGGTCGTCATCCTCACGCCAGGCGATGGAGATCCAGGAGGGTGCGGGGACGCGGTTCTCCCAGTCGACCCAGCGGCCGGGCAGATCGAGATCGGTCTTCGGGGAGGCGGTGGCCTCGATGTACCCGCCGTTGAACACGGCCTCCACGGCCGGCCGGCCGCCGCTCACCCGGATCTTGGCGACGAGGGTCATGTTGGGCACGGCCGCGATGGGCAGCGGGGCGACGATCAGACCTCCGTCGGCTGTCTGGTCGACCCACGCCTGGGGCAGCAGCGGCGGGGTGCACCAGGCCACGATCCGGTCGTACGGGGCCCGGTCGGCGAACCCGGAGGTGCCGTCGGCGGTGTGGCAGCGGATGTTGCCGACGCCGCGCCGGTGGTGGATGAGACCGGCCCACCGCACCAGGTAGTCGTCGATGTCGAGGCTGGTCACCGTACCCCGTGGGCCGACGAGATGGGCGAGGAGGGCCCCGGAGTAGCCGGATCCGGTGCCGAACTCGGCGACGTTCATGTCCGGGCCGACATCCAGGGTGGTGAGTTCGCGGTGGATCACCCTGGGGTTGGAGCGGTGCGGGGTGGCACCGCGGCCTTCGTGGTGCGTGTAGTGGCGCTCGGGAACGGTCTCGGCGGCCAGGGCGACAGAGGGCACGCTCACTCCTTGGAGGGACGGACAGGTACGTATGTGCAACTGCTCCGGGCGGGTGAAGGACACGTCCGGGGGAACGTCGGTCAGATCCGCAGAGCGGCATGGTGGTGCCGACCGCCCTCGGTGTACTCGCCGACCGGCCCGACACCGGGCAGTTCAACCCAGGCGTGGTACTCGGTCGGCGGCGGCAGGAACCGGGCGCCCAGGCACCAGGTCAGGTCCTGCCTCAGAAACGCCGCCGCGAGGACGGAGCCCAGGCTCGTCTCGGCGCACGCGACACGGCCCGGCCACCATCGCCCCGCGTGCCGTACCGCGGCGACCAGAGCCTCGGCCCGTGCGGGGGTGAGCGGTCGGTGTCCGAGCCGCCTGGCCCAGCGAACGGCGCGGACGGTGTGGCGGAAGGGCAGCCGCAGCAGCACCAGGGCGAGTGCGAGCCCGGCGAGGGCAGCGGCGCGTTCGGGGAGGGTCCCGGTGCGGGTGGTGGAGTACGCCTCCCTGCTCGTCATCGCCACCACCCCCACCAGCGGCGGCGGTGCGGGGCCGGTCCTTGCCGGGCGAGTCCGGTGGCGGTGAGGGTGTTGGAGACGGTCCGGATGTCCTCCCGCGCGTGGTCGGTGGTCAGTCGGTAGCGGGTGGCGTACTCGACGGCTGCCTGGGCGGGGGTGTTGCCCGCCAGCAGGAGCATGACCGCCGCGGCGGCGGTCGGGGTCAGGTGGGTCCACCGGCCAGTGAGCTCGTCCAGGATTGCCCCGCCCTCGTCGGTGAGGACGGGGTGGGTGCCGTCACGCAGCTGCCACACGGAAGTTCACCTTTCGCCAGACGGGAGTGTGCGCTGTGTCGAGCTGGCGGAGCCAGATTTCGGCGCTGGTCACCAGGTGCAGGGCTCCTTGAGCGGTAGGTTGTCCGGCCGCGGCACGCTTCAGCATCGCGTCGACGGGGGCTTCGGCGGCCAGTCCGAGGGCGGCAAGCCGGGAGGTGGGGCCGAGCAGGTCCCGCAACTGGCCGGCGTGACGGCGCAGGCCCTCGTAGGCGAGGGCGTTGAAGCCGCCCTTGGTGACGCGGGTGAGGACGAAGCCCGGCAGGACCCCGGTGCCTGCGAACGCCGAGGCCAGCAGAGGCTTGTACCTTCCGGGTGCCCCGCGCTGGTCGGCCGGGACGGCGAGGCAGGCCCGGACGACCTCGTTGTCCAGGTAGGGGGCGGACAGCTCGATCCCGTACCCGGCCAGGGCGATCTCGCGCCATCCGCCGGTGTTCGCCCCGACCCGTGCGAGGTCCTGTCGGTCCGCCCACGGGGCCAGCAGCGTCGGTGGGTCGGCCAGTTCGTCGGCCGCCCGGATAAGGGCGTCGGCGAGGTGGCGGCGGGCGTCCGGGCTCATCCAGTCGGCCGTGGCCAGCAGCGGCGTCCAGCTCACGGGCCGCTGAGCCTGCGGCACCCAGGCCCGCACGGGACCGCGCAGGTCGGCAGCGATCTGCCGCCAGGCACCGGGGAGAGACGTGCGGGCCGCCGGGTGGGCCCGGCGAAGGGCCGTGAAGGCGGAGGTGTGCCGCAGCCGGCCGTGGCCGAGCGCGTGTCGCCAGGCGTCGCGTGGCCGCCGCGTCCGCAGCAGGTCCGCCAGATAGGACGACGGCGCGGACAGCAGAGCGTCCCCGCCGGCCCCGGTCAGATGGATGCCGGGCACGGTGTGCCGGGCGGCGACCGTGTCCAGTACCGCCCGCTTGATCGCGGCGGTGACTGTGTAGGCGTTCGGTGCGTCGGTGACCGGCAGGGCGGCGAGGTCGTCCAGGCCCTGGTAGTACACAGTGTCCGGATTTCCGGACACCACCTGGTGGCGCAGGCCCGGAACGGTGGCTGCGGTACGGGCCGCGTAGGCGAGGTCGTCGTCCCGCAGCCTCGGGTCGGCGAAGGTCAGGGCGGTCACCGGTCCGCTGCGGGCGGCGAGGCAGGCCAGGGTGGTGGAGTCCAGGCCCGCCAGATCCGCGCTGACAGGACGGCCGTCGATCCGGGCGGCCACCGCCTCGAAGAGCGCGGCCCGCACGGCCGGCCCGGCCCGGTGGAGGTCCACCGGGCCGTAGGAGGCCGGTTCGTAGGGCACCGTGCCGACCTCCTCGGGGCCGATCAGCAGCAGATGACCCGGCGGGACGCGGCGCACGGTGCGGAACAGGCTCCGCTCGCCGAGGACGTCAGGCTGCCCGAAGGCCAGATGGGCGGCGAGCGCGGCCGGGTCGACCGGTGCCCCGTCGAGTGCGGCGAGCGCACAGGCCGAGGTGGACCACCAGGTCCCGGCCGCGTCCGTGCGCCAGTACACCGGGTGCTGGCCGGTGAGGTCGCCGATCACCGCGAGCGTCGGGCCGCTGCGGGCAATCGTCAGGTAGGAGCCGGGCCAGCGGGTCAGCGCCCGCCATTTCCCGGCCCGCACCAGGGCCGGCGCGTTCGCCAGCTCGCGGTCGTCGGCCCCGCACTCGCCGATGACAGCCAGCGCCGCCCGGCCCTCACCGGCCGTCCTGATCCGAGCCGAGGGCCAACCAAGAGTCCATGCCGCGTCCAGGCCCGGCACCGCCCGGCCCCCGGCCGGCAGCCGGTCACAGGCGCTGTCGCCGTACCACCCCGCGCTCCACCTCATCTGTGCCCCTTTCCGCATACGCGCTTGCGTGGTTTCGTAGAAACGCGAAGGCGCCGGGCCGCCCGCCCCGTGTCCCAGCACGGGAGGCGGGCAGACCCGGTGCCCTGGTGGCGCCGGAGCCGGTCCGTGGCGCAGGAGTCCCTTCCCGGCCCCGGCGGATCAGAAGGTCAGGCGTTCTTGTACTCGGTGTCGTCCGCGGTGTCGAAGGTCTCGGTGCCCAGCGTCACCTCGACGACAGCGCCCGCGTCCAGCACGACGGGTGCCTCGTAGACCGCGGTGAGGGTGTCTTCCATGGCGTTCTCCTTCACTCGCCGCCCCGTGCGCATCCTGATGAGCGCACAGCCGGGCGGGATGTTCCAGTCCGGCTGTCACTGGCGTTCACGCCGCCGGGCTGTGACCAACAGTCAACTGGCCGCCACGCACGGCGAGTAGAGTCCGGGCCGGGCCAGGCCGTATATCGGGTATACGAGGGCGAGGACCCCATGACCCAGCGCATGCCGAACCACCAGCTCAGCGAGCTGATCGAGGAATCCGGGCTGCCGTACGACGGCGTCGCCCGCGCCGTGAGAGCGGTCGCGGCAGAGAGCGGCCAGCGCCTGGGGACCAACAAATCGGCCGTCCACCACTGGGGGGCGGGCGTCGTGCCGTCCGGTTCGACCCCGCAGTACCTGGCTGAAGCGCTCTCCCGCCGCCTCGGCCGGCGCATCACCCGCGAGGACCTCGGCCTGCCCTCCCCGGACGGCGGTGAAGATGGCAGCATCGGACTGACGCTCGACTTCGACCCGGTCGAAACCCTGGCCGCCATCGGGAAGGCTGACGTGAACCGCCGCAGATTCCTCTCCGCCTCCGCCTACTCCATGGCCGCCGCCGCCCTGCCGCTGGAGACCGTCCGGGAGACCGCCGCCCGGACCCGGGCCGCCGCGAACGGGGCCATGGCCGGTCACGCCGATGTCGCGGCCGTACGGGACATGGTCCGCCTCTTCATGGACATGGACGAGCGCCACGGCGGGCAGCACGGGCGCTCAGCGTTCGTCCAGTACCTCGTCACCGACGTCCTCGACCTGTGCCGGTCCCGGTTCAGCAGCGAGGAGGCCCGCGCCGAGGCCCTGTCCGTCGCCTCAGCAGGCGCACACCTGGCGGGCTGGAAGGCATATGACAGCGGCGAGCAGGGGCTCGCGCAGCGCTACTACCTGCAATCGCTGGCCCTCGCCCGCGAATCCGGCATCCCCGGCCAGGACGGCTTCGTCATGCGCACCATGTCCCAGCAGGGCATGAAACTCCACCGGTCCGAACGCTGCCTCGCCCTCGCCGAAAGCGGCTGGGC
Organism: Streptomyces jumonjinensis; assembly: GCF_009600885.1. GTDB lineage: Bacteria > Actinomycetota > Actinomycetes > Streptomycetales > Streptomycetaceae > Streptomyces > Streptomyces jumonjinensis. Next base: position 142,179 of record NZ_VCLA01000160.1, read on the forward strand.
ACGTGCCCGGGGCAGGGTCGACGGCCAGACCGAAGCCCTGTTCGCCATCACCCACGCCCACGCGCTCGCCAAAACCGGGCAGACCGATCGCGCACTGGCCGACGTCAAACAGGCCCACGCCTCGCTCGCGGCCGGGGCCGACGACCAGGTGCCCTTCTGGGCCCTGGTCTGGGGACCGCCGGCCGCCACCGTCCACTCCCGTACCGCGAAAGTCTTCGAAACCCTCGGCGACCGGCCCAACGCCGCCCGCCAGTACGCCACCGCAGCCGCCAGCCGCCCCGGCACCACCTACGCGCGGATCATCGCCCTCGACCTCGTCGCCCAGGCCGAACAGCAGGCCAAACAGGGCAGCATCGAGCAGGCATGCGCTACTTGGAACCGAGCCATCGACACCATGGACGGCGTACGGTCCGCCCGCACCCGCAAGGCCATCCGTTCCCTGCGTGGCGATCTGAACATCTACCGCGCCCGGGGGCTGCGATGCGCCACCGAACTCGACGAGCGCGCCCGGGTCTTCCTCGCCAAACAGCGCTGACCGCCCGGTCGGCCAGGAATCCACGGACCCCGGAGGGAAAGAGGCCAGCAACCCAACAGCCAAGCGACCTTTCGGACAGGCCACTGCCCGCCCCTCAAGAACTCGCCTTACTTGCCGTACAGGTCAATCCACTGTCGACCTGCTCACGGAGAAGCGGGCCGTCCCTCCCTGGAAGCAGCAGCCGTTCGGGGACCTCCTCGCGGACCGCGCACTGGACCATGCCATCGCCCACGATGACCGGCTCACCACGGACCGCGCCGCCCTGGCCCGCCGGTACGAAGCCGCCTCCCTCGCCCTCACTGAACGGACGGAGCGCGATGCGGCTGGCGGCCGGACCCACGGGCAGACGTACGCCGCCGGGGCTGGTGTGCTCCTGGACATACGCCGCGGGCCCGCCGGACCAGCGGCCCCCCTCAGCCGTCGGCCGCCGCCGAGCGGTCCATGACACGGGTGAACGGGCCCGGGGCCGAGGAGAGATCCGCCCAGACGCCCTCCTGGGCGATCCGGCCCGACTCCAGGACCGCGATGCGGTCCGCCCGGCGGATCGTCGCCGCGCGGTGGGCGATCACCACCGTGGTGCAGCGGGGCAGTCCCGCCGTCAGCTCCGCCTCCCCCACCCCGTCCAGCCGCGCCGTCGTCTCGTCGAGCACCAGCACCCTCGGCCCCGTCAGCAGCGCCCGCGCCAGCGCGACCCGCGCCCGCTGACCCCCTGACAGGGTCGTCCCCCGCTCCCCCACCGCCGTCGCGTACCCCTCGGGCAGCGACCTCGCGATGCGGTCGACCCCGGTCGCCCGGGCCACCGCCGCGAACCGCTCGTCCGGCGCGTCCGGTGCGCCCAGCCGCAGATTCTCCGCCAGCGTGCCATGGAACAGCGGCGCGTCCTGCCCCACCACCGCCACCGTCCGCC
>NZ_VCLA01000161.1:0-1722 GCF_009600885.1 Streptomyces jumonjinensis
ACCTCGTCCAGCAGCACCACCCGCGCCGAGCCCACCGGCACACCCGCCAGCGTCGAACCCGACCCCAGCACCACCCGCGCACCACTGTCCGCCACCATGAAAGCGAGTCGGTCCGCCGGGTACTCCGGGTCCAGCGGCACATACGCACCACCGGCCTTCCACACCGCCAGCAGGGCCACCACCATGTCCACCCCACGCGGCAGACACAACCCCACGACACCCTCCCGACCCACACCCAAACCGGTCAGATACCGGGCCAACCGATTCGAACGCTCGTCCAACTCCCCGTACGAGAGAACATCCACGCCCTGACGGACCGCCGCGACCCCCGACGCAACCCCCACCCGCGCACCGAACAGATCGAGGAACGACTCCCCCGCCACCGGCTGAGCCGTTCCGCTCCACTCGCCCACCACAAGAGACCGCTCGGCCTCTGTCATCACGGGTATACGGCCGAGCCTGGCCTGGGGGTCGGCGGCGAACTGTGCCAGGACTCGTACCAGTCGGCTGAGCAGCGTACGGGCGGTGGACTCGTCGAAGACATGCAGCTGGTGGTCGAGGCGAAGCCTCAGCCGGCCGATCGGGCTGACGCCCAGGGCCAAGGGGTAGTTGGTGGACTCACGGACTTCGGTATCGGTGAGGCGCAGGGCACCGGGGAGCTCGGTCTCGCCGGCGCGATAGTTCTCGAACGCCATCAGGGTGTCAAAGGTGGCGCCCGCGCCCGCCAGTCGCTGGATCTCTGTGAGCCCCAGGTGCTGGTGATCGAGGAGGGCGGACTGCTGCGTCTGAAGTTCGGCCAGCGCTTCGGCGACCGTCTGCGCGGGGTCGATCCTCACCCGTACCGGCACGGTGTTGATGAACAGCCCCAGCATGGTCTCCATACCGGGCAGATCCGCCGGCCGACCGGCGACGGTCGCGCCGAAGACGACGTCGCCGCGTCCCGACAGCTGGCCCACGACCATGGCCCAGGCGGCCTGAACCACCGTGTTCAGCGTCAAACCATGCGCCCGGGCCAAGTCCCGTACAGCGCGCTCGACTTCCTCGGTCGGCTCAGTGGCCACCGTGCCGGTCAGCGTCGGCTCGGCGGCGCTCCGTTCCGTGGGTACGACGAGTGTCGGCTCGTCCGCGCCCGCGAGGGCCTGCTGCCATGCCTCGCGCGCCGCCTGCCTGTCCTGGCGGGTGAGCCAGGCCAGGTGTTCCCGGTACGGGGTGACGGTGGGCAGACCGGCGGTGCTGCCCCCGGCCTCGTACGCCGTCCACAGTTCGCGCATCAGGATCGGCAGCGACCAGCCGTCGAGCACGATGTGGTGCAGTGTGACCGCCATCCGGTGCCGGTCCGGACCCAGCTTCAGCAGCAGGATTCGGAGCAGCGGCGGGTCGGCCAGGTCGAAGCGGCGGGTCTGCTCCGCTTTCTCCGCCAGATCCGCTGCGGCCTGTGCCTCGGTCTCGGGCAGATGCGACAGATCCTCCTCCCGCCACGGCAGGCTCGCCGCACGGGCGATCACCTGTACGGCCCGGGCGGCTCCGACCGGCTGGCGGAATCCGGCCCGCAGGCTCTCGTGCCGTGCGAGCAGCGCGGCCCAGGCGGCCTGGAGGGCTGGAACGTCGAGCGGCCCTTCCAGCGTGTGGACCATCTGCTCCACATAGACGTCTCTGCTGGAGCCGTCGAAGAGGGCGTGGAAGAGGAGGCCCTCTTGCAGGGGTGTCACGGGCAGGACATCG
>NZ_VCLA01000161.1:1732-2468 GCF_009600885.1 Streptomyces jumonjinensis
GTTCGCGGCGTCCTCGTCCTCAGCCGACCAGGACAGATCGACTTCCCGCCATGGCAGACTCACTCCACCGCTGATCACCTGCACCGGATGGTCCACACGGGGCAGTTGCCGGAATCCGGCCCGCAGGCTCGCGTGCCGCGCGAGCAGCGCCTCCCAGGCAGCGCGTAGCACGGCCGTGTCCAGGGGCCCTTCAAGGCCGAGGTCGATCTGTTCCACATAGACATCGGCGTCGTGCTCGTCGAAGAGCGCGTGGAAGAGGAGGCCCTCTTGCAGGGGTGTCACGGGCAGGACATCGGTCAGGTCCGGGACCTGGGCTTCCAGCTCCTCGATCTGCGACTGGTCCAGCGACACCAGGGGCAGATCGGAGGGCGTACGTCCACCGGCCCCCGCCCGCTCGGAATGCTCCGCCAGCCCCGCCAGCATCGCCGCCCAGGCGTCCACCAGCGACCGCGCCGCCTCCTCGGCCAGAAGACCCTCCGGCCAGACGAGAGTCAGCGTGAGCTCGGGACCATTGGTGGAGTCCTGTACGACGCCTTCGGCTTCGATGGCGTGCATCACGGGGTACTCCCCGGCCGTACCGCCGACCGGGCCGGCTTCCACTGCGGGCGTCCACGCCTTGCATACGGCGTCATCGGTTGCCGTATCGGTGAATCGGCCGAGGTAGTTGAAACCGATCTGCGCGGTGGGGAGCGCGGCCAGCTCCGGCGCGGTCTCCGGATTGAGATACCGCAGCATC
>NZ_VCLA01000161.1:2478-2795 GCF_009600885.1 Streptomyces jumonjinensis
GCCAGGGTCAGGGTGAGCTCGGGGCCGTTCTCACGGTCGTGTACGACGCCTTCGGCCTCCAGGGGGTGCATGACCACGGCCCGGCTGTCGATGCCTTCGCCCAGCCCCGCTTCACCGGCCAGTTGCCAGTCACCGTCACGGCTCGCGAATCGGCCGAGGTAGTTGAAGCCGATCTGCGCGGTGGGGAGCGCGGCCAGCTCCGGCGCGGTCTCCGGGTTGAGATACCGCAGCATCCCGTACCCCAGACCATCGCCCGGAACCGCCCGTATCTGCTCCTTGACCCGCTTCACCACCCGACCCGCAGCCACCCCACCCAC
>NZ_VCLA01000161.1:2805-2991 GCF_009600885.1 Streptomyces jumonjinensis
GACGGGGATACGCACTGACACACGCCGAACCGAACCACCCACATCCCGCACCGGATCCACCGCCCGAACCGTCAACAACGGATCCGGCCCCGACAACAACCCCACCCACCCCGACAACTCCGCAACCCGCTCCACACCCACCGCCTGCCCCGCCAACCCACCCGCCCACTGCCGAAACGACGTGGG
>NZ_VCLA01000161.1:3001-3179 GCF_009600885.1 Streptomyces jumonjinensis
GCACCCGGGTGAACCACCCCACCGTCCGCGACAGATCCTCACCACCCGAGAGCGGCACCCGCCCATGCCCCTCCACATCCACCAGAACCGCACTACCGCCAGCCCGCCACTCCACCACCGCAGCAGCCAGCCCAGCCAGCAACACATCATCGATCCCCGCATGAAACGCAACCGGCAC
>NZ_VCLA01000161.1:3189-3817 GCF_009600885.1 Streptomyces jumonjinensis
GACGGACTGGAGTGCGGGGGCCTGACCGTCCGCCAGTGCCTCGTACACCTCGGCGAGGTCCGGCAGCAGTACGCGGAACGAGACCGTGTCCACCACCAAGTGGTGGACAACCAGCAGAAGCCTCCCGGGCGTGTCGGGGCCGAGGTCGAACCAGACCGCCTGGACCATCACACCGGCCCACGGGTCCAGCCGGGCGACCGCCGCCCGCGTCTCCTCGTCCACCAGCCGCCGGAGATCCCCGCCCACCGCATCGACACGGTGGGTGAACGGTCCGGAGGAGAGCTCTTCCGGTACAACGAGCCGTGGCTGCGGTGTGTGCTCCAGCCTGGCCCGCAACGTGTCATGGTGTCCGGCCAACGCGCGCACCGCATCGGTCAGTACGGCGAAGTCCAGACCGGCCGGGGCCACCACCAGCGCCGACTGAATGACCTGGTCGATCTTCTCCGCGCCGACTCGTTCGATCAGCTCATGCATGACCGGGGTCAACGGGATCTCGCCGACTCCAGCGACTCCTGCTGGGGGCTGCCCCAGAGCAGCGTCATCGGGTACGGCCGCGACCGCCAGACCCGCGGGCGTCCTGCGTTCGAAGACCTGGCGGGCCGTGATGACCAGACCGGCCCGGCGAGCG
>NZ_VCLA01000161.1:4436-4909 GCF_009600885.1 Streptomyces jumonjinensis
GAGCCTGAGGCCCGCGAACTCCCGGAGTTCATCCGTATCCAGGCTCTCCCCGGCGGGGACGACATACGCGGCGAGCCGCTTATCGCCTGGCCGGTCCTCGCGGACGATGACGGCGGCCTGGCCGACCGTCTCATGCGATGCGAGTACGGCCTCGATCTCACCGGGCTCGACCCGGAAGCCACGGATCTTGACCTGTTCGTCGGCGCGGCCGGCGAAGAGGAGCTGCCCGTCCTGGTTCCAGCGGGCCAGGTCGCCCGACCGATACATCCGACCGCCGAACGGGCACGCGACGAAGCGTTCGGCGGTGAGATCCGGTCGGCCGACGTAGCCGCGTGCCAGACCCGCGCCCGCCACATACAGCTCGCCCGTCACGCCCACCGGAACCGGCTGGAGCAGGTCGTCCAGGACGTAGACCCCCGCACGGTCGATCGGGGCGCCGATCGACGGGGGCGGGTCCTCCGGCCGGATACCCC
>NZ_VCLA01000161.1:4919-5529 GCF_009600885.1 Streptomyces jumonjinensis
AGCGTGCAACCGCTCCGCACCCAACACCCAGTTCCGCACCCCGGGAACCGACTCAGGATCGAGGACGCCGAGCAGGGAGGGGACGACACTCGCGACTTCGACGCCCGTGGTGCGGATCATCTCCGCCAGCGCCTCCGGCTCCCGCCGCTCCTCCGACGACGCGATCGCCAGCGTCCCACCCGCAGCCAACGTCACCACAACGTCCAGAACGGCCGCGTCGAAGCTGAACGACGCGAACTGAAGCGCCACCACCCCCACGTCCACACCCAGCGCGGACCGCATCGCCCCGGCCAGATTCGCCACCCCGCCATGAGCGACCGCCACACCCTTCGGCCGACCCGTCGAACCCGACGTATAGATCACATACGCCAACTGGGCCGGGTCGATCACCGTCGCCACCGGCTCCGCCGACTCGGAAGCAATGTCCTGGATTACCTCGTCCAGCAGCACCACCCGCGCCGAGCCCACCGGCACACCCGCCAGCGTAGAACCCGACCCCAGCGCAATGGTCGCGCCACTGTCCGCCACCATGAAAGCAAGCCGGTCCGCCGGGTATTCAGGGTCCAGCGGCACATACGCACCGCCCGCCTTCCACACCGCCAGCAGGGCC
>NZ_VCLA01000161.1:5539-6397 GCF_009600885.1 Streptomyces jumonjinensis
TCAGATACCGAGCCAACCGATTCGAACGCTCCTCCAACTCCCCGTACGAGAGAACATCGGCACCACACCCCACCGCCGCGACCCCCGGCGCACCCCCCACCCGGGCCGAGAGGAGATCGAGAATCGAGCCTGACGCATCCGGAAGACGGGGGTGGCTTGGTCCGCCCGTGACAAGGGCCCGCTCGGCGTCGTCCAGTACATCGATCTGGCTCAGCCTTACATCCGGATCGGCCGCCACCTGCTCCAGCACCCGCGCCAGACGATCGGCCAGAGCCTCCACGGTGGCCTCGTCGAACAGATCCGTGGCGTAGAGAATCCCCCCGCCGATCCCCGCCGGAGCGCCCTCCGCATCCCGCTCCTCGACCAGCGTCACCGACAGATCGAACCGAGCCGCAGGCTCAGGCCCTGCGTCCAGAGCACCCACTTCCAGACCCGGGAGCTCCCACTGAGCAGAGGGCAGATTCTGGAGGGCCAGCATCACCTGGAAGAGTGGGTTCCGAGTCAGCGAACGCGCCGGGCTGAGCGCATCCACCAGACGCTCGAACGGCACATCCTGATGCGCGTAAGCCGAAAGGTCCGCCTCCCGCACCCGCCCCAGCAGCTCCGCGAACGACGGGTCGCCGCTGACATCCGTCCGCAGCACCAACGTGTTGACGAAAAAGCCCGCCAGATCATCGAGCGCGGCATCACCACGGCCCGCGATCGCGGTGCCGATCGGGATGTCGTCACCCGCGCCCATCCGCGACAGCAGGACGGCCATCGCCGCATGCGCGACCATGAACATCGTCGCCCGGCCGCGTCCGGCGACCTCCACCAGCCGGGCATGCGCCTCCGCACCCACCCGCACCCGAACCGAAC
>NZ_VCLA01000161.1:6407-6855 GCF_009600885.1 Streptomyces jumonjinensis
ATCCGCGCGACCCGCGAAGAGGAGTTGCCCGTCGGCCGTCCAGCGGGCCAGGTCACCCGACCGGTACATACGACCGCCGTACGGGCACGCGACGAACCGTTCGGCCGTGAGGTCCGGTCGGCCGACATAGCCGCGGGCCAGACCCGCGCCCGCCACATACAGCTCACCCGTCACGCCCACCGGAACCGGCTGAAGGAAACCGTCCAGGACATAGACCTGAGCGTTCCCGATCGGGGCACCGATCGACGGCGGCAGATCCTCCGGCCGAATCCCACGATCCAGCGGAACGGCCGTCGTGATCACCGTCGCCTCGGTCGGACCGTACGTATTCCACACCTGAGCCCGACCCGACCAACGGCTCGCCAGATCCGCGTTCAACCGCTCCGCACCCAACACCCAATTCCGCACCCCAGGAACCGACTCGGGATCCAGGACGCCCAGCAGGGAG
>NZ_VCLA01000162.1:0-4300 GCF_009600885.1 Streptomyces jumonjinensis
CCCCCCATGTCCTGGTCTGCACCGGTGCCGGCGGCGGCAGCACCACACTCCTGCGCTCCCTCACCGCCCAGTTCCTCCACCAGGGCGCCCACGCCCTAGTCCTCGACCCCAAGCGCATCTCCCACCTGTGGGCCAAGGCCCTGCCGACGGTCACCCACCGGGGCAACGTCGCAGGCATCCACGACGCCCTGACCAGCCTCGCCACCGAGCTCCAGCGCCGCCTCGACCTCGACGGCGACCTCGACGGCGTGCCGCGCCTGATCGTCGCGCTCGACGAGGCCAACGCCACCGTGCGCCGACTCGCCCGCTACTGGAAGACGTTCCGGCAGAAGGACGACCCGACCACGTCCCCGGCTGTCACCGCGCTCCAGGACGCCCTGTGGGCGGGACGCGCGGCCCGCGTCCACGTCATCTACGACGGGCGCCCCGCCGGTGTCCTCGGAGCGCAGGTCCGCGAGCAGTTCGCCACGGTGATCCTGTCGCGGTTCACGGCCGACACCTGGCGCAGGCTCGCCCCCGTAGCCGTGCCCGCCCCGAAGCAGAGCAGGCACCCGGGCCGTTTCCACGTCATCCAGCAGGGCACCACCATTCAGGAGACGCAGGCGATCGTCATGACCGACGCCGAAGTCGTCAACTGGCTCACCGACCCGTACGACAACGAGAGCTGACCCCCAGCCGGACCACGGGCCCCGGACGCAGCCGTGTGCGCCCGGGGCCCGTGGTCTGCTCAGTACCTGCTTCCGAACCTTGAATCGGCTTCTGACCCGCCAGGATTCGAAACACCGGCCCCACCAGCCGGGGGATCCTGCCAGACATGGGCGTCATGCGGTCGGTCAGTGGCCTCATCCGATCAAATTGTGAATTCCCTGTTCGAGAGCCGCCGGTCTGCTGTCAGTCTGGCGAGGTCGCCGCGGGCCGGGCTCTGTCCGCGGCGGTGAGCGATGCGCGGTCCGTGTTCCGGGTGGTTAGTGATCCCGGCGGGTAGGCCGCGCCTGCACGGGCGTGACCGCACCGTCGCTGGTTGTCGGGGTCCGCCGGGTCCCGCCCGTGGTGGCGCGCAACCGAGTGAAAGGGGACCTTCATGTCCTCGAACGCCACCCCGATACCCGTACCTACGGGATGGCACCGCAGAGCCAGGACCCACAATCCGGGATCCGCCCCGGCCGCGGGATGGGGCCCGCTGCGCCGCATGCGCCGACGGGTGCTGTCCGGGCTGGCGACCCTGGCCCTGGCGGCCGGAGTGGGACTGGCCGTTCCCCAGGCCGCCCACGCCGTCTCCAACGTCAGCGTCTCCTCCACCACCGTCGCCGCCGGTGACACCTTCACGATCAGCTTCAACGGCACCGCGGACTTCGATATAGCTGGCGCCGGTGAGAACTTCTACGCCGGCTCTTCCACCCTCGGCCGGCTCCCCGATTTCACGACCATCGAATCGTGCACGGGCAACACCGCCCCCTGCACCAGTGTCTTCGGCGTCGCCCAGCGCGTACCGCTGGGCGACCTGGCGGCGGGCGGCGCGTTCAGCGGAACGCTCACCCTCCGGGTCAACCCCGCAACCCCGGCCGGTTCCTTCGTCCTGGGCTACCAGCTCTACGGCGACACCGGCGGCGAGGCCACTGTGTACGAGCAGACCATCACCGTCACCGTCGCGCCGCCGCCCACCGCCGACCTTGCCGTCGGCGTGACCGCGCAGCCCCACCTGGGCATCCTGACCCCCTACCTCACCTACACCCTGACCGCGAACAACACCGGCCCCGGCGCGGTCACCTCCGCCACCGTCACCGCCGCCCTGCCGTCCGGCGCCTCCGCCACCCGCCTGTCGGCCGGATGCACCACCGGCACCGGCACCGGAACCGTGACCTGCACCTACGGCGCCATCGCCAACGGAACCAGCGCGGCCAAGTCCTTCCGCGTACCCCTGCACCTGCTCTCCCTGGGCCACGTCACCGTCACCGGGACACGCACCGCCTCCACCCCGGCGGACCCGAACCCGGCCAACGACACCGACAGCGCCACCTGCACCGTCATCTCCGTCCTTCTGACCACCTGCCCATAGCCCACCCCACATCCCGCCCCGCACGGCCGTCACCCCGATACCCACACGGGAGATACTCCACCGGGCACCACCGGCGGCGCAGCCGACCCGAGAACAGGCTGCGCCGCCGCGGTCCGTGCCCGCGCGAGGTGCCCGATCAGTGCCTGAGGCACTCAGAACCGTGCCCGCCTCGTACGGGCCCTCTACGCGCTGCTGGACCGTGGGCGCGCCGCGTCAGGTAGGCACAAGGCGGTGCCACCGCTCACAGCGATCCTGCCGACGGAGGTGCCGCCACGGGGCTCGTCCCCGGCACGGATCCTCGTGTTCGGCCAACGGGCCGCAGGACTGAGGTCGTTCGCAGGCAGCCCGCCCGTGACCCGGGCGTCGGCACTCCCGTTGAGCGAAGGGGGACACCCTGGCATCCGGAGAACAGGAGAGACATCCATGACGACGACGTGGCTCGACTTCACTTCCCTTCTCGTCAAGACCCTCGGCCCCGAGAGCGTCGAGGTGGACACGGAGAAGGGCACGACGATGACCGCCGTCTTCGAACAGTCGCTCAAGCTCAGTGACGGCACGACGAAGAAGCGCTACCAGGATCTGCACTTCGAGTACGACGGCGAGAACGCCGACTGGATCGCCGTCACCTCCTTCATCGGCCCCGCCGACAGAATCGACATCCCCGCCCTCCTCGCCTTCCTCGGCGAGGACTGGAAACTGCCCGCCGTCGTCGTCGACGAGCAGCTGGCCCTGCGCCATCACTTCGGCCTGCCCGAGACCGACGGCGGCAAGGGCACGGAAGCGGTGAACAAGGAGGTCCTCGACAAGGCATTCGCATCGGCCGTTGTCGTCGGCAGCCTGGCCGACTTCCTTGAGGCGCACATCATGGAGCAGGACGAGGAGTAGCCGGCCATCACGGCCTCCCGGTGCCCCGCCCACATGGGCGGGGCACCGGGAGACCCGATCGGTCGCAGGCCCACAGAGCGCAGCCGGGACGGACCGCGGCACGGGAGCGGGCCGTCAGAGGCCCGGTGCGGGCGCGTACAGGTCCACCGAACCCGGCAACGCAATGGCACTTTCGCTGGCCGGAGCGGACGGGTAGGACACGGCGAAGCGGCGTCCGCAGACGGCCCGGACCGCGCCCGCCTCGTACGGGCCCTCTACGCGCTGCTGGACCGTCTTACCGAACCCGCCTCGGTTGCAACGCAGTTCACGAAGCGGGGGAGCGGCCCAGGATCCCAGGGTCTACACGAGCACCAGTGCGATGCCATGCCCTGAGTAGCGGCATCGCACTGAGGTGTGTGTAGGCCCTGGGCCGGGATGCCGCCGACCCCGGACAGCAAAACAGCCCCGGGCGCACAGCGCGCCCGGGGCCTTTCCCGCAGTGCTCACGACGCCGCCCATGCCACTCCGGAAGCGGCGCCGTGAACGTGTTCTCTCACCAGTTGTCGGGGGCGCTGCCCACCCACGCGACCGGCTGGCCCTCGCCGTTGCGGCCCCAGTGCGGTTCCTCCGCCTCGTGGCCGTCGGGCAGCACGCAGATCCGCCCCCAGCGGCCGTGCTTCCCGGACAGATCCCGGCGCGCCGGTCCGCCTCACCGCCGCGCGCGGCCTCGTCGTACCTGTCCCGGAACAACTGGAGATGGGCACGCAACTCGATGCCGAACTCCGTCCCCACCTGCTCCCTGGCCTCCCGCACTCCAGGGGCGGACAGCACACGTGCCCACCTTGAGCGGCAGTGATTGCAGGCAACGGCCCGTGCCGGACCTTGCCGGGGCACCATGGGCCAGGGGCGGTACGACCAGGCGGCGGGCACACGGCTTCCTCGCCGTCGGGGCCACCAGCCGGTCGGCTACGGGGTGCGGAGCAGGAGCACGTCCGGTCCCAGGGACGGGAGAGGGCTCTCGTCATCAGCCGGGCGGACGTAGACCGTGAGACGGGGTGAGAACCGGATACCGTCCGCGGCGCGTCGGGCCCGTTTGCGCTCGCGCCGGGTACCGGTCGCCGACCGGGCGGCCCGAAGTGCCGTACGGACGGACCGCCAGTCGTCGGGTGGCACCGCCAAGGCGGCGATCGCCAGGTCGCTCCAGTGCCTGGAGCGTTCACGGTGGACGAGGTCAAGGGCATCGAGGACTTCCGGAGGAACGCCGGAGGCCGGACGGGCGGGGGTGGGGGAGCCCGGTGCGGCGACATGCGTGTAGTAGTTGTTGAGGGCTTCGTTGCCGGTGCCGAGGAAGACGATCTCCTGCGGTGCGGGCTGGACGGG
>NZ_VCLA01000162.1:4727-11529 GCF_009600885.1 Streptomyces jumonjinensis
GATGTCGGCGACCATCACGAGGTCGGCCAGCGCGACGAGCCAAGTGCCGTCCGGTGGTTCCGCGTGCCGTTTGCCGCCGTCGGGGAGGTGCGTGGCGAACGGGTCCACGCGGTCGAGGGTGACAATCACCGACACGGCAGGCGGGAGGTGGTCCGGCAGCACGAGGCGGCGCTTGTTCCGATCCCGCAGGCTACTGGCATCGGCGCCGAGGTAGGCGATGGTCCGCGCGTTCTGCGCCAGGGCCTTGTCAACGAACTCACGGATCTTCTTGTTCACCCGGCCGGGCGCCGCTCTGCGGCCAGGGTCGGTGAAGCGCCCGCCCTTGGCCTCGATGACGAGGAGCGCCCCCGGCATCGCGACAAGAGCGTCGATGTCCGGGTTCCCCGGTGCCGGGTAGGTGGCGCCAGCATGGACCCAGGCGTCCCCGAACACCGCGGCCAGGGTGCGGCTGGCGTGTTCTTCGCAGACGTCCTGACGTCGTTTGTCGAAGCGCTTGAGCAGGTCCGGGTGATCGCCACAGGTTTCCGCGGCCCAGTCGAGTGCCTCGTGCAGAAAGTCGCCGGGGCGCGCCCACAGACCGCGTTCGGTGTCCAGGCCGACGACCGGTCGGCGTCGCAGCGTGTTGGTGTCACCGAGTTCGCGTAGTCCCGGCTGGCTGCCCAGCGGCGTCGTCAGCGCGGCGACCAAGCGGACCATCTCCTCGTGGGGAACACCCAGATCCGCAGCCAGCACGCCGGGCAGATCGTCCTCGACGGGCGCGGCCCCGAACAGGGCTATTCCTGCCGTGAGCGCGGCCGCCACCTGCACATGCTGGTCCTTGTCGGGGACGGCCGCAGGTCGGCGGAGGCATGCTCGAACGCATCCATGGCTTCGTCCAACTGCGCGGTCCGTCGGGCGTGATAGGCGTCGGCGGCCTCCAGCGCCTGGTGGAGAGCGAAACCTAGGCCCGCACGGGCCTGGTCGGCCAGCGGGACCACGATCTCTTCGAAGATCGGGCGCAGTTGTGCGGGGTAGCCCTGCATCCGGTCGAAGCGCTGCTCCATCTGCAGCATGTGCAGAACACTCGCCTGCCGGTCGGCGGCACCTTCACGCAGAACCCTGGCCTGATGGACCAGGTTCTCCGATCGTGCGTACTCGCGCAGCAGCCGGTCCAGGTCGAACAGCGCCTGCGGGTGGAAAACGGCACCGAGCCGCTGGAGAACCTGCTCCGCAGTCATCGCGGTGACCAGTCCCCCGTAAAACTCCACCATCGCGTCGCTGCCGAACATGACGCTGCCCGCCAGATGTGACCGGCGCATGGCGTCCAGCACATGAAGGCTGCTGTAGAGCATGACGGGGTCCGCTGCCAGTGCCGTCTGCGAGATCTCGGCGAGCAGTCGGGGCCGTTGCTGTCCGGCCTTGTGCATCTGGTCCCACGCTTGGCGCGGACCGGCCCCGTGGGGGCCCTTGGACGGCTGGAAGCGACGAAGTCCTCCGTCGGAGACCGGGTTCACGAACGGCGCCCCGGCACCGAGGTAGGGCTCCGCCCCATTCACTGCCGCCTGTCGCCCGTCACGTGGATCTGCCGGAGCCATGTGCCACTCCCCTTTCCGTCGGCGAGGAGGAACCAGAACCCGTCGCCTTCACGGAGAGACTAGACACGGCTGCTCGATGCAGCGAACACCATTTTCCGTGCGGACCGCGCCGCCCGGCGAGCTGCGACATTGGCCGATCCGACCCAGCCCCGGAGCCGAGCAGGCACCCGGGCCGCTTCCACGTCGTCCAGCAGAGCACCGTCCACGAGACGCAGGCGGTCGTCATGGCCGACGCCGACGTCGTCAGCTGGCTGACCGCTCGACGGACAGCGAGAGCTGATCTCACGTCGGACACGCCACGGGCCCTGGGGGATCAGCCATGACATCTTCGAGGCCCGGCTCCATGAAAGTCGCCCGATCCAACCACCCCCGCGCACACCCAAGGCCACAGGACCCGGCAGTGGGAGCCGGGCAGCGGGAACACCATCGACAATCTCCTGTAGACCTGGCGGTATGAAGCTCACCGACCTCAGCCCGCTGACGGCGCGCCACAGACACCACGCCCTCAGCTTCACCTTTGGTGACTTCCGTGCCGACCCTGCACTGGAGTCGCTGCAGTGGCCGGACGACGTCCTCGAACAGTTCCTCTTCGACCACGGCGACAACGCCGCCTTCGTGTACGACTACGGCGGCCTCGACCTGCGCGACATCACGTGGCGGCTGGAGACGATCCCGACCGCGGACTTCCACGGCATACCGACCGGAGCATCCGATGCCGGCTGTATCGAGAGCTTCGCCGACAATCCGGTGCACTGGATCTCGGTACGACCCCCGGAGATTGGCCGGCGCTGGGAAGACCACGGGACGTGGCTGCGCCCGCCGATTCTGATCGACCGACGGCTTCTGGACCCGTCGGACACCGGGCTGCAGGTCGTCGAGGGCAGAACGCGCGTCGGTGTCCTGCTCGGCCGCCTGCGCGAGGAACTGTATGTCGCCTCTCACCATGAGGCCTGGGTCGGACATCCTTGAAGCCGACACTCAGTGATGGGAACGGGCAACTTGCCGCCGTTTCGCTGCGGTTCTGGCGAACGTCTCCAGCTGACTCTGCGGGTGCATGTAGACGTAGCGGTCGGCAGCGAGGATCTGCACAGCGTTGAGTTCGTCGACGACGGCCCTGGGGACGCTGCCCATCATGTTCTCCGGAGCAAGGGCCAGCAGGCGCCTGGGACCGACGGGCAGGACGATGGAGTGTGCGTCCCCGAAAGCCATGCCGTGCGAGAAGGGTCTGATGTCCGTACGCACGCTCACCGCTGGATTGTCGCCGATCAGGAACTGCCGACTCTCCGGTGTCAGCACCTCCAGATGCCACTTCGCCGCTTTGGCACGCACCTTGTTGAACATGTTCTCGATGCTCGTGCGAAACAGCTCTCCGCTTTCAAAACGCTGGGTAACCTCGGACTGCTCGACGAGACGTTCGGCAAAGGCACCAAGGGAGCCGGAGCCAGGCAGATGGAGACCGGTCTGGCGCAGCGCCTCACGGCGGAGCTGCTCGGGAAACAAACGGACGAGCTTGCCGCGGACATCCACGCTCACAGTCTCGAACGCCTTGGTGTACACGCTGCGATAGCGGTGTGAACGTACATAGTGGAGTACGACGAGGTCGCGCAGCACCTCGACGTGCCGGGGGTCGGCGAACGGAGTGCCGGCTTTCACAGCTGCGAGAGCGGAGGGGACACGCGCTTCCACCGATCCCCACAGGGCCTCGGCGGACGGAGAGTCGAACGCCACGAAGTCCTTGGCCGCGCCGCACGCCCTGGGGCCCTTCAGCTTCTGTTGGCGTTCCGGGTTCCACACGTCGAAGGGCAATACCTGCTCGCCGCTGGCCTTCGGCCCAGGCATGGCGAACTGCTTGATGAGGACCTGGGAGACGAGGTGCTGCCTGGATATGTGAGCTGCCTTCACCCACCAGATTCTGCCAAGTGCCCGGTGTACGGGCCAAGGGTTTGACCGCCCCGTCGTAACGGCAGACGGAATCCGAGCAGACAGATGGAATCGGCGGTTCGGGACCGTGGGGAGTCCTGGCTCTGAGCAGTGTCCAGCGGGTTGCGAATGACCCAGGAGCTACCGACGCACCACGCGCTGCCCTAGGCACCCCTCGCAGAGGTTCAATCATCGAGGTGATCTCCATGTACGGACGCCAGGACTCCTCTGAACGTGAGGAACTCCGAAGTCGCGTCACCCATGACTGTCACAGGGGCGGGCTAGGCTGCGCTGCCAGCAGCAAGTTGTGGCAACGAAGGGGGCCTGCGGATGCAGTACAGACTGATCGGACCAGAGAGGCCGGAGGGCGTTTTCGGCACGCTGGCCGAAGCCGAAGCAGCTGCTGAGGCGTTCTATCCCGCGGACTCGCAGTTGGAGTGGAGCGCCCCGGAACCTGGGTGCCATCTCCTGTGGTTCATCCACCGGAACGAAGGCCTCAAGGTGGATACCCACTACCGCATCATCGAGGACTAATTCTCCCGTGGCCATCACATACAAGCGCGGTAGCAACAACGGGCTGCCCGAGCAAGCCAAGCCCGAGGCCCACCTGGCTGGCCTCAACCCCACCCCGACCGAATGGGTCACAGTCCTCCACACAGCCCTGGACCAGCGCGATCTGGGGCTCGGCAGCTATCTGACCACGAAGGCGGGCACGGAGCACGCACTTGCCGAGGCGTCATGGACCCACGGATTCCTGGGAAGCGCCAGCGCCTACGAGAACGGCGATGGCGCGCTCGTTTTCGACGACGGTCTGACCGACGACGCGCACCACTCCGAGTTCTTCATTCAGCGCCGTCTCCACCAGCAGCCGCACGTGGAGCCAATCATCGAGTTCATCCCTTCCTTCCTGTGGTATTTCCAGGCTGTCCCGCGCAAGGACGGCGGTTGGTACTACCTCGATGAGGCGGGCCGTGACCAGGACCTCGTCCGCATCCGGCAGACCGAATCGGACCTGATCGTCGAGATCGCCGCGCTCCCTCTGCGCCGTTACCTGGCCGCGCGCCAACGCTTCCTCGTCGTGCAATACGACCGGGTGACCCGTATCGAAAAAGTACCTGATCCCAAGATCGACGCGATCGACCGGTCAGACCGCCACCACTACGTCTTCCACAGCGGGGACATTGGATCTGCGAAGCTCCCGGGCTTCGTCCGGCTCCTCGGCAAGCACCTCATCCTGCCGCTGAACATGGCCCCGGCCGATCTGAGCTACCCCTACCCCCGGCACGAGCAGTACCCGCAGTTCACGATCGGAGTGGACGCCGCCACCGGACAGCCGATCGTCTCCACCTGCGACCCCGACCAACTGAGCGACTACTTCAACGACCGTGGTACCCCCCACTACCTCACTCCCGTCTACTTCCGTCGCGACGTCCTGCGCCGGTACACCTCGGAACCCTCCCGTTACCAGCTCGACAACACCCGGCTCACCTGCTTGGGACTCTGGGGCATGAGCATCGGCCGCAATGAAGAAGGCCTCGTCGAGGCTTACCTCGGAGATCTCGGACGCGACCTCCCCAGCGCGGAGCGCGGTCACTGGCTCAGCTTCAACGAGACCCCGAACGGTGGTCTGGACGAAGTCCGGTTCCGGCGCGACATACTCGGCCAGTGGTACGACGGGCCCTCTAATCCCCTACAAAGCCTGAAAACAGCACGACAGCAGTTCAGCACCGCGCTGGCCCGAGTCACAGGGCAAGAGATCTACCGCCCCTGGGACGCCGCCGACAAGATCGCGTTCGACGGACTGCACATGCCCACGGGCAGCGAGCAGCAGGAGACCGACAACCAGATCCTCACGCTCGCCAAGGGCGTGATCGACTACCTCGACGTCAAGGCCATTCGGAAGCTGCCCGGCGCTGATCCAAAGGGCACCACGATCAACTGCATCGAGGCATGGGTGAAGGAACTTGCCGAAGACCCCGTGCCACTGACCGGCCCGCTACGCCTGCTCCAGGGCCTCCGATCGACTGGAGTCGCGCATCCGCGAAGCAAGGACTGGCAGACCACGCTCGTTCGCGCAGGCCTGGACAAACTTCAACCGGACGAGCAGTTCGTGAAACTCCTCAGCCTCACTGCCGAGGCGCTCAACGGCCTTGCCGAACTCGCTGGCGGGCAAGAGGCGGATGCAGAGAACTGAACAGGCCGGGGCAGTGCCGGCTTCGGCACTGCCCCGGCCCGTCTTGATCCAGATCACCAGTGCCCAGGAGAGCATCGCCGAAGCCATTACCCTCCGGGAGCTGCTGCCTGCCCAGGGACCGCCGAAGTCGTCCTCCGCAGAGTCGACGGACGGCTGTCCGCGCCGCTGGAAGGCGGTGTCCGCTGCTCCCGGAACCGTGCCTGCCTCGTACACGCTCTCTGCACGCAGTTGAACCGTCTTGCCGAACCCGCCTCGGTTGCAACGCAGTTCACGCAGCGGGGGGAGCGGCCCAGGATCCCAGGGTCTATGCGAGCACCAGTGCGATGCCATGCCGTGAGCAGCGGCATCGCATCGCCCTGTGTGTGTAGGCCCTGGGCCGGGCTGCCGCCGGCCCAGGACAGCGAAACAGCCCCGGGCGCACAGCGCGCCCGGGGCCCTTTCCTGCGGTGTTCACGACCCCGCCCACACTGGTCCGGAAGCGGCGCCGTGATCGTGTTCTCTCACCAGTCGTCGGGGGCGCTGCCCACCCACGCGACCGGCCGGCCCTCGCTGTTGCGACCCCAGTGCGGCTCCTCCATCTCGTGACCGTCGTCCAGCACGCAGATCCGCCCCCAGCGACCGTGCTTGCCCGCACAGATCCCGGCGAGCCGGGCCGCGTCGCCGTCACGCACCGCCTGGTCGTACCGGTCCTGAAAAGGCTGGAGACGGGCGCACAGCTCCACACCGAACTCCGCCTCCGCAGCCTCGACCTGCGCCCGCGCCTCCCGCACCCCAG
This sequence comes from Streptomyces jumonjinensis, assembly GCF_009600885.1. Classification (GTDB taxonomy): domain Bacteria; phylum Actinomycetota; class Actinomycetes; order Streptomycetales; family Streptomycetaceae; genus Streptomyces; species Streptomyces jumonjinensis. The sequence continues at coordinate 11,191 of NZ_VCLA01000162.1, forward strand.
GGTCGGACAGCAGACACGAGATGACCTTCTCCGCCTCGGCGAAGGCGCTGGTGCGGGCGTGCCGCCGCACGGCCGCTGGCACGCGCTGCCCTTCCCGCTCCTCGCCCCCGAAGGCATCCTGTCCGAGGCCCCCGGCAAGCGCCTGGAGCAGGCGATCGACCACGCCTACGAAGGCGACGGACTGATCGGCGCATGCTCCGACACCGCATGCGTACTCACCGGCATCGACTGCGGAACCGTCCTGCTCTCCGTGCACCTGACCTCCGCCGACCCCGGCCCCGACCCCGGCCCCTGGGAGGAGACGGAGGAAACGGACCTCGCCGCCCCCTCCGGAGACCT
>NZ_VCLA01000162.1:11885-19714 GCF_009600885.1 Streptomyces jumonjinensis
CCGGCCCGGGAACCTACCGCCTCCGCCTCCACGCCCGCGGCCGGGACACCAACCCCGACGGCGTGCACGAGCAGGACGAACCGGTCACCGAGCACTACCACCTCCAAATCTGGCCGACCCACACAGCTCCGCAACCAAGGCGGTAACAGGACCAGCACTACGAAGAGCCGACCGGCGCTGCCGCGTGCATCGCTCCGAGGCGACCGCGCTGACGGACGAGCTGCTCTGTGGACTGCCGCCCACGACGCGCTCATTCGCCGCCGCCGTCACCTCGACCACTGCCGTGCTGACCGGGGCCGGGTTCGGGCGCGTCGCTGTCGGCAGACCGAGATCGGCCACAAGCTCCCCTACGGCTACACCCAGTACGCCGACCTGACGATGCGCGCCCTCGGACGCCGGGGTGCCCGCGATGCTCCTGGAGGTCGACCGCCTCACCGAGCCCGTCGGCGACCTGGTGGACAGGCTGCGCCGCTACACCGAGTGGTTCGAGCTCCTGGCGCCGAAGGCCGACGCGGACAAGGAGAGGGTGGCCCGCCACTCCGGAGGGGCGGCGGTGCACGCCTTCCGGCTGTGGCCGGGCCTGTACCCGGCGACGGGCCACGAGGGGTACGTGCCGGTGGCGTTCGTGTTCACCGGGAAGACCGACGTCCAGCACGAGAGCCGGATGTAGCGTCTGGAGCGGAGGAAGCCGAACGCGCGGCGGCCGAAGCGGCGAGGGTGAAGCCTCGCAGCAGGTTCGGCATCGGACGCCGCCGGTAGCCGGGCGGCCTGCCGCCTCCGGCCGGGACAAGGCGGCTGGCCGGAGGCCGCCTTGTCCGTCGTCACCGCTGGGCGGAAAGATCGGCGTCAACCACTTACGTCACACCGAGGGGGAAGTACACGGTGAGCAACACGCTGCTGTATCCGGACGGCTGGCTCGTGCTGGGGCTGCCCTGGCCGGAGCAGACCCGAGACGGCTGGGGAGAGTGCGCGCTGGCCGTCGCCCCGCGGACGATGCCCCGCAGCCTCGTGAGCAAGGAGGCCGGCACCGTGCTCGACCTCGCGGGCGGGCTCGCCCGCGACTTGGTGGACGGGCCGGGCAAGGCCGTCTTCTTCTCCGATGTCACGCTCTGGCTCGACAAGCAGGGCAAGGACTGGGGTGATCTCGGGATCGACTACGAGGCCGTCATCGACGAACTCGTGGGGGCACCGGTCCCGCAGCTCTACATGACGCTCATGCAGAAGGCCCACGCCATCCTGTGCGACGCGAGCCGCGAAGGCCTGCGCCTGCACTACACGAGCGGCGAAGTCGAGCACGTCACCCCGCAGGTCCGCGCCGACGTCCACGCGGCCATCACGGCGAGCCTGGAGCGGGACTGGCCCGCCTACATCCAGGACCTCATCGACCGCGGTGCCATCCAGACCCGATAGCACGGCCCCGTCCCGCGACGGGCCCGGCCTTCATCCAGGCTGGGCCCGTCGGCGTCTTCACAGCCCCTTTGTCGGTGGTGGCTGCACGGCTGAGCGGCCGGGTCTACGGCCACGACCACGGCGACCCCAGCCCCGGCCTGCTCCCGCACCGGACCTACGCCGAACTGGTCGGCGGATCGCTGGACGGCCTGCTGCTGGACATCCACGGCTGGCGGACCGAGGAAGTCGAACGACGGCGTGGCCCTGATCACCGAGCTGTCGCAGTGGCCCGGCGGCTGCGCCCTGCACGACCCGCGCCCCGGCGAACCCCGCACGCCGGGTCCGGGGATTAGCTGCCGCTTCTACTACTGGCGACACGCCCTGACCGCCGCCTCCACGTCATCCAGGGCTTCGCCCAACTTCCCCGGCCACCCGCCGGTGACCGCGACCCACGGCTGTCAGACGGCGGCTGGCTGCGGTACCTCCAGTACCCCGGCGACCTTCCGCGCCAGCTCTGCGATGTGCGGCGGCAGATAACTGTCCAGCGAGTCGACGTCGTCGCACAGCCGGGCGCGCAGCCCGTGCAGACATGCCTCGGTGAACAGCCGCTGCTCATCGGCCTCGGCCATCAGCCCTCCCTCCGCATACCCCTGACCCCAGCTGTGCCACTGCCGTGCATCGGTGTCGGACTCGGGCGGCAGAGGGCTGCCGAGCATCCCGGCGATCTCCTGCCGGTCCGACTCCCGCGGACCGGCCGCCCGGCTGTGCTGCTGCCGGATCTGGAGGTAGGAGGCGAGCGTGTTCATGGGGAGGCCGGTGTACTGCTGGCAGTACGCGGCGATCAGCATGGCGGCCATGTCCATGGTGTCGGCCGCGTCCGTGGCCCGGTACAGAGTCATCCGCTTCCAGTCGTGGGCGACATCCGGCTCGGTGTAGCGCAGTACCTCCTGGCAGTTCATGACCACTTCGGAGACGAGCTGGTGTACCGCCTGCCGCAGCGGCTCGGGCATCGGTGTGCGTTCCATGCCCGGCACCGTAGGTTCCCGCCCGGGCGAAACAGGGACGACAGGCCGCTCGATCGGCCAACCTGGGGAGGGAATGGCGATGCCGCCCGGCTGCGGTCAGAGCCACCGCGCCGTCGCCCCGGTCCGGGAAAGGGAGAGCGGGTATGGCCCACGGGGTGGGGGCGTTCCGACGCGGGCGCGGTACTTCACGGCCCGCGCTGTTCTCGGGTGCCGTCATCGTGTGCTGCAGACTGGGGCGGGGGAGGGCGCGAGGAACGGGTGGTCGGAAGAGTCCTCGATAGCCTGGACATCGAGCTTCTCCAGGTGACCACCTCACAAGAGCGCCCGCAGGCGCGGGCATGGCTCCGAGGTGTCAGTGGTGTGCTGGACACTGGTCGTGTGTGGCTGGGCAAGGGAAACCAGGGGGGAATGACGTGAGTGACGATGCCGTCCAGCTTGAGGGGCGTATCCGCTTTGCCTTGAGCATTCTCGGCGAGAGCAACAGCCATCATGGGTTCGAGGCGTTGTGCCTGGGCCTGGCCCGCCGGAGGATCACCAGCAATCTGCTCACGGCGACCGGCCCTGTCAGCAGCGGCGGGGACCAGGGCCGGGACGCCGAAAGCCACTGGAGCAACATTCCTCGGGAACTGCCTGGCACGTCCTTGTTCGCGACGCTGGCCTCCACCGAGCGGGTGGTGATGGCCTGCACCATCCAAAGAACCGATGTTCCAGGCAAGATCCGAAAGGATCTTGCCTCGATCTGCGGGCAGGGCACACCCGTTGCCCGCGTCATCTACTTCACGGTGACCGCCGTGCCCGCCGCGAAGCGGCACGACCTTATCGATGAAGCCGCCCGGAAGCATCAGGTCGAACTGGATATCTGGGACGCTGCTGCCCTCGCTCTGCACCTTGCCGACTACGACCTGTTCTACCTCGCTGTACAGTATCTCCACTTGCCCTCCGACCTCACCCCGCCACGCCCGGACGGGGCCGGCGAACTGCCCGACTGGTACGTCGAGGCCCGCCGACGATGGCAGGCAAGCGACGAGCCCGCCTGCACGCTGGGGGAGCTGGTGGACCTGCGGGGCCCGTTGCGCCACGCCACCTTCCACGACGAGGCCCGGGCAGATCTGCCGGAATGGATCGGCCACGCACGTGCCCTGCTGAAGGCAGTGGCGGGGGAGCGCACCGCTCTGCGGGCCCGCTACGAGATCGTCGTGGCGACCCTGCGCGGCCTCGGCGATATGCACCCTGCGGACCAACTGGCTCGCGACTTCTTCGACACGGTCACCGCCGACGACACCCTCACCGACCCGGGAATCCTCGAGGACGCCGTCGTGCTTCTCCAGTACGGGTACGGGGCGCTGGTGCGCGGCCTCACTGCGCTGACGGCAGACGACCTGTGCAGTTGGCAACGCCTGCTGGCGGACAAGATCGACCGTCTGCTGGACGCGGACCCGCCCGCCAACGCCATGGCCCATCTGCTGGCCATGCGGGCTCGCCTGGCCCTGCACACCGACATGACCACCAAACTGACAACCAGGACCGAGGACCTGCCGACGGTCGCGGAAGTCACCTCAGCTGTCATCGAGGCGGTGGAGGCCGGAGAGCCAATACCTGCCCTGCAGACGGAGCCGCCGCTCACCGACCTCGACACCGGCATGCGCACCCTGCTCCGGCTGGGTCACCACCTCGACAACGCGCCCTTGTTCCCGATCGAACACACCGCCGACCTTTTCGACTACCTCACCCCCGTACTGGTGGACCATCCGCTGTACCGGGAGGTCCGTGATCTGCTCGACCAGGCCACCGACCGGGTTACCGGCCAGACGGCACGCGGCGAGCGCGCCCAGTCCCGAGGCATCGCCCTGATCAAGAGCGGCCGTCTCCCGCAAGCACTTCAGGAGATCCACAAAGCCAAGGACAACTGGCTGCGCGGCGACACCCTAGAGGGCGGCCTGATCATGCTGCTGCTATGCGCGCGCCTCTACAGCGAACTCAGCCTGCCCATCGCTGCCAAGCAGTACGCGCTCGCCGCCGCCACCGCCGCGAAGTCCGCACCCAATCCGGAACTCAGCTGTTTCATCCCCCGCGGCATCATCCTCGCCGCCCAGTACGACCGCAAAGCCGGAAACTGGATCTCTGCCACCCACTTGTTCTCCACCGGCCTCATGGCACAGGACCTCTACTGCGATGAGCCGTACAGCAACGAACGCTACCCGTACGTCTGGGAGACGATGGCCAGCCAGGCGCTCACCCTGCGTGTAGCCAGCGCGGTACGACCCGGCTTCGTCCCTCTGCTCCGCGAGATCACCGCTTCCGTGGGCATCAACACCATCCTCGACGACATACTCGCCCCGACGGCCGACGCTCCCACGGAAACCGAAGAGACATGTGTCGAAGCGGCCGACACACAAGGCGTGGGGCGCCCCTTCAGCGACGCCGGCCCCACCCGCCGCTACGTCTGGAACGCGCTCGGGGTCGACTGGGAGATCACCTGTCCGAACGAGCGGCACTCCGTACTGGCCGCAGAACGCTACACCGCGGCACTCCAGGTACTTCTCGGCGAACTCGCCACACTGGAACCACTGCTCCTGCCCGGGCGCGTCAGCGCCGAGGTCCGCGCAGACCCCACCCTGCCCCATGACCAGCCCGCTGTCTGCGACCAAACCGCCGACCGGGACACCAACAGGTGGAGGCTACGGCTGACCACGGCCAACCTCGCAGACCTGGAAACAGAACCACCCCGTCTGCTCACTGCCCTGATCCGCGTGGTCCTCTCCCAGTCGCTGCTCTCCGACGAGGCATTCACGCAACTCATCGAGCAGACACTCGCCAGCGGACTATGGGAGAAGCTCTTCGTTGGCCGTCCCTACGACGAATTGGCAGCCTTCCTCAAAGCCGACGACTACCAGACGATGGCTGCGCTCACTGAACCAGCCGTCGGAGCAGGTATGCACCGTGGCCGGGCGGAATCGGATGTCTTGCCAGCCCAGACCGGGCCCGGGCCCGGCTACAAGCCAGAGGAAGCCCTCGAAACCGTCCGTAACCGCTACGCCGTCATGCTCCCCATCGTGCGGTACACCCTTCCCCGCGTGCTTGCTGACCCCGATTTCCGGCGCACGACCGCGCGGTTGCGGGAGGCAGGGTGGCGCGACTGGCACCTGCTGACCGCCATCGCCAATGTGGTCGGAAACCGTCGTGCCCAGCAGCAGGGATTGCACGCCTTCCCAGGCGATTCCGAGAAACACCGGGCCCGCATCCTCACCGCTATGCAGGCCCCGGAACGCCCCGACGACCAACCTGTTCCTCCAGAGGCATTCACCGAGCATGCCCTTCGGTCACACCTGTCCGTGGCTGCTGTGAGCACTGCGCACGGCCTTGGCCTGGTCCTCCGCTCTGCTCCCATCGACCCGCAGGCACTGCTGTCGGTACTCGGTGAGCGCTACGGCTACTGGACAGACGACGTTGAGCATGTTGACCCGTTCGGCTGGCCAGCCACACCGAGCGACACGAGCTGACCGGCTGTGCGTCTGCGCTTCAGGGTCCAGCGCGCACCCCGGCCGCGCCCACGTCATCCAGCACGACACCGCCCAGCCCGTCAGGTCCTCCACCTGACGGACGCCGAAGCCACTGCCGGACCACCGGCAAGGCGAAGGGCTCCCGACCCGTATCCCGCCCGGGACTTCCGAACCTGCACACACGCCAGTTCGAATCAAGCCGCCCCGGGCCGAAGCCCGGGGGCGCGTGGTCGCTGGACAGATCCATGGGGGCGTGGGTGTTGCTCAACAGGTCGCGCCAGCGGCCGAAGCGGTCCGGCGCGGCGGTGTCCAGGCTGCTGAACATGACCGAGGGCAGATGTCTGGACAGCGGCAGCATCGGCTCACCAACCCGTACGTCAGCCCCGCCAGGAGAGGACCACTGCTCTCTCGCGCATCGCGTCGGACTATGCCATGAACTCGTAGCCGAGGACGCCACGACCGCCGGCGAAGAGGGCTCGACCGTCGGGTTGCCAGATCACGGATTCGAGGTCGCTGTCGGCCCGCATGCTGGTGAGGCGTTCGCCTGTCGTGAAGTCCCAGACGGAGATCGTGTTGTTTCCCGCGCCAGCGAGGTACTTGCCGTCGGAGCTGAAGGCTGCCGCCCTGACCCTCGTGCCGCGGAACCTATGAACGATGCCTTCCGTGGCGATGTCCACGACTCGGAATCCGAGGCCACCATCATTGATGGCCAGTTGACTGTTGTCCGGACTGAATGCCAAGGCCCATGACCGTGCCGAACGGCGCGCCAGAAGCGCGACCTGTGCGCCGGACGCGGTGTCCCAGACGCAGGTTCCACCGCTGTGGTCGTGTGTGGCGAGGCGGGATCCGTCTGGGCTGAACACGAGCCTGTGAGCTCTGTGGTGAGGCAACTGATGCATCTGCATGCCGCTGGTGGTGTCCCATACGCTGACGGTCCCCTGCCGGTCGACCGTAGCCAGAAGATCTCCGAGCGGGCTGAGTTGCAGCTTCTCCAGCGGCCCGGCACAAGTGAGTTGTACAAGCAGCGCCCCAGCGGCATCCCACACACCGACCATCTCGCGATCTGTGGCCGCGGCGAAGCGAATGCCTGTCGCCGTGAAAGCTGCCGAGAGCAGGTCGGCCTGATCTCCGTAAAAGGGAGGGGCGAACTGCAACTCCTGTCCGGCGGCTCCGTCGCCTCTCGCGAAGCGATGGACTTGCACTCCGCTCGCAGCGTCCCAGACGGAGAATCCCTCACGGCTCACGGTGGCGACGCGAGATCCATCAGCGGAGACCGCTGCGACACCGACAGAGATCTTCTGCGGCTGCGGCGAACTGGCAGCGAGGTCCCAGATCCGGACGGTCCTGTCCATGCTGGCGCTTGTGAGTCTCAAACCGTCCGGGCTGAAGCCCAGCGATGAGCACAATGATCCATGGTGGAAGCGGTGGACCTGCGTCCTCGTCCCGACGTCCCACACCTCCACGACGCCCTCACGGTTTCCGACAGCAAGTTCCGTGCCGTCGGCATTGAACGCTGCCACGGTGACGTCGAGGCAGCCGCGGAGCTCATGCAGACGCTCGCCGGACGACGTACTCCAGATCCCCACACTTCCCCCCTGGGCTGTGGCGACGTGAGCCCCGTCCGCTGTGACCGCCCTAGGCTTGCCCTGCAGAGGCTGCAGATTGTTGCCTGTGCTGGCGTCGCAGGAGTAGGAACGCAAGCCGCCATGCCTGGAGAAGACCAGCTTCGTGCCATCCTGGCTCACCAGAAGCCGACCGATTCTGTTCCTGGGCGCCTGAAACTCGTTGAGCTTGGCCCCGGTGGACGTGTCCCAAGTCGCTACCGCTCCGTGCTCCAGACTGGCGAAGAGACGAGAACCATCGGCACTGAAGGCGGCAGCACGGTACTCACCTGGAAAGAACTGGTGCAGCTCCG